>NZ_WPCC01000031.1 GCF_009741925.1 Natronomonas sp. CBA1123
CGCCCGAGAGTAGACTAGGGCGGCGATGATGCGGGCGGCGGCGGTCCGGGCGGCGCTCCCGGTATGGGTGGTGGCCCCGGCGGCCCCGGTGCCCGCGGCGAAAGCGAGGACAACGAAGAGCTCGTCCGTGAGGTCCGGAAGGTCCGCGACGAGCTCCACGACATCCGACGCGAACTCGAGCGCGTCGCCGACGCACTCGACGACTGACTGTCGAACCCCCAGCCGGCTGTTTTTTGTTTTAGCGTCGTGAGTCGCGGGTAGGGTGGGATATGTCGGAACTCGATATCGACGCGTCGACGGCGAAACTGTTGGAATCACTCCCGGATTTAGTGTACATTCTGGATCTCGATGGCGGGCTGCTGTGGTGGAACGACCAGGTCCGGGAGGTGACTGGGTACGACGACGAGGAACTCTCGGAGATGGACGGTTTCGACCTGCTCCCGTCCGAGCAGCGCGTCGACGCGAGGGAAGCTCTCGCGGATTTCGAGTCGCTCCCACCGGGGTATACGATGGAGTTCGACGTTCTAACGACGGACGGCCGACGGATTCCCCACGAGTTCAACAGCACCGTCCTGGAGGTTAGCGACGAGACGGTGCTCGTCAGCATCGCCCGTGACATCTCGCTTCGCCACGACCGAGAGGCTGCCCTCCGGCGACAGCGCGACGAACTCGACACGATGAACCGAATCAGCGAGACGGTTCACGGTGTCATCCGAGGTATCGTCGACGCTGCGAGCAGGGAGGAAATCGAATCGACGGTGTGTGAGCGACTCGCCGCCTCCGAACTGTATCGGGCAGTGTGGGTCGGACGGAACACGCCCGAGGAGACGATAACGCCCGAGACCGGCATCGGAGTCGGTGAGGACTTCCTCGGAGTAATGGATGAACTCAACGACCTCGAGTGGACTCGGCCAGCACAGAAAGCGCTCGACACCGGCGAACCCCAGGCGGCACAGCAAATCCCGGAGCTGTCGTTCCCCGACCCCGTTCGGGAAGCGGCCGTCGAGCGCGGCATCGAATCCGGCGTCGCTGTTCCGTTGGTCCACCGGGGGAACGTCCTGGGGGTCCTCGTCGTGTACTCCTCGCGGTCCGAGGCGTTCAACGACCGCGAGCAGGCGGCGTTCCGACGCCTCGGAGAAATCGTCGGCTTCGCCATCAACGCCGTCCAGACCGAACGCCTGCTTCTCTCCGACAGCGCGACGCGACTCACCTTCCGCATCGAGAGTCCCGAAGCGTTCCTCGCGTCCGTGTCGACGCTCGCTGACGGTCCCTGTCGACACGAGTGGAGTACTCCGGCGGGCGCCGACCGGTATCGCCACTACATTACGGTCTCGGGGCTCCCGCCCGAGCGGGTCGAGGCGATTGCCGAGGAGACGCCGACGGTCGACTCCGCGGAGTACGTCGGCTCCAACGGCGACGATGGCGTCTTCGAGGTCGTGACGACCGACTCCCTCATCCGTCGACTGCTGGAGGCCGGCGCGTCGCCAGTCTCTCTCGAGGCTCGGGACGGAGAGACCACCTTCGTCGCGGAAGTTCCGGGTGATGCGGCCCCTCGCCCGATAGTCGAGGCGGCCAAGGAGTTCTACGACGCCGAGTTGGTGTCGAAACACGAGGTCGAGCGCCCGGTTCGGACCGTCGAGGCGTTCCACCACGGCGTCGACGACCGACTGACAGACAAACAGGAGGCGGCGCTCAGACACGCCTTCTTCGGCGGGTACTTCTCGTGGCCGCGCGACGCCACCGCCGAGGACATCGCCGACACCATGGACATCAGCTCCCCGACGTTTCACTACCACCTCCGCCACGCACAGCAGGCGCTCGTCGAAGCGTACCTCCAGCATCTAGAGGACTAGAAGAACTGTTCATACCGCAGTGGGTGCCAGACGTAGGTGGAGACCTCACTCGGGATTCGGCGGTGGGGGTGGTCGCCGAACCCGTCGCGGCCGCAAAAGACGGTCGTCGCCCTCCATCGAGGTCTTCGACTCGCCGGCGTCTGGGATGGTGGGATGCACTTCTCCGCCGGCCCTGAACCTCTCCGTTCTACGGTCGTCTCCCGTGAGAAACGCCTCGGTGTAGTACTCGGTCCGACTACAGGTATCCGGCGTCGGCCAACCGCTCGACGCCCTCGCGGAGGCGCTCTTCGCTGGCCGCATACGAGAGTCGCGCGTAGCCGGGCGTTCCGAAGGCGCTCCCCGGAACGGTGGCGACGTGGGCGTCCTCGATTGCGCCCTCACACCACGCCTGGTCGTCGTCATCGACCGGCAGCATCATGTAGAACGCGCCGTCCGGAACCGGGACGTCCTTGCCGTGCTCGGCGAAGAGGTCGACGAGCATGTCGCGACGGTCCTCGAAGGCCTCGCGCATCTCGATGACGGCGTCGTCGGTGTTCTCCAGCGCCTCGACGCCCGCGTACTGGACGAAGTGCGTCGCACACGACACCGAGTGGCTGTGGAGTTTCGACGCCTGCTCGACGAGCGGTTCGGGCGCGGCGAGGTAGCCGAGTCGCCACCCGGTCATCGAGTAGGCTTTCGAGAAGCCGTTGATGGTCACCGTCCGCTCACCCATCCCGTCGAGAGAGCCCAGCGAGGTCTGCTCGGTATCGTAGGTGATAGCGTCGTAAATCTCGTCGGAGATGACGGTGATGTCGTGGTCGACCGCGAGGTCGCGGACGCCCTCGAGGGCGTCGTCGCCGAACACCGCCCCGGAGGGGTTCGACGGCGAGTTAACGACGAGCAATTCGGTGTCGTCGGAGACAGTCGCCGCCAGTTCCTCGAGCGCCGGCGCTAACTGGAAGTCGTGTTCCGAGAGGTCGACGCGGGAGATGTCGGCGCCGGCCATCTTCGCCATCGCCTCGTAGCTCACCCACGCTGGGTCCAAGAGGACGACCTCGTCGCCCTCTTCGATGAGCGCCTGAAACGTCTCGTACAGCGCCTGTTTGGCGCCGGGGGGTGACGATGACTTCGTCGGTCGAATAGTCGAGGCCGTCGCCGTCGAGTTTCTCGACGATGGCTTCCTTCAGCGGGGGAATCCCGTTGGAGGGGGCGTAGCCGGTGTGGCCGTCGTCGATGGCCTGCTTGCCCGCGTCGACGACGTTCGCCGGCGTCGGGAAGTCGGGTTCACCCACCGAGAGGTCGACGACGTCGACGCCGTCGGCTTCGAGTTGCGATGCGAGGTTGCTGATAGCGAGCGTTGCACTCGGTTCGACGCGCTCGAGGCGGTCTGCGAAATCCATTGTCATTGTAGTTCCTCTGCGAGTTCAATAGCGCTCCGGACGGTGGTCGCTCCGTAGTCGATTCGTTCTTCGGCTTCCGCCTGACTCATTCCGGGGCCAATGACGCCGAAGGCGACCGGGGTGTCCCGCTCCAACGATACGTCGGTCAACCCCTGTGCGGCGGCGTCGGCGATGACCTGGTCGTGGTCGGTGTCGCCGGTGATGATGGCACCGAGGACGGCGACGGCGTCGACGTCCTCCCGGCGTGCCAGTCGGTCGGCAGCCAGCGGCGTGTCGTAGGCCCCCGGTACCTCGATAGTTTCGACGATATCGGCACCGGCGTCGTCGGCGGCCGCCCGTCCGCGGTCCTCCATCTCGTGGGTAATCGGCCGCTCTTTGTTGAACTGCGCGACTACCAGCCCGAGCGCTACCATGACTGTCGCTCGGTCAGGGCGCCTAAAAGAACTGCCGAAACGACCGCCGAACGGCCGGCGACGGTCAGTCGTTCAACTGCAGCGCCATCATCACTTCGTCGACGAACGCCCCGTCGATGCGGTAGTGGTCCCGGCGGATGGCTTCGGTGTTCCAGTCGTGTTCTTCGAGGAACTCGATGCCCGCGGCGTTCGTCGCCGGAATGCTGTTGTACACCTTATGGAAGCCGGCTTTCGAGGCCCACGACAGCGCCCGCTGCATCAGGTGGCTGCCGATGTCTCGTCCCCGGTACTCCTCGAGGACGCCGAGGGTGAGTTCGCCGGTGTGGGCGAGTTTGTCGATTCGGGGCGTCTCGACGGCACACCACCCGACGACCTCGTCGTTTATCGTGGCGACGAAGAACCGCTGGTCTTCGAGGTCTTGGCGGACGAGGGCGCTGTCGCTCGACAACTGCTCGGCTACGTCCTCGGCGACGATGTACCGTTTCTCCTCGGCTACCTGTCGCATCACACCGAGGATGCCGGAGATGTCCTCCTGTCTCGCCGGTCGGATGGTCACCTCCGTCCCGTCGATGTGGTGTGTCTCTTCGGTTCCGGCGTCCAGCGCCGGCCGGAGCGTCCCGTCGTCTTCCTCCAGGATGCCGTCCCGTTTCATCACCGCGACCAGTTGCCGATACCGGTCGGGGTCGGTCAGGAGGTCCGACTCGACGAGGTCGTCGTAGGTCACCTCACCGCGTGAGTCGATAAAATCGTACAGTTCTCTGCGGTCACGGGTCTCGAACATGGGGCGTTCGCTCGACATGGTCTCGAAGAGGTTGGGCCCGGACCGACTTGAGTCTTGTTACGTGTTATCACACAGCTAGTTACGGACCAGAAGGATTCTAATCCCTGGGCGTCTGGGTACCGGCGATGAACGTTCGTCGCGACAGAACGCTGCTCGCCGTTCTCGGTCTCACTGTCGTCTCGATTGTCCTCCGGTTGGCCTTTCTCGGCAGTCGCGTCGCCCACTGGGACGAGGGTCGCGTCGCCTACTGGATTGCCGACTACGCCGCCTCGGGGGAGACGTTCTACCGACCTATCATCCACGGCCCGCTGTTGCATCTCGTCAACGCGCCGCTGTTCGAGTTGCTCGGCGCGACCGACTTCGTGATGCGGCTGTTTCCCGCACTGGTCGGCGGGTTCTTGCCGCTCGCGGCGCTTTTGTTCCGACACCGATTGCGTGACGAGACGGTCGTCTCGCTGGCGCTGTTGCTCGCGTTGAACCCCGTGTTGCTGTACTTCTCGCGGTTCATGCGGAGCGACATCCTCGCGGCCACCTTCTCGTTTTTCGCCTTCGCCTGCTTCGTTCGGGCTATCGACTTCGACGACGGCCGCTACCTCTACGGGGCGACGTTCGCCCTCGCCGTCGGCTTCGGTGCCAAGGAGAACGTGCTGGCGTACCTCTTTGCGTTCGTCGGCGCGACGGTCCTGCTCCTTCATCACCGCCTCCTCTTCGCCCGGTTCGCCGAGCAGTCCCCGATGGCAGTTCTCCGGCAGTATCTCGCGTGGGCGCTCGGCAGCGTCGTCCGTCACGCTCGCTCCATCGCCGGCAGCGTCGCGCTGTTTCTCGTGACTGTCACGTACGTGTACGCGCCGCGCGGAAGCCTCCCCTCACAGGGGCTGTACTACCGCTCCTGCAGCGGCTACGATGGGTACTTCGACGTGGCCGCCGCGCCGACGCTCGGGGAGGCGCTCGCGAACCCGCTGGAACTCCCGCATCTCTTCGCGTTTACGCTCGGTTCGACCGCCGAACTGTACGGCTGTCAGTGGATTACACCCCGAACAGACGACCCCAACCCCTACCTCGAATACCTCGGTGAGATGGCGCTCATCACCGCCGAATCCTCGACTGCGCTCGTCGCGCTGGCGCTGGTCGGCTTCGCCGTCACGCTGTACGCCGCCGACCGGCCCGACGACCTCGTCTCGTTCAGTTTCTACTGGGGGGCCGCCTCGCTCGTCGGCTACCCCTTCATCACCGACATCGGCGGGTCGGCGTGGCTCGTCGTCCACATCGTCCTGCCGCTGGCGATTCCGGCCGCCTACGGACTCGGCATCCTCTATCGGTGGGGCCGGGACGCCCAACTCGACGACGACACCGTCAGTGTGGCCTTGGTCGTCCTCCTCGGCATCGTCCTCGTCGGGTCGATGGCCTGGACCGGCTACGCGACGAGCTTTGCCGACCCGAAATCCGACGACAACCCCCTCGTCCAGTACGCCCAGCCCTCCGGCGACGTGGAACCGACGCTTACCGACATGCGAACGCTCGCCGACCAAAACGAGGGGACTGACGTGGTGCTGTACGGCGAGCACCTCTACAACCCGACCGGCAACGAGGAGTTGGAGCGGCGGCCGACGTGTTCGAACTGGTTCAATTCGCTGCCGCTGCCGTGGTACTTCGAAGCGGGCGAAATGAACGTCAACTGTGCCCCCGACAACGGGACGCTCGAGTCGGCGCTGGCGGAGAACCCGCCGGTCGTCATCGTCCACGCCGACGAGCGGGGTGCCGTCGACGAGCGCATCGACGACCGCTACGAGGCTCGCGTCCACCTCATGCGGACCTTCGACACGCCGTTCGTCTTCTACGTCGACGAATCGCGGCTGGAGTGACCGCTCACTCCAGATAGCAACTTTCTCGGCCGGTGGCCGCCCGGAGGTACATATGAACCACACCACGCCAGCCGCGACGCTGGGCGTTGTCGGCGGCGGACAACTCGGACGGATGATGGGCGAGGCCGCCGGCCCGCTGGGCGTCGAGTTGGTCGTCTCGGACCCGACACCGGACTGTCCGGCCGCACCGGTCGTCCGCAAGCAAATCGTCGGCGACTTCGACGACTACGACGCGATTCGGGAACTCGCCGAGCGCGTCGACGTGCTCACCTTCGAAATCGAACTCGCCGACCCCGACGAGATGCAGCGGGTCAGCGAGGAGACGGACACGCCGGTCCATCCCGACCCCGACACCCTGCGGACGATTCAGGACAAACTCGTCCAGAACCGCGCGCTCGCCGACGCCGGAATTCCGGTCCCCGAGTTCCGGCGGGTCGACGACGCCGAGGACCTGCGCGCGGCTGGCGAGGAGTTGGGCTGGCCGCTGATGTGTAAAGCACGGCAGGGCGGCTACGACGGCCGCGGGAACATGCCAGCCAAAGGTCCCGAGGAGGCCGAAGCGGTTCTGGACGCCCTCGGCGGCCCCGCTCTGGCCGAAGAGATGGTCGACTTCGAGCGCGAACTCGCGGTGATGGGCGTGAAAGGTGCCGAGGAGGTTCGTGCCTACCCCGTTACCGAGACAATTCACGAGGAGGAGATTCTCCGAGAGACGGCGTCGCCGGCGCGTACCGACCCCGAGACGAGGGAGCGCGCCCGCGAGGTTGCCTTCGAGGTACTGGAGACCCTCGACGGCCGCGGCGTCTACGGTATCGAGCTGTTCGAAGTCGACGGCGAGATACTCGTCAACGAAATCGCTCCCCGCCCGCACAACTCCGGACACTGGACCATCGAGGGCGCACGAACCTCGCAGTTCGAACAGCACGTCCGAGCGGTGTTGGGGTGGCCGCTCGGTTCGGCCGAGCGCCGCGGCCCGAGCGTGACGGCGAATTTGCTCGGGGACGTAGACGAACCCGAAACCGCGACTCTGTCGGGAACCGATTCAGTCCTCGAATCGCCGAAGGCGTCGCTGCACTGGTACGGCAAACGGCAGGTCCGGCCGCTCCGGAAGATGGGTCACATCACGCTGGTCGACGACGATGCGACGGACTGTTCGGGGCTGCTCGAAGAAACGCGAGAACTGCGCGACGGGCTGACCTTCGAGTAGTCAGGCCCAGTCGCCCGAAGCGGCGCGGTCGACGGCGGCGTCGGCGTCGACGAACCCGCGGCCGGTCTCGTAGGGGTCGAAGCCGATGTCGTCGGCGGTGGCCTCGATGGTTCTGATGACTTCGAGAGCGTCGGGCGTGCCGCTTGCGGCCTCGAGCATGAGCGCGGCGACGCCGGAGACGACCGGACACGCCATCGACGTACCCGAAATCGCGGCGTAGAACGGGTCGGTGTCGGGCGAAGTCGCCTGCAGGATGTCGGTCGGCGACATCGTGCTGTTGATTTGGTTGCCGGGGGCGGCGACGCCGGGGCGGTAGATGCCCGTCCCGTCCTCGAGAGCGGCCGAGCGGTCGTGTTTTCCGCCGGGTCGCCCGCGCGAGGAGAAGTCCATCAGCGCCTTGTCGTCGTTCGTCGCGGCGACGCCGAGCACCCACGGCGCCTTCGCGTAGTCGTTCAGCGTGTTCGAACTCGGGCCGTCGTTGCCGGCGGCGAAGACACAGACGAGGTTCTCATCGAAGGTGGCCGTCTCGGTTGCGACGTTCAGCGGCGCGTTCGGGTCGAAATCGGCACCCGAGGCCGCGCCGTAGGAGTTCGACACCACGTCGACGGCGTCGGCGTGATTCGCGAGCAGGTGGTCGAACGCCGCGGCCGACTTCAACACGGAGACGGCCGCGCCGGTCGAGTACCCCGTCAGCGACGCGCCGGGAGCCATCCCGCCGTCGGTGTCGCTCCGTCCGGCGACGGTGCCCGAGCAGTGCGTACCGTGGCCGAGCTCGTCCGTGTCGAGGTCGTGGGCCGGCACCCACAGCGTCGGCGACCCGATGGGATTGCCCGCCCACTGGTAGTTGTTCTCGACGGTCAAATCGGGATGTAGGGCATCGATGCCGCTGTCGATGACGGCGACGTGCGTTCCCGACCCGTCGACGCCTTGGGTCGACCGGGCGGCGTTCACGTCTGTCACTTCCGCGGCGTCGTCGTTGTAGTACTCCAACTCGCGGTTGGCGGCGACGTAGCGAACGCCGTCGAGTTCGGCGACCGTCTCGACGACCGGTCCCGGCGCTCGGAAGTACACGAGCGGCAACACCTCGAACGCTCGGCTTTCGGCGTCGACATCGAGACTGGTTATCTCCTCGGCGAGTGCCTCGACTGCCGCGTCGGCGTTCAGTACGGCAATCGCGTCCTGTACACCACCCGTAAGGTCGAGTGCGTCGTCGATTCCCGTCGCCGTCGTCGCCGTTACGTTGCCGACTCCGACGATGCCGGCCGCTCCGACGATTCCAGCGCCTTTCAGAAACGTCCGTCTGCGATGCATTTCGATTGTATTCGACGGCTCTACTGTCGTAATTTCACCGCCGTCGATGTGTGGTGGTTTTTGTGTCCTCTGTAGTCGGACACACGGATATGTCGTGACACGACCCACGCGCAACCACAACGACAAAGCGCCCTCCCTTCGGGGACACGCGTATGACACGCTCTGCGGAGGTACAGGAAGTTATCGACCTACTGGAGGCCGAAGCCGAGGCGGACCGCTCCGACGAGGAGACGCCCGACGTGGGCATCATCATGGGGTCGGATTCGGACCTCGACACCATGTACGGGGCCTACGAGGCGCTGACTGAACTCGGCTTCGAGGAAGTGACCGACTACGACGACCCGCCGGAATCGAAGTTCACCTTCGAGACGTTCGTCGTTTCGGCCCACCGGACGCCCGAGTTGATGTACGTCTACGGCGAGACGGCCAAGCAGCGCGGACTCGATGTCATCATCGCCGGTGCGGGCGGGAAATCGGCTGACCTTCCGAACATGACCGCCTCCATCGCCTACCCGATTCCAGTCGTCGGCGTCCCAGTTCAGGAGAAGTCCGTCGACTCGGTTATCGGAATGCCGACGGGCGCCCCCATCGTCGCCGTCGATGCGGGCAAGTCGTTCAACGCGGCGCTGTCGGCAGTCCAGACGCTCTCGCGCGCACATCCGGAACTGGAAGACCGGCTGGAAGCGTACCACGACGACCTTCAGGACGGCGTCGGCGAGGTGTCGATGGCACTTCACCGCGAGGGAACCGAGGCGTTCCGCGAAAATCGGCAGTGAGTCGGCGTCGCCGCCGGACAAATCAACTCTTATGTATCGGTGTTCCTAACCGTCATACGATACAGAAGCGATGAGCAATCCATGGATCGCCGTCGGGGCGCTGGCGTTGGTGGGAGTCGCGATACCCCTCTCGATGATCGGGATATCGAGTCTCCTCCGGCCGAGCGTGCCCGAGCAAGGTAAACGCGCCACCTACGAATCCGGCGAGATTCCGACGGGCGATACGCGCATTCGGTTCAACATCCAGTACTACCTAATCGCGCTGCTGTTCGTCGTCTTCGACATCGAGACGGTGCTCATCTTCCCATGGGCACTGATTTACAGCGACGCAGTAGCCGAGTTCGGACTGACTCCGGTGTTGGGCCCGATGCTCGTCTTCCTCGCGATTCTCGTTATCGGACTCGGGTGGGCGTGGCGCAACGGTGCCGTTCGCTGGGTCAAGAGCGAACGTGCGGAAATCAAGAGTGAACTATGAGTAGCGAACAGGAAATCCACGACACAGTCTCGACGCAGGAAGCCCGGATGGGCGACGGCGTCGACAACCGGTTCAATTCGAAACTTCGGGAGGCCTTCGGCTCCTCGCCGTTCATCCTCACCAAGTTCGACAAGTTCATGAACTGGGTCCGGGGTTCGTCGATGTTCATGCTGCAGTTCGGTATTGCATGCTGCAGCATCGAGATGATTCACACCTACGCCATCAAGCACGACCTCGACCGCTTCGGCGCAGGTGTGCCGCGGGCTTCCCCGCGACAGGCCGACGTGATTATCGTCCCGGGGACTATCGTCTCGAAGTTCGCCCCGCGGATGAAGCGCGTCTACGACCAGATGCCCGAACCGAAGTTCGTCGTCGGCATGGGGTCGTGTACCATCTCCGGCGGGCCGTTCCAGGAGGGGTACAACGTCATCAAGGGTGCAGAGGAGGTCATCCCGGTCGACATCCACGTCCCCGGTTGTCCGCCGCGCCCCGAGGCGCTCATCTACGGCATCGCCAAACTGCAGGAGCGAGTCGCCAACGGCGAAACGTCGCCGGTGACGGTCAAACCGTACGAACTCGAACAGTTCGGCGACCTCGAACGCGACGAGTTGGTACAGCATCTCGCAGACGAAATCGACGAGGATGACCTCGTCATGCGGTACAACTGGGCGAACTCACCATGAGTCTGGAAGAACCAAAACCCACGGACGTCGGTGAAACGCCCGACGGCAACGTCGACTACGCCGAACTCGAGGCGCTGCTCGGCGACGCCGTCATCGGCCGGGAGGAACACGTCAACGCACCGGCGTTCGTCGTCCGCCCCGACGAGGTACAGCAAGCCCTCGGTGCGCTCCGCGAGGAGGCGGGTTTCGACTACTGTTCGTGTGTCACCGCCCAGGAGTACGAGGACCGCTACGAGTCCATCTACCACCTGAAGAAGTACGACGACCCGACACAGGAGGTCGGCGTCGTCGTTCCCACCACGCGTGACGAACCGGTCAGCCAGTCCGGCGAGGCAGTGTACCGGACGGCCGACTGGCACGAGCGGGAGGCCTACGACCTCGTGGGCATCGAGTACGCCGACCACCCCGACCTGCGTCGCATCCTGCTGCCGGAGACCTGGCAAGGACACCCCCTCGGGAAGGACTACAATCCCGAGAAACCGCAGGTCGTCCCGTTCCGCGAACACGCCAACCCCCTGGAGCCGGACCAGCGCGGCGAGGGGTCGGAGTCCGACACGATGTTCATCAACATCGGACCGCACCACCCCGCCACTCACGGCGTCCTGCACGTCGAGACGGTGCTCGACGGCGAGCAAATCGCCGACGTGGAACCCGACATCGGCTACCTCCACCGCTGTGAGGAGCAGATGTGCCAGCAGTCCACCTACCGGCACCAGATTATGCCGTACCCGGACCGCTGGGACTACGTCTCCGCCGGTATCCTCAACGAGTGGGCTTACGCCCGCGCGGCCGAGGACATGGCGGACATCGAGGTGCCCGAGTACGCACAGGTCATCCGGACGATGTCCGCGGAACTGTGCCGCATCGCGAGTCACATGCTCGCACTGGGGACGTTCGCGCTGGACGTCTTCGGTGACTTCACCGCCGTCTTCCAGTACGCCTTCCGCGACCGCGAGGTCGTCCAGGACATCCTCGAAGACCTCACCGGTCAGCGACTGATGTTCAACTACCTCCGCCTCGGCGGCGTCGCGTGGGACATCCCCGAACCGCGGGAGGAGTTCTTCGAGAAGGTCCGCGACTTCCTCGATGGGCTTCCGAAGAAGACCCAGGAGTACCACAACCTCATCACCTCGAACGAAATCTTCCAGCTCCGGTGTGTCAACACCGGCGAACTCCCGCCGGAGGTCGCAAAACAGTACGGCGCCACCGGCCCCGTCGCCCGTGGCTCCGGCGTCGACATCGACCTGCGCCGCGACGACCCCTACGGCTACTACGAGGAACTCGACTGGGACGTCATCACCGAGGACGGCTGTGACAACTACAGCCGCGTCCTCGTCCGGATGCGCGAAGTCGAGGAGTCCGCGAAGATCATCGAGCAGTGTGTCGACCTGCTCGAAGAGTGGCCCGAAGAGGAACGGACGATTCAGGCCAACGTTCCGCGAACGCTCAAGCCCGACCCCGACACCGAAATCTACCGCGGTGTCGAGGCCGCGAAGGGCGAACTCGGCATCTACATGCGCTCGGACGGCACCGACAAGCCCGCCCGGTTCAAGATTCGAAGTCCGTGCTTCTGTAACCTGCACACGCTGCGAGAGATGACCGAAGGCGAGTACATCCCGGACCTCATCGCGTCGCTGGGCAGCCTCGACATCGTCCTGGGTGAGGTGGACCGATGATTCCGGCCCAGACCCAGACGCCGCTGCCCGACATCATCGGCGACCTGCTGGGGTTCGGCACCGAGATGGGCCCCGGCGAGACGTTCATCGCGTCGTTCATCGGCGCGGCGCTCGTCGGCACGCTGATGCTGACGATGACGGCACTGGCCGGTCCGTGGGCCAAACGGAAGATTACCGCCGCGTTCACGGACCGCTATGCGGTCAACCGCATCGGCCCCGCCGGATTGCTCATCATCGTCGCCGACGCGGTCCGACTGCTGTCGAAAGAGCTCATCGTCCCCGAGGGCGTCGACCGCCCGGCGTGGGACCTCGCACCCATCGTCATCGCGAGTTCCGCGCTACTGGGCTTCGCCGTCATCCCGATGGGTAACGGCATCCACCTCGCTGACCCCGAAGCGGGCCTCGTTTACGTCTTCGCCGTCGCCTCCATCGCTTCGGTCGGGCTGGTGATGGCCGGCTACGCGTCGAACAACAAGTTCTCGATGCTCGGCGGTCTGCGCGCGGTCGCACAGAACCTCGCCTACGAGATTCCGCTGGTGCTCATCGCGGCGTCGGTCGTCCTCTTTGCCGGCTCGCTGCAGATGAGCGAAATCGTCGCCGCACAGACCGAGACGCTCGTCTCCCTCGGCGGCGTCGCGATTCCGTCGTGGTACGTCTTCGTCAACCCCTTCGCGTTCGTGCTGTTCATGGTCGCGAACCTGATGGAGGTCGGCCGCAACCCCTTCGACATCCCGGAGGCGCCGACCGAAATCGTCGCCGGCTACCAGACCGAGTACTCGAGTGCGTACTTCGTGCTCATCTACCTCGGTGAGTTCATCCACATCTTCCTCGGCGGCGCCATCATCGCGACGCTGTTCCTCGGTGGCCCCGCCGGTCCGGTGCTGCCGGGCATCCTGTGGTTCATCATCAAGATCTGGGCCGTCTTCCTGTTCACGCAGTGGGCGCGCTCGGCGCTGCCGCGGCTCCGAATCGACCAGCTCATCGAGGTGGGCTGGAAGGGCATGCTCGTGCTCGCCCTCGCGAACCTCGTCCTCACCGCCGTTATCGTCGGGGTGATTGCCTAACCATGATCGGAATGCTCAAATCGATGGCAACGACGATGAAACACGCCCTGGACGGCGAGAAGTTCACCGTCCAGTATCCCGAGGAGACGCCCGACGTGTCGCCGCGGTTCCGCGGCGTCCACAAGTTCTCCCAGGAGCGCTGCATCTGGTGTCGACAGTGTGAGAACGTCTGTCCGAACGACACCATCCAGATTATCACGGACGACCAGCGCAACGGCGAGGAGTACAACCTCCACATCGGCCAGTGTATCTACTGCCGACTGTGCGAGGAGGTCTGCCCCGTCGACGCCATCCTGCTCACCCAGAACTTCGAGTTCACGGGCGACACGAAGGACGACCTCGCCTACAACAAAGAGCAACTGAAGAACGTCCCGTGGTTCAAGGACATCGACCCCCTCGCCTCCCGGGAACCCGATCGTGGTGCCTGGATTGGGGAAGGCGAAGGGGAAGTCGACTATCAATAGACCCCGAACTTTTTGCACGGTCGCTCGCTGACGGCGAGCGACCGGCAAAAACTTCGATGAAAAAGACACTTCGACCCTCCCTACGGTCGGGTCTCGGTCCCGCGCCTCCCGTTGGTCGGCGCGGAGAACCGCTCGGCGCGCTTCGCGCGCCTCGCGGATGCCCTTGTTATTTTGTTCAATCGGGCTCGTACGGTTTATTCACTTAAATCACGGCATATCCTGAATCACTCTCTGGCAGGATAGCCGGGAAATCAGTTCACATTCCGAGCAATGTAGGATAGAATTGACCCACTCAGAACCCCGATTCCACCTATAACGACGATTGGGAGGAAGGCCAAGACAATTGTTACGCCACCGATGAGAATCACCAATCCGGTGATAAGTACGGTTCCAAGTGTAACAACGCCAAAGAACGGGAGTCCACCGGTCAAATTTTGGACAACGATACTCCCGATATATATCGCACCCCCAGTGCCAAGAAAGAGTACAATCAATAGGGTAACTGCTGGCCGAGCGCCTGAAACTGCCACCCCAGCTCCGCTGGCTAGCACATAACCGAGAAGCAAATACGCGCCGTTTTCTAGTATGTGTTTGAATCTAGTAGTATAACCGATTGCATCAATTGTAACGATTACATAAATAGTCGATAGTAATATCGGGATAGCAGTCACTGAGGAGGGGACCTGATACCGACCCATCAAATCAATCGACTGCCCCCACGCAAATTGCTGAAAGTTCGAAGCCGCTATCGGGACCCCATGAGCGTTAAGATACAACCAAGTCACGGCCTGCCAGCGTGGTGCATCACTGATGAATCCAGATGGTGTAATCAAGTGGGTCAGTAGCAATCCGGTTGCAAAGGCGGCCATCCCAAAGAGAAGTCCAAATCGGCGCTGTGCCTCATGAAGTCGCATGTTGGCATGTCATAAGCAGATAATAAATAGCCTAGGTCGAATGAATCCATCCGTCTGACTGTGGGTTCCGAGATGCACTTTGCATAGAGGTAGTCTGCTTAATGACGAACTCCGGCAATCGCGGCGCGCAATGTCAAAACTTACCACGAACGCACGATACCACTCGCTCGCCATGGAGAAAGTATCCATCGACGAGTTGGACAACGACCCGCGCGTCGCGGACGTACAGAAACACGCCACCGAACCGCTCGGGCTCTCGGATATGGCGCTGAACTACTACGAGTTGGCGCCGGGAGAGTCCTTCTCCGGCGGGATGCACACCCACATGGACCAAGAGGAGGTGTTCTACGTGATGGACGGGACAGCGACGTTCCAGACGCCGGACGAGGACTACGAGGTCGGCCCCGACGAAGTCGTCCGGTTCGGGCCGGGAGAGTATCAGGAGGGTCGCAACGAGAGTGACGACCGGGTGCGCGCGCTGGCGCTTGGCGCGCCCAAGGGGATGGGGGAGACGCGCGCGAAGCTCCCGTGTGCCGAATGCGGCGCCGACTACCACGTCACCGAGGTCGACGAGTCGGGCGTGACGCTCACGTGTCCGGATTGTGGCAACGTCGTCGAGATGTAGACCGGCCCACGGCGACTCTTTTTATACGACGGATATCGGAGAACCTTGTTCGCCCCTCGCGTGCGCGCTCGTACGGAGATACGTGGGCGGAAACGGAAATCTTCAAAGGGAACCCGACTGGAGAGGTAAACAATGGCTGTAGTACCGTATGAGACACTGGCGTTCCTGTTGTTCGCTCTGTTGACCGTCGGAGCGAGTCTGGGCGTCGTGTTGGTCCGTGACGTGTGGCATTCCGCGCTACTGTTGGGTGTAGCGTTGCTATCCGTCGCGGTCCACTACGTGATGTTACGCGCCGAGTTCCTGGCAGCGATGCAGGTACTCGTGTACGTCGGTGGGGTGCTCATCCTGATCACCTTCGCCGTCATGTTGGTTCGTCGGGAGCCCGCTCCCGAAGCCGAGGAGGTGGCACAATGACGACGCGCCCACAGCTCCACACCGAAACGAGCAAGGCCGCCGGCATCCTCGCCGTCGCCCTGTTTGGCTTCCTTTCGGCGGTGTTCCTCACGTCGGGATTCGGCACCGCCACGGGGTTCGCCGAGGGGTCGATAACCCGCTCCATCGGCTATGCGATGTTCAACCTCGATGCCGGCGACTTCGCCAGCGAGGGCTTCCTCGTGTCGTTCATCACCATCGCAATCGTGTTGGACGCGGCGCTGGACGGCGCCGTCATGCTCGCCAAGAAGGACGAGGAGGGTGATTCCTGATGGTGCTCGGAGCCGTTCCGGCCGAGTACTACCTCGTGCTGTCGGCCGCCGTCTTCTGTGTCGGCATCTTCGGCATCCTGACCCGGGAGAACGCGCTCATCTTCCTAATGAGCGTCGAGTTGATGCTCAACGCGGCGAACATCAACCTCATCGCGTTCGCGTTCTACTGGGGGAACCTCACCGGACAGGTGTTCGGGTTGTTCGTGATGGCGCTGGCCGCCGCCGAGGTCGCCATCGGCATCGGCATCATCCTCGTGTTGTACCGCAACTTCGATAGCGTCGACGTGACGGAAGCAACGACTCTCAAGTGGTAATTATGGCAGGAGTATTCGCATACGCGCCGGCTATCGCCGCGCTCCCGTTCGTGTCGTTCGTCGTCGCACTGTTGGCAGGCAAGTACATGCCGAAGAAGGGCGCCCTCGCAGGCATCATCGCGACCGCAGGGTCGCTCGGCCTCTCGATCGCCGTCCTCGTCACCGTCTTCCTCGGCGAGACGTACAACGAGACGCTGTACACGTTCGTCGGCGGCGACGTGCCGTTCGAGTTGACGTTCGGACTGCTTCTCGACCCGCTGTCGGCGGCGATGTTGGTCATCGTTTCGCTCATCGCCTTCCTCGTTCACGTCTTCTCGCTCGGCTACATGAACGACGAGGGCGAGACGGGGCTGCCACGGTACTACGCCAGCCTCGGGCTGTTCACCGCGAGCATGCTCGCCTTCGTCTTCTCCGATAACCTGCTGATGGCGTTCATGTTCTTCGAACTGGTGGGGCTGTGTTCGTACCTCCTCATCGGCTTCTGGTTCCGCCGTGCGGGCCCGCCGTCGGCGGCCAAGAAGGCGTTCCTCGTCACCCGATTCGGTGACTACTTCTTCCTCGTCGGCGTCGTCGGCGTCCTGACGACGTTCGGCACCGCACAGTTCGCCGGAGAGAACGGCTTCCCGGCGCTCGCGGAGACGGTCTTGAACCCGGAGACGACCGCCGACGCGGTCAACACCTTCGGCTTCGAGCCAGCGACGTGGTTCGCGATTCTCGGACTGCTCGTGTTGGGCGGCGTGATGGGCAAATCCGCCCAGTTCCCGTTCCACACGTGGCTGCCGGACGCCATGGAGGGTCCGACCCCCGTCTCGGCGCTGATTCACGCCGCGACGATGGTCGCCGCCGGCGTGTTCCTCGTCGCACGGATGTACGGCTTCTACGCGCTGTTGCCGACGGTGCTGGCGGTCATCGCCTTCGTCGGCGGTTTCACGGCGCTGTTCGCGGCGACGATGGGCGTCGTCAAGAACGAAATCAAGCAGGTGCTGGCGTACTCGACGATCAGCCAGTACGGCTATATCATGCTTGCACTCGGGACCGGCGGCTACGTCGCCGCGTTCTTCCACCTGACGACCCACGCGGTGTTCAAGGCACTGCTGTTCCTCGGCGCCGGGTCGGTCATCATCGCGATGCATCACAACGAGAACATGTGGGACATGGGCGGCCTCAAAGACCACATGCGCGTGACGTATCTCGCGTTCCTCTCGGGGTCGCTGGCGCTCGCCGGCATCTTCCCGTTCTCGGGCTTCTGGTCGAAAGACGAAGTGCTGTACGAGGCGCTCGTCCACGGCCTCGGCGGTAGCCCCCTGTTGCTCGGTGCCTACGCGATGGGGCTGGCAGCCGTCTTCCTGACGGGCTTTTACACCATCCGGATGGTGCTTCTCACCTTCCACGGTGAGGCCCGCTCCGATACCGCCGAGGACCCCCATGGCGTCCGCTGGAACGTCAAGTTCCCGCTGGCCGTCCTCGGGATTCTCGCCGCGGTCATCGGCTTCCTGAACCCGCTTCCGATTAAGAAACTCACCGGACTGGAGGTCGACTTCCTCCATCAGTTCCTCGATTCCGGCCCCGAGGCGCTGTTGACGAGTTCCCACCACTACAGTGGCCTCACACACGACTACGCCGGCTACTCGGTCGGCACCATCGGCGGCGGCGAAATCGTGACGCTGCTGGCGGGCGCCGGTGCCAGTCTCGGCTTGGCGCTTCTGGGTGCGGGACTCGCCTTCGCGCTGTATCGCGGCGCCGAACCGACTCGACACACCGAGAAACTCGGCGGTCTGCAGACGCTGCTCATGCACAACTACTACCAAGACGAATACCAGGTGTGGCTCGCCGAAGGCCTCACGCTGCGGCTCTCGGGAGCCGCCGACACCTTCGACCAGGGCGTCATCGACGGCGTCGTCAACGGTGTCTCCAGCGTGAGCCTGTTCTCCGGCGACCGCCTGCGTCGGCTCCAGACGGGTATCGTGACCAACTACGCGGCGCTCATCGTTCTCAGCCTGCTGGTGCTTTTGGGCGTCTTCGCGGCGCTCGGGGGGTGGTTCTAGATGCTGATAGAAGCCCTCATCGCGCTGTGTCTCCTCGGTGCGGCGGTCGTCTTCGTCGCCCCCAACCGATTCGCACACAAACTCGCGGTCGGCTTCAGTCTCCCGCCGCTGGCCATCTCGCTGTACATGTATCTCGCCTTCGACGGCAGCGGTAACGCCTTACTCGGCGGCGACATCGCCTACGAGACGTTCGCCCAGTGGCTCCAGTTGGGCTCCTACACGGTCAACTACCACATGGGGCTGGACGGCATCTCGCTGCCGCTGGTCGTCCTCTCGACGATTCTAACCACGCTGGCCATCCTGAGCGCGTGGACGCCCATCGACGAACGGCAGAGCCAGTTCTACGGGCTGATGCTGTTCCTCGAAGCCAGCCTCATCGGCGTCTTCGGAGCGCTTGACTTCCTGCTGTGGTTCGTCTTCTGGGAAGCCGTCCTCATCCCGATGTACTTCCTCATCGGCGTCTGGGGCGGTCCGCGCCGGAAGTACGCCGCTATCAAGTTCTTCGTCTACACCAACATCGCGTCGCTGGTGATGTTCATCGGCTACTTCGCGCTGGTGTTCGGACTGGGCGACTCCGTCTCCTCGACGGGCTTGCCCGAAATCGCACAGGCGTTGCGGGCCGGCCAACTCGGTAGCCTCGGCATCATCGGACCCGACATGCTCGCGCTTGCCGCGTTCGTGGCGATGTTCCTCGGCTTCGCGGTGAAGGTGCCGGTCGTCCCGTTCCACACGTGGCTGCCGGACGCCCACGTCGAGGCCCCGACCCCGGCGTCGGTGATGCTGGCCGGCGTCCTGCTGAAGATGGGGACCTACGCACTGCTTCGGTTCAACTTCACGATGCTGCCCGGACAGGCCGAGATACTGGCGATTCCCATCGCCGTCATCGCGGTCATCTCCATCATCTACGGTGCGATGCTCGCACTGGCACAGTCGGACCTCAAGCGCATCGTCGCCTACTCGTCGGTGTCCTCGATGGGCTACGTCATCCTGGGTCTCATCGCCTACACCGTCTACGGCGTCGGCGGTGCGACGTTCCAGATGGTCGCCCACGGCCTCATCTCGGGGCTGCTGTTCATGACGGTCGGCGTCATCTACAACACGACGCACACGCGCATGGTCGGCGACATGGCCGGGATGGCCGAGAAGATGCCCGTCACCGCGGGCGTGTTCGTCGCCGGCGCCTTCGCCTACATGGGCCTGCCGCTGATGGCCGGCTTCGCCGCCGAGCTGTTCATCTTCCTCGGCGCCTTCGAGTCGACGGTGCTTCCGTACGCGCCGCTGTTCACGGCGGTTGCGATGTTCGGCATCGTCATCGTCGCTGGCTACCTGCTGTGGGCGATGCAACGGTCGCTGTTCGGGCCGTTCCGGCTCGAAACCGACTACGAAATCGGGCCGGCGGCGCTCCACGATGTGGTGCCGCTGGTGACGCTCGTCCTGCTCATCATCCTGCTCGGCTCGGCACCGATGGTGTTCTTCGAGTCGATTCAGGACGCAACGCTTGACATCGTCGCTACCCTCGGAGGTGGTATCTGATGGAACACGTCAGTAATTGGCTCCTGTTGGCACCCGCTGGGGCGTTCGTCGTCTCGGCGATGTTGCTGTTCGTCATCGACTCGTTCGACCCCGAGAGCAAACACGACACGCTGCTGGCGGCGGTCACGACGGCCGGCGCGGCCGTCGCGATGGTCATCTCGGCGGCCCTGCTGTTGTCCGGGACGGCCGACTCCGGCGTCGAACTGTTCGGCGGCCAACTCGTCGTCGACGGGATGAGCCTCGTCTTCACGTTCATCTTCGGGAGCGTGACCGCACTGGTCGGACTCGCCTCGGCGGACTACATCGAGGACCTCCCGCACAAGGCCGAGTACTACCTGCTCATCCTGCTGGCGGCGACGGGGATGTCGCTGATGGCATCCGCCAACAGCCTCGCCGTCGTGTTCGTCGCCCTGGAGCTCGCCTCGCTGCCGTCGTACGCCCTGGTGGCGTACCTGAAGACGAACCGCGGTTCGGTCGAGGCGGCGCTGAAGTACTTCCTCGTCGGCGCGCTGTCGTCGTCGATACTCGCCTACGGTATCTCGCTCATCTACGCCGCGACCGGGAGCCTGCTGTTGCCTGACGTGGCGGCCGCTGCCGGAGAGGCCTCGGAACTGTACACCGGCGTCTTCGGCATCGGTATCCTGATGGTACTCGGTGGCTTCGCGTTCAAGACTGCCTCCGTCCCGTTCCACTTCTGGGCGCCGGAGGCTTACGAAGGTGCGCCCGCCCCGGTGTCGGCGTTCCTGTCGTCGGCCTCGAAGGCCGCCGGCTTCGTCGTCGCCTTCCGCGTCTTCGTCGTCGCCTTCCCCATCGATTCGGTCGCCGGAAGCGTCGACTGGGTGCTCGCCTTCCAGGTTCTCGCGGTCCTGACGATGACGCTCGGTAACTTCGCCGCCGCGACACAGGAGAACGTCAAGCGGATGCTCGCGTACTCGAGTATCGGCCACGCCGGCTACGTCCTCATCGCCTTGGCGGCGCTGACCGGCCTCGGCGACCAAGGGCTCGTCCTCGGGTCGGGCATGTTGCACCTGCTCGTCTACGGCTTCATGAACACGGGCGCGTTCCTCTTCGTCGCGCTGGCGGAGTACTGGAACGTCGGTCGCACCTTCCGGGATTACAACGGCCTCGGGAAGGAGGCGCCGGTGGCCTGCGTCGCCATGACCGTCTTCATGTTCTCGCTTGCGGGGCTGCCGGTCGGCGGCGGCTTCCTCTCGAAGTACTTCCTCATCGTCGGCTCGGTCGGTGCCGGCGTCTGGTGGCTCGGGGCCGTCCTCGCGGTCAACAGCGCGTTGAGCCTGTTCTACTACAGCCGGGTCGTCAAGGCGATGTGGATAGACGAACCCGACGAGCCGCGTGAAATCGAACGCTACCCGACGGCGCTGTACGTGGCCATCGTCGCCGCCGCCGTCGTGACCGTCGCGCTGTTGCCCGGCATCCTCGTCTTCGACAGTGCGGCCTTCGACGCCGCGGCCGCGCTCCTGTAAGTCGGGTCCCTCTTTTCGCGGTCGTCCCAGCACGCTTTAGACCGTCGGCCACCCAGCACGGGTATGGACCGGTTGGTGTTGGGGTGTGGCTCGGTCGGCCGCTCCTTCGTCGAACGACTACTCGACCGGCCGGGGTCGCTTCTGGTGTTGGTCGACGAGGAGCGCCGCGCGAAGACGCTCCGTGACGCGGGCATCGACGCCCGCGGTGTCGATACGACCGACCCGGCCGCGGTTCGGACCGTCGCCGGCGAGGTCGATTCGGTAATCGTCGCCCACGACGACCCCGAGCAGACCCGGAATTTCGTCGGCGTCGCTCGGGAGGCCTACCCCGACGCGTTCGTTCTCGCGTGTGTCGCTCCCGACGCCACCGGCGACACCGCTGCTATCGAGGCGCGTGCCGACCGAGTCGTGACGTACACCGACCCGACGACGGAGTTCCTCCTCGACCGCGCCGGGGACGGGGGTATCAGGACTCGTCGGCTCCAGCGTGTTCTCCGGAACATCGACGGTACGCTCGCAGTCGTCGCCCACGACAACCCGGACCCCGACGCCATCGCGTCGGCGGTCGGTCTCAAGCGAATCGCGGAGGCGGCCGGCACCGACGCCGAAGCGTGTTACTACGGCAACATCAACCACCAAGAGAACCGAGCGCTGGTGAACCTCCTCGAGTACGACCTTCGGAACCTCACGCCGGAATCGGACCTCTCGGAGTTCGGTGGCTTCGCGCTGGTCGACCACTCCCGACCCGGTGTCAACGACGGCCTCCCCGAGGACACCGACGTCGACATCGTCGTCGACCACCACCCGCCACGGGCGCCCATCGAGGCGCGGTTCGTCGACTTACGAAGCGACGTTGGCTCGACGAGCACGCTGATACTCGGCTATCTCGACCATCTCGACATTGACCCCGACGCGGCGCTCGCCACGGGATTGCTGTACGGCGTCCGGACGGACACGAAGGCGTTCAGCCGCGAAGTGCCGAGGCGGACTTCGACGCCGCCGCCCACCTCGTCGAGTTCGTCGACGGAAGCGCCATCCAACGCATCGAATCGCCGAGTACGACCGGGGAAACGTTGGACATCGTCGCAAACGCCATCGTCAACCGACGGCGACAAAAAGACGTTCTCACCACGTGTGTCGGCGAACTCGCCGACAGGGACGCGCTACCGCAGGCCGCGGACAAACTGCTGGAGATGAACGGCGTCTCGACGACGCTGGTCTTCGGCTACACCGACGAGATGGTGTTCGTTTCCGCACGTTCCAGGGACGACGACATCGACCTCGGGGAGGTGCTCCGCAACGCCTTCGGCCAAATCGGTAGCGCGGGTGGGCACGCGGAGATGGCCGGCGCACAGATTCCCGTCGGAATGCTGCTGGAGGAGACCGACGAGGCCGACCGCGGCGAGGTCATCGAGGAGACCATCTCCGAGCGGTTCTTCGAGACGCTCGGCATCTCGCTGAACCGGGCGGCGGCGTCCGTCTACGCCGACTTCATCGGCGTCGACGGGCTTGAGTGAGGTTTTTGCGTCGTCGCCTCTACACTCCGGGTAATGGCCGATGACCCCGAGAACACGCTGTACCAGGACAAACCGCGAGTGAAAGACTACATGACTCGCGACGTGGCGACAGTCTCCCCCGACGATACGGTCCTCGAGGTGTCGAAACGAATCGCCGACAGCGACGCACACAGTGGCTTTCCGGTGTGTGACGGCCGCCACGTCGAGGGGTTCATCAGTGCGCGCGATTTGCTGTTGGCCGGGGACTCCGACCCGATTTTCAAGGTGATGACCCAGGACATCATCGTCGCGCATCCGGAGATGAAGATTACCGACGCCGCGCGCGTCATCCTCCGGTCGGGCATCCAGCGGCTTCCGGTCGTCGACGACGCCGGCAACCTCGTCGGCATCATCTCGAATGCGGATGTAATCCGCTCCCAAATCGAGCGTGCGACGCCGGAGAAGGTCGGCAAACTCCAGCAGACGCTGGAAAGCATCCACGGCGTCGGCACGAGCGAGGAGCGCCGAACCGTGAAACTCTCCGACTTGACGCCGACACAGACGAAGGTGTACACCGACGAACTCGAAGGTCGGTCCTACGAACTCGAAAACGGACTCGCCGAACCGCTCGTGGTCATCGACAACGGCGGACAGCTGCTCCTCGCCGATGGCCACCACCGGGTGAAGGCAGCCGACCGCCTCGACATCGAGGAGATGGACGCCTACGTCATCGTGTTGGACGAACGCGTCAGTCTCGGGATGGCCGAAACCGCACGGAAGTCGAACCTGAACTCCATCTCCGACATCCAGGAGGTCGATTACGCACACCACCCCCTCGTCGAGACGACGAAGCGACTCCAGGAACCGGAGTAAGCCGACGACCCCCGGTTCGACGCCAACCTTCATACTTGCGCCTACCGAAACGGGTGTATGTTCGACGAGGAGGATTTAGCGGAGATACGCGCCGAGCGTGAGCGCTGGGAATCCGAGACGCTTGAGCCGTTCCTGGAGAAGGGAGAGCGGAAAGACGAGTTCGTCACCGTCTCCAACCACGAGGTCGACCGACTGTACACCCCCGAGGACGTCGCGGACATCGACTACGATGAGGACCTCGGCTACCCGGGCGAACCGCCGTACACCCGAGGGCCATACCCGACGATGTACCGCGGTCGAACGTGGACGATGCGGCAGTTCGCCGGCTTCGGCACCGCCGAGGAAACCAACGAGCGGTTCCACTACCTCATCGACGAGGGCCAGACGGGCCTGTCGACGGCCTTCGACATGCCGACGCTGATGGGTATCGATTCGGACCACCCGATGAGCGAGGGCGAGGTCGGCAAGGAGGGTGTCGCCGTCGACACGCTTCGGGACATGGAGGTGCTGTTCGACGGCATCGACATCAGCGAAATCTCGACGAGTTTCACCATCAACCCCAGTGCGGCCGTTATCTACGCGATGTACATCGCGTTGGCCGACCAGCAGGGCGTCGACCGAAAGGAGGTCCGCGGCACCCTCCAGAACGACATGCTCAAGGAGTTCATCGCCCAGAAGGAGTGGGTCATCCCGCCGGAACCCTCCCTCGACGTCGTCACCGACACCGTCGAGTTCGCCGTCGAGGAGACGCCGAAGTTCCATCCGATTTCGGTGTCGGGGTATCACATCCGCGAGGCGGGGTCGACCGCCGCCCAGGAGGCGGCGTTCACGCTCGCCAACGGCTTCGCCTACGTCGAGGACTGTCTGGACCGCGGCCTCGAAATCGACGAGTTCGCGCCGCTGCTGTCCTTCTTCTTCAACTCTCACAACTCCATCTTCGAGGAAGTCGCGAAGTTCCGCGCCTCCCGCCGCGTGTACGCCCGCGTGATGGCCGATTGGTACGGCGCCGAGGCCGACGAGTCGAAACGCCTGAAGTTCCACACCCAGACGGCGGGACAATCGCTGACGGCCCAACAGCCACTGAACAACGTCGTCCGGACGACGATTCAGGCGCTGGCCGGTGTCCTCGGCGGCACCCAGTCGCTGCACACCAACAGCTACGACGAGGCACTCGCCCTGCCGAGCGAGGAAGCGGTTCGGGTGGCGCTTCGGACCCAGCAGATAATCGCCGAGGAATCGGGCGCCGCCGACATCGTCGACCCGATGGGCGGCAGTTTCGCCATCGAGACACTCACCGACGAGATGGAGGCCGAAATCATGGAGTACATCGAGGAGATACGCGACATCGGTGAGGGGTCCGTGCGCGACGGCGTCCTCGAGGGTATCGAGCAGGGATACTTCCATCGGGAGATTCAGGACGCCTCCTACGAGTACCAGAAACGCGTCGACGCCGGCGAGGAGGTCGTCGTCGGCGTCAATCAGTACACCATCGACGAGGAACCGGACCCCGACATCCTGAAAATCGACCCCGAGACGCGGGACCGGCAACTCGACCGACTGGAGCGTACCAAGGAGGAACGCGACGACGCCGAAGTCGAGGCGACGCTCGAGGCGCTCTCCGATGCCATCGACGACGGCGAGAACGTGATGCCCTACATCATCGACGCGGTGAAAGCCTACGTGACGATGGGCGAGATTATGGAGGTCTTCGAGGAGCACTACGGCGCCTACCAGGAAAAAATCGGCCTCGCTTGAGGGAGGGTCACGACGCCGAATCCCGCTGTGTGGGACAGTTACCGAACAATTAACGTTCGACTCGTTGTAAGGAGTTGTGTATGCACAAGCCACTGCTGGTGACGGACTTCCTCGACCGTGCACGCAACCACTACGCAGACGAGGAGGCGGTGGTCGCGACGACCGGCGAACGCTACAGCTACGCCGAGCTGGGCGACCGCGCGGACCGGTTTTCGGCCGCACTGCAGGCTCGCGGCGTCGAGAAGGGCGACCGCGTCGCCGTCCTCGACCCGAACACCCACTTCCATCTGGAGGCGGCCTACGGGTCGATGCAAATCGGGGCGGTCCACACGCCGCTGAACTACCGACTCACCCCGTCGGACTTCGAGTACATCCTCGAGGACGCCGGCGTGAAAGCGGTGTTCGCCGACTACGAGTACGCCGAGAAAATCGAGGCGATTCGAGACGACGTCTCGACCGAGTTGTTCGTCACGAACGACCCCGACGCCGTCGACGGCGAGTGGACGACTTCGAATCGTGGCTCGACAACGACGGCGCCTTCGACCGCCCGGAGATGGCCGAAGACGAGGTCATCACCATCAACTACACCTCGGGGACGACGGGCGACCCGAAGGGCGTGATGCGAACCCACCGCTCGGAGACGATTCACGCCCATCTGATAACCATCCACCAGGAACTCACCGACGACGACATCTACCTGTGGACGCTGCCGATGTTCCACGTCAACGGCTGGGGGCACATCTACGCAGTCACGGGCATCGGTGCGAAACACGTCTGTACGCGCGGCGTCGACGCCGGCGGCATCTTCGACGCCATCACGACCGAGGACGTGTCGTATCTGTGTGCGGCACCGACCGTCCTCAATCAACTGATGAGCTACTACGAGGAGAACGACCCCACGACGGCCGGCGCAAACGACGTTCGGGTCGCGACCGCCGGCAGCGCACCGCCGGAAGCCACCATCCGGACCGTCGAAGACGAGTTCGGCTGGTATCTCAAACACGTCTACGGCGCGACCGAGACGGGGCCGCTCATCACCACCTCCGACGCTCGGCGGCTGTTCGACGACGACTCCGCCGACCGGTTCGCGGTGAAGAAGAAACAGGGTATCGGCTATCTCGGCACTGAAGTCCGTGTCGTCGACGAGGATGGCAACGACGTGGCTCGGGACGGCAACTCCATCGGCGAAATCGTCGTTCGAGGGAATCAGGTGATGGAGGGGTACTGGGAGAACCCCGAGGCGACCGAGGAGGCCTTCTCCGACCGCATCGAGGGGTATTACCACATGGGCGACCTCGCCACCATCGACGAACACGGGATGATTTCGATTCAGGACCGCAAGAAGGACATCATCATCTCCGGCGGCGAGAACATCTCCAGCATCGAACTGGAGGACACGCTGTTCGAACACGAGGCGGTCGACGACGTGGCCGTCATCCCCTCGCCGAGCGACGAGTGGGGTGAGACGCCGAAGGCGTTCGTCGTTCCGGCCAACGGTGACCCCGAGAACCCCGGTATCACCAGCGACGAACTCGTCGCGTTCACTCGCGAACACCTCGCGAGTTACAAGACGGTCCGTCGAATCGAGTTCGTCGAGGAACTCCCGACGACGGCGACCGGCAAAGTCCAGAAGTACGAACTCCGAACGGAGGAGTGGGACGACGAAGACCGGATGGTCGGACAGGGGTAACGCTACCTCACTCCGACCCGAGTTGTCCAGCGACGACCACGGGCTGGTCGGCGTGCAACAACACTTCCTGTGCACCGGGTTTCAACTGCCGCTTTCCGGCCGGCGAGCGGCGCCGACCGCCGATACAGAGCAGGTCGGCATCCAGCGCCGCGGCCGCCTCGACCAGTCCGCGCGGGGCGTCGTCGTCGACGACGCCGTGGATTTCGGCGTCGATATCGGTCGCCGCGAAGGATTCCACTGCCTCCTCGACGGCTGGAATCGCTTCGACCGGCGCCTCGCCGTCGTGGACGTGGACGAGCGTCACGCGGAGTTCCCCGGCCGAGGCCGGCAGCTCCGTGACGGCCTCGACCTTGTGCGGTAACTGTTCGTCCGCCGTGGCGACACCGACGACGACGTGATACATCGGTTTGCGGTCGGTGGTGCTGAAGTAAGTGCTTTCCCTTCCCGAATCGGTCGCTCCGTTCAGCCGTCCGCGTAGCGCCGGGAGACGAAGACGACGAGCAACAGCAACACGCCGAGCATCGTTCCGATGGTCAACATCCCGAACATCGCGAGTCCGAACGGCGTCGGCTGGAAGGTGATTATCCCGAGAAACGAGACGGCTTCGAGGTCCCGAAGGCCGATGCTTCCGATGACGCCGCCCATCAGTCCGGCGACGGCGACGACGATGAAATACAGCGCGATGATGATGCGGTTGCCACCGCGAGCGGTCTGCCCGTTCGTGTCCGTCACAGGTGCCGGTAGGGTGGGCCGGGCGATTAGTTTTGTGAAACGACGATGCTTCTGAAACCCTTTTGCCGGTCTGCTCCTAACTGGGGGTATGGCCGAAACATCCCGTCAGTTCACCGAAAAGGAGTATCTGCTCGTCGTCCTCGTCGGCGTCGCCGTGTTGATGGCTGCGACCGGACTGATTCTCGTCCTCACGTCTATCTGACGGAGCGAACGAACCGAAAAAACGCGTCTCTCAGCTATTCGTCGACATCGTTGCCGCCGTCGGTGGCGACTTCCTCGCCACCGTCGGCCGCGACGTCTTCTTCGCCACCGTCCGTCGTCGCGAGTTTGCCCTCCGTCGAGAGTCGGTCCTCGAACCACGCGAACTCACGGCCGTGGAGGCCGTACTCCTTGGTGTTCCAGGGGTCGGGGTCGGTGACTTCGGGGCCTTCGAGCCACGACTGGACGATGTTCCACAGCCAGATGACCGTCCCGATGGCGATGAGGAACGCGCCGACGGTCGCGGCCTGGTGGAGCAACTGGACCTGTGCCAGCGGCGCCAACACGGGGTCGAACTCGTAGGTGGCGTAGCGACGCGGCATCTCGAGGTAGCCGAGCACCAACATCGCGAAGAACGTGATGTTGACGCCAATCATCGACAGCCAGAAGTGCCACTTCGCCAGCGTGCGCTGGTACATCTTCCCGGTGACGATGGGGAACCAGTAGTAGACGCCGCCGAAGCCGGCGAAGGCAATCATCCCCATGACGACGTAGTGGAAGTGGCCGACGACGTAGTACGTCTCGTGGAGCAGGAGGTTCACCGGAATCGCCGCGAGGAAGACGCCGGTGATGCCGCCCAACACGAAGTTCGAGACGAAGCCGAGACAGAACAGCATCGGTGCGGTCAGCCGCACCTCACCGTTCCACAGCGTCGTAATCCAGTTGAACGTCTTCACTGCCGATGGTATCGCGATGGCGAGTGAGGTCGCCATGAACGACGCCCGGATACGGGGGTCCATTCCCGAGCCGAACATGTGGTGGGCCCACACGCCGAACGAGAGGACACCGATGGCGAGCGTCGAGTAGACGACGAACTTGAAGCCGAACAGTTTCCGGCCGGCGAACTTCGGGAGCACCCACGAGACGATACCCATCATCGGGAGGACGAGGATGTACACCTCGGGGTGGCCGAAGAACCAGAAGAGGTGCTGCCAGAGGATTGGGCCGCCGCCTTCGATGGCGAAGAACGTCGTCCCGAAGTTACGGTCGAGCAGCAGCATGATGAGCGCGCTCCCCAGAAGCGGGAACGCAAAGAGGATGAGCCCCGACTGGGTGAGGATGGTCCACGAGAAGATGTCGAGGTTTGCCCACGTCACGTCGTCACCGCGCTCGGTGAAGATGGTCGCGATGAAGTTGATAGCCCCCATCGTCGCCGAGACGCCGGTGAGGTGTAACCCGAGCAACATCAGGTCGACACCCGGGTTGGTCTGCTCGATGGACAGCGGCGCGTACATCGTCCACGAGGTTTCTGCGGGACCGATGCCGACACCGAACGGGATGAAGAAGAACCCGGCCCAGATGAGCAACGCCCCCGGCGGCAACAGCCAGAAGGCGATGGCGTTGATGCGCGGGAACGCCATGTCGTCGGCGCCGATGAGCAGCGGCACGAAGTAGTTCGAGAACGCCGCGATGATGGGCGTCCCGAACAGGAACAGCATCGTGATGCCGTGACTCGTCAGCAGCGCGTTGTACATCGAGGGTTCGAGGAACGCCGTTCCCGGCGTCGTCAACTCGATGCGCATGAGCATCACGGCGACGCCACCCCAGATGAAGGCGATGACGCCGTAGGTGCCGTAGAGGATGCCGATGTCTTTGTGGTCGACCGTGGTCAGCCAGCGGGTGATTCCCGGTGGTTTGTGTCCGTGACCCGCCGCACCAGCGGCTTCACCACTGGCGAGCGGAGTGTACGTGCGCCAGTTCTCCATGCGGGCGACGAGGGCGAACACCCCGATGAGGAGCACCCCCATGAGAACCGTCAGCGCAAGCTGTTCTGCAGCCATGTGTCTCTATGGATGGAGTAGGACTACTGGTAAAGAAAGCTTGCGCTTGCCGCCGCCACTGCCGTTGGTTTTCCGACCGAGGCTGTGGCTCCCAACGGAAAACCCGAAGCGTAGAACGATGGTCGCGTTAGGCGTCGTCGGAGACCGACTCGGCCTCCGGGTCCGGTGCGGCTTCCGCGTCCTCGGGGGAGTATCCCGGCGGTATCTCGTCTTCCGTCTCCGAGCCCGCGATGGCCTTCCCGGAGAAGTACGTCAACAGCGTCAGGGCGATGCCCGTGACGATGATAATCGACATCTGAACGAACAGAACGAGCGGGTCGTTGGGGATAATCACCATACGCCGTACACGATGACGAAGAACGCGAGTATCGCGAGGGGGATAACGTTGACCGACAGGTCCAGCAGCGTTTCCCGGTCGAACGTGCGGTTACTCATTGGCCGTGAATTCGAACACGGATACAAAGAGGTTACTGATTCGCGACGCGGGGAACGACGAGGCCAGCGACGGCGACGATGGCGCCCGTCGCCGCGATGGTGAAACCGCGAAGCGTGACGCCGTTTTCGACGCTGGTCTGGGCGACGTACGCCGACACGCCGCCGTCGACCTGCGTCGAAACCAAGGCGAGACCGACGACGACGAGTGCGACGCCCATCCCGGCCAGCAGACGCCACGGACTCGCCACGTAGCCAGCTTCGTGGACGATACCCGAGACGCTGCCGGCGAACATGACCAGCCCCGCGATGGCGACGGGGTAGAGCCCGAACAGGATGCCAATCTCACTGATGACGAGTCCCAGCGCCACGACGACCGGCCACGGACTGGACTTGGCGTACTGCTCGGAGAGCGCCGATTCAGTCTCTGGTTCCGATTCCGCTTCCATACTCGGTGTAGGAACTGCCGAGACAAAGGACCGTCGGTGTCTCGCTCGCACTCACACGACGAACGCGTACACGAAGATGAATCCGAAGTAGATGAACAGCAGCGCGGCCAGTGCCTTCAGTCGGAACAGCCGGACGTCCTCGCGTTCGGCGTCGCGGGCCGCGCGATAGGCGTCGGCCTCCGCCTCGGAGAGTCGGGGCTCGTGTTCGATGCCGCGGTGGAGCGCGAGCAACTGTTCGTCGACGAACTTCTCACCGCAGTACGAACAGGTGGCTGGCTCCTCGGGCGGGTCCGACGGTGGCGTCTGTCGAGGGTGGGTGTGTTCGGTCATCGGTCAGGAGACGTACGGCGGAACCGCGTACGGTTGAGAGACTATCCAGAGGCTGACGATTGTGTAACACACCATCGCCGCCGTGGTGGCGTACTGGCTTCGGATGGCCTGCAATTTCCCGGGGAAGATATCGTATGCGGCGGCGTGGGCGACCCAGATGGCCAACAGGTGTCCCAGAATGACGAACGACAGTTCGAGGCCGCCGAACCACGCCGGCAAGAGAAGCGCGACCGGCTCCGGCGGCGACAGCGGCGCGGTGAGCGTCCCGAGCAGCGTCGGCGACAGCTCGAGGAAGTACCCGAGGAAGTGCGCGACGTGGTAGCCGGCGGCGATGGCGACGAGCGGCGGCGCGAACCGATAGGCGAGGTCCTCGACGGGGACGTACGTCCGGGCGCGTCGCTTGCTGGCTTTCGCCGCTGCCCGGTAGATGCCGAGGAAGACGAGATAGCCGACGACGAGCGCGGCGGCGTACAGGAGGTTCGGCGGGACGCCGCCTTCGACGACCGCGACCGCATAGCGGCGCCACAGCGGCGTCGCGACGAGGCCGTCGTAGGTCGTCACCCACAGCACCGCGACGACGAAGGCCACCTCCGCTCGGGAGGTGACGAGTTTCGCCTCGCTCAACCCCGCCCCCGGCAGCCGAACGCTGACCCCGTCGTCGGCGTATAGCGGCGCGACGCGACCGAAGTACCGGAACACCCGTGACACCGGGTCGACGGTCTCGAACCACGTCTCCTCGCCGAAGACGACCGCACCGGCCAGCGTGATGACGGTGTAGCCGGCGACGATGCTCGCGAGGAACCGTGGTTGGTCGGCGACGGGGCTGACGACCTCCAGCCAAATCAACGCGAGCAGGCCGACGACGCTCGGCCACGCGTCCAGTCGGTCGGGGTACGGCCGGTCCAACGAGGGCAAAACGGTGGCTATCGAGCGCCACGGGTTGAGAACGGGCCAGGTGTTCCCGACGAGGTAGGTGGTCATCGCGTATCCGGACCACCACCCCGCCCAGACGACGAGGATGGCGGCGTTGTACAGTGACTCCTGCGGACCAACGAAGCCGACCACCAGGACGAACAGGAGGCCGACGACGCCGACGACTCGCCCGACGCCGGTAAGCACTCGAAGCGCTGGAAGGGCGACGGCGCGTCGCCAGCCGTGGACGCGGCGGATGAACGCCCGGTCGGTGACGAACGACGCGAGCAGGAACGACGCGCCGATGACGCCGCCGCCGGTGAGCAAGAACAGCCACGTCGGCACGGCGAGACTCCGCCCGGAGGCGCTCGCCAAGCCGGCGCCGTGAGCGCCGGCGGTTCCCACGACGCCGAGGAGAACGCCGACCAGCGTGAACGCCAAACGACGACGGGCGGTCATTGTCGTCGGTAGTCGTCGGGGACCGGAGAACCTTCCGGAATCGGCGGGTCGTTCGATGGATGGACCAAAGCCATGAGGGGAATCTGAAACCCCGAGTTTACCCCACCGACTGGAACGATATCACTACATACCACTGATATCGTCGAGAATTACGACGCTAAAACAGAGAGGCCACCAATAGCGACAATCGCAGCCCCGACCCAGTTCAATGAGATGCTCCACATTGTGCCACTCAATGGTTGGGCAATTATGAGAATAGCAATCGTGAGTCCGGCGACTGCCAGCGAACCGGCGACATCCTGATTATCATATCAGAACAATCCCCCACCGCCTAACAGGCCTCCATCGTCATCTCTAGAATCGGCATTCTTTCCCATATCCTCACGCCGTTTGATTACGAACGCGAATTGAGTCATGTCCATCATTCCTCGGTTACGGTCGATGAACTTGTTCTCAAGCTCCCTCCACCCATCCATATCTTCAATCCCACAAGCACAGGCGATGACGTAATCGTAGTTGTCTGCGTAGTCTTCCAATTGCCCACGTAACTTCTTTTTCTGGGAGTTTGTGAAGTTCCGTTTCAGTTCAATCCCAACTTCGTCATCCACCACTACATCTCCATACGAAGTACCTCGTTCGGTGCTGACAACGTGGCTACCTCCACCAGCATCCAATCCAAGGCCAAGCCCACCAGACTGTTGATTAAGGGCTTGGTCAAGATAGTCCTGCAGTTCGGATTGGTATTTCCTCTCGTGGTCATATTCCGCTGAAGGAATCCACTGGTCAACGAGGTCGAGGACATCCCTCCCTAATGGATTACCGATACCCATGACGCTCAACTAAATGCGCTCGTGAAAAAATCTTCCTCCGGTATTTCTGAGATGATTTCTGATGTAGGCGTCAAGGAGTACGATTCGTCAGAACTCTATGATTCTCAGAGAGATGGTTCTTGTCCGAAATAAAGGCCGCTGAAAGCGACCAAATCAGTAGAAGGTTGCCGTCTCAGACGATAGCACCCGCGTACAGCACGATGACGAGGAACACCCAGACGATGTCGACGAAGTGCCAGTACATCGAGACGGTCGACACCGAGACGTGTTTCTCGGCGGAGTAGTGTCCGAACAGCGCTCGGATGAAGAGGATGCCGATGAGGACGGCACCGAGGGAGACGTGCAGACCGTGGAGGCCGGTCAGACCGTAGAAGGCGGAGCCGTAGGCGCCCTGCGTGACGGTGAAGCCCTCGTGGACGATGAACTCGTAGTACTCGTACACCTGACCGCCGAGGAACACGAGTCCGAGGAACAGCGTCGCACCGAGGAGTCGAACGAAGCGTTGGCGGTTGCCCTTCAGCAGTGCGTGGTGGGCGTAGTGGATGGTGAACGAACTGGCAATCAGGATGAGGGTGTTGATGATGACGAGCGAGCTGAGAACGTCACCGGAGACGACGAGTTCGGGCAGTGCCTCTTCGGTCCACACTTCGCCACCGCGGATGAAGAAGTAGTACACGAAGCCGGCGCCGAACGTCGCGACCTCAGTCCCGAGGAACAACAGCATCGTGAGCTTCAACGGGAATCCGAAGTCGTCGGCTTCGCCCTCCCAGAAGTTGACGATGAAGGTGTGATACAGCCAGCCGTACAGGCCCGTCAGGAACAGGAACGTGCTGATGACGAATGCGGCCGGTCCGATGGTCGGGGGAACGATGCCATACTCCGGGCGTCCAAGGACGAACAGGGCCGCGCCGATGTAGAACCCAGCGCCGCCGAGGGCAGTGATGAACGGCCACCAGGAGGCTTCACCGAAGCCGCGGGGCCAGTCCTCGACCGCGGGCAGGTGGTGTTCGTGGCCACCGTGATGTCCGTCGTCGTGGTCGACACTCATACGCGGGTCATTCGAGTCGAGGGGTAAAAACCCTCCCAAAGCCGACGGCTATCCCTGAAACTGGGGCGGTCGCTATCGACAGGAAAACCCGGTAGGGCCGAAAAGAACGTACGGACCGTTACTCGGACTGCTGGTTCGCCAGCCACTCGTCGTAGTCGTCGCCGTCCATCACGACGAACTTCCCGTTCATCTGGGAGTGGCCGATGCCGCAGTACTCCGTACAGTAGAACTGGTGTTCACCGGGCTCGGTTGGAATCGTCTTGATGGTGTTGTACTCGCCGGGGAAGGCGGTCTGCTTCAGACCGAGGTCCGGCACCGACAGCATGTGGAGCCAGTCGGTCGACGTGATGTGGAAGTACACCGGTCTGTCCGTTGGCACGCGTATCTCGTTGTTGGTCGTTACGTCGGTCCCTTCGTAGGTCGCCCGCCAGCCGTAGCGGAACGCCTCGATTTCGATTTCTACGGCCTCGTTCTGTTCGGACTGTAGTGGTCCGACGGCGCCTTCGAGGTCCTGGGACACCTGCGGTTCGATGCGGTCTTCGCTGTCGATGGGGTTCCCGACTTCCTCGACGGCGAGCACCTGATAGGAGGCGAAGCCCACGAACAGCAGCACGATGGCGGTTGCCACCGTCCACGTAATCTCCAGCCGGCGGTTCTCGTGGGTCGGCTGGGGGTCGTCGTTGTTCTTGAACTTCACCACTGCGTATATGAGGATTACCTCGACGAGGACGGCGATGGGGATGGCGACCGCGAGCAGTTTCGCGTTGAGGTCGTTTATCTGCTCTACGCCTTGGCTCTGTGCGAACACGGGGTCGGCCGAGATGGCGAGTAGCACGAGTCCGGCGAGCGCCGCCGTGACGGTGCGCGTGACTCTCATTACCGGCCGATTAGGAACACCGGACTAAATAGTTGCTGACTTCCCGTACGGGGACCCGGAAGCGCGGGGCCTAAGTACGACCACTCCAAGGTTCCCGTATGACTCGCCGCCCTTCCATCACCGCCCTGCTCGCGGCGGCCGTCGTCGGAGTGTACGTCCTCGTCGTGGTCGGCGCGACGGCCGCACTCTCCGACGCCGCCGCGGCGTGTTCGGGGTGGCCGCTCTGCGGTGGCGACCTCTCGAATCCGGCGGTTCTCGTCGCGTTACTGCACCG
>NZ_WPCC01000045.1 GCF_009741925.1 Natronomonas sp. CBA1123
GGGTCGATGCCGACGACGGTTCGGCCGCCGTCGCCACGGAGAATCGCGAGGGCGGCGTCGACCGCACGGCGAGGGTCGTCCGGCGTCGCCCGAACCGTCTCCACGTCGGGGTGTTCGTCCTCGGGGCCGACGATGGCGACGCGAGCCGCCTCCGGAAGCGACTCGCCGGGTTCCAACGTCGTGAACTCGACGCCGCGGTCACGGAGCTCGCCGACGACGCCGTGGTACACCTCGAAATCGTCCGTGGCGACGACAATCACGGCCGAGAGTTCGCCTGCGGGGGCTTAAGCCCGACGCCTACGCCGCCCCGAAGAGCCCGAGGAGGACGAACAGCAAATCGCCGAACGTGAGCGCCAGCAGCAAGCCGACGAACATCGGGACGATGAACGGGACGCCGGGGGTAATCCAGACCGACTCCCGGTCCGGTTCGGTGAGTACCTCCAGTCCCTCCCGGAGTTCCTCGGGCGTCGTCCCGTAGGCACTGTGTTCTTCGAGGAATCGCTCGGCGCCCCACGTATCGAGCGGTCGGACCGCGGCCTCCGGGGCGTCGGAAGCGTCGGTAATGACGCTCCCACCGTCGGTCAACGCGCGCTCGTCGGCCGCGATGGAGCCATCGCCGGGGTCGTTGCGTTCGGTCGGGAGCGGGTGCCGATACCGGTCGGGGGTCGCCCGAACCGCCTCGAAGGAGACGCCCCGCCAGCGGAGATACATCCGGAGCGCGTCGATATCGAGCCCCTGTCGGGTGAACCCCTCGGTCGTTTCGAGCAGACGGCCGTACTCCGAGAGGATGTCGTCGATGGCGACGGCACGGCCGATGAACATCGCGGGCGTGAACGCGCCTCTGAGCGCGTTCACTCCGGCGAGGAAGAAGGGATAGGCGAGGCCGACGAGAACGGTGTTCGAGAGGATGCTCAGCGAGAAGACGCCGAGCGGCGGTTGGTTTCCGGACGGCGGATACACACCCGTCCCGACGAAAAACGCCGGATAGACGGGCAACAGCAACGCGAGCGTCATGATGGCCTTGGCGTCGGCGCCGCCGAAGCCGCCGAGTCGCCAGAAGATGTACCCCAGCGGCGCGACGAGGCCGACCGAGAGGACGACCTGTACCGCGAAGCGTCGCTGTTCGAAGGCGGCGGCGTCGGCCACGAGCCACGCGTCCCACGCCAGCGCGAGGAGGCCGGCGATGGCGAGGGGAAGCCACGTCCGGTTCGGGACACGTCGGGTTTCGATGTCGCGGTAGGCGGCCCACCCGAACACCGGAACGGCCAGCAGTCGGATGATGTCGGGCCCGGTCGCGAAATCGAAGAGCAGCGACGACACGTAGGGGAGTGTGTCCACATCCCTCTTAAACGCAAGCACTCTTCGTCGACCGTGGCTGAACGACGCTCGTATCGTATTCTCGCCCCATTTTCGAACGTTCGTTCACTATTTTGCCCACAGAATACGCCCGATAGGGAAAGTATATCCCTGACGGTTGACTATCGATGACCCATCAGGGCCATGCCGTTTCGGGACTACGAGACGTTGAATCTTGACGACGCCGCACTCGTGCTCGTCGACGTACAGCAGGGGTTCGACGACGACCGCTGGGGCGACCGGAACAACCCCGACGCGGAGCGCCACCTCGCGGAGCTGTTGGGCCAGTGGCGCGAGAGCGGCCGACCCATCTATCACGTCAAACACGACTCGACGGAACGGGATTCGCCGCTACGGCCGGGCCGCCCCGGCAACGAGTTCAAGCCCGAGGCAGAACCCCAAGGCGACGAACCCGTCGTCGAAAAGCAGGTCAACAGCGCCTTCATCGGAACCGACCTCGAACGCCGACTGCGGGATGCGGGCATCGAACGGCTCGTCGTCGCCGGCTTCACCACCGACCACTGCGTGTCGACGACGACCCGGATGGCCGAGAACCTCGGCTTCGAGGTGTACCTCGTCAGCGACGCCTCCGTCACCTTCGACCGCGAGTTCGACGGCACTCGCTACGCCGCCGAGCAGAACCACCGACTCGCGCTCGCGCAACTCTCCGGGGAGTTCGCGACCGTCGTCGAGACCGCGACGCTGCTGGCGGCGCTGGAAGCCAACTCGTAGCGAACACGCTGTGTGGGGTCGGCCGCAAACACAGCGTTGTCTCAGCGTCCGAAACCCACACGGTCATTCTAAATGGTTTCGGACGGTACTCGGCTAGCGATGGGTGACGAACGACGTTCGGACGAGCCGGGTCAACTCGGCGACGCCCCGGTCGTGGCGGATATCGACTTCCTCTCCGGGTCGCGACACCGACTGCGAATACTGAACGTGCTTCGAGGAGACGCGATGAGCCGTCGGGACGTTCGCGCGTCCGTCGACGCCTCTCGGTCGACGGTTCGGCGGACCCTCGAGGGGTTTCTGAGCCGCGGCTGGGTCGAATCGACGGACGACGGCTATCGGGTGACCGCGGCCGGGGAGCTCGTGGCCGCGGAGTTCACTCGGCTCTCGGAGACCCTCCGGCTCACCGAGGAGTTCGCGCCGTTGCTGGAGCACGTCCCGCCGTCGTCGTTCGATATCGAGCCGGAGTGGCTCGCCGGCGCCGAGTTGACGGTGTCGACGACGGCGGAGCCGTACGCGCCGGCACAGACCCAGACCGAGACGATACGCACCGCAGACCGGTTCCGGGGGTTCCTGCCCGCCATCGAACTCGACGGAACGGAACTGGTCCACGACCGAATCACGAACGGGGAGTTCACCGCGAGCATCGTCCTCGGACCGGCGTGTGCCGACCACGTCATGGAAGAGCCCTTCGCGGAACTGTTCCGCGAAAAGCTCGCCACGGACCGATTCGAGGTCGCCATCGCCGACGGCACGCTGCCGTTCTACCTCGGGTTACCGGACGACGAGCGAATCGAAATCGGCGTCGCCGACGCCGAGGGGATTCCGCGGGCGCTGGTGCAGTCGTCGAACACCGCGTTTCGCGAGTGGGGCGAAGCGACGTTCGAACGCTACGAACGGAACGCCGAAGGCCTGTCGGCGGCGGATTTCGAGACGGAGCAGACGGGATAGCCCTCGCTTTTCGAAAACGGATACAGGGGGTCGCCGTGACCCTCGAATGAGAAATCGGCACGCCCCGCCGGCGAGGCGAGCGCGACGCTACACGATACGCAAACGGTGTCCCAAGACAGGACACACGCGGCTTAGATGACGCGGTTCTGCAGGTAGTCGAGGTGTTTGGCGTTGTAGACGATTTTGACCGTGTCGGCAGCGGGGCTGCCGATACAGGTCAGGCGAACGCCTTTCTCTTCGACCTCCTCGTCGGAGAGGATTTGCTGCATGTCCATGTCGATTTCGCCCTCCTTGACGATGGCCGCGCAGTTCGCACACGCACCGGCGCGGCAGGAGAAGGGCCAATCGAAGCCCTGCGCCTCGGCGGATTCGAGGATGTACTCACCCTCCGCGACATCGAGCGTACCGTAGTCCTCGTCGTCGAGGCCGGCATCTGCGGCCTCATCGAAGAGGCCGTCGTCGTCGATGTCCCAGCCGTGGTCGTCCAGCACTTCGTAGTTGAGGTATTCTACCGTGGGCATCACTGAGTGAGTTCACGCGCCTCTGTGTTGAAGGTTGCTGTTAGGAGACGGGTCGTCGGTGCAATACGTACGTACGTTCACTTTTCTTCGATGCGACTTCCCATCACGCCACGAGCGTGAACCGAAACACGAGAAACGCCCCGATAGTGGCGACTGCGGGGACGACGTTCTGCATCAGGATGACACGTCCGGTCGTCTCCGGGTCGAACAGGTCCGATGCCGCGGGGATGTCCTCGGGGCTTTCCTCGCCCATCGGTCGTGCCGAAGCGCCGTCCGTCTCGGTACTCCCGACGGTCGCCGCGTCGTCGGCCGCCAGCGCCCCGACGGAGACGTTCGCTCCCACCCCCTCACCCCGAACCGCATCCCGGGCGGTCGTCGTCCGCGTCGCCCGCCCCCACCCGAGGCCGACGATGGACATCGTCGCGATGATGACGAAACTGGCGGGAACGCCGATTGCGGCGAGGCCCGCCGTCAGCGTCGAGGAGACGACGGCGACGACGATGGCGGCGGTCAGCGGGAGTTGGGTGAGGTCGTTGCCCATCGTATCGAGCGTCCGGCGGGCGATGGTGAACGCGCCGAGACCGACGGCGCCCGACGCCAGCAGGATGCCGACGTTCATCGTTATCGCGCCGCTGCCGAACAGCGGCCCAACGGCGTTGGCGACGTTCGAGGCCCCGCTGGAAAACGCCATGAAACAGCCGATTGCGACGAGAAGCAGCGTGCCGACCAGTTCCCGTCGGGTGGCTCCATCCGTGAGATGCACCGTCGGTATCCGGCCCGACCGCTCGATTCGGAACGGACCGCCCTCCGTGCCCGCGATGGCGACCCACTGATTGAGGTACGGATAGAGGTACCGGCCGATGACGCCGCTGACCCAGAAGGCGACGATGGGGGCGACGACCCACCAGCTGACGATTTGGCCCATCACGGCCCAGTTGAGGTCGCCGGTCGCCAGTCCGAGCCCGGCGATAGAGCCGACGGCGGTCATCGACGTCGAGGCGGGAACGCCGAAGACGTTCGAGATGAACAGCGCCAAGCCGATGAAAAAGAGGACGACGATGCTCGCCTGCGTCGTGAACAGTTCGGCAGGGACGATTTCCCCGCCCAGCGTCTCGACGACCTCACGACCCAGCGTCCAACCGCCGACGAAGAAAAACACCGTCATCAACAGTCCCGCGCCGGCCTTCGGGAGGATGTTCGCGCCGACGGCGGGGCCGAACGCGGGAGCGGTGTTCGCGCCACCGATGTTGTAGCCGACGAAGACCGCAACGAGGAGGCCCACGACGAGCAACGCTTCCATACGGGATTGGTGGATTGGTCGGCAAATAAGCGCCACGCTCACCTTCCAACGGGCAGGCTTTTGGCCGCCCCCATCGGTTGAATACGTATGTTTCCGGAGTTCGAGGTCATCCCTGCGGTCGACATGCAGGACGGACAGGTCGTCCAGTTGGTCGGCGGCGAGCGCGGCACCGGCAAGACCTACGGCGACCCCGTCGAAGCGGCCGAGCGGTGGGTCGACGCCGGCGCGGAGACGCTACATCTCGTCGACCTCGACGGCGCCTTCGAGGGCGACCGCGAGAACGCCCCCGCCGTCGAGGCGATTCTCGACGCCGTCGACGTGGACGTCCAGTTGGGCGGCGGCATCCGGACCGCCCACGACGCCTGTTCGCTCCTGGATTTGGGCGTCGACCGCGTCATCCTCGGGACGGCGGCCGTCGAGAACCCCGCCATCGTCGGCGCCATCAGCGAGGACTTCCCCGGCAGCGTGATGGTGAGCCTCGATGCGAAAGGCGGGGAAGTCGTCGTCTCGGGGTGGACCGAGGGCACGGGGTTGGACCCGGCCGAAGCCGCCGCACGCTACGAGGACGAGGGCGCTGGCGCGATTCTCTTCACTGACGTGGACGTCGAGGGACAACTGGACGGAATCCGCCGCGGCCCAGTGGAGGCGGTCGTCGACGCGGTCGACATCCCCGTCGTCGCCAGCGGCGGCGTCTCGACGCTGGCGGACGTGCGTGCGCTGAAAGACGCCGGAGCGGCGGCGGTCGTCGTCGGAACGGCGCTCTACGAGGGTCGGTTCACGCTCGAAGAAGCGATGGAGTCGGTGTAGGCGCCGTCGCTGGTCGCCAGGGCGAACGCCGGCCTATCGGCGAACCGTCGCCCGAACCCGGCGGTACAGCGCCGCCGCGCGTGCGAGCAGTCCCGCTTTGGTCGTCGCCGGGAGCTCTGGCGCGACGGGTTCGGCCAGCGCCGCGGCGACGGGGAGCAGGTTTCGCGCGCTCATACAACGACCGACGTTGTCGTCGAGGGGTCAAAACGTTCAGTCAGACGGCCGTCACGCACCCGTACGACGACGGCGGTTCGACGCCGACACGCCCCTACACCGCGTCGTCGACGGCCTCCCCGAGACGGGGGTAGTTCTCGACGAGATAGTCACGCAGGAAGACGAACCCGACGACCACGAGGAGCGCGACCACCGCCGCGCCGAGCGGCCCCACCCGCTTGACGCTCAGTTTCCACGCCGACCACGCGAGTCCGAGCAGTTCGAGCATACTGACAGTTCGGCGCCCATATATAAAAATCACGTCGCCGCAACCACCTTAAGCGAGCGCGAGAACTACCGCACATGACAGACCGGACGGCAGCACGGACCCGCGAAACCGCCGAGACGGACATCGAGGTGACGCTGGACCTCGACGGCGACGGCGACGCCACCGTCGAGACCGGCGTCGGCTTCTTCGACCACATGCTGGAGGCGCTGGCGAAACACGGCCTCTTCGATGTGACCGTCCGGTGTGACGGCGACCTCGCTATCGACGACCACCACACCGTCGAGGACGTGGCCATCACCCTCGGTGCGGCCTTCGAGGACGCCCTCGGCGACAAGCGGGGCATCGTCCGCTACGCCGACCGGAAGGTGCCGCTCGACGAGGCCGTCGCCGAGGTCGTCGTCGACGTGTCAGGGCGACCACGGTTCTACTTCGACGGGGAGTTCTCCCAGCCGACCGTCGGCGATTTCACCAGCGACATGGCTCGACACTTCGCCGAATCGCTGGCGCTGAACGCCGGACTGACGCTGCACGCGTCGGTGTCGGGGGAGAACGCCCACCACGAGGTCGAGGCGCTGTTCAAGGCGCTGGCGCGGGGACTCGACGACGCGACCCGCATCGACGAGCGCCGAAGCGACACGCCGAGTACGAAAGGCGAACTGTAGGTGAGCGTCGGCACTCGAACCGGGGCGGACTTTATTTCCAAGTCGAACGAAACACGGCCATGAGCGGCCACATCGATGGCGTCGTCGTCCACATCACGAGTCCCGACGCCAACGACTGGCAGCAGGCGCTCCGAAACGTCTCGAACCTCCACAGCGACGAGAGCGTGCCAGTCGAACCGAATCTGATAACCATCGTCGTCAACGGCGACGCGACCCGGTTCCTGCAGGCGGACGAACCGGACGCCGACCGGCTCTCCCGACTGGCCGACTCCGGCGTCCGGATTCTCGCCTGTTCCAACTCGCTGGAGCGGCTCGGGTATTCGCCGGATGAGCTAGCAGATGGCGTCGACACCGTCGACTCCGGGGTCGCCGAAGTGACGCGGTTGCAGTGGCACGGCAACGGATACCTCAAACTGCCTTGAGGGACGACGAAAGCGAACACCCCCGAGGTGCGAGCGAGCGCACGCTGGCTTTATCATCGGAGCGCATCAGACATCTAAGTCAGTCCCATCGGATTCGACGGGGCGTTCAGACAATGGAAGACAGACCAACCATCCTGCTCCCGGTCAGCGTTCTCGAGGGGGAATCGATTCCGGAGGGCGTTCCCGAACTCCTGACGAACGCCCACGTCGTCCTGCTCGGCTACCACGTCGTGCCGGAACAGACTGCCACCGACCAGGCGCGCCAGCAGTTCGAAGACCAGGCCATTCGCCGTCTCGAGGATTTCACGGCGATACTCGAACACGCGGGAGCGACAGTCGAATCACGGGTCGTGTTCACCCACGACGAGCAGACGACAATCGACCGGATGACGGACGAGCACAACTGTCTCGCGACCCTGATTCCAAATGCGACGAGACCGCTCGAGAACGTTCTGGTCGCGGTCCGCGGAATCGTCGGTGTCGACCGATTCATCAAATTGGTTTCGGGCCTGTTCGCACCGCTCGATATACGCGTGACCCTGTATCACGTCGCTGAAGCGGACGAATCAGACGAGGACGTCGAGACGCTGCTCGACGGAATCGCGACTCGACTCTCCGAAGAAGGCGTCTCCCCGGAGTTAATCGAGACCCAAATCGCGCGTGGAGACGACGCTCAGGAGTTAATCCTCGATGCTGCCGACGACAACGACGCAATCGTCATGGGCGAATCCGACCCATCGGTGACGACGTTCCTGTTCGGGATGACCGCAGACCAGGTCGCCAAGCAGTTCCTCGGTCCGGTCTTCGTCATCCAACACGAGGAACCGGAGGTCGAGGAAGCGGCGACCGATACGGAGTGACGGTTCCGATAACGAAGCCCGCACACGTTTTCGGGTCTCATCGACACGACAGACAGGGCCACGCGACCGGCTACTGAGTCGGGATTCGCTGAAAGAAAGTCGTGAGTCGTTCGACGCGCTCGGCGTTTACCGGAGCTCGAACTCGATGGCTGCGCCCTGGCCGAAGCCGACGCATTCGGTGGCGAGGCCGAGTTCGGCGTCGTCGCGCTTGCGCATCTCGTGGATGAGCGTGACGGGCAGTCGCGCGCCGGTCGCACCCAGCGGGTGGCCGATGGCGATGGCGCCGCCGTTGACGTTGTAGATGTCGTCGTCGAAGCCGAGTTCCTGCTGGCAGTAGTAACACTGGGAGGCGAAGGCCTCGTTCAACTCGACGAGGTCGTAGTCGTCGGCGGTCGTCCCGGAGCGCTCGAACAGTTCCTCACACGCCGGAATCGGGCCGATACCCATGACCTCGGGTTCGACGCCGGCGACGGAGTTGTTGCCGACTTCCGCGAGGATTTCGAAGTCGTGTTCCTCGGCGAACTCCTCGGAGGTGACCAACAGCGCAGCAGCGCCGTCGGTCGTCTGGGAGGCGTTGCCGGGCGTGACGGTGCCGTCGGCCTGGAAGACGGTCGGCAGTTCGGCGAGTTTCTCCGCGGTCGTGCCGGGGCGGAGCCCCTCGTCTTCCTCGACGAGAATCTCGTTGCCCTCGTCGTCGTGGCCCTCGATGGGGACGATTTCGTCGTCGAAACGGCCCTCCTCGGTGGCGGCGACGGCGCGCTGCTGGGAGCGGGCGGCGTACTCGTCCTGTTCTTCGCGGCTCACGTCGTAGCGCTCGGCGACGGTCTCGGCGGTGATGCCCATCTGCAGGGCAGCGATGTTGTGGTGGTCGTTGAGGCCGGGATGAATCTCGTTGTTCTGGCCCATCTTCACGCGGGACATCGACTCGACGCCGCCGGCGATGATACAGTCACGCTGGCCGGCCCGAATCGCGTCCGCGGCGGAGATGACCGCCTGCGCCGAGGAGGCACACCAGCGGTTGATGGTCGTCGCGGGCGTGTCCTCGCCGAGTTCGGACATCAGCGCGATGACGCGGGCCATGTTGTTGCCCTGCTCTTCGCGCTGTTGGGCACAGCCCCACTGGAGGTCGTCGACGTCCTCGCCGGTGAGGTCCGTCTCCTCGAGGATGCGGTTGATGAGCGGAATCGAGAGGTCCTCCGGGCGAACCTCGGAGAAGACGCCGTCTTCCTTCCCGAACGGGGTGCGATACGCTTTGACTACGACCGGTGTGTTGGCACTCATACGAACCCTCATTATTTTTGCTCGCACGTTAAAGCTTCTACTCGGTCATTTTTCTCATGTTAGCGCATTAGGGACAGTAGACATATTCTGTTAACCTCGTGGAGAAGGTAATTTATAAAGAACGGAGGTGTCCGTGAGTGACCGCCGGCAGTGAGGGGCGGAACCGCCCGTTCCGAAACCGTGGGCGCATCTCAGCGCCTTTCGACGGGCTTATACTTCCGACCCGGTAAGGTTTCGGGGAATGAGCAGCCCCGAGCTCGATGTAGTCGAGTTTCTGTTGACTGCGGCCATCTACACGGAGAACCACGACCTCGACGAGCGAGACCTTCCACCCCGCTATCGTCGGGTGTTCTGGGAGGACGGCGAGGTCGAACGGCCGCTGACGACCACGACGAACACGGCCGCAGCGGCGACCGGCGTCGAACGCCCCTGGGAAGCGGTCTCGGGGCTGATGTTCACCGACCGCGACGACTTCTCCGGGAAGATAGAGTTCACCGACCGCGGGATGGCCGAATCGTGGCTCAAAGAGCGCCTCTCCGAGGAGCAACTGCTCGGCAATCCGACGCTGGCCTACGCCTTCGGCGAGGAGTTGGGCGTCGACTACGAGGCCGCCCGCGAGCAGAACCGACCAATCCACGCCGACCGGGTGTGGATAGACTCGCTGCTGGAGGAGATGTTCGACGAGGACGAAGAGGAGATGCTCGACCTCGTCGACGTGCGCGCCCCCGAGGAAATCGAGATGACCCTCGACGACCTCGTCCTCACGGCCGACCAGGAAAACGAGATTCACAAGGTCGTCAAGGCCATCGAACACCGCGATTACCTCGCGGAAATCGGTCTGCGTGAAATCGGGAAACTCCTCTTCGTCGGGCCGCCCGGAACGGGGAAGACCTCCGTCGCCCGCGCGCTCGCACAGGACCTCGATTTGCCGTTCGTCGAGGTGAAACTCTCGATGATAACGAGTCAGTATCTCGGCGAGACGGCCAAGAACGTCGATAAGACCTTCGAGGTCGCAAAGCGGCTCTCGCCGTGTATCCTCTTCATGGACGAGTTCGACTTCGTCGCGAAGACCCGCTCGTCGGACGAACACGCCGCCATCAAACGCGCCGTCAACACGCTGCTGAAGAGCATCGACGAGATTTCGCTGATTCAAGACGACGTGCTTCTCATCGGCGCGACGAACCACCCCGACCAACTCGACGCCGCGGCCTGGCGCCGCTTCGACGAAATCGTCAACTTCCCGAAACCGGACCGGAACATGCGTGCGGACATCCTCCGCATCGTCACCCGACGGATGGACGTCGACGACTTCGACCCCGACGAACTCGCCGAGGCGACGGAGGGGTTGACGGGGAGCGACCTCCGACTCGTCCTGCGTGAGGCCGTCCTCGATGCCCTGACCGAAAACCGGACGACGCTCACTCAGGAGGACCTCTTGGACGCCATCGAGGACTTCGAGGAGCGTGACAACCTCAAGAACATGGACATGATAGAGGGCGACGCGGACGCGCTCGTCGCGGGCGGCTCGGATAGCCCGAGCCACGACCACGACCACGACTGATGGAAGTCACGCTGCTCGGAACCGGCGACACGACGGGGACGCCGACGCCGAACTGCGAGTGTGACACCTGCACCGAGGCACGCGAACGCGGCGTCGAGCGCTCTCGGTTTTCGGTTCACGTCCACAACGAACGCACTGGCGAGTCGTTGCTCGTCGACGCCAGCCCCGACTTCCGCCAGCAGTTCCTCGACAACGACGTCGCGTTGCCCGACGCCATCTGTATCTCACACATCCACTTCGACCACCTCGACGGCTTGGGCAACGCCTACCGTCTGCTGGAGGACGTGCCTGTGTTCGCGGCCGACGAGACCGACCCGGTCACCGGCGAGAGCGTCGCCGAGACCATCGAAGAGAAGTACGATTACCTCGACGCCGTCACCGTCTCGCCGGAGTCGCCGTTCGAACCGTTCGAGACTTGCGGGTTCGAGGTGACCCTCGTCCCCGTCGAACACCCGCCGCTGGTGTGTTACGGCCTGCGCGTCGAGGACCCCGAGACGGGCGCTGTGCTGTCGCTGTCGGGCGATACGAACTACGGCGTCTCCGAGCGCTCCCGAGAAGTGCTGTCCGGGGCCGACCTGTTGTTCGTCGACGGCATCGTTCCCGCCGCGTACTGCGAGTACCACCCCTACGGCGGCGACCACGCCGACGAGAACGGCATCCCCCGAACCTTCGGGACGAAACACATGACCATCGAGGGCGCACGCGCCTTCGCCGAGGACCTCTCGGTCGAGGAGTACCGTCTCGTCCACCTCTCACACTACATCGCCGCCGAGGACGCCTTCGACGACGATATGGCGCTGGACGGCGAGCAGTTCGACTTGTAGACGCGCTACGTCCCGGAGAAGCGGTCCAATCCCGTCTGTTTTCGGTCGGTTCCCGCCGGGTCGGCGGTCCACGGCGTGTGACGTTCGCGTGCCGCCTCGCAGTCGGCCTCCGGTGGGTCGGCGGGGTCGTATCCGCCACATTCGGCGCCGCACTCCCGGGCGGGGTCGACCAGCCGACCCTTCCACTCGCAGTACGGAAGCGCGTCGTCCGGCCGGAACGGCGGGCCACCCGCCTCGGCTTGGCTACAGGCCGGGAGCGTCTCCGGACGCCAGCCCTTGCCGTAGGCGCGTTCCGCGACTCGCCGACGGAGGCGGGCCTTCTCGGCGGCGGTGACGGGTTCGATGTCGACTCTCGCGGGCGATTCCTCGAGGACGGCAACTCCCGGTTCGTCGGTCGACAGCGGCGTGGCCGCCCGAACCACCTCGATGTCACCCGTTTCGGTGTCGAAGCGCCACACGCCGACGGAGTCGGGGATGCGATTCAGGTGTGCGCCCGTGACGTAGGATTCGGTGACGAGAATCACCTCATCGAACAGCGCGAGCGAGACGTCCTTCCGCAACTGGAGTTCGAGGTCGCCGGGACGGCCGAGGTCGGGTTTGTTCTCGAAAGCCCGCAGTCCGCCGACCCAGTCGGGGTATCGCGCTGTCTGTCGGACGTAGCGGCGGCCGTTGCGGCGCTCGGCCTCGAAGAACCCGACTTCGACCGCGCGGTCGACGACTTCCCGGGCACGGTCGGGAGCGGCGTCGATGGCGTCCTTCCAGTAGCGGGCCCGCCCCGCGCCAACGTCGCTCTCGATGGCGAGGTTGGGAATCGACTCGGCGGTGATGGCGACGCGGTCCTCGAACTCCGGACCCGGACGGATTTCGACGGCGTCGACGATGCGGGTGTGCGTGCCGAGTTGGCGGGCGATGAGGCCGTCGCTTTCGGCCTCGATGGTGGCACACACCGCGAGTTCGAAGGGGTACTCCCGCACGACCGAAGGTGGGGCCGCGAGGAGCAAAAACGGTCGGTTACCGACGGAACGGATGGAGGGCCGAGCGTCGGGACGGCTATCCGAGCAGCGTGGCGGCGACGCCTACGGCCGCGAAGGGGGCGACGAAGCCGACGGCGAGCAACGCAGGAAGGGTGAGCAACGCCAGCGGCGGCGTCCCAACAACCGAGAGGACGCCGACGACGGCGGCGGGGACGGCGAGACCGGCGGCCAACACGACGAGTACCGACAGCACCTGCACGGCCAACGCCGGAACGGTGACTACGAGGTCCCCGCGTTCGGTTCGTGTGACACGCCCCGACGCGGGCGGAGCGGAGACGGTTCGTCCGGCCTGTTTGGTTCCTTGATTCATATCAGTACGAACGGTCCACACCGGGATATATGTTCGCAGAAATACACTTTTGTAGACGAACCGACTGAAACCCAGTTAGGTATAGAGATTGATACTTACACGTCCGAACGCTCGGCCTCGACGACCGAAAGCGACTCGTCGAGGACCACGCTGAGTCGTTCGTCGTCCAGCGGTATCTCGACGGCCAGTCGCCACGGGTCGTCGTCGACGATTTCGGTGTGGCGGTCCGAAACACACCACTCGAGCGTCCAGAACGGGACCGCGTTGAGGTCGATGCCGTGGTCCCGATAGAAGGAGACCACTTCCGCGTCGTCGAGGAGCGCGATGCCGACAGTCGTCTTCGTCGTGTTCTCACATCGGCGACACCGGTGGGTCACCGCCACGTCGGTGTCGTCTTCCGCGTCGGCGTGGGCTATGGCCGTCTGCATGCGCCCGTTGCAGGCCGGACAGACGCCGTCGGCGGAGAGACACAGTAGGTGTCGAACCCGCTGATTGAACGCGTCCATCACCGCCTCGCGGTCACGGCCTTCGAGGCCACCCGGCGGGAACTGCCAGTCGGTGTGAGCGCGGCCACACGACGGGCAGTCGATGTGCAGCAGTTCCTCCTCGTAGTACGCCTGCAGCCCGGTTCCACAGTCGATACACTCCCCTTCGACCGAAAACGGGCCGAATTCGGGGTCTTGGTTCAGCGACCCCGACAGCACCGCCTGAATGACGGCGCGGCCGGCGCTTCGGAAGTCGTAGCCGTCGTCGGTCTTGCGGACGAACTGGCCCGTCAGCTTCTGGAGATGGTAGTTGAACTGGGCGCTGTCACGGATGCCGACGCGCTCTCGAAGCGCCGAGAACGTAACCGGACGGTCCGGGGCTTCCCAGAGCGCCTTGAGGATGGCGAATCTGGTCTCGTTGCCGACGACCGCGAAGGCCTCTGCGGGGTCGAGACACGCCTCACAGTCGAACGGGGAGGCGGCACCCCGGCCCTCGAGCTCCGTGGCGGTACCTTCTGCGTCACTCATACACACACAGAGGGCGTCCTCCGGCTAATATCTTCGCTCAATCCCGCTTTTGTATTACGTCTGTCACGTCACGGATGTCCGAGACGGTCGCGTCGGGGTCGCCGGCGAAGCCGTCCCACGGGACCTTCCCGCGGTCGAGCCAGACACCGGTCATGCCGGCGTGTTGGGCGCCGAGTACGTCGAAGAAGCCCGCGCTAACGTGGGCGATGGCGTCTATCGGCGTCCCGGTTCGGGCAGCAGCGTGGCGGTAGATTTCGGCGTTCGGCTTGTAGGTCTCGACCTCGTCGGCGCTGATGGTATCTCCGATGTACTCGTCGATGCCGGCGGTTTCGACGAGCGACGCGAGCATCTCGGGGTTGCCGTTGGAGACGACGTACACGTCGTAGCCAGCGTCGGTCAACGCAGCCATCCCGTCCTGTACGTCGTCGAAGACGCGCAGGTCGTGATACGTCGCCAGTATCTCCTCGCGTTCGCTCTCGGGGAGGTCGACGCCGTGGGTTTCGAGGGCGTGTTCCAGTGCCGCCCGATTGAACGCGTAGAACGTGTCGTAAGCGTCGATTTCGTTTGCAACCATCGTGTACATCAGCGACCGCGACCGCCAGTGTTGGGAGATGGGTCGTGGGTTCTCGACGGCGTCTTCGAGGGCGGCCTCGACGGCGTCGACGTCGAGGAGCGTGCTGTAGGAGTCGAACGTGACTGTTTCGACCGAGGTCATACCCCGTGGTTGCACTCGGGAGGCTTATCACTGTGGGCAGTGGTCGTGTGACGGACACACTCGGTTGCTAGCGGTCCCTGCGTCCTGAAACGAACGTCGACAGCGCCGGGCGCGACCACTCGACGGAGCGAACGAAGCGGAAGCGTTATGACGCGCACGAGTGGATATCCACATCATTACTAAATGACGCAAGAACACCGACAACCGGAGGTGAACATCGGACTGGTCGGCCACGTCGACCACGGGAAGACGACGCTCGTGCAGGCGCTTTCCGGGGAGTGGACCGACCAGCACTCCGAGGAGATGAAGCGAGGCATCTCCATTCGCCTCGGGTACGCCGACGCGACGTTCCGGCACTGCCCGGACCTCGACGAACCGGAACGGTACACCGTCGAGGAGGAGTGTCCGGACGGCTCGCCCAGTGAGCATCTTCGGACGGTGTCGTTCGTCGACGCACCGGGCCACGAGACGCTCATGGCGACGATGCTGTCGGGTGCCTCCATCATGGACGGCGCGGTGCTCGTCGTCGGTGCCAACGAACCGGTGCCCCAGGCCCAGACCGAAGAACACCTGATGGCGCTGGACATCATCGGCATCGAGAACATCGTCATCGCCCAGAACAAAATCGACCTCGTCGACCGCGAGCAGGCGCTCCGGAACTACGAGCAAATCGAGGAGTTCGTCGAAGGAACGGTCGCAGAGGACGCACCCATCGTCCCCATCTCGGCCCAGCAGAACGTCAACATGGACCTCCTCATCCAGACCGTCGAGGAGACCATCCCGACGCCGGAGCGAGACCCCGACGCCGACGCGCGACTCCAGGTCGCACGCTCGTTCGACATCAACCGACCCGGGACGACCTGGGAGGACCTCACCGGCGGCGTGTTGGGCGGGTCGCTCACGCAGGGACAACTCGAAGTCGACGACGAAATCGAAATCAAACCCGGTCGCGAAATCGAGGAGGGCGGCCAATCCGAGTACCACCCCGTCGAGACGACGGTTCGGTCGCTGCAGGCCGGCGGCGAGTTCGTCGACGAGGTTTCGCCGGGGGGGACTGCTCGGCGTCGGCACGGGACTGGACCCCTCGCTGACGAAGGGCGACGCCCTCGCGGGACAGGTCGCTGGCCCGCCGGGGAGCCTCCCACCGACCCACGAGGCGTTCACGATGGACGTCGAACTGTTCGACCGCATCGTCGGTGAAGGCGACGTCGAGGAGATTTCGACGGGCGAACCGCTGATGATGACTATCGGGACGGCGACGACCGTCGGTGCAGTCACGAGCGCCCGCGACGGCGAGTGTGAAGTGAACCTCAAACGCCCCGTCTGTGCCGCCGAGGGAGCGAAAATCGCAATCAATCGCCGAGTCGGCGCGCGCTGGCGACTCATCGGCGTCGGAACGCTTCGGTGATGCGCGTGGTGCTCGATACGAACGCACTGATGATGCCGGTCGAAGTCGGCGTCCGGACGTTCGAGGAGTTGGACCGCCTGCTCGGCGACCACGAGACGGTCGTCCCGCGGGCGGTGCTGGAGGAACTCGACGACCTCGCCGAGGGCAACGGCGAGGAGGCGAAGGCCGCAAGCGTCGGCGCGGACCTCGCACGCCGGGAGTGCGACGTAATCGAGCACGAAGCGGGCTACGCGGACGATGCGGTCGTCGAAATCGCCCGCGAACTCGACGGTGCGGTCACGAACGACATGCCGCTGCGGCGGCGGCTACTGGACGAAAACGTTCCCGTAATTAGTTTACGGGGGCGTAACAAACTCGAAGTAACTCAACCATAACATGTACAAACGGGTACGACTCAAGGACACGGTCGAGGTGCCGCCGCGGCATCTCGCGGAGGTGTCGCCCGAGCTGGTCAAGCGGCTGCTGCAGGACAAGCTCGAAGGACGGATGGACGAATCGGTCGGCAGCGTCGTCTCGGTGACGGAGGTCCACGACATCGGTGACGGCGCCGTCTTGCCGAATCGGCCGGGCGTCTACTACGAGGCGGAGTTCGACGCCGTCACCTACGACCCACAGATGCAGGAGGTCGTCGACGGCGAGGTCGTCGAAGTCGTCAACTTCGGGGCCTTCGTCGGCATCGGCCCCGTCGACGGACTGCTCCACGTCTCCCAGATATCCGACGAGTACCTGGCCTACGACGAGGAGAACCAACAGTTGGCCTCTCGGGACTCCAACCGCGTGCTCAGCGTCGGTGACTCCGTCCGGGCGCGTATCGTCACGAAGAGCATCGACGAGCGGAACCCCCGGGACTCGAAAATCGGACTCACCGCGAAACAGCCGGGACTCGGGAAACACGGCTGGCTCGAGGCCGACCGGGAACGCCACGAGGCGGAGGCCGGTGATTAGATGGCAGACAGACTGGTGTGTCGGGACTGTCACCGCGTCCTCGAAATCGACGACGGCGAGCAGTGTCCCGTCTGTGCCTCGAACTCCCTGACCGAGGACTGGGCCGGCTACGTCGTCATCGCCCACCCGGAGGAGAGCCAAATCGCCGCCGAGATGGAAATCACGGAACCCGGACGCTACGCGCTGAAGGTCCGCTGAGATGGCCGAGGTCCTCGTCGAACTGCAGAGGGAGCTCCGCGGCGAACTGAAAGACCCCCTCGGACCCATCTACACCGACACGGACGCGCTTCTCGCCGACACCGACGGCCCGATAATCGCCGTCGGCGATATCGTCACGTATCACCTCCTGGAGGCTGGCCACCGTCCCGACGTGGCGTTGGTCGACGGGAAAACGAAACGCGAACGCGTCGAGCGGGAAATCCTCGACGCCATCGAGGGCTTCGACCACCAGCGGGAGGTCGAGAACCCGCCGGCCACGCTGACCGCCGAACTGCTCAAGGCACTCGACGACGCTATCGACAGCGGGGGGTCGACCGTCATCACCGTCGTCGGCGAGGAGGACCTCGCGGCGCTACCCGCCGTCGTCGCCGCCCCCGACGGCGCCGCCGTCGTCTACGGCCAACCCGACGAGGGAATGGTCCTCGTCACCGTCGACGAGACCCTCCGGGCGGAGTGTCGGGACCTACTCGAGCGGATGGAGGGCGATTCGGAGCGGTTGTTCGATATTCTCGGCGTCTGAGGCCACGGAGACCCTCCAGTCGCCCAGTTTTCGACGGGTTGTGTGGACCCGAAACGGCCTCTGGACGGCGTCTCGCGCTTCGAAATCCTTTTACGCGCTTCGGGGGAAAATTCGGGCAACGTAACCATGGACGTCGAAATCATCGATGAAGACGAGAACCCAATGTTGCACCGGACGGACGTCCGGTTCCAGCTGACTCACGAGGAGGCGACGCCGGAGCGACTGTCGGTCCGCGACTCGCTGGCCGCGAAACTGAACAAGGACGCCGGCGAGGTCGTCGTCCACAAACTCGACACCAAATACGGCATGCGGAAGTCCGTCGGCTACGCGAAGGTGTACGACAGCGCCGACGACGCCAAGGCCGTCGAGCAGGAGTACATGCTCGAGCGGAACAAGATTACCGCCGACGACGAGGAGGCGGCCGCCGAGGACGCCGACACGGAAGCGGAGGAAGCCTAGATGGCGCGCCACGAGTACTACAACGACGACGGCACGACTGACAAGGAGATGTGCCCCCGCTGTGGCGACACGTTCCTCGGTGACTACGGCGACCGCAAGCACTGCGGGAAGTGTAGCTACACCGAATTCAAGTAGGTCGTGACCCGCGTACTCGGCATCGAGGGGACCGCCTGGTGTGCCAGTGCGGCGCTGTTCGATTCCGAGACGGACACCGTTTCTATCGAATCCGACGCCTACCAACCGGACAGCGGCGGCATTCATCCGCGCGAGGCCGCCGAACACATGCGGGAGGCGATTCCGACCGTCCTCGAGACGGTTCTCGACGAGGTGCGAGAGACCTACGGCGACCCAAGCGAGGCCCTGGACGCCGTCGCCTTCTCCAGAGGGCCCGGTATCGGCCCCTGTCTCCGCATCGTCGGAACGGCCGCTCGAGCGCTCTCTGGAAGCTTGGACGTACCGCTCGTCGGTGTCAATCACATGGTCGCCCACCTCGAAATCGGGCGGCACCGCTCGGGGTTCGACTCGCCGGTGTGTCTGAACGCCTCCGGTGCGAACGCCCACGTCCTCGGCTACCGGAACGGCCGATACCGCGTGTTGGGTGAGACGATGGACACCGGCGTCGGTAACGCCCTGGATAAGTTCACCCGCCACGTCGGCTGGAGCCATCCCGGCGGCCCGAAGGTCGAAGCCCACGCCCGCGACGGCGAGTACGTCGAGTTGCCGTACGTCGTCAAGGGAATGGACTTCTCGTTTTCCGGCATCATGTCGGCGGCGAAGGCCGCCTACGACGACGGCGTGCCCGTCGAAGACGTCTGCTGTGGGCTCCAGGAGAACGTCTTCGCCATGCTCGCCGAAGTAAGCGAGCGGGCACTGTCGTTGACCGGTGCGAACGAACTCGTCTTGGGCGGCGGCGTCGCCCAGAACGACCGCCTGCGGTCGATGCTGGAATCGATGTGCGAGGAGCGCGGGGCCGACTTCTACGCCCCCGAACCCCGATTCCTCCGGGACAACGCGGGCATGATAGCCGTCCTCGGCGCGAAGATGTACGAGGCCGGCGACACCGTCGACATCGACGACTCCCGCGTGTTGCCGAACTTCCGACCCGACGAGGTGGAGGTGATGTGGCGCTCGGGTGAGGCCGTCGCCGAACCGGTCGCCGACGACGACCGCCAGCAGGGCGCGGAGGCGGTCGTCGACCTCGACGGCCGACGGGCGCACAAACAGCGGCTTTCGAAGCCCTATCGACACCCGGAACTCGACGCAGCGCTCCGGACGCGGCGGACGCGCTCTGAAGCCCGACTGACGAGCGAGGCCCGACGCCTCGGCGTACCGACGCCGGTCGTCTTCGACGTCGACCCCGCCGAGGGTCGGCTCGTCTTCGAGTACGTCGGTGATGCGGACTTGCGGGACGACCTAGACGAATCCGGCGTCCGCGACGTTGGGCGACATCTCGCTCGCTGCCACGAGGCCGGGTTCGTCCACGGTGACCCGACGCCCCGGAACGCCCGCGTCGGCGGGGAAGACGGCGACCGGACGTACCTCATCGACTTCGGGTTGGGCTACTACACCGACGACATCGAGGACTACGCGATGGACCTCCACGTCTTCGAGGGGGCGTTGGGTGGGACAGCCGACGACGCGCCCGAACTGTTCGAGGCCTTCGAAGACGCCTATCGCGAAGCCGGCGACCCCCGCGTCGTCGAGCAGTTACGGGAGATAGAGGGCCGCGGTCGATACCAGTGAGGCCGCGTGGTGAGCCGGCATCGTAGCGAGGGGCGTGGCTATAAGTTCCGGCCGGTCGTACCCCGAGACATGACCGACAAGCCGCAGTCCGGCGAACTGTTCGGCGTGCCGTACAACTTCGAACGACCGTCGCTCGGACGGATGATGAGTGCTTACTGGCAACCCGACGAGGGCATGCTCGTCGAGAAGCCGTTCGGCATCGGCTACACGCTCAACCTCGCCAACTGGCGGTCGTGGATAGTGCTGGCCGTCGCCGGCGCGCTGTTCTACCAGCAGCGACAGGCCAGCGAAGCTCCCACCGAGGACGACACAGAGGAGCCTGTCGAAGTCGTCGTCGACGACTAGCGAGGCTTCGAGCGGAGCGAGAAGCCTCGAAGGAGTGAACGGCGAGCGAAGCGAGCCGTGAACAGCGAACCGCCAGCTGAACCGCGCGCACAATCGCACCTTTTAGTGCCTCCCCTCTCGAAGCCGTGGGCATGTACGACCGGCTGAAGGGGTTCCGCGATTTCTACCCCGGCGAGATGTCTGCCCGACGGGAGGTCACCGACGCCGTAGAGGAGCAACTGCGTCGGTACGGCTTCCGAGAGGTCGGGACGCCGGCGATGGAGCGGACCGAGATGTACGTCGACAAATCGGGCGAGGAAATCGTCGAAGAGCTGTACACCTTCGAGGACAAGGGTGGTCGCAACGTCGCGTTGACGCCGGAGTTGACGCCGACGGTCGCACGGATGGTCGTCGCCAAACAGCAGGCGCTACAGAAGCCCATCAAATGGTTCTCGACGCGACCGTTCTGGCGCTACGAGCAGGTCCAGCAGGGCCGGTTCCGGGAGTTCTACCAGACCAACGTCGACATCTTCGGCGTCTCGGACCCCGAAGCCGATGCCGAAATCCTCGCCGCGGCCGCCGACGTGTTGACCGAACTCGGATTGACCGCCGAGGATTTCGAGTTCCGTGTCTCCCACCGCGACATACTGGGAGGTTTGCTGGAGTCCCTGGACAGCGATATCGACACCGCCGATGCGATTCGGGCCGTCGACAAGAGCCAGAAGATAGACGACGCGGAGTACCACGAGTTGCTCGTCGAAGCCGGCCTGACACGGGAGGAAGCCGAGTCCTTCGATGCGGTGTTGGCGACCGACGACCTCGACGACCTCGTCGAGTTCGCCGGCACCGACCGCGTGAAGTCGGCCGTCGAGAACCTGCGTGCAGTGCTCGACGCCGCCGACGACTTCGGCGCCGACGAGTTCTGTACGGTCTCCTTGGAGACCGCCCGCGGACTGGATTACTACACCGGCGTCGTCTTCGAGTGCTTCGACACCGCCGGGGAAGTGTCGCGGTCGGTGTTCGGCGGCGGTCGCTACGACGACCTCATCGAGGGGTTCGGTGGCCAGCCGACGCCCGCGGTCGGCGTCGGCATCGGCCACGCCACCCTGAGCCTGCTGTGTCAGCGGGCGGGCGTCTGGCCCGAGGAGGAACTGACGACGGATTACTACGTCCTGACGGTCGGTGACACCCGCGACGTCGCCGCCGATATCGCCCGGCAACTCCGGGCGTCCGGCAACGTCGTCGAGTCGAATCTGACGGGTCGCGGGTTCGGCGACCAACTCGGCTACGCCGACGGTATCAACGCCGAGACGGTCGTCGTCGTGGGCGAACAGGACCTCGCAGACGACGCCGTGACGCTGAAAGACATGGAGTCGGGCGACCAGAAGCAGGTCCCGCTTGCGGAGTTCCCCGGCGAGTACGACCGGCCGACCTACGACGACTACTGAGTTCCCCGCTCAGGGCCAGATTCGGTGTGAGAGACTCGACAGCACCTCTTGGTCGGCGAAGGGCGTGTAGTCGTGAAGCGTCGGCCGGAGGTCGTCCTTTTCGCCGAGATACGTCGCCAGCGTCGCGCTGTCCTTGTGGTCGTAGCCGCCGATGCTCCACGGCGGCCACAGCGTCAGGTGCTCGTAGCGGGCGCCGCGGCCGTCCCAGCGGGCGTACACGTCGGCGGCGCCGTCGCTGGCGACGAGTGCGAGCGTGCCGTCGGTCGCCCGCATCGCCTCGACGTAGTCGGTGAGGTCCGCCGACCCCTGTCCACGGTGGGCGCTGAACACGTTGCGGACGGCCCGGTGGTCGGAGTACTCCAACAGCACGTCGCGAATCTCGTCCGGGTCCGCATCCGAATCGGTCATCAGCCGTGCGTACGGTTCACATGCGCATAAGCCTCAGGGTGGCAGCGAAACGCGAACGCTGCCGTCGCGTATCGGTGGGGCTTTTCGCGCTCCCGCCGAACCGACGCCCATGCTTCGGTACGTGACGACCAACGAGGGGAAAGTCAGGGAGGCCGAGGAGTATCTCGGCGACGACATCGCTGCGCTCGATTACGACTACCCGGAGATACAGGCCGATTCGCTGGAAGCCGTCGCCGCTGAGGGCGCCCGGTCGGCCTTCGAGTACGCCGACGAACCGGTCATCGTCGACGACGCCGGCCTCTACATCGAGGGGTTCGACGGCTTCCCCGGCCCCTATTCGGCGTACGTCGAGAACACGCTGGGCATCGAACGGGTGGGCCGCCTCGCGCGCGGAGAGGACGCCACCCGAGCGCAGTTCCGGTGTGTCATCGCCTACTGCGACGGCGAGGGGTTCGAAGCCTCCCCCGAACCCGTCGACACCGGCGACCGCCGCGGACAGGACCTCTCGGCTGACGACCGAGCGGGTGCGACGACGGACGACACCGTCGCCGGAAGCGACCTACCCGTGAAACTGTTCACAGGAGCGGTCCCCGGAACCATCGTCGAACCGCGCGGGGAGGGTGGCTTCGGCTACGACCCCATCTTCGAACACGACGGCACCACGTTCGCCGAAATGAGCGCCGAACGGAAGAACGCCATCTCACACCGCGGTCGCGCGCTCGGGAAGTTCGCCGAGTGGTACGCGAACCGCCGAGTGGATTAAACGGCCCGGATAGCCCGCCCGTAGCTTTAGGGCGGTCTCGGACGGCACTCGGATATGGCAGTCGATGGAACCGCGCTCGTGACGGGCGCGTCGGCGGGAATCGGGAAGGCGCTGTCCGAGCAGTTCGCGGCGGGTGGCCACGATGTCGTACTCGTGGCACGACGCGAGGAGAAACTCCGAACCCTGGCCGAGCAGCTCGAAGACGACCACGGAATCGAGGCCCACACCGTCGTTCAGGACCTCTCGACCCGGGAAGCACCCGCGGAGTTGTACGAGGAGACCGAGCGCCGGGGCATCGAAGTCGACGTGCTCGTCAACAACGTCGGCATCGGAACGCAGGGTGCGTTCGTCGACAACGACCTCGACCGGGAACTCGACCAACTGCAGTTGAACGTGGTGACGCCGACCGAGCTAGTCCATCGCTACGGTAGGGATATGGCCGACCGGGGCCACGGCGGCGTCCTGAACGTCGCCTCGACGGCCGCGTGGTTCCCCGGGCCGTTCATGGCTATCTACTACGCCTCGAAAGCCTACATGAAGAACTTCTCGGAGGGTATCGCCGAGGAGCTCCGAACGGAGGGCGTGACAGTGACCGTACTGTGTCCCGGCCCCGTCGAGACGGAGTTTCAGTCCCGCGCCGAAAACGAGGACACCCCGCTCGGAAGCGGGTCGATGCAGGACGTCGAGATGGTCGCGGAAGCCGGCTACGACGGACTACAGGCGGGCGACACCGTCGTCGTCACCGGCTGGAAGTACAAACTCCTCACTCGAATTTCGAACGTCCTCCCGAATCGCTTCACCGGACAGACCGCAAAGAGCCTCAACACGCCCGACTAGCTGCGAGGGTCGCTGTCGGGGCCCGGATACGGCTCCTCGAAGACCAGTTCGTAGACGCTCTCGGGGTCGAAGAGCCGCTCGAAAGCGTCCGGCGGACGGACGCTCACGTCGATTCGCCCGCCGAGCGCCGCGGCGGCCTTCGCACCCAGCAGTTGCTCGTCGAGGGAGACGACCTGAGTGGCGTTGCCGCGATAGGCGGCCGCAAGCGCCGGGTGGTCTCCCTCGGGTTGCTCGACGATTACGGCCCGCTCCTCGAGATGCTCACGCCAGTCGGCGGCCAGCGACCCGTCGGCCAACTCGGCGACGACGGCCTCCGCGTCGTCGAGAAGCCGCTCGGTCGCGACGAGCGTGAGCCACGAGTGCGCCCGAAGGACATCGAGCGTCGCCCGCGAGGCGCCACCGACGAGGAGGTCCGCCGCCAGTACGTCGGCGTCGGCGACGATTCGAGTGTAATCCGGGTCGTGGTCGTTACCGGTCATGGCGTCGCTCCCGGAGCCGTTCGGTCACGTCTTCGAGGGACACGTCGTACGCCTCGGCCCGCTCGAAGAGGTCTTCCCAAGACATACTCACCACTCGTCGTTCAACCACGAAAAGCGCGGCGCCCGGGAGCGGAGTACCCACCAGACGGCACCCGCCAGAAAGGCGACGCCGACGTTGGTGATGACGGCCAGACCGCCGACCGAGGCGACGAACAGCCACCGGTCGGTCGAGGCGAACGCCGTCCGGGCGAGCGAGGCCGCGACGACGACCAACAGTACGCCGAGCAACGCTACCGGAAACGCGACGAGCAGGCCGGCGAGAACTGCGAGGGCGGCGTACAGACCGCCGGCGAAGACGTTGGCCGTCGCCGTGCGAGCACCGAAGGCGTGTTTGCCGGCGAGGCCGCCGGAGCCGTGACACATCGGAAGCGCGCCGAGCGGAACCGCAAGCAGGTTCATCGCTCCCATACTCTCGGCCAGGCGGTCGGACGACACGTCGGCGTCGTAGTAGTCGGTGAGTAGCAGCGACGTGGCGACGGCGGCGTTGCCGACCGTCATCGCCAACTGAGCGGCGAGACCCTCGACGGCGCCAACCGAGAGCCTCGGGAGGCCGCTTGGAAACAGCGCCATCGACGGGACCGAGAGAGCGGGAACGCCCGTCGTCACGGCGGCCCACACCAAGCCGACGGCGAGGACGACGAGTGCGACGGCACGGCGGGAGACGACCGCGACCACGACAGCGACACCGACGCCGACGGCGGCGACGCTCGGCGCGGCGGCGACGAGGTCCGCCGCCGCGACGACCAGCAGGCAGGCGACCGCGAACTGGACGCCGCGGACGACCGGTTCGC
>NZ_WPCC01000027.1 GCF_009741925.1 Natronomonas sp. CBA1123
CGCCAGTGTCTCGCCGTCGACGCGGTCGCCCGAAGCGGCCGCGCCGAACAGCGAAAGCGACCGGGCGCGACCGTACTCCCGAGCGTACCGGAGTGCGACCATCGCTCCGAGGCCGGCGCCGACGAGGTGGACGCGCCGAACGTCGGCGGCGGCGAGGACGGCCTCCAGGTCGGCGGCGAACCGGTCGACGGTGTACGGCGCCGCCGAATCGGAGCCGTCGGTGCCGCGCGGCGCGTAGACGAGCGTCCGATACGGGCCGGTCAGCGATGGTGCCTGCCACCCCCACAGCCACGGGCCGCTCGCGGCGTCGGGGACGAAGACCACCGTCGGTCGGTCGTCGTCGCCGGCGAGTTCATAGTACAGGGTCGCCCCGTCGGTCGTAACCGTCGGCATACGCGCCCCGAGGGGCGGTAGCCTCAAGCGCGTTGTGTTCCCCGACGACCGTCCGAACGTCTTCGTCGGCACACACTTGCCGCCGGCGGGCCAAGCCCGCGACATGACTCCCGAAGAACTCCGCGCGGACATCCCGGCGTGTGACGACTGCGTGTACCTGAACACCGGTGCGAGCGGCCCGAGCCCCCGCCACGTCGTCGAGGCCACGGTCGAGGCCCAGCGAAGCCACGAGTTCGACGCCTGCCGGAGCGACCACTACGAGGCTGCCGCCGAGACGAAGGACGCCGCCCGGGAGCATATCGCCGGATATCTCGGCTGTCGCCCCGCCGCACGTGGCGCTGGTCGCCTCGACGGGCGACGGCATCAGCCGCATCGCCAACGCCGTCGAGTGGAGCGCCGGCGACCGGGTGGTCCGGACCGACCTCGAACACCCTTCCGGCGTCCTCCCGTGGCGTCGACTCGAATCGGAGGGCATCGAGGTCGTCACCGTCCCCTGCCCCGACGGGCGCCTCCCGATGGACGCCTACCGCGAGGCCGTCGCCGACGCGCGGTTGGTCTGTCTCAGTTCGGAGAGCTGGCTCCACGGGACGCGACTGAACGTCTCCGAGGCGGTCGATGTCGCTCACGAGGCGGGGGCCCTCGTCGTCGTCGACGCGGTTCAGACCGTCGGCCAACATCCCATCGACGTGACCGAGTGGGGCGCCGACGCGGTGTGTGCCTCGGGCCACAAGTGGCTGCTCGGGCCGTGGGGGGCGGGGTTTCTGTACGTCGACCCGGATTCACTCGCGGAGTTCCGGCCGCGACACATCGGCTACAGCGGGACGGTCGACCCGACGGGTCCGGACCTCGAGTACAAACCCGAAGCCGCCCGCTTCGAGGTGTCGACCAGTTCGGTCGCGCCGTACGACGGTCTCGTCGCGGGCCTCGAGACGCTCTCCGAAATCGAATTTTCGACCGTCGAGTCACGCATCGAGCGGTTGACCGACCGGCTGAAGGCGGGGCTTGGTGACCGACTCGTCTCGCCGCAGGCCTACGAGTCCGGTCTCGTCGCCTTCGAAGTCGACGACGCCGAAGGGTTCGTCGCCCGAGCGAGCGAGGCGGGTGTCGCGGTCCGCGACGTTCCGTCGGGCGACGTTCGCGCGTCGGTCCACGTCTTCAACACGGCGGCCGACGTCGACGCGCTGTTGGAGTTGTTGTGAAACTGTAACGTTCACGGTCCTTCACGAAACTCGGGTTTTCGGGCGTCCGAGCGGTTCTCCCTCGTGGTTCGGCATCCGTTCACACGCTATTATTATGTGTGTCGGGTCCAACCTACCTGACATGCCGGAATGCCAGAACTGTGGCGCGTTCGTGACGGCAGCGTACGCACGGGTTTTCACGCCGAACGGAATCGAGAATCCACGCGTCTGCCCCCAGTGCGAAGACAAGATTCGCGACGGTTCGGACGTTCGCGAGGCGCGTTCGACCCGTCGCACGTGACCGAAACCGGCTCCTGACCGTTTCTCCGTCGCTTTCACCGACTCGCTTCGAGCAGTTCCAGCGCCTGCTGTAGCAGTTCCTCCGCGCGGTCGGCGTCCCGTGCCTCGGCGGTGACCCTGACGAGCGACTCGGTCCCGCTGGCTCGAACGAGGAACCACCCGTCGTCGGTTCCGACGCGGACGCCGTCCATCGTCTCCACGTCGTCGTAGGCGTCGTGAACGCGCCGTTCGACGCCCTCCATGACGGCGACTTTGTCCTCGCATTCGACGTTCGCTCGCCGAATCGGGTACGTCGGAATGTCGTCGACGCGTTCCGAAAGCGGCCTGTCGGCGGCGAGGGCGGCGATTCGTGCCGCCGCCAGCGGGCCGTCGGGACACAGCGTCTCCTCGGGCCAAATCCACGCTCCAGATGGTTCGCCGCCGAAGGCCACCCCCGGTTCGGCGGCGGCCTCCGAGACGAAGGCGTCGCCGACCGGGGTTCGGACGACACCAACGTCGCGCTCGGCGAGGAAGTCCTCGACTGCGAGGCTGGTGTCGACGGGGAGGGCAACGGACTCGCCCGCCTCGGCTGCGTCGGCGGCGAACAGCGCGAGCAAGGTATCTCCCGAGAGGAAGGTGCCGTCGTCGGCGACCGCCCGCATCCGGTCGGCGTCGCCGTCGTGGGCGATTCCGAGGTCGTAGCCGCCCCCGGCGACGAGATGTGAGAGCGCAGTGCAGTTCTCCGGGGTCGGTTCCGAGGGTCGTCCCGGGAACCGACCGTCCGGTTGGGCGTTCAGCGTCTCCACGTCACAGCCGGCCTCGATGAGGGCGTCGGCGCTGATTCCGCCGGCGCCGTTGCCGAGGTCGACGGCAACCGAGAGGTCGAGCGCGTCCGGCCCGCCAGCGGCCTCGACGAGCGCCTCGACGTGTCGCTTCCGCTCGTCGCCCGATATTCGGGTTCCGAGCCCGTCCCACGCGGCCAACTCGGGGTCGTCGGCTTCGATGCGTTCGGTGATGCGCTCGCGGTCTGCGGCGCCGTATGCCTGTCCCGTCGGCTGCCACAGTTTCAATCCGTTGTCCTCTGGTGGGTTGTGACTCGCGGTCACAACGACGCCCGAATCGGCGTCCCGCCACGCGACGGCGCGGCCGACCGTCGGCGTCGCCGCCACGCCCAAATCGATGACGTCGGTGCCCGTCTCGCGGAGGCCGGCGATCAGCGAATCGACGAGGAGGGCGCCGCTGTCGCGGGCGTCCCGGCCGACGACGACCCGGTCGGTTTCGGCGCCGACCGCTCGCCCCACCTGCAGCGCCAACTCGGCGGTCACGACCTCCCCGACGGGTCCGCGGATACCGCTCGTTCCGAACATACTCCGAACTCACGGGCCGGCCTCAAAACCCTAGCCGTCCGGCTTACTCCTCGGGGGCCCACTCGCAGGCGTCGCCGTACGTCAACGCCTCCTCGTCGATGTATGCGGAGAGACAGGCGTAGTTGCAGAAACCGCCGACGGGAACGCGTTCGTCGTCTTCGGTCGCTTCGACGAACACCGGGTCGTAGTTCGCGAGGTCGCTGCCACAGTAGGTACACTCCATACCCTTGTTCGGAGTCGTCACCGCAAGGGCTTTTTCCGCGTCGGCACGACTCGCGCACATGAAACAGCAGGGCGGAACCGACGACGCCAAGCGCCGTGCGGGCGAGAGCGCCGCCGACGCCGTCTCCGACGGCGCTGTCGTCGGCCTCGGGACGGGGTCGACGGCCGCCTACGCCATCCGTGAACTCGGCCGGCGGGTGGATTCGGGCCTCGACATTCGCGGCATCCCGACCTCACACGGCGCCCGCCGACTCGCTCGGGAAGTGGGTATTCCACTGACGACGCTCGCGGAGGCGACGCCCGACGTGGCCATCGACGGCGCCGACCAGGTGGCCGACTTCGAGTTGATAAAGGGCGGCGGCGCGGCCCACGCTCGGGAGAAACTCGTCGACAGCGCCGCCGAGCGGTTCCTCGTCGTCGTCGACGAGACGAAACTGGCCGAACCGCTGGACGCGGACGTTCCGGTCGAGGTACTCCCCGATGCGGCCCCCGTCGTCGAGCGGGAACTGGAAGCCCTCGACGGGACGCCGGAACTACGGGCCGCCGAACGGAAAGACGGCCCCGTCGTCACCGACAACGGCAACCTCGTCGTCGACTGTACGTTCGGCGCTATTGCCGATGCGGAGGCGCTCGCGGCCGACCTCTCGGCGCTGCCGGGCGTCGTCGAACACGGGCTGTTCGTCGGGTTGGCCGACGAGATTCACGTCGGTAGCGAAGATGCTGTCGACGTTCGTCGGTAGCGATTCCCGTCGACGGCGCTACCGCTTGGGAGGGTTGCGTCGAAAAAACGGAACGGAGGTTCTCGACCTTACAGGTCGCGCGGCTGGACCGTCTTCCGGTCGTTGGCCTCGGCACGCCGGGCGGCGTCCTCGAGGATCTCCTCGACTTCCTCGTCGAGGGCGTCGTAGAAGTCGGAGGCAACGTTCATGTCATCCAGCGCTTCCTTCACAGCGGCTTTGACGATTAGGTCTGCCATACAAGCCGCGGTTTGTCCGGGGTCCTTTATATAAGTTCCCAATCGTGGGCGGTCTCGCCGCTTCTACCGCCGGTTTAGCGTGAAGAACCGGGATGAACCCGGCTGTAGTTCCCGGGGTTTTGTAGCCTTTGTGGCTGGCCGTCACCGTCGTGCGGCCGTTCGGGCGGTACGTCCCGTCTCGCGCGCGCTGACGGTAATTCCCGGTATCGGTCGCGTGCGGAACCGCGAGAGTTTCCCGTTCGGGGGTCCGAACGGTCACCATGCGCGATATACTCGATGCGGTCGCCGACGGCGACCTCTCGCCCGCCGAGGCCCAAGCCGAACTCAGCGGCTACGCACGAACGGAAGCGGGGCGGTTCGACGCCGCCCGAGAGTCGAGAACCGGCATCCCCGAGGCGATACTCGCGGCGGGTAAGACACCCCAGGAGACGGCGTCGATGGCCGCTACAGCGGTCGAGACGACCGGAGCCGCGTTGGTCACGCGGGCCGACGACGACGCGGTCGACGCCTGCAAAACTCGGTTGGCCGACGAGGTCCCCGACGCCGATATCGAACGCGACGCCCGCGCTCGGACGCTCGTCGTCCACGCCTCCGACTACGATGCACCGGACCTCGATGCGACGGTCACCGTCGTCACTGCGGGGACCTCAGACGCCGCCGCCGCGGGCGAGGCCGCGGTCGTCGCCGAGGAGATGGGCGCGACCGTCGAGTTCGTCGACGACGTGGGTGTCGCCGGTATCGCTCGGCTGTTCGACCGGCTCGAGGAACTCCGGGCGGCGGACGTGTTAATCGTCGCGGCGGGCCGGGAAGGCGCCCTTCCGACGGTCGCTGCGGGGCTCGTCGACGTGCCACTCATCGGATTGCCCGTCTCGACGGGCTACGGCCACGGCGGCCGCGGGGAGGCCGCCCTCGCCGGTATGCTGCAATCCTGTACGCCGATTACGGTCGTCAACGTCGATGCGGGCTTCACCGCCGGGTCGCAGGCGGGACTCATCGCACGGACGGTGTCGTCGGCCCGTTCGGAGTCGTGACTCGGCCGTGCTAACATGGCCGAAAACCGGCTGTATGGTACGGTTTGGCGAGGGTATTTGTGTCTAGAGAACCAACTAAAAGGTAGCCGACGAGGGATATCCGCGTCGGCGGCCAGAATGCCCAGGTGTGACCACTGTGACGCGCACGTCTCCGACCGGTTTGCCCGGGTGTTCGCGGACGAAGGCGGACGGGTGCATGCCTGTCCGAACTGCTCTGCGAACGCCGGCATCGCCGAGGTTTCGCGAGACCGTGCCCACGAGTAACGGCCCTGCGGTCGTAGCACTGTGTTCCAACCACAGGGTGCCTCGTTCTACCGACGCCGACAATGAGTAGCGACTCGGTCGACCACTACGTGTACGTCATCGAGTGCGTCGACGGGTCGCTGTACACCGGCTACACGACCGACGTACAGCGGCGGGTCCGAGAACACGACGCCGGCGAGGGCGCGAAGTACACCCGCGGTCGCACGCCAGTCGAACTCGTTTATAGCGAATCCTTCGATTCGAAGTCCGCGGCGATGTCTCGGGAGTACGAGATAAAGCAGCTCTCGCGGGCCGAAAAGGAGCGACTCGTCTTCGAGGCGTAATCAGCCGTCGCTTCGCTCGTAGCGGTTCCGAATCAGTATCGCCGTCGCGTTCATCCCGATGAGCACCACGAGCAGGACGACGACGCCGGCGGCCATCACGCCGTACTGGAACTCGGGTTTCGCGGAACTGGACCACGCGTAAATCTGCATCGGCATGGCGCTGACGCGGTCGAACAGCGCCGTCGGCGGGCTGAAGTTCGTCGTCGGTGCGCCAATCATGATGAGCGGTGCCGTCTCGCCGATGGCCCGCCCCAGCGAGAGGATAGTTCCGGTGAGGATGCCGGGCATCGCTTCCGGGAGGACGACGTTCTTCGTCGTCTGCCAGCGGGTCGCGCCCATCCCGTAGGAGGCCTGTCGCATGTCGTCGGGGACCGACCGAATGGCCTCCTGTGCGGAGATGACGACGATGGGAAGGATGAGCAGCGACAGTGTAATCGAGGCGACGACGACGGTCCCGAAGCCGAGTCCGAGGAGGTTGACGAACAGCCCCAATCCGAGCAGGCCGTAGACGACGGACGGAACGCCGGCGAGGTTCGAGATGTTCACCTGAATCAGCCGGGTAATCGTGCCGACTGCGCCCGTATCCGAGGTGTAGTCCTCGAGGAAGACGGCGGTGCCGACGCCGAGGGCGAACGACAGCACGGCGACCATCGAGATGACGAATATCGATCCGACGATGGCGGGATACAGGCCGGCTTCGACCGGAATCGGCGAGGGTGCACTCGTCACGAAGGCGGGGTCGAGCCACGGGTCGGGGCCGGTGACCCCCCACGCGTCGACGAGGAGCGCCCCGGCGACGATGCCGCCGCCGATGAGTACCGGCAACAGGAGGCCGCCGCGTCCGCGTCGTCGGTGGAGCGTACGGTCGGCGTAGAGGCCGGCCGGAACCGCGGCGGTGACGAACAGCAAAACGGGACCGTTGGCGCCGACGCCGAACGTTCCGGCCGCAAAGCCCGCGGCGGCGGCCCCGCCGATTGCGAGAACGCCCGCCACGGCGGCCGCGACGGTGCTTCGGCGTCGGGCGACGAGCACTGCGGCGACGACGCCGACCGGAACCGCAAGCGTCCAGACGTAGATGAGCCACGTACTCGGGAAGACGACCAACACGCCTCGGAGCGGCCAGGAGGCGAGGAGTCCGAGGATGCCGACGACGGGCGCCAGGTAGACGAGTCGGCCGTACCCCCTGAGTTTGGCGGCGGCGTAGATGCCGACCGCCGGGAGAACACCGACGGAGTACGCGAGGAACCACTGGTAAACGTCGACAAGCACGAACAGCGCGGTGATGGCGACGGCGACGCCCATCCCGCCGACGATGCGTCCGAGCAGGCCCATCCCGACGGCGCCGAGCGGTCGCTGGAGGCCCGCGTAAGCAGTGTAGCTCCCAATCGGGACGGCGACGAGGAACATGTACGCGAGCGGCCACGAGAGCCGCGGCACCGACAGTCCCACCGCCGAGAGCAACTGGAAGACCCCGAAGACGGCGACCATGCCGCCGCCCAGTCCGAGCAGCGTCAGTTTCGTCACGCGGCGGTCGTCGGCGCTGTACAGCAGGAAGGCGAAGACGGGGACGACCAACGTGAGGAAATACGAGAGGAACCACTCCTCGCTCGCCGAGGCGAGGTCGAAGGCGTCGATGGTGACGTAGACGAGCAACACCGCGAGCGCGAGGATGCCGATGACCGACGCGGTCAGCGACAGCGCCTCGAAGACGCGCCCCTTGAGTTTGCTCACGCCGCCGAAGCCCTCGACGGTTCGGTTTTCGGTCGCCATCTCAGTACTCCTCCCGGTAGCGTGCCGCGATGCGGTCGCTTACGATGTTCATGACTAGCGTAATCGCGAACAGCGTCAGTCCGATAGCGAAGAGACTGTCGAAGGCGATGGTGCCGCCGGTGAAGTCGCTGCCGGCGATTTGGACCATCGCGACGGTCATGGTCTGTCCCGGTTCGAGCAACACGTCCGCGGGGTGGATGAAGGGAATCCCGAACAGTCCCGACTGGACGGGCGGTAACCGCGCCTGTGCGCCCATGGCGACGACGACGATCATCGTCTCGCCGATGGCTCGCGACACCGCCAGAATGTACGAGGAGGCGATGCCGGAGACGGCCGCGGGGACGACGACGCCGGTCGAGACTTCGAACTTCGTCGCCCCGAGGCCGTAGCCGGCCTGTCGGAGTTCGTCCGGAACGGCGTTCATCGCGTCCTCGCTAATCGAGGAGACCATCGGAATCGTCATGATGCCGACCATCAGCGACGCCGACAAGGCGTTGAACGTGCTGATTTCGGGGAACAGCGTCGCCCGGAGCGCGGGCGTGACGTAGACGAGCGCGAAGTAGCCGTAGACGACCGTCGGGACGCCGGCCAGTATCTCCAACAGCGGCTTCAGTATCGACCGCGTGCGTGCGTCGGCATACTCGGAGAGGTAAATCGCGGTGAGCGTCCCGATTGGGAGTGCGATGAGCGCCGCCGTAATCGTGACGACGATGGTGCCGAACACCAACGGGACGATGCCGAACACCTCGTTGCTCGGACTCCACTCGAAGCCGGCCAGGAAATCGACGGCCGAGTAGTTGGCGAAGAACGCGGAGGCGTCGACGAACAGCGTGACGACGATGCCGACGGTGGTGAGCACCGACAGCAGCGCACAGACGGCGAACAACCCGCCGTAGGTTCCCTCGCGGAGTCGTTGCCAGCCGTTGGACCGAGTCAACTCCGGTCCATCGGGGGCGTCGCTCACGTTTCGTCCCTCCGGAATCGGCCACTCCCGTCAGCGGTCCGGTCCATCGTATCTATCGACTAGTTCTGCGCTTCCTGTATAGCCGTTTCGAGACGGTCCATGACCTCGCTCTGCTGTTCGTCGGTCAGTGGGACGTAGCCGACCTGCTGGGCGACGAGTTCCTCGTTGCCGGCCTGCTCGACGAAGAAGCGGGCGAACTCCGCGATGTGTTCTTCTGCCAGCGAACTCTTCGAGGCGTAGGTGAAAAGCGGCCGCGACAGGGGCGTGTACTCGCCGTTCGAGGCCGTCTCCAGCGACGGCGGCACACAGCCGTCGCCACCGTCGACCTTCAGGGCCGTCACCTGGTCGGGGTTGTTGAAGTAATACGAGAAGCCGAAGTAGCCGATGGCGTACTGACTCCCCTGCACCCCTTGGACGATGGTGTTGTCGCGTTCGGTCGCCTGGTAGTCGTCGGTGTGGGCGCCGCTCTCGCCGTTGACCGTCTCGGTGAAGTAATCGAACGTGCCGGACGTCTCGGCGGCGCCGTAGCGTTCGATTTCCTCGTCGGGCCAGCCGTCGCGGACCTCGCTCCACGTTTCGGCGGCGTCCTCGCCCCAAATCTGGTTCAGTTCGTCGATGGTGATACAGCCGTCCTCGATGAACTCGTTGTCGTTGTTGACGACGACGGTGAGCGCGTCGGTCGCGGCCTGTAGTTCGACGGGTTCGACGCCGTTGTCGGAACAGAGTTGTTCTTCTTCCTCCTTGATGGGCCGACTCGCGTTGTTGAAGTCCGTCTGTCCGGGACAGAAGAAGTTCGAGAAGCCGCCACCGGAGCCGGTGGAACTGATGTCCATGCTCACGTCGGGGTGTTCGGCCTCGAAGGCCGCCGCGACGGCCTCCATCAGCGGGAAGACGGTGCTGGACCCGGCGATGGCGATGTCGCCCGAAAGTGAGTCGCCGCCTCCGTTGCCGTTGCCGTTCCCGCCGCTGCCGGGCGTTTCGGTACAGCCTGCAAGCCCTCCAGCGGCCAGCGCCGCCCCGGAGAGCAGGAACCGTCGTCGGCTACTCGATTCGAACCCACTGCGACCGCCGTTCGGGTCGTCTGTCATCATCCGAACCAAACGGACAATCGAATAAGAAGGGTGCTATGTGTTCTATATAGATTTATACAGTGGTACATTGGGTGTCCTTCTCACGCACGTTCAAGCCCCGATTCCGGTGATGTTGTGGAGCTATCCTCCAGCAGTCCCTTGATTACTTGTCACCGAACGAATCAGGGTGGTGGGTCACCGGCTACCGAGAAACGACCACTCGGTTGCTATCCGTTCCGAACTGACTCGAATGGCCTGCCCAAACTCGACGCTTTGGCTGACTATATATTCGCGACGACGGCTACAACTCCTCGACCAATTCGTCGGCGGCCGCCTCGACCTCCTTCTGCCACCCCTCGGTGAGAGTACCCCCTCGCTTCGGCGGGTCGATGTCGAGAGTCGCCGCCTCGTAACTCACGTGGTCGAACGTCGAGGCGATGCGCTCGCCGACGAACTCGGCGTTTGCTCGCTTCGAGGAGACACCGCCGGAGTTGAGGTCGTAGTAGCGGGTGAACAACTGCACCACCGACACCGGTCCGTCGACGCCGCTGTCCGAGAGGTGCCTAAACAGTTTCACCGTGTTGTTCGCGGGGTCGGCCCGCCGCCACTCGATTTCGACGAAGACGCGTCCGTTTCCCTCCCCGGCCACGTCGACCGGCGTTCGGCCGACGTAGTGTTCGGTGGTCCACGTGACGTCGGGGCGTCGCTCCGCGAGCGCGGCGGCCAACTCGGCGGTCACACGGTCGGCGTGGCTGCCCACGAGCTGGGCTACCGGAGCCCGCCGAAAAAAACCCTCGTGCTACTCCTCGATGTCGATGGCCGGTCGACCGGGTTCGGCCCGCCCTGCGACCTCCTCGTCGGCCGCTTCGGCGGCCAACACCTGCACATCGGCGTCGAACTCCCGCTTGACGAGCCACGCGGCGGCTTCCAGCGCCTCGAACTCGGTGTCGGGGTCGAGCGTCCGCTGGAGCGCCTCGCGGTTCTCCTGAAGGTCCTGTCCGTAGGCGGCGGCGTCGTCGCCGTGGCGTTTGATGTCGTCGTGTTGCATCAACTCGCCGATGACGTTCGGCGCGTCGCTGTCGATGGCGATTTCCAGCGCCTCGTACTTCCACTCTGGCGTGACGACGATGTCGATGCGCTCGGGGTCGTCGATGCCGGCCACGTCGCTGATTTCGCGGACGTCCTCGCGGGTGTTCTCGACGAGTCGGCGGCGCTTCTCGACGGTTTCGCGGTCGGCCGCGGCGTCGGGCCAGTCGGCGTCGACGGCGAAGCCGTCGTGGCCCAACTCCTCCCACAGTTCTTCGGCGATATGGGGTGAGACGGGCGCCAGCAGTTTCACGGCCGTCACCAGTCCACGCTCGAAGACGGCGGGGTCGACGGCGGTGTAATCCCGATACTGCCGGAGGGTGCCGACCAGCGACTGCGCCTCCCGAAGCGCCGTGTTGAACGTCAGTTCGTCGTACTCCTCACCGGCAATCGTGACGGCGGCCTCGATTTCGTCTTCGACGTAGCCGGTGACCGAACCCGGGTCGTCGGTGGTCTCGATGTCGCCCGCGGCGAACGTCTCGGTCACGTCTTTCAGTCGCGTCAGGAAGGCGTACGCCGATTGGACGCCCTCCTCGGTCCAGTCGAAGTCCCGTTCGGGTTGGGCGGCCTGCATCATGAACAGGCGGGCGGTGTCGGCGCCGTACTCCTCGACGATTCGCTGGGGGGGAGACGACGTTACCGACCGATTTCGACATCTTCTCGCCCTCCAACTGCACCATCCCCTGCGCCAAGAGGTTCTCGAACGGTTCCCGGTGGTCGAGTCCCTCGTGGTCGGCCAGCGTCTTCGTGACGAACCGCGAGTACAGCAGGTGCATCACGGCGTGTTCGATGCCGCCGACGTACTGGTCGACGGGCATCCAGTCGTTGGCCCGTTCGAGGTCGAACGGCGCCTCGTCGAGTCCGGGGGAGACGTACCGCAGGAAGTACCACGAGGAGTCGACGAAGGTGTCCATCGTGTCCGTTTCGCGGGTCGCCTCGCCGCCACAGTCCGGACAACTCGTCTGTTTCCACTCGTCGGCTTCGTCCAGCGGGTTCCCGGTCGTGTTGACGAACTCGGGCAGCTCGACGGGCAGGTCCTCCCCGGGGACGAGCACGGGGCCACAGTCGTCACAGTGGACGACCGGAATCGGCGTCCCCCAGTAGCGCTGCCGGGAGATACCCCAATCGCGCAGGCGGTACTGGGTATCGGTTTCGGCGCTGTCGATGTCCTCGGTCAACCGCTCGCGTGCGGTCTCGCTGTCCAGTCCCGAGTACTCCCCGGAGTTGACCAACACACCGTCGTCGGTGAAGGCCTCCTCGCTGATGTCGGGTACCTCGTCCTCGCTGGGCGCGATGACCGGTTCGATGTCGACGCCCATCTTCTCGGCGAAGTCGTGGTCGCGGTGGTCGTGGCCGGGGACGCCCATCAGCGCACCCGTCCCCACGTCCGACAGCACGAAGTCGGCGACGAAGACCGGAATTTCCTCGCCGGTAATCGGGTTCGTCGCCGTCAGGTCCGTCTCGACGCCGTTCGGCTCGTCGCCGTCGGGGTCTGCCTCGTGGTGGACGAACTCGTGGACGGCGTCGTCTTCCTCAATCAACTGCTCGCTGATGGGGTGGTCCGGCGCCAGCGCGAAGAACGTCGCGCCGAAGATGGTGTCGACGCGGGTGGTGAAGGCTTCGACGGGGCCGTGACCCTCCACATCGAACGTCAGCCGCGTCCCGTACTGCCGGCCAATCCAGTTGCGCTGCATCTGCCGGACGGAGTCGGGCCACCCCTCCAGTTCGTCGATGTAGTCGACCAGTTCGTCGGCGTACTCGGTGATTTTCAGGAACCACTGGTCGAGTTCGCGGGACTCGACGGGTGTGTCACAGCGCCAGCAGAGTTCGTCGTCGCCTTCGACCTGTTCGTCGGCCAACACCGTCTCACAGGAGGGACACCAGTTCACCTCGGCGTCGCGTCGCTCGGCCAACCCTTCCTCGTGGAACCGCCGGAACAGCCACTGGTTCCACTTGTAGTACTCGGGGACACAGGTCGTCACTTCCCGCTCCCAGTCGTAGCCGAAGCCCATCGACTCCATCTGGCCCTTCATCGTCTCGATGCAGTCGAAGGTCCAATCGCGGGGGTTCGTGTCGCGTTCCTTGGCGGCGTTCTCTGCCGGGAGGCCGAAGGCGTCCCACCCCATCGGGTGGAGCACGTCGTCGCCCTGCATGCGCCGATACCGGGCGTAGGCGTCCGTGATGGTGTAGTTGCGGACGTGACCCATGTGCAACTGCCCGGAGGGGTAGGGGTACATCCCGAGGACGTACGTCGGGTCCGAAACGTCGTCGGGGGTCCGATACACGGAGGCGTCGTCCCACGCCTCCTGCCAGCGCCGTTCGACCTCGGTGTGGTCGTAGCCGTCGTCGTGCATGGAGAGAGTAGTTGTGGAATCTTCCGTCGGTCCGGCCCTTAACCTTTCCATCCCAAGAACGTCACGGCGGTGTGGGGATAACACTCATACCGCTCGAAACCGACTGAACCGTATGTTCAAGACGGCCACAGCGAGCGGGGTGACACGGTTCTTCTCCGGTGAGAAACGCGAGATGGAAAGCGGTGACGGCTGGCCGCGCTGGCTCGTCGTCGTGGCGGCGCTACTCTTGGTTTTGGTTCCGTTACTGCCCTTCCTGGCCGTCGCGTGGGTGCTGTCCCGAACCCTCCGCGGCGTCAGGGAACGGGTCTCCTGGGATTAACGCAGTCGGGTGTCGACCAACTCGAAGGGCGTGCCGTTGTTCCGTTCGTTTGCGTGTTCGTAGACGACGTGGGCGGCCGCGACGTCCTGAATCGCCAGTCCGGTCGAATCGAAGACGCTCACGCCGTCGTCGGCCGTCCGTCCGGGTTGCTCGCCGGTGACGATTTCGCCCAACTCGCCGTAGAGGTCCTCGTCGGATAGCAGGCCGCGACTCCACGGGACGTTGATTTCCCCGGAGTGGGTACACTGCTCGTAGTCGTCGATGACGAGTTTCGCGTTGGCGACGATTTCCTCGCCGAGTTCGTTCTTGCCGGGCGCGTCGGCCCCCATCGCGTTGATGTGGGTGTGGTCGCCCACGTCCTCCGCGGAGACGATGGGTGACTCGACGGGCGTCACTGTCGAGAGCACGTCGCACTGTGCGGCCTCGGCGATGGAGCCGCCGCGAACGTCGAACTCGTCGCCGAAGCGGTCGACGAAGGCCTCGACGGCGTCGTCGCGCTTGTCGGCGACGACGACGGTGTCGATGTCCCGGACGACGCTGATGGCTTCCAGTTGGGTGTACGACTGGACGCCGGCCCCGACGATGCCCAGCGATGTCGCGTCGGCGACCGCGAGGTGGTCGGTGGCGACGGCCGCCGCCGCGCCGGTTCGCTTCCGGGTGAGCGTCGTCCCGTCCATGAGCGCGAGCGGGAAGGCGTTCCGCGGGTCGGAGTAAATCATCGTCCCCAACACGGTTGGGAGGTCGTACTTCTCGGGGTTGTCCGTGTGGACGTTCACCCACTTGATGCCCGCAGCGTCCCAGTCGTCGGCGGCCATGTACGCCGGCATCGACCGGAAGTCGCCGTTGTACTCCGGCAGGTCGATGTAGGACTTCGCCGGCATCTGTACGTCCCCGTGCTGGTAGGCGGCGAAGGCCTCCTCGACGGCGACGATGACCTCCTCCATGCGGGCGTTTTCGCCCACGTCGTCTCGGTTCAACAGAAGCGTCTCCATGTGGCAAAATTTGCTACGGCGGTACTTAGATACCCACCCTTTCGCCGGATGCGGTTACACCCACTCGACGCTGCCGTCGAGGTCGAACGGGAGTTTCCCGTACCGGTAGCCTTCGATGCGGCCGGTCGGGCGGGCACGGAAGACGACGGTGGGTTCGTGGCCGACGCCGGGTTGCTCGCCGGCGACGGCGTTCCACTCCGTCTCGGTAAAGGAGGTACAGTCGATGAACAGCGCCGAATCGGGGTGTTTCGCCAACTGGTCGCTCCGCTTTGCGCCGCCGGTCTCCTTGACGGCGGCGACGGGGTGGTCGGCGTGGGACCGACGCGCCGGCGGTTCGGGACGGGTCACCTCGACGAGGTCGTCGTCGACGGCGAAATCCAGCGCGTGGCCGCTGTCCTGTTCGACCTCGGGTTCGAAGTCGAGGCCGGCGTCCGTCAGCAGTTTGGCGACGTTGAACTCCGCCATAGTCGCCCGCATCCGCGTGAGGTCGTATCCGGGGGAGGTGCCGAGTTTCGAGGCCATCGTGTACCGGTGGGCGTCGAGACTCCCGGTCTGCAGCAGCGACTCGTAGAAGGCGAGCCCCTCTTCGGAACTGGCATCCGGGAAGCCGGCGGCGTCCTCGGCGAAGAACCGACGGGTGCTGTCCCGGCCGTCCTTCGAGCCGAAGACCGGGAGGAAGAACCACGTCACGTACTCGTAGTCGGCGAGCCAGGGGTCGGTCACCTCGATGCGGGCGGTGAGTTCCCGCTGTGCCCACCGGGAGACGGCATAGGGCGCCTCGGTGAACGTCTCCTTGTCGGTGCGCCACAGTGCCTCGGGCGTCTCGGTGTTGCCGAGCCAGTAGGCCCGGCCGGGTCGGAAACAGAACAGCGCGAAGTCGCCGTTGTCCATCTCCAACCGGAGGGCGTCGTAGCGGTCGTCGCCGATGGTGAACCACGGCTCTTCGATGCGTGCGCCGAAGGACTGATTCAGCGGCTGTAGTAACTGTTCGCGGACGCTCTGTCGCGTCCACGTCTTCTCGGACCGACGGAAACGGAGGGGACCTGCCACACTCGTCGTAGCACGTCAGCGGGTTTACCGATTACGCATATCCGACCGGATGGCGACGGAACCCCGGAGCCGTCCCGGAGCGAATACATAAATAACCCTTCATATTATCCGTTACATTGATTACCAAGAACTCGTTAGGTGCGTACAGTTACCATGTCAATGGGTGCCTATGACGAGGACGAACACGAGCGACGTGAGCAGAAGGCCTCGACCGTCGATGCCGCCTTCGACGACGAGCGGACGAACTACGAAGGCTCCATAGAGTACGACTCCGGCGACTCGGCGGAAGCACTCCTCGACCAGTTCAAGCAGATGCAGTCGCAGTAGCGGTTCACCGTTCTCGGAGCGTCAGTAGGGTGAGCGACAGCGCGACGACAACCGCCACGGCCAGCACGTGGCCGACGAGGGCAGCGAGCAACACGGGGTAGTCGACGACGAACGGGACCAACAGCAACTGGACGGCCGCGAAGCCGAGGGTTTCGGCGTCGGCCCGCCGGAGCGTGTCGACGGCGTCGGCGTCGAACCGATAGCGCCCCGACCGCCACAGCGCGACGACGGCGGTCCACCAGCCGGTCCCGATGCGATAACAGAGGTCCCACAGAATCAACAGCGTCAGGTAGACGACCAGTATCGGCGGCTCGGGGCCGAACAGCGTTTCGACGAGCGAGCCGCCGGCTCCGGGGTCGAAGACGAACAGGTGGGTGACGAGTGCGACGAACGCCAACACGGCGAGGACGACCTCCACGCTGGAGCCGAACAGCAGTCGCCGGTAGGGCTCCGGGCTGGGGGGCGCTCGCGCGGCGCGACTGATGCGAAGCATCTCGACGCTCCCGACGGCAGCGACGACGACGGCGGCAGTTCCCGCCACCGCCGCGTTCCAGAGGTCGTAGTACCACGCCAACGCGAGGACGGCGGTTTCGAAGACGGCCAACTGGATGGCGATGGCGGCGCCACGTGAGATGTCGACCCCCGGAAGCGCGCCGATGATGCTCTCGTAGACCCACGTCTCGCCGTACTCCGGCCGCATTCAGGGCTCCGGCTCCGGGGCTGGCGTTTCGCTCACGATGGCTCGGTCGCCGAGCGCCTGCCGGACGGCCTCGTCGAACGGCGTCGGTTCGACGTCGACGAACTCGTCGATGCGGCGGTCGGTGACGACGACGGTGTTGCGCAGGCCGGCGACGAGTGGCTTCGCAACCGACAACGGCACGTCCGTCAGCAGCCACAGCCACCCCGCAGACAGTCCCGGCGAGAGGATGGGAACCGGGAGAACGACCGGCGCCCGGCCGGACAGCAACCGGGCGGTGTGTTCGAGTATCTCCTGATACGTCAGCACGTCCGGGCCGCCGATTTCGAACGTCTCGCCGGCGGTTTCGGGGGCGTCGAGGACGCCGACCAGATAGCCGACGACGTCGTCGACGAAGATGGGCTGACACTCGGTGCGGACCCACCGCGGCGTCACCATCACCGGCAGGCGGTCGGCCAGTTGGGTGATGAGCTCGAAGCTCGCCGACCCTTCGCCGACGATGATGGCGGCCCGTAGCGTCGTCAACTCGAACTCGCCGGAGGCGAGGATGTGTTCGACCTCGCGTCGCGACCGGAGGTGTTCGGACAGTTCGTCGCGGTCGTCGCCCAACCCCCCGAGGTAGACGACGCGCTCGACGTCTGCGGCCTCGACTGCATCGACGAAGGTGCGGGCGGCCAGTCGGTCCCGCGACTGGAAGTCGCCGCCGGTCCCCATCGAGTGGACGAGATAGTAGGCGGCCTTGACCGGCGGCACCTCGACGGGTGGGTTCAGGAGGTCGCCCTCGACCACCTCGACGCCGTCGGGGGCGTCGTATCGCTCGATGTCTCTGACCAGAGCGACCACGTCGTGGCCCCGTCGTTGGAGGGCTGGAACGAGACGGCTCCCCACGAACCCACTCGCCCCGGTTACGAGTACGCGCATACCCATAGAACGGGCGCCGACCTCTTAATCCCAACCGGGCGTTTCGGGGGCGTCGAGTCGTTCCTCCACGTCCCGTCCGAGTGTGGGGTCGGGGTCGTCGGTGTCGGCCCGTCGGTTCCACTCGGCGATGGTCCGGCCGACCCACGAATCGGCGTCGAGAACCGCTTCGCGGGCCGTCTCGTAGCGGTCGGTGTCGATATCGAGGCTGCCGGGTCGGGAGGCGGCGGCGACGGCGAGGAACTCCGCGCGGTCTTCGGCGGTCGGGTTCCCGGCGGCGATGCGGTCGACCCGGCCCGACAGTCGGTCGACGTCGGGATGGGCGAACACCGTCGCGCCGAGGGCGCCGGTCCCGAGAAGTGGCGTCGCGTCGCCGGGATTGGCGTCGAGAAGTCGGTCCCTGCCGAAGGCCGTTTCGACGCGCTCGCATTCGGTTTCGGCGGCGAGCGCGAGGTTGTCCGCCGGATACGTGCCGCAGGCGTCGGGATAGCGGTCATCGCCGTGGATGCGACACTGTAGCGTCTCGGGGTCCAGGAAGACGCAGCTCGGGAGCCACGCGGGGTCCCGACCGAAGGGGCCGACCGGTTTCGGCGACTTCCGCAATCCGACGAAGAAGGCGGGACGGTCGCCGACGGCGGCGATGTCGTGGCCGTCGACGGAGACGGACGGTCCTTCGCGGGCGTCGAACAGCCGTGGGGTCATCGCGTCGCCGACCCCAGCCCGGACGAACGCCCGCACCTCGTCGCTGGACAGCGGTACGAGGTTGTACGTGTCGTCCAGCGGGACCAACCCGCCGCGGCGCTCGTGGTCGAGGTCGACGGCGTCGGGGGCGACCGCGCGCCAGTCGATACAGCAACCGGCACAGCCCTCACAGTCGACGCGCATACGTGTGGTTCGCTACCACGAGACAAAACGGTTTTCACGCCGAAGACCTCGACCGACTCCGTTCGTCGTCGACGGTCTCGCGATCAATCCGCCGTCGTAGGCCGGACGCCTTTTGCTGCCGGATTGCCTACTCCACCTATGGCCAAGGAGTCTTGCGACGCCTGCGGCGACGCCGTCCCCATCGGTGGGGGTATCTCGGGGCTGTGGTCGTCGGACCCGCAGGGTACGGGTGGGATGACGCTCGAACTCCGCGACGGCACCGAACACTTCCTCTGTTTCGACTGCATCGAGCGATTGCCCGACGACCCCACCGAAGCGGACGTTCTCGAACTCGAAGCCGAATGACGCTCGGGACCTCGAACCGCCCTCGGTGACGGGAGGGCCGTCAGTCCGTGGCGGCGGTCGTGTCGGGCGTCTCCGAACGTGACGGTTTCGCCGCGCCAATGTAGTTGTCGAGCGCGTAGGGTCCGGCGCCGGTGATGAGTAGCGCCGAAGCGAGGCTGAACGCACCGATGTGTGCGAGGACGGGGTCGTCGGGAATGCCGAACAGCGTGAGCGTGAAGACGGACAGCGCGGTCAACGCCGACATCCGGGTGAACAGCCCGAACGCAATCGCGATGCCGAGCCCCAACTCGGCGAACCCGGCGCCGAGGACCCACAACTCCGGCGGAACCGGGACGAGTTCGACGAGATTGTACTGCTCGACGACGGCCAGCGCCATCTCCGGGGCCAGCAGTTTCTCGAAGACGCCGAGGAACGCGAAGGTGACGCCCATCCCGACGCGGATGACCGTCGGGACGAACCGCTCGTACGGTTCGATGGCGTCGTTGAGCCACGCCGCGGCGTCGTGAATCGGGTCGATTCGTCCGTAGAAAGTGCCTTCGGCGGTTGCGACCGTCCCGAGGGTCTCGTCGGCGCTCGGCCGGCCGCTGCCGACGAGCGCGATGGCGAGAAAGCCCGGCACCCACTCGAGGGAGTACACGGCGAGCGGTTCGAGCGCCAGCGTCACGAGGTAGGCCGCGAGACCGACGAGCGCGGCCACCCGCGTCGCCAGTCCGAACAGCAGAGCGAAGCCGAGGCCGATTTGGAACAGCCTCGTCCCCGGAAACATCGGCTCTACGACCGGGTTGAACAGATAGCCGGCGAACCCGGCGCCGACGAGCGGGAGGCCGAACCCGAGTCGGAGGAGCCACGGGAGTAAATCGTCGTAGTCGCCCATCGCTATCCTGAACACCGCCACGTCTCGGCGGAACGGCCGCACTCGGAGGTAGACGAGGAGGGCCAGAAGCGTCGCGATGGCCCCGCCCCCGAGCACTGCCGCGTTCGTCGGGTCGGTCAGCGACGCGGCGAGGAACTGGAGTCCGTCACCGACGTCGTCCGCGTTCGTCACGTAGCGCACGTGAGCGGCCGCCACCCCTGGGACGGCGAGGAGCCCGAGGACGGCCGACAGGAGCCACCTGTGGGGTCGTTCGGCGCGAGGTTCTAACATAATCTTTCCTTATATTTTCGAACCACCTAAATCCGCGGTCGGTGGGCGACAGCACGGCCAAGCGATGACTTTAGGACGGTGCCACCGTTCGATTCGGTGTGGACCCGTCGCGAATCGTCGAGGAGTTCCCCGCGCCGTCGTTCCGCGGGGCCCAAGAGCAAGCCCTCAGTGACATCCGCGACGCCTTCGCCGCCGGCAACGATGTCGTCCTCGTGCGTGCGCCGACCGGTAGCGGCAAGTCGCTTCTCGCCCGCGCTATCGCCGGGTGTGCCCGCCGCCCCGGCGAGGCCGACCACGTCCAGGCCACCGGCGCCTACTACACCACGCCGCAGGTGTCCCAACTCGACGACGTGGCCGGCGACGAACTGCTCGAAGACCTGAGCGTCATCCGCGGGAAGTCCAACTACGACTGCATCCTCCCCGGCGAGACTTCGACGCCGGTCAATCAGGCTCCCTGCGCTCGCGAGCGGGGATTCGACTGCCCCGTCAAACATCGGTGTCCGTACTTTTCTGACCGCGCCATCGCATCGAACCGCGACATCGCGGCGATGACGCTGGCATACTTCATGCAAACCGCCGGCAGCGACGTGTTCGGCAAGCGCGACGTGGTCGTCGTCGACGAGGCCCACGGCCTCGCCGAGTGGGCGGAAATGTACGCCACCATCGACCTCTCGCCCGCCGAAGTGCCGGTGTGGGACGCCTGCGAACCGCCGAAAATCGACGGCCTCTCCGATGTCGAGGACTACGTCGAGCGACTGACGAGCGTCTGTTCGCGCCGACAGGAGGAACTCCGGGGGAAACTCGAACTCTCGCCGGCGGAGGCCGAAGAACGGGACCAACTCGCGGAACTGGTTCGCGATTTGGGCTGGTTCCTCGAGGACCTCCGTGACCCCGAGAGTCCGACGACGTGGGTGGCCGACCAAAGCGAGAATCGCGCTATCACCGTCAAACCGCTGGACCCGGCGAGATATCTCCACCACACCGTCTGGGACCGCGGCAACCGGTTCGCCCTGCTGTCGGCGACCATCCTCAACAAGGACGCCTTCTGCCGAAGTGCGGGCCTGAACCCCGACAAGGTCGCGCTGGTCGACGTGCCCCACACCTTCCCCGTCGAGAACCGCCCGCTGTACGACGTGACACAGGGGAAGATGACCTACGAACACCGCGATGAGACCCTCCCGAAGGTCGCCCGGAGCATCGTCCGAATCATGGCGAAACACGACGACGAGAAGGGGCTGATACACGCCCACTCCTACGATATCGCCGACCGCCTCCACGAGTTACTCGACGACTTCGGCGTCGCAGACCGGGTTCGCGGCCACGACAGCGAGAACCGCGACGCCGCCCTGTCGGGGTGGAAACGGAGCTCCGGCGCCGACGTGTTCGTCTCCGTGAAGATGGAGGAGGCGCTGGATTTGAACGGCGACCTCTGTCGGTGGCAGGTGCTGTGTAAGGCGCCGTATCCGAACACGAACGACTCCCGGGTCGCCCAGCGACTCGAAGACGGCCAGTGGGGGTGGTACTACCGGACGGCGCTGCGGACGGTGATTCAGGCCTGCGGTCGGGTCGTCAGAGCGCCTGACGACTACGGAGCGACGTACCTCGCCGATGCCTCGCTCGTCGACCTCTTCGAGCGCGCCCGCCACGATATGCCCGAGTGGTTCGAAGCGCAAGTCGACCGGATGACTCGTCCGGAGCTCCCGGCGTTCGACCCGCCGTCGGCCGTCGGCGACGCCTCTGAGTCGAAATCAACCCCATCCCAACCGCGCTCGAAATCGAAATCGACCTCGAACGCCCGACGCTCGGGGTCCATCGACGACCACCCGCTGTCGGACGTGTGGGGCGACGGTTAGAACAGACTCGCCGCGTAGGCGACCATCGATGTCACCATCAGCAGCGCGAAGAACAGCGCGAAGATTTTCTGTCGGTCCATACCCGGCGTTGCTCCCGCCGTCCTATAAGTCCCTCGCCGTCGCGTCGACCCGAGTCCCGGCCCGGAACGTCGCTTCCACGTCCCGAACCGCCTCGATGCCGTCGCGGGGGTCGCTTCCCAACGCGAGGAAGTCCGCCCGAGCGCCCGGCGTCAGCGTTCCGACGTCGTCGGGGACCGTCCGCCCGGCGACGCGCGTCGCCGATTCGATGGCCGCCACCGGCGAGAGGCCGACCTCCTCGACGAGCAGTTCGAGTTCGAGGGCGTTCTCGCCGTGGGGAACGAGGTCGGGTCCCATGAAGTCCGTCCCGGTGGCGATGGGGACGCCGGCCTCGTGGGCGCGGCGGACCGACTCGACGTGGGCGTCGAAGGCCTCCCGGGCCTTCCGCAGTCCGTACTCGGGGACGCCGTGGTCGGCACCCGATTCGACGATGCGGAACATGATGGCGAGTGTCGGGACGAACGTCGCGTCGGTCTCGAGCATGAGGTTGATGGCTTCCTCGTCGAGGTAGAAGCCGTGCTCGATGGTGCCGACGCCGTTCTCCAGTGCCGCGACGACGCCCTCGGTTCCCTGTGCGTGGCTGGCGACCTGCAGGCCCGCCCGCTCGGCCTCCTCGGTGAACGCCCGGATTTCGGCGTCGGTGAACTGCCGTTCGTCGGGGGCGTCCCTCTCCGAGAGGACGCCGCCGGTCGTCATTATTTTCAGGCAGTCGACGCCCTCGCGAAGCCGCTGTCTGGCGGTCTTTCGGCACTCGTCTTCGCCGTCGGCCAGCGTCGCGATACCGAGGCCGTCCTCGCTGGCCCACTCGTAGGGGAGGAAGTGGGCGTCGCCGTGGCCGCCGGTTTGAGAAATCGAGCGCCCGCTGGTGTAGATGCGCGGTCCCGCCACGTCGCCCGATTCGATGGCCTCCCTGAGCCCCAACGCGACCGTACTGCCGAGGTCCCGAACCGAGGTGAAGCCGGCGTCGAGCAACCGCCGACAGTCAGTGGTCGCCCGGGCCGCACACACCGCATCGCTCGCCAGCACCCAGTCGGTCGGCTCCATCGTCCGCAACCCCTGCATGTGGACGTGGGCGTCGATGAACCCCGGAACGACGACGCTGTCGGTCAAATCCAGTCGTTCGCCGGTCGGGTCGACGTCCTCCAGTGGGCCGGCCTCGGTTACGGTCCCGTCTTCGACAGTGAACCGTCCATCTTCCAGAACGCGGCCGTCGCCGTCGAGAAGCGTGCCGCAATCGACGTGCATACTCCTTCGTGCGGGTCCAACTCACATAGCATCGGCGGTCACCCCCGTCTCGGTCAGTCCACACGAGCGTCGACGACGCCGTGGACGACGCCGGCGCTGTGGCTCTTCACAACGCGGGTGTCCAGTATCTCGACCGCCCGCCCGTCGGTCTCCGCGGCGGCCTCCAATCGCGCGATTGGCCGCTCCGGAAACCGCTTTTCGGGCGTCGCTTCGTGGAGGTGAAGCGTTCCACCCGAAACGAGGGCGTCGAGTGCGGAATCGAGGTACTCTGCGGCCTCGTAGTAGCCCATCACGACCCGGTCGGCGGTCGTCTCCACCTCTCGGCAGTCGCCCAAGACGGCCCGAAATCGCTCGGAGACCCCGTTCAACATCGCGTTCTCGACGAGCAGGCGGTAGGAGTCGGGGTCGATTTCGGCGGCAGTCACCTCGGCGCCACCGCGGGCCATCGGCAACGCGAAGTATCCGATACCGGCGAACATGTCGAAGACCCGTTCGCCGGACTCGACGACCTCGCCCATCCGGGCGCGTTCGGCCTTGTTCCCTGGCGAGAACATGACACGCGAGAGGTCCACGGCGTACTTCGTGCCGTGTTCGACGTGGACGGTTTCGGTGTCGCCGGTTCCGGCGACGACCTCGGCGGTGGGGTCCCGGCGCGTGCCGTCGATGCCACCGCGGGCCAGCACCGTATCGGCCTCGCCGTGGAGGTCGAGCAGCGCCTCGCCGACCGCCTCGCGCCGGTCTGCGGGAAGCGACCCCTCGGCAGACACGTCGCCGAAATCGGCGAGGACGACGCTACCGATGACGGCCCACGACCCGGGTGCCGCGTCGATTTCAGCCGCCGAGAAGCCGCGGTCGGCCAGTAGGTTGTCGAGGCCGCGCTCCCGACGCGGCAACTCGACGGAGCGAACGTCGGTGACAGCCGTCGACTGAGGCGGTTTGATGACGGGAACGGCGATGTGGCTCTCGCCGTAGGGTTCGACGCTCCGACCGGAGTCGTAAACGCCCTCCTCGCGGAGCGCGTCGATGGCCGTCTGCGTTCGCGACTTCTCGACGACTGCGGCGAGGTCGCTGCCGTCGTCGCCGGCGGTCATTCCTCGTCGCCGTCGGGCAGGACATGCAGTCCCTCACGGTGTTTCAACACCGGCACCTCGTCGGCGTCGGGGTCCATGTAGTCGGGCCGTGGGACGGTCTTCGATTCGAAGGTTTCGGGGTCCAGCACCTGCACCGCACGCTCGTCTTCGATTGCGACGACGGTCGTCCGTTCGGCGTCCGCTCGGGTCCCGAGTTTCCGGGCGTCGGGGGGCGATGCCCTCCTCGAAGTCGGCCTCGTAGCGCTCGCCGGTCTCCACCCGCTTGCCCTTGAGGTTCCCGTGGGCGCTGGTGACGACGACGGGGCCGTCGCCGTCGTCGAGGTCGATGACGTCGCCGGGCGTATACGGCGGCAGACGCGCGACGAAGGTGACGCGGTACACCTCGTTGCCGTCGCCGTCCTCGGTGACGAGCGTCGGCGCATCCGACACCGACCCGCCCAATTCCCGGACGATGCGGTGGGCGATACCCTGGCCCATCTGGTTGGTGGAGATTTTCATGTTCAGGCCGTCTTTCGTCTCTTTGGTCTCGGTGATGAACGCGTTGCGGTCGCCCGTCGCCTCCCGTTCGGCGATGTACTCCTCGGCGATTTCCTTCGCACGGTCGTTCTCCTCGGGCGTCGGGTTGCGGTCGGTACCCCGAACCTGGACGATGGCGGCGTAGTAATCGCCGGCGATGCGACCACAGCGGTCGCAGGTCTCCCGGGAGATGTAGACCGGGACGGTCACTTCCTCCGAGAGCGGCGTCTCACGGATACGGCCGGTGAACAGACAGTGCATCCGGATGGTGTTCTGGTCGATTTGCTCGGGTTCGACGCCCCAGTCGACCTCTTCGGCGTCGACGTGGACCGACAGCTGTTCGGCCGTCTCCTCGACGGCGATGTCGGTGTAGTCGCGGGCGCCCACGTCGACCCAGCGCTTCCCGCGGTGGAGGGCGCCACACTGGCTACACACCCGGACCTCGATTCGGTCGGGGGCGTCGACCAACTCGAAGTCCTCGAAGTAGCAGTCGTCACACAGTACGGAATCGGGGTCTTTCGGTCCGCCCGGAAGGTCGGCCTCTGACGGCCGCTCGACGGCGTCGCCACAGCGCGGGCAGAACTCACCGGAGCGGGGACCGGAACTCATTGGCGGTCGTAATCGGCGGAGGCGTTTAAGCGGCGCGGCACGCGGACGTGCCGTTCACGCGTCTTCGCGACACTCCAGCAGTTTTCCGTCGGCTCTCGGGTCGGGTGACTCCTCGCCTGTGACTTCGACGCGCCAGACGACGTTCTCGTCGACGTAGTAGCGGGCCGTCCACCAGTAGTCCCCGTGGAATCTGTTCGCGTGGAGGGTGAGTTCGACCGTCGTGCCGTCGACATCGAAGTACGCCGTCCCCGACTCTCCGGGTGCGGATGGCGCCTCGAAATCCGACGACAGCGACGCGACCAACTCGATGTAGCGGTCGACCTCCTCGCCCGGCGGTTCGATGTGGGCCTCCGCCTCACCCTCCTCGGCGGCCTCCAGAAGCACCTCACGGAGGGTCTCGTCGTCGACCTCCCCGATGGGAACGAGGTCGGCTTCGTCGGGGGCGTCGGCCACCGTCGCCCCCACGTTGAGCGTCGGCCGGTAGACCCCGCCACTCCCGGAGAGCGTGGCCTCGTACCCCCCGTCGACGGAGGTGGGGGTCGTCCGAAACGGCGACGGACAACCCGTAGGAGTCGACCCGGGATTCGGGTTCGTACTCGACGACCTCGTCGCGATAGTAGACGTGTTCGTAGCTCTCGAGGAACGACGCGGCCGCCTCGCTGTCGAGTTCGCGTGGCCACTCCACGTCGAGGTCCTGACTCGTCGGACAGCCGTCCGGCAGTTCGCGGGTGCTGTTCCCGGGAAGGGTGTCGGTACAGCCGGCGAGTGCCGCCACGGTCGCTCCCGAGGCGACGAGCAAGGCGCGTCGATTCGGCGTTGGGTCCATACACGACTGTCCGGTAGAGGACGGGGTGGGTTTTGTGATGACTCAAACGCCGGCTTGAGTTATCGCCCCGGTGTGTCCGCGTCCTTCAGAGTACGTCGCCGCCCCACGTCCACTTCGTGTCGAGAACGTAGCGGTAGATGCCGCTGATGCCGATGGCGACGGCGTTCGCGAGCAGGTACTGCACCGACACCCACTCGACCAGCGCGAACAGGACGCCGAGTTGGATGGGTATCGCCGACCCGCGGACGAGGTTCGTCTTCAGCAGGCCGTACAGGTACGCCGAGAGACCGGTGTTTCGGTTCGCCTGAAACGTCCAGGCGTTGTTCAGAACGTACTGGAAGATGATGGTGGTCTCGATGGCGACCGTCGCTCCCACCAGATAGTTCCACCCGACGTAGTCGACGAACAGCCACAACAACAGCATCTGGAGGCCGGCAGCGGTCGTCCCGACGGCGACGAACCGCTGGAGTTGCGCCGCCGCCGGCCCGCCGACGAGGTTTCGGAGGAATTGCCGTACCATCTAGCGGTAACCGAGCGCCTCCAACCGTGTCTGGAGGTCCTCGTCGACCTCCTCCGGTCGTTCGGCCTCTGTGCCCCGAAGCGTCGCGGCGTGGGCGGACGCAATCGGCTCGAACAGCTCGATGACGGATTGCTGGTCCTCGGTCGGTTCCGCCGAGAGGTCGTCTTGCTGGGTCGGGTCCGATGGCCTATGATACAGTTCGGTCCCGCCCGACTCGACGTTCTCGATGTAGGTCCACTCCTCGTCCCGGACGCTCACGAGGAGGTCGCCGTCGTCGAGCGCGCGGGGAATCGGCTGGTCGGTCACGTCCTCGCCGCGGACGGTCACGGAGACGACCGGGTCGTCGGCGGGGTCGGCCCCCGAGGTGACGGTCGGGACGAGCGTGTCGCCGGCCCACGCCGGGGGGGCCTCGGCGCCGAGGAGGTCCGCAATCGTCGGCGGAATCGAATCGAGAGAGACCTGCCGTTCGACGCGCCGTGGTTCCGCTCCCGGCACGTCGACGAGCAGCGGCACCCGAATCAACTCGTCGTACAGTTTCGGGTAGTGGGCGAGGTGGCCGTGTTCCTGAAACTCCTCGCCGTGGTCGCCGGCGACGACGAACGCCGTCTCCTCGCCGACGCCAGCGGCGTCGAGGGCCTCCAGCAGGCGGCCGATGCTGGCGTCGACCTGCCGGGTCGCACCCTGATACAGCATTCGGAGGCTCTCGAGGGTTCGGTCGCTGACCTCGCGTCCGAGCCCCGTCTGTGCGTGGGCGAGCAACATCCGGTGGGTGCCGACGGTGTCGCCGGAGACCTCCCGGATGTACCGCGGTGCAGGGACGTAGGGCGTGTGGGTGTCCATGTAGTGGACCCACAGGAAGAACGGCGACTCCGTCTCCTCGATGAACGACTCGGCGGCCCCCTCGACGTCGGCCATCCGAGAGGTGTTGAGGAAGGGTTTGTCGTCGCTGCCGCCGCGGAGCCAGGAGGCGGCCCGGCGGAACGGCGATGTTGCCAGTTGGAGCCACGCCTCCACCGTCGGGTGACTCGCTAAATACTGGCTGTAGATGCTGCTGCCGATGTCGGCGACGAAGGCATCGAACTCGTCGAATCCGGAATCGTAGTTCCAGTGCTCCGTGAGAAAGCCGTTCGCGGCGTTGAAGCCGGCGGTAGAGACGCCAGCCTCCGAGAGCACTGTCGCGAGGGAGTTCGCCGACTCGACGCCGATGTCACCCGTATCGGCGAAGACTGGTCTGGACGACAGTATCGACGGGAACGAAAACGGCGTCCAGTTGCCGGTCGCGAAGGCGTTCTCGAACACCGTTCCGCGGTCGGCCAGCGAGTCCAGAACCGGCGTGTGTCGTTCGTCGTCGTACGGGGCGATGGCGTCGGCCCGCAGCGAATCCACCGTCACGAGAACGACGTTCGAAACCGGTGTGTTTGATTCCATTGTGATGGTTCCATCGGTAGCCCGCGAACGCGTTCGGACTCCTTGTGGGTATCTCAGGAGCCTCACCGTCTAAATACCGTGGGTTTCGGCGCGTTCGGTCAGCGACGGGGAGACACCGAATCTATATTCCCGCCACTCACACCCCCAGTATGGACAATCCAACAGTCGACGAGTTCGGCTCCCGGCGCTCGACGATGTACGGGCCGAACGGCGCCGTCGCGACGAGCCAACCGCTGGCAGCGGAGGCCGGCCTCCGGACGCTACAGGACGGTGGTAACGCCTTCGACGCCGCCGTCGCCACCGCCGCAGCGCTGAACGTCACCGAACCCACTTCGACGGGGCTGGGTGGCGACGTGTTCATGCTGTACCGAAGCGCCGACGGCGAGGTCGGTGCGATGCGTGCCTGCGGCGGCGCCCCAGCGGATGCGACCCGCGAGAACGTCCGTGAGGCCGTCGCCGACGAACAGGGGGTCGCCCCAGAAGAAGCGACGATGCCCGAAACCGGCGCCCACGCCGTGACGGTCCCCGGCACCGCTCGCGGCTGGGAGGCCACAGTCGAGGGATTCGGCCGCCTCACGCTCGCGGATGCGCTGGAACCGGCCATCGAGTACGCCACCGAGGGGTACCCTGTCACCGAGGTCATCGCCAGCGCGTGGGAACACGGCGAGGAACTGTTCGAGTCCGACCACGCACGGGAGGCGTTCCTCGTCGACGGTGAGCGCGCGCCGAATCCGGGCGAGACGGTCCGACTCGAACAACTCGGCGAGTCGATGCGGGCCATCGCCGAAGAGGGCGCCGACGTGGTGTACGAGGGGTACATCGCCGAGGCCATCGCCGAGGAGGTCCAACGCGAAGGCGGCTTCATGACTGTCGACGACCTCGCCGATTTCGAGGTCGAGTCCCCCGACCCCGTCTCGACGACCTACGGCGACGCGGAGGTGTACGAACTGCCGCCGAACAATCAGGGGCTCATCGCGCTGGAGGCGCTCAACATCGCCGAGGAGTTGGGGGCCCGCGAACACCCCGCCGACTCGGCGGCGCGGATTCACTACCTCGCCGAGGCGATGAAGTTGGCCTTCCACGACGGCCACCGCTACATCACCGACCCCGACTTCGAGGAGATTCCGCCGCTGGAATCGAAATCGTGGGCGGAGAAACGCGCCGCGAACGTCGGCGAGGAGGCCTCGGACGTCTCCTTCGGCGTCCCCGACTCCAACGCCGAGGACGCCGACACCGTCCTGTTGTGTGTCGGCGACAGCGAGGGCAACGTCGTCTCCTACATCAACTCCCGCTTCGCCGGGTTCGGGAGCGGTCTCGTCGCCGGCGACACCGGCATCGCTCTCCAGAACCGCGGGGCCTCCTTTTCCCTCGACGACGACCATCCGAACCGACTGGAACCGGAGAAGAAGCCGTTCCACACGCTCATTCCGGGGTTGCTGAAGCGCGGCGACGACGACTGGTCGGCCTTCGGCGTCATGGGCGGGTTCATGCAACCGCAGGGGCACCTCCAGACGCTCGTCGGAATGGTAGACGACGACAAGACGCTACAGGAGGCACTCGACACCCCTCGATGGCGCTACCGAGAGGACGGCCGCCTGGCCGTCGAGGCCCGGATGTCGACTGCGGTCCAGAACGGTCTGCTCCGCCGTGGACACGACCTCGAAGTCCTCCCGCCACTCATGTTCGGCGGCGCACAGGTCGTCCGCAACGAGGACGGAACGCTGTCGGCGGCGACCGAACCGCGGAAGGACGGCAACGCCTCCGTGTACTGAGTCCAGGTGACACTGCGGCCCGACGGCATCGCCGACGCGCGGACTTTTAGCCTTCGGGAGCCAAAGTGGACGTATGCAGTGGCAAACCGACTGGGGGCTCCGCGTTCGGATGGGGTTCACCATGTTCCTGCTGTTCGCCCTCTATCTCGTCTTCGTCGGCGTGTTGACGCTGTACTTCGGGAACCTGCTGATTCCGGCGATTCTGCTCGGAGCGTTCTCGTTGGCACAGTACTTTTTCAGCGACAAACTCGCGCTCCGCTCGATGGGGGCCCGAACGGTCAGTGAGGAGGAGTACCCGCAGCTCCACGCACAGGTCGGCCGCCTCTCCCAGCAGGCCGACCTCCCCAAACCCGACGTAGCGGTCGCCGACAACCGGACGCCGAACGCCTTCGCGACCGGCCGCTCGCCATCTCACGGCGTCGTCTGCGTGACGACCGGGCTACTGGAGGCGCTCGACGACGACGAACTCGAGGGCGTCATCGCCCACGAACTCGCCCACATCAAGAACCGCGACGTGGCAGTGATGACCATCGCGTCGTTCCTCTCGACTATCGCCTTCCTCATCGTCCGGTGGGGATGGCTGTTCGGCGGGCGGAACCGCAACGGGGCGCCCGTCATCGTCGCCATCCTCGTCTCCTTGGTCGTGTGGGTGATTTCGTTCCTGCTCATCCGGGCGCTCAGTCGCTACCGCGAGTACTCCGCCGACCGCGGCGCGGTCGCCATCACGGGCAAGCCCTCGGCGCTGGCCTCGGCGCTGATGACCATCTCCGGCCGGATGGACCGCATCCCCGAGGAGGACCTCCGCGAGCAGGCCGAAATGAACGCGTTCTTCATCATTCCCATCAGCAAGGGGTTCATCGGGAAAATCGCCCGGACGCACCCGCCGACCGAAAAGCGCATCGAGGCGCTTCGGGAGATGGAACGGGAGATAGAGACCTAATCGTCCTCGGCGGGTGCTCCGCCATCGCTCAGGAGGTCGACCACTTCCACGAGGACGGCGACGGCCAGCGGCCCGGCGATGATGCCGATGACGCCGACGGTGAGGACGCCGCCGGTGAAGCCGACGAAGTAGAGACTGGCGGGGAGGTGTGCCTGACTCGAAGCCAACCGTGGGCGGACGAGCAGGTCGGGAAGGAGACCGATGAGCAACGGTCCGAGAACGATGATTCCGACCGCCCGGTCCGGCATCCCGATGACGAAGTCGTAGCCGGCGAGGCCGACCGCCAACACCCCGGGGCCGACGATGGGGATGAACTGGAGGATGGCGGAGATGACCGACAGCACGACCACGTCGCTGTAGCCGAGGATGTAGAACACGACGAGCGCGATGGGGAACGTGACGACGGCGGTCGCGGCTTGGATGACGTACAGCGCGTACAGGGTCCCCGAAATCCGGCTGTTCAGCGCACGGAGCACGTCGTGGTACTGTGGAGGGGTAATTTCGAAGGCGGCCCGGCCAACGGCGTTCGGCCGCAACAGGAGTCCGTACAGCAGGATGGTGAACATCCCGAGTTCGAGCAGCAGGAAGATAGAGGAGAAGGCCAGCGTACTGGCGATGTCGCGGACGATTTCGGTCGCGGTGGCGACCAGTTCGGCCGTCTCCTGGGTCACGACGAAACCGAAGGCCTCGACGGTAATTTCCTCCGGGAGGTTCCGGAACAGTTGGAGTATCGCGTCCCGCTGCCGGAACAGGGTCCAGACGATGGGCGAAAAGAGGACGACGACGACGACGAACGCCAGCGTCGTCACGAGGGCGCTCGCGATTCGGCGGGAGGTACCGCGGTCGACGAGGCGTTGGCGAACGGGGTAGAGGACGTAGGCGACGGTGATGGCGAAGAAGACGACTTCGACGACCTCCCAGAGTATCGCCGCGGTCAGGAGTGCGACGGCGACGAACAGCGCCGCGAGGACGTATCGGCGGCGACGAAGCGTTGACACAGACCTGATTGCGTGGGGGAGGCCAAAACCGTTTCCCGCCGACGGCCCGCCTGTCGAACGCGCTGCTTAAGTACACGGAGAGATACCACTGGGTAATGAGACGACGCACGTTCATCGCGGGTGCGGGAACCGCCGTCGCCGCGACGGCCGGCTGTGTCGGCTACACGGGCGGCAACGAGGGCGACGGCGTCGTCACCGTCGCCACCTACGAGTCCTTCGTCGACAGCGAGGAATCCATCGGCCCGTGGCTCAAGGAGAACTTCGAGGCCGACCACGACGCCGAAATCGAGTTCACCGTCCCGAGTTCCGGCATCAACCAGTACATCCGTCGGAAACAGGAGGGCGCCGACATCGACGCCGACCTCTTCGTCGGCCTCAACGTCGACGAACTCATCCGCATCGACGATGAACTCGACGAGCAACTGTTCGATTCCATCGCCGGCGACCTCGAACGCTCCGACCGCGTCATCGACGAACTCCGGTTCGACCCCGACGACCGTGCGATTCCCTACGACACCGGCTACATCAGCCTCGTCTACGACGAACGCGAGGTCGAACCGACGACGTTTGAGGACCTCACCGACGAGGCAAATCGTGGGGAACTCATCACCCAGAACGCCCAGGAGTCCGACCCCGGCCTCGCCTTCCTCCTGTGGACGGTCCACGAGTTCGGCGCGGACGGCTACCTCGACTACTGGCAGCAACTGGAGGACAACGAGGTTCGCATCCTCGGGTCCTGGAGCGACGCCTACAACGCCTACACGAACGAGGCCGCAGACATGGTCGTCTCCTACTCGACCGACCAGGTGTACAACGGCGACACGCCACGGCATCAGGTCGGTTTCCTCAACGACCAGGGATATGCCCAACCCGAGGGGATGGCCCGATTCGCCGACGCGCCGGATGCCGACGCCGCGACCGACTTCATAGAGTTCATGCTCCAACCGGAGGTACAGGGCGTCATCGCCGAGAAAAACGTCCAGTTCCCGGCGGTCGACGACGCCGAACTCGACGATGAGTTCGCCAGCCTCGCCCACGTTCCGCCGGAACCGGTCACGTTCGGCTACGACGAACTCGCCGGCAACCTCGACGGCTGGGTCGACGAGTGGGCCCGCCAAATCGTCGAGTAGATGGCTCGCTCCCGCCGGCGCGTCGACACCCCGTTTCTCGTCGCCGGTCTCGTGACGGCCGCGCTGTTGGTCGTCATGCTGTACTACCCGGTCGGGAGCGTCCTCGTCGAGGCGGTGTTCGCCGACGGCCGCCTCTCGCTCGAACCGATTCGGGTGGTTCTCACCGACTCGCTGTACTTCGGGGACCTCGCCGGTGTGTTCGCTGGCGAGTCGCCGCTGGAACTCCTCCGTGCGGTGCTCGCCGGCGAGGCGAGTTTCGGCCGGTTCGGCTTCACGGCGTATCAGGCCGTCCTCTCGACGCTCCTGAGTCTCGCAATCGGCCTGCCGGGGGCGTACGTCCTCGCCAACTACGAGTTCCCCGGCCGCCGGACGGTTCGGTCGCTGACGCTCGTCCCCTTCGTTCTCCCATCAATCATGGTCGCCGCCGGGTTCGCGGCGATGTTCGGCATCAACGGCCCGCTGAATCGGGCGCTTTCGGCGGTCGGCCTCCCGACGGTCGAACTCATGTTCACGCTGGAAATCATCCTGCTGGCCCACGCCTTCTACAACGCGCCGCTGGTCGTCCGGGTCGTCGCGGCGGCGTGGGAGGGCGTCGACACCCGGATGGTCGAGACGGCCCGGAGCCTCGGCGCATCGCCACGCCGGGCGTTCCTCGACGTGGTCGTCCCGCAACTCGCTCCCGCCGTCCTCACGAGCACCCTGCTCGTGTTCATCTTCACGTTCATGTCGTTCCCAATCGTGCTGGCGCTGGGTGGGTTCCAGTTGGCGACCGTCGAGGTGTTCCTCTACGACCGTATCTCCCGGCTCCAACTGGAGGAGGCCGCGGCGTTGGCCGTCCTCGAAGCCGCCATCACACTCGGGCTGACCTACGCGTACCTCCACTACGAGCGCGCCCAAGCCGCCACCCGCGGAGTCGCCGCCAAGTCCCGCCAACGGCTGTTCGCCCGCGTCGACCTCGAACGCCTCGCGGTCGCTGGCTACGGAATCGTGATTGCAATCGTCTTCGTCGGTCCCATCGTCTCGATGCTGCTGGCGAGTGTCCTCGACGCAAATGGGGCGTTCACCCTGCAGTACTACGAGTTCCTGCTCGACCGTCGGGACGCCGTCGTCGGCACCCAACCGGACGTGGCCATCCGGAACTCGCTGGCCTTCGCCGTCGGGACGCTCGTCCTCGCGGTGCCGATGGGCGTTGTCGTCGCGCTGGCGACCGCTCGTGACACCCTCTCCGCCCGCGTCGTCGGGACGCTCGCGATGCTCCCGTTCGCCGTCTCCGGCGTCGTCGTCGGCCTCGGATTGCTCCAGACGGTCGTCTTCGGCGTCGAGGTGTTCGGTCTCCAACTGCAGGTCACCGGCGCCGTCGCCATCGTCGCCGCCCACGCCGTCGGCGCCTACCCCTTCGTCGTCCGGACGGTCACGCCCGCACTCTCGTCGATGGACGACAGATTGGTCGAATCGGCCCGCGCGCTCGGTGCCTCGCGGACCCGAGCGCTCCTCGATATCGAACTCCCGCTCGTCACGCCCGCCGTCGCCGCCGGAGCTGCCTTCGCCTTCGCCATCTCCATCGGCGAGTTCAACTCCACGGTCGTCCTCGTCGAGGGCGGCGACGCCTACACGATGCCCGTCGCCGTCCAGCGGTATCTCTCCGACAGGACGCTCGGTCCCGCCACCGCGATGGGGTCGGTACTCCTGGTCGTCACGAGCGTCAGTTTCGTGGTCATCGAACGTCTCGGGGCGTACGGAGGAATCGAGTGATGGCACGGGATGGCGGCGCGACGAGGTGGCGACGGTGAGGGTCGACCTCGATGGTGTGAGCAAACGGTACGGCCCGACGACGGCGCTGGCGGACGTGTCGCTGTCGGTCGCCGACGGCGAGTTCTTCACGCTGGTCGGCCCCTCCGGGTGTGGGAAGACGACGACCCTGCGACTGCTCGGGGGCTTCGAGGAGCCGACGGAGGGGACGGTTCGCTTCGACGGCGAGTCGATGGCTGGCGTGCCGCCGGAGGCCCGCGGCGTCGGCTTGGTGTTCCAGAGCTACGCGCTGTTTCCACACATGACCGTCGCCGAGAACGTCGGCTACGGACTCCGATTCGCCGACCCGCCGGGCGGCGTCACGACCGACGCGCGAATCGCCGACCTGCTGGAGCTGGTCGGATTGGAGGGCTTCGAGGACCGCGACCCGACGGAACTCTCCGGCGGCCAACAGCAGCGCGTCGCATTGGCGCGGGCGCTGGCGCCCGGTCCCGAACTCCTGTTGCTCGACGAGCCGATGAGCGCACTCGACGCCCGCCTCCGGGAGCGGCTCCGCCGGGACGTCCGCGAGATTCAACAGGAACTCGGGGTCACGACCGTCTACGTCACCCACGACCAGGCCGAGGCGCTCGCCGTCTCCGACCGCGTGGCGGTGCTCTCCGAGGGCCACGTCGAACAGGTCGGCCGGCCACAGGAGCTGTACCGCCGACCGGCCTCACGGTTCGTCGCGGAGTTCCTCGGCGAGAACAACGTCTTCGACGCGCAGGTCGTTGGCACGACCCGTGGTAACTCGACAACTGCAGGTGAAACGGAGGGGTTGACCGTTCGGGTGCAGGGGTGCGATTTCGTCCTGCCTCGGGTGGAGAACGCGTCCGACGAACGTCTGACGTTCTGTGTCCGACCCGCGGCCTTCGAGGTCGATTCGGGGACGAACCGACTCACCGGCGACGTGGTCGACAGCGAGTTCCTCGGCGAGACGACCCGGGTCCACCTCGACTGGGAGGGGACGCGGGTCGTCGTGGCGCTCGATACCCCGCCCGAGGCCGACGAACTGACCGTCGGGTTCGACCCCGAAGACGCGTGGGTGTTGTAATCAAGTCGACCAGAACCGTTCTAATGCGAAATCGAACATATCGGTGCTGACGGCGCCGAACTCCTCGCGGTCGGCTTCGCCGAGCAACTCGCGGACGCTGTCCCAGGAATCGCGCGCGTAACGTTCGTCACAGAACACCCGGACGCCGCGTTCCTCTGGGCCGCGGATGACGCGGCCGACGGCCTGTCTGGCCTTCCGGACGGCCGGCACCGCCAGGGCGTATTTGAACCCGTCCCCGAAGGCGCGGTCGTAGGCCGTCCGGACCGCCCGGGTTCGGGGACTCGCCGTGTTGATGATGGGGACGCCACAGACGATGGCCGCCGACAGGCGGTCGCCGCGGTAGTCGACGCCCTCGGTCAGCGTTCCGCGGAGACTCGTCACGAGCACCTTCGGGTCGCCCTCGAAGAACTCGCGTTTCAGTTGCTCGGTCGCCACGTCGTCGGTCGCCTCGTCGACGAGCACCTCCTTGTCGTGGTCCGAGAGGATGGAGGCGGCCCACTCGGCCTCCCGGTATGACGGCATCCCGACGAGGACGTTCCCCGGCGAGTCGGCGACCTGTCGAATCGCCCGGGCATGGGCGCGTCGGGTGTCGGTCTCTTCGTCGGGGTCGCCGCGGTTCGAGTAGGTGAATTTCGGCGCGGCGACGGCGTAGGACCCCCGGTTCTCCTCGGGGAACTCCAGTCCGTACGTTCGCTCGACGACGGGTCGGTCCTCCTCCTCTTCGAGATGTCGGAGGCCGGTCACCTCGGCGAAGGCCTCCAGCGGCTCCAGCGTCGCACTCATCAGGATGCCGCCGCCGAACTCGCCGAGTTGCTCGCCGATGGCGCCCGATGGGAGGCAGTTGTGCAGCGAAAAGCGGGCGGTGTAGGCCCGGCGCCACGACTCGGCGGGGTGGGTGTCGTCCCACGTCCGTTCGAGTTCGATTTCCCGGAAGAAGTCGGTGTGGTCGGCCCGGTACCACGTCCCCAGCGTCCGTCCGACCGGGGGTGCAGCACGGCGTTTGTCCTCCTCTTCGACCGTGTCGAGGATGTGGCCGGCGACGGCACACACCGACTCGGCGCGAGTCCACACTTTCGCGTCGAAGCCGTTGCGTTCGGCCCACCGCGTCAACTCGTCCGTGCCGGGCTGTTCGGGGTCTCTGAGCGGTATCTCGTCGTCGCGTAGCTCGGGGAGGTTCCGCTGCCAGTCGGGTCGCTCGGCGTCGAGGTGGTCGGTGACTCGTTGGTCGAGTTCCTCTTGGAGCGCGACGAAAAACCGCTTGGTGTCGCGTAACTCCCCCAGCGTCACGTCGGTCTCGTTCAGTTCGTCTCGGACCGTGGCGGCCTCCTGTTTGGCCTCGCCGCCGTAGCGGGTCTCGGTGCCGCCGCCGGCTTCCTCCATCGCCGCCAGTGGCTCGATGACCCGCGACAGTTCGCTCTCGGCGCTCCGGAGCGAGCGCCCGGAGACGCCGTCGCCGACCAAATCCCGGACTCGGGGTTCGAGCATGTGCGCCTCGTCGCAGACGACGAACGTCTCGTCGTCTATCAACGCGCCGGTGAACGACTCGACGGTCGTCGGGTCGAAGGCGTGGTAGTAGTTGCCTACCAGAACCTCGACGTGGGGCAACAGCGCGCCCATCACCGAATGCGGGCAGGCGCCGTGCCCGGCCGACAACTCCACGAGGTCCTCGCTCTCGATGAGGCCCAACTCGGTGGGGTCGAAGGGGACTGCTTCGACCGGGTCGCCCTCTTCGGGCAGGTCCGCGAGGTACTGTGCGTAGAAGGGGCAGTACTCGACGCCGCTGTCGCCGGCCTCGGGCATCTCCCGGGGATACGGCGTCGGTTCGCCGGCCGCCTCCAGATACGACGCGCTGCTTCCGGAATCGCCCAAGCCGACCTGCTGGCTGCGTGCCTGTGCCGCCAGCGAGTCGGCGGTCGTCTCGTCGGTCAGTCCACGAGTGCGCTCCCGGAGGCCCTCACAGCGCTCGTAGACGTTCGTCTCGTCGATGCCGCCGGCTCCTTCGATGTTGTACGGACACACGTCCGCTTTCCCGACGAGCGTCATGGCCGAAATCGGGTGCCAGTCGTCCGGCAGGTTTCCGTTGATGGTTCGGAGGTCCTCCTCGAACTGCCGGAGTTGCTGTTTGACGCTCGTGAGGACGAAGACGCGTTCGTACGTCGAGTCGGGGTCGCGGACGAGGTGGATGCCGGCGGTCAACGCAAGCATCGTCTTGCCGGTGCCGCAGGCACCCTCCAAAGCGAGAAATCCGCCCTCGCGGGCCGTCTCGACGGCCGTCTCGATGCCGTCGACTTGGTCGTCGTAGGGTTCGTCGTGGCCGAAGATGGGCCGCCAGTCGGGGCCGTCGGCGCCGTTGCCCCTCCCGACAGACGCGCCGCTTCCGTCGTCGCTCCCGCTCGACTCCTCGGCGTCGTGGGACACACCGGGAGTGACGCGTCTTCGCCTAAAGACGTGTCGAACGGCCCGGCCGTGGGTTTATTTGCCGTCGGGAACCAACTCGGTCCGATGGCCCGCGAACGCTCGCTTCGACCCTCCTTCGACGTGAACTGGCGGCCGACGCTCCTCGGAGCCGCCGCGCTGTTGGCCGTCCTCCTGCCGGGGTTGCTTCGGCTGGAAATCCGTCGGGAGGTGTATCTCGGCGGCCTGCTGGCGGGTCTCGTCGCCGGCGGGCTGACCGACCGCTACGGCAACGCGATGTCCAACGGGCTGTTGGCGGGCGCCCTCGGCGGCGCGGCGGCCTGTGTGGTGCTGTTCGCCTACGGGTCGTACGCCTCGTGGCGGCTCGGCTTCGGCTTCGATTCGGTGTTCGCCGCCCAGTACGGCTTCCGCGCGATTGCGCTGTTCGTCCTCGCGGTGCCGATTCACGCCGTCGAGGGGGCGCTTGCGGCGCTTCTCGCCAACGGCCTCCGGGTCCGACTGCTGGACCGCTTCGCCAGCGGCGGGTAGCGACGGTAGCGTCCCGGTGCCGGGCGGCTTATCCGTCCGACCCCCGAGATTCGGGTATGGAGTTCGACACCGAGGCGTGGCGCGAGGAGTTACAGTCCTACCGCGCCGAAAAGGACGAGCAGTTCGCCACTTCGCGGCAGTCGCCGCTCCCGCCCGAGAAGCGCGAGAACTTCGACGGCCTCGCGTACTTCGACCCCGACCCCGCCTACCGCGTCGAAGCGACGGTTGAGTTGGTCGACAGCGACGAGACGGTGGCGATGGAGACGACCGCCGAGGGCGAGCAACTGTACGAACGCGCCGCTCGCCTCCACTTCGAGGTGCCCGACGCCAGCGGCGATGTCGACGAACACACCCTCGTCGCCTACCAGCGCGTCGACCACGAGGGCGGGTCGCTGTTCGTCCCCTTCCGCGACAAGACGACCGGCCAGCAGACGTACCCGGCCGGGCGGTACATGGAACTGCACGCGGAGGGTACACTCGAAGACGGCGCGACGGTGCCGCTTGATTTCAACCTCGCGTACAGCCCGTTCTGTGCCTACAGCGACGCCTACGAGTGCCCGCTGCCGCCCGAGGAGAACTGGTTGGAAGTGGTGATTCCGGCCGGCGAGCGCTACGAGAACTGACGACTGGCTTCGCCGAGCCACGTCTTTTTGCCCACTGCCGACCACGTGTGTCTATGCCACACGACTGGCGGGATTCCGTCGACCTCACCGAGACCCAGCGACTGGTCCGGCGGAACATCCGGGAGATATGCGAGGCCTTCGACGACGCCTACTGGCGCGAGAAGGACCGGTCTGGCGAGTATCCCCACGAGTTCGTCGACACGCTGGCCGAGGAGGGCTGGCTCGGAATCCTGATTCCCGAGGCGTACGGCGGCGCGGGGATGTCGACGGCCGAAGCCGTCGTCATGATGGAGGAAATCGCGGCCAGCGGCGGCGGGTTCGCCGCCGCTCAGGCGATTCACGGCGGCGTGTACAACTCGGTGCCGCTGGTGAAATACGCCGACGAGTCGCTGAAAGCCGACCTGCTGCCGAAGGTCGCTTCGGGAGACGTTCGGATTCAGGCGTTCGGCCTGACGGAACCCAACGCCGGGTCGGACTCGACGGCGATGGAGACCCGCGCACGGAAGGACGGCGACGAGTACGTCGTCGACGGGGCGAAAATCTGGATTTCCCGCGTCGAAGCCAGCGATTACCTCCTCCTGATGGCGCGGACGACGCCCCGAGAGGCGGTCGAGAAACGAACCGAGGGCATCTCGATGTTCCTACTCGACCTCGAAGACGCCTACGACGACGGCCTCGAAATCGAGTCGATTCCCAAGACCGCGAGTCGGGCGGTCGGCGCCTACCAACTGTGGTTCGACGGGGCCCGGGTACCCGCAGAGAACCTCGTCGGCGAGGAAGGCGAGGGGTTCTACCAGATGCTCGACGGCCTCAACGAGGAGCGAGTCGTCATCGCTGCGGAGTGTCTCGGGTTGGGCGAGGTTGCCCTCGAACGAGGTATCGAGTACGCCGGCGAGCGGGAGGTGTTCGGCGGGCCAATCGGCGCGAACCAAGCGATTCAGCACCCGTTGGCCGCTGCCTACGCCGACCTGCTGGCGGCGAAGAAAGTGATTTACGACGCCGCCGACCGTCTCGACGACCTCCCGCGGGAGGCCGCCGGCGCCGAAGCCAACGTCGCGAAGTACCTCGCCGCCGAGGCGGCCTTCGACGCCGCCGACGCCGCGGTTCAGACCCACGGCGGCTTCGGCGTCGCCCGCGAGTACGACGTCGAGCGGTACTTCCGGGAGGCACGGCTGACTCGGCTCGTCCCCATCACCCAGCAACTCGCGTTGAACTACCTCGGCGAGCACGTGCTGGGGATGCCAAGGAGTTACTGACTCGCTTACGGCGCGACGCCGACGGTCAGCAGCGTCCCGTATTCGCGGTAGCGTTCGACCATCGCCTCCCGCGTTTCCCAGTCGTCGGTCGGGAACTCGCTTGCCGGCGGAATCTCGGTCTCTCTGTCGGGGATGGTGTCCTGTTCGGCGACGTAGAAGCCGGCCTCCCGGAACGCCGCTCGGTACTGTTCGTAGTCCCACAGCGTCATCTCGATTGAGATGTTCTCCTGCCAGGCGTGGGTGTGTTCGCTTTCCTCGAAGTAGTTCACCGCACAGTAGAACGTCCCGCCGGGTCGGAGAACACGGCGCAGTTCCTCCAGCGCGCCGACGGGGTCGGGCGCGTAGTAGAACGCCTCCATCGAGAAGGCGTGGTCGATGCTGTCGTCGGCAAAGGGCAGCGACTGGAAGTCCCCGACGACGTACCCGACTGCGTCGTCGTCGGTGTAGTCCCGTGCGTTCTGTACCATCTCGGGGGCGCCGTCGAGGCCGTAGGCCCGGCCGGCGTCTTTGGCCTCACACATCGCGCGGGCGGCGTAGCCGCTCCCACAGCCCAAATCGAGGACGGTGTCGCCCGATTCGATTGGCATCCGTCCGAGGGCGTACTTTGCGGTGTGCCAGTGGCGCTGCTCCATCCCCTTGTCGCGGCCGTCGGCGGCCCACTCGTCGAACTCCGCGCGAACGCTCATGAGCGCCGTTGGTCGCCGGAGGGGTTAACGCCCACGAAGCGACTCGGTCCGTCGCCGCGAGCGTTCGCCTCAAGTGTCCCGACGCCCACCACTCGGTAATGAGCGACACCGGCCCGCTACAGCCCGACCGTCCCGACGCCGCCCGACGGTTCGAGGTCGAGGCACCGTTCGACCCGGCGGGCGACCAACCCGAAGCCATCCGCGAACTCGTCGACGGCTACGAAGCCGGCGCCGAGAAACAGACGCTTTTGGGCGTCACCGGTTCGGGGAAGACCAACACCGTCTCGTGGGTCGTCGAGGAACTGCAGCAGCCGACGCTCGTCCTCGCACACAACAAGACGCTGGCGGCCCAACTGTACGAGGAGTTCCGGAACCTCTTCCCGGAGAACGCCGTCGAGTACTTCGTCTCCTACTACGACTACTACCAGCCGGAGGCCTACGTCGAACAGACCGACACATACATCGACAAGGACATGTCGATAAACGAGGAAATCGAGCGCCTGCGGCACTCCGCGACGCGGTCGCTTTTGACCCGCGACGACGTCATCGTCGTCGCCTCGGTGTCGGCCATCTACGGCCTCGGCGACCCGAACAACTACGAGTCGATGGCGCTCCGGCTGGAGCGCGGCGAGGAAATCGGCCGGGAGGACCTCCTGAAGAAACTGGTCGATTTGAACTACGAGCGCAACGACGTGGACTTCCAGCAGGGTACCTTCCGAGTCCGTGGCGACACCGTCGAGGTGTTCCCGATGTACGGCCGATACGCCCTTCGCGTGGAGTTCTGGGGCGACGAAATCGACCGTCTGATGAAAGTCGACACGCTGAACGGCGAGGTGGTCTCCGAGGAGCCGGCCGGACTCGTCCACCCGGCGGAACACTACTCCATCCCCGAAGAGCGCCTCCAGCGGGCCATCGACGAGATAGAGGAACTGAAGGAGAAACGCGTCTCGTACTTCGAGCGGCAGGGCGATTTGGTCGCCGCCCAGCGCATCGAGGAACGCACCACCTTCGACATCGAGATGCTTCAGGAGACGGGCTACTGTTCGGGCATCGAGAACTACTCGGTGCACATGTCCGACCGCGAGTCCGGCGAACCACCCTACACCCTGCTCGATTACTTCCCGGACGATTTCCTCACCGTCGTCGACGAGTCCCACGTCACGCTGCCCCAAATCAAAGGTCAGTACGAGGGCGACAAATCCCGGAAGGACTCGCTGGTCGAGAACGGCTTCCGGCTGCCGACGGCCTACGACAACCGCCCGCTGACCTTCGAGGAGTTCGAGGAGAAAACCGACCGGACGCTGTACGTCTCGGCGACGCCCGGCGAGTACGAGCGCGAAGAGAGCGACCGGGTCGTCGAGCAAATCGTCCGACCCACGTACCTCGTCGACCCCGAAATCGAGGTGCAACCGGCCGAGGGACAAATCGAGGATTTGATGGAGCGCATCGAGGCGACGAGCGACGACGAACGCGTCCTCGTGACGACGCTGACCAAACGGATGGCCGAGGACCTCACGGAGTACCTCGAAGGCGCCGGCGTCGACGTGGCGTACATGCACGACGAGACGGACACGCTGGAACGCCACGAACTCGTCCGGTCGCTGCGACTCGGCGAGATTCAGGTGCTGGTCGGCATCAACCTCCTCCGAGAGGGACTCGACATCCCCGAAGTCTCGCTCGTGGCCATCCTCGATGCCGACCAGGAGGGGTTCCTGCGGTCGGAGACGACGCTGGTCCAGACGATGGGCCGGGCCGCCCGGAACGTCGACGGTCGGGTCGTCCTCTACGCCGACGAGACGACCGGTGCCATGGAGTCCGCAATCGAAGAGACCCGCCGCCGTCGGGAGATTCAAACGCAGTTCAACGAAGAGCACGGTCACGAACCGACGACCATCGAGAAGGCGGTCGGCGAGACGAACCTTCCGGGGTCGAAGACCGACACCAGCGGCGTCTCGGGACTCGACGCCGACTCCGCCGACGAGGCCGAAGAACTCATCGAACGCCTCGAAGACCGGATGCAGGAGGCCGCCGACAACCTCGAGTTCGAACTCGCCGCGGACATCCGCGACCGTATCCGCGAACTCAGGGAGGCCTTCGAGGAGTTGGCCGACCCCGACGAGGGGGTTCCGACGCCCGACGACGAGTTCTGAAACCGACACGCGTCGGCGTCGTCTTTTTCTCCTCCCCCTCCGACCGGTCGGTATGGCCGTTCGTGCGCTGTTCCGTTCGCCCGCCGCCGTCGTCTGGACGCTCCTCGGAGCGCTCGCCGTCGGTGTCGTCTTCGCCGCGGGCTGGCAGGCCCTCGCGGCCGTCCGGCAGACAGTCATCGGAGCAGGACCGGGCTTTCTCGTCGGGTTCGGCGAACTGCTGACAGTCGCCGTCGCCATCGTCGTCGTCGCGGTTCTCGCTCTCGTCTGGTACCCTTTCAGCGCTGCAATCGCCTATGCGGTCGGCCGAACGGAATACGGCGGCGGCGCGTCGGTTTCGGCTGCCGGCACCGCCGTGTACGAACGCCGGTGGTCGCTGTATCGGTGGCTGAAAACTCGGTTTGCGGTCGGTGACCTCGCCGACCGACTGCTCGACGAGGACGACGTGGCGCAAAACGAGGTGGGGTTGGGGTGTGCGCCGTTCGTCGTCCCGGCGTTGGTCCTCGATTCGGGGACGCTGCCCGAGGCCGTCGGCCGGGCCAACCGGGTGACGCCCACTGGCGGCCGCGAGCGCGTTGCCGTCGCATCGCTCGGTCTCACGGCGGTTCTCGCCGTCGGGACCTTCGGCGGCGGAGCTGCCATCGACGGGACGACCTGGCCGCTCGTCGCGGCCCTCGCTGTCGGGGTTTTCGGCTGTGTCGTCACCGCCGCAATCGATTCGGCGTGGCGGGCGGCGACGTACGTCGACGACGACGGCGACCGGGAGTTCTACCGCTAGAGCGAGTCGACAAACGAGTCGAAGGCACCCGAATCGGCGTGGACGTGGGCGTAGGTGCCGAGCGTCCAGTACTCGGTGAGTCCGTCCTTGCCATCGGCGATACCGTCTCCTCGCTTCACCTCGAAGGCGAACTCGGCGTCGTCGGCCACCTCGGCCGTCGAGTAGTGGAATTCGTGGCCGCGCAACTGCTCGCCGCCGCTGGCGGTGAGGGTGTCCCCGCGAGCGACCAACTCGACGTGGTCCAGGGCCTGATACCGCTCGCACATCGTCACGTCGGCGGGGAGGACGCCGGCCATCGCGTGGGTGTCGCCGTCGGTGTCGGTCAGCGTCTCCGACAGCGCCATCAGGCCGCCGCACTCGCCGAGGACGGGCAGGCCCTCGGCGGCCCGCGCTCCGAGTTCAGAGAGGGTACCGCCCGCGGCTAACTCCGCGCCGTGGAGTTCGGGGTAGCCGCCGGGGAGATAGACCCCGTCGCAGTCCGGCAGTGGGTCACCTGCGACCGGTGAGAACGTGACGACCTCGGTGCGTTCCCGGAGCCGTTCGAGACTCGCCGGATAGCGAAAGCAGAACGCGGCGTCGTCGGCGACTGCGACCGTCTTTCCGGTGTCGGTTCCGGGCGGTCGGGGCTCCGGCCGTGGTGGTTCCGTCGCCACCGCCAGTAGTTCCTCGACGTGGATTTCCTCGCTGGCTTCGTCCAGCGTCTCCTCGTCGATGGGTGCCTCACTCCCCATGTGGAGGCCGAGATGGCGGTCGGGAATCTCCAGGCCGCCGAGCGGGGGCACGCGGCCGAAGTACGACAACGAATCGGGGAGGGCGTCCCGAATCCCGGCCTCGTGGCGGCCGCCGTGGGCGCGGTTGGCGAGGACGCCGGCCACGTCGATGTCGCGGTCGGCTTCGGCGGCGTACTCGCGAAAGCCGAGCGCTTGGGCGGCGACGCTTTCCATGCCCGCTTTCGCGTCGACGACGAGGACGACCGGAAGGTCGAGTACCTCGGCGACGTACGCCGTCGAGTTCGTTCCGTCGTACAGTCCCATCATCCCCTCGACGACACAGATATCGCCCGACCCGCGGTGGTAGTTGCGTCGACAGCCCTCCTCGCCGGACAGCCACGGGTCCAGCGTCCGGGACGGTCTCTCACAGACGGCGGCGTGGTGGCTGGGGTCGATGAAGTCCGGCCCGGCCTTCGCCGGTTGGGGGCTCTCTCCCGCCCGCTGGAGTGACCGCAGAACGGTGAGCGTGGCGACGGTCTTGCCGACGCCGGAGGACGTGCCTGCAAGGACGACGCCGTTCACGCCTCGGGCACCTCTCGGTCGGCGTCGGCCAGGAGGCGGTCGTACACCTCACGGACGCCATCGCGTACGTCGGTCATCGGTAGGCCGGCGCGGTCGGCCAACGCGAGGGCGCCGCCCATCCCGACGCCCTCTTTGGCTTCACCGCGGTTGTAGGCGGCCATCGCGGGGTGGTCGTCGGTGAACCCGGGGTCGGTCGTCGTCACCGAGAGGTCGAGTTCGCGGGCGGCGCGGTCGAGGTCGACGGTGGGGTCGTCGTCGACGAAGGAGGTGGTGGCGAGCGTGAGGTGGCCGTCGTAGCCGTCGTGTCGGAGGCAGGCCGCGGCGGCGACGAGTTGTGTGCCGCCCGCCAGCGTGACGGCGGTGTTGGTTTCGAGGGGCCCGGCGGCGACACCACAGAGGACAGCGAGGGCGGGGTCGCCGGCGCGTCGGAGCGCAACCGTCGGTTCGCCGGCGGCGTCGCCGGGGTCCAGCGACGAGGCCGAGAGCGCTTCGTCGACCACCCGCCGTTTC
>NZ_WPCC01000021.1 GCF_009741925.1 Natronomonas sp. CBA1123
AGTATGGGGACGGAGGGAATGTAACAATTAACGGAGGTATCTCCCCGTCCAGTGATTCTACTATCACGTCGTGTTGCGTTTGTCATTGTTATAATTTATCCTCTGAATTTGATATATCGAGACGAGCCTCCACGTCTCGACGGCGTTCCTCGAACTCTTCAGTCTGGGTCGCCGCGTCGTAATATCGCCGAATTGTATCCGCGTTCGCGTTCACCCTCGTTGCGACAGTCTCGATATCGAGGCCTCGGTTCAATTGCCACGTAATCGAACCGGTGCGAATCCGGTGCGGTGACCGCGATGACGGGCACTTCGAGGCGTGGTTGCGCTCGGTGTACTCACACGTCGCCCGTCGTCGGCCGTGCGGACACTCGGTCCAGAGACACGGTTGGGTCGCCTGGTAACTCCAATACCGGAACGTCGAGAACGACGGCCGCCCCTGCCGCCCGCAGAACAACGGGGCTCGCCCTTTCTCATCGCGTTTGTCAGAGCGCTCGCGTGCGATATACGTGTCCAGCGCCGCACACACCGCGTCAGTTAACCCGACGAGGCGTTCACCCTCATGTTTGTTCTTCAGCGGCGTGCCTTCCGAGGGCCGGTGTCGGAAGTGGACGAACTGCTCGTCGGCATCGTAATCGCCGAGATCGAGGCCGCGAATCGAACCGATTCGCGCGCCGGTGTGCCAGGCGAGCTCAAGGAAGGCGTGCATCGGAACGCCGAAGTACGCCTTCGAGTCCCGGAAGAACGACAACGAGGCCTGTGCATCCTCAGCTTCGAGGCGTTCGTCGCTGGACTCCTCGGCAGCCTCCAACGTTGGAACATCAATCGAGTCGGGGAGATCGTCCTCAACAAGGTCGGTTCGCGCGCAGTACTTCAGGAACACCCGAATCGTCGTGAGCTTGCTCTTGATGGTAATCGCGGCGAGGTCACGGTCCCGAAGTTCGAGGTCGTACTCGTCGAGAAGCCACGGTGAAAGCTCGTCCATCATGGTGACATCGCGGTCGGCACACCAGTCGGCGAAGTCAGCGAGCCGACTCGCGTCACTCCGGATGGTGCGGTCGGTCATCTCGGTCTTTCGGCGCTTGATGAAGCGGTCGATGGCCTGGCGGATACTGCGTCGCGGCGGGCCGTCACCGGCGGTGTCACTCACGCTCATCACCCTCCACCTCACTCGACACCCCGGTCGGACAGCAGTTGATGGCGCTCCGTCGGGCTTCGTAGATGAGCGTACACGTCGGACAGCGATACCGAGCGAGTGTCACGCTCACGCAGTCCCACCTCCAGCAGCGGCGGACAGCAGGATAACGGCGACGCCACCGACGACGATGACGCCGAACTGCCCGACGGCGAGGACGGCCGTGGGGTCGACGGTCAGTATCGGTGTCGGGGTGTCGGGCGTCACGAACAGCAGAATCGTGCCCATCGCGGCGGCGACGGTGGTGGTGAGGACGGCGCCGAAGATGGCGACGGTGACGCCAAATCCGAGTCGGGTCATCGCTGGTCACCCCACGGGAACCAGTTACCTTCGGCCAACCGGACCGTCCCACAGTCGGGACAGACGTCACCCCACTTGAGGCCCGTCCATACCTCGGTACATGTCGGACACTGGACGTAGCCGAACTTCGTCGGTTGCCGCGGCTCCCGCCGCGGTTCCCCGCGACGGTTTGGTGACGCCCGAACGTGAGCGGCGCGGCCGCTCGTTCGTGACGAGAGGTCAGCGCTCATTGCTCCCCACCGGCCTGTCGACCCTGATACTCACAGTCCGTGTTGTGCCCGCGCTCGATACCGCTCGGCGGCGAGATGGTAATCTGACGGCCGCACTCGACACAGCGCCCGTGATGGTGGTCGTCGACGCGGTCGTCGACGAGGTGTGACTCGATGCGGTGGCCGGCGTCTGTTCGCTGGGTGCCGAGGTCGGTGAGGGCGGTCTGGGTGCTCACCGTCGGTCACCTCCGAGGCGCCCGCTGGCGTGCAAGTGATTCGAGAGCTGTCGGTACGTGGCGGCCGTGGCTTCGTGCAGTCCGCCCTGGGTTACGTCGCCGGTGACGAAGATGGCGACCGCGAAGCCCTCGCCGTCGACGGTGGCAAGACACCCGCCGGTTTCGTCCTCGATGGCGACCGGCTGCTCGTCGAGGCGCTCGGCGGCGTGGGCGTCGGCGGCGACCGCCGTCTCTGGAACGGAGGGTGCGTGGTCGGTGCTCATTGGTGGGCCCTCCGGACGTTCGCCTTGGTCGCACAGTGCCTGCATTTCTCGACACCGTCCTGCTCGATGAGCTTCTTATCCCGGCCGCAGACCGTACAGCGGTCGTTGTCCTCGAGGCGCTCGTACGTCGACATCAGAACCCACCTCCACATGGCGTGAAGCCACACTGTCGGCACACCGAGCACCCGCCGTCCGGTTGCATCTCACCGCCGCACTCCGGGCAGGCGCCCATCCCGTCGGTGACGAGATCGTCCGGGTCGGCTGCCTTCAACGCGTTGTACGTGCCGTGGTCGCCTGTCGGTTGTTCGGCGACGCCGGCACAGAACTTACAGTGCGTTTTGGTGTCCTTGAGGACGCCACGCTGTTTCTCGTGGATGTTGTTCGACGCCTGCAGCCGCGGACAGTCCAAGTCGGTGTGGAAGACGTTGGTGTGTCGGGAGCCGCGCTGGGTGGTCGCAACGTAGACGGTGGTGTCCGGGGGGACATCGGGAACGCCGCCATCCGCTATCGGAGTATGTGAATTGTTCACACTCCTTCGTTTCCGATGGAGGTCAACCACCGCCTGAATCGGGGGCTCATCGCGAGCGGCGTCGGCTTGGTCCGTCGCGAGCACGAACATCCGTTCCTGGTGGCAGTCGTCGCAGTACGTCTGAATCAACCGGACGTTGTGGGCGTCGACGACGCGTTCGCCATCGAGTCGTTCGACGTTCACGTACACCGTCTGCTCCAGTTGGCAGTTCCGGCACTGGTAGGGGAGGTCCGTAATTTCGATGCCCTCGTGGTGGCCGCCATCGGCCTGGAGTCGCTGTTCGTAGTCGTGGCGTTCCGGCGGGACGCCGGCGGGCGGTGCCTCGTCGTAGTCGTCGGCGGGTGGGTCTGGGTCGGTATCGAAGTCAGGGTCACAGCACAGGAGCGCGGCCTGCATCGTGTCGTACTTCGCGCCACAGCGGCCGCAGGCGTGGCGGGTCATGCCGAATCACCGTCCTCGAACTCCCGCAGCGTCATGTCGCCGCCGTGGTTCTCCAACACACCGTCCCAGTCGATGTCGTACACGCCCTCGCTTTCTGCGGGCGGGTGGCCGTCGCGGACAGCTTCCAGCGCCGACACGACGGCGTCGACGATGTGAGCGTCGACGGCTTGCATTGCCCACTCGGGCTTACCGTCGATGGTGATGTCCACCGAGATATCGAGGTCCTCGACGCTGACCCCCTCGCGACTCACGCGCATCGCGTCGTCGTACAGTTGCTGGGGGTCGGTGTGGAGGGTATCGCCCCACTGCTCGCGAATGTCGTCACCGCTGAGTTTCAGGGCATTCGGGCCGAGCTCGGAGACGAGCGTCACGCGTTTCTGGTGTGGACCGACGCGGATGTCGTCGACGTGCATCGGGCCGTGTTCGCGGTGCTCGACGAGGTCGCCCTTCGAGAGTGCGGCGTCGTTCGGCAGGTCGATGGCGAACTTCTCGGCGCTCATGCCGCCACCTCCGCTGGGCTGGCGCTTTCGGCTGGTTGGGTTGTGGGCTGTGCCTCTTGGTCGTGCCCGGAATGATTTTCCGGGTCGGTCTCGAAATTCATCTGTCGCCTTAGCGACCCCACACGAGCGTCGGACGGGCCCAAACCCCGTTCGGCGCGCTTTCTGTGGGCGCACCGAGTCCGCTCCTGTAGCGTCGCATATCTAAACGGTAGTAAGCCGACACCACTAATAACTTTGCACACTACTAAGCAATTATGCAAGTAAACATAGCAAGTTGCTTGGTACTTAGCGAACCTGACAATTTCGGTGCTACTATGCACACCTCGGCCGATGGAGGCAACGTGGGCCGAGAAGACCGCATCAAGCGTGTGCTCGATGTTCTCGCCGATAGCGGGTGCGCTATGCCTCCTGCGGTCATCTTTCGGAATGCCAAGCTCCGAGGGGCTGATTTCGAGCGGCGTTCCGTCAACAACTATCTGACTGACCTCCACGAGCGCGGGCTGGTCATCAAAGTCGACCCGTCCGCGCTCGATGACGGTGACGTTGTGGAAATCGACATCAGCGAGGAAGGGTACTTCATGGCCACCGACGAAGCGCCCGATCTCCTCGAAAATTAGGTTTTTGTTATGCAAATTTGCACAGTAGCACGCAAGACCTAAGTAGCTCCCGCTATTAGCGTTTAGTACGGACGCAGGGCTCAACGGGCTGGTTTCATCGAGAATCAGACTGGCCCGACCCGCTGCAACGGGACGAGCCTGAGTCCGACTCGAACAACAATGTCGTGTACCACACCCACCGACAAAAACGATTCGCACAGTATCCGAGACGACTACATCCATTTGGGTGTCGACCAATCCGGAGCGTCCCATGTGTACAGGACCTCCGACGAGACGATTTTCGCCATCGAAGCCGACGGCACACGGTCGTACCGCTTCGACGTGAGCGAGATGGGCCACCGTGCCGCTGACGACTACGTCGCCCACGTCGGCGACGCTCGAGGGTGGGCCGACTGTCGCTACGGGTTTGACGCGTTTCTCGACCGTCTCACGGAGGCGGTGTGAATGCCGCTGCGCTGTCTCGCCTGCCAGACGGACTTCGAGTGCTTCGAGGACTACGAACGGCACCGCTGGAACGAGCATGGCGGCGACTGCGACCTCGGGGACGCCGCCACCAACCCCACCCAACTCACCTCGCTCGTGAGTGATGAGGACTGTCTCGAACCACCCATCTTGGAAGGATGACCGACCGTCGTGAGGCCATCGTCGTCCGGTACGACGACGAACGGCTGCGGTTCGAACCCCGTTCGGACGGCCGCTGGCGGCGCTTCTCCCAGACATGGACAGGCTGCCGCTGGCGAACGCGCGGAACGGAACTCGTCGACGCGGTCGCCGTGACTGTCGGCGACGACTGACGCTACTCTTCCTCGTCATCCTCCTCACCCAGCGGCACGTCGAAGTGCCATTCTCCGTCTGCGCGTTCGTCGATGTAGTCGTGTTTTCCCTGGAGGTGTCGCATCGCCTCCCGCACCTTCGCCTCCGAGATATCGGCGGCCTCGCTCAACTCCCCAATCGAGAACTCCCGTTGGCCCTCCGGAATCCGCTCATCGATGTAATCTTCCAGCCGGCCGAACTCCAGCACCGTGATGTCGGGCTTCGAGCTTGTTTTCGTCGCCATGTCTACACCGAACCGCGACAATCCCGTAAGAGACTCTCCAGTGCTTCCAAAGCTTCCAAAGGCGATTACAAACGCCAAAAATCGCAATACGGCACAGGTTCGAGCTTTGGAAACGGCTTTGGAAATCTACAGCGGGTCGGCGGTGAAGTATCGGCGCCGCGAGGTCGCCTCGCCGTTGTCGACGACCAACCCGTAGCTCTGCAGTTTGTTCAGGTAGTCCGTGAACGTGCGTCGCGTGACAGGATTCTCCGAGGCCGCCTCGTAGCGCTTAAACAACTCCCCGGAGCGCAGCTGCTCGTCGGCGTCCTCCAGCGTGTGATACACGAGCCGCGTCTCGTCGTTGAGCTTCTGCAACGCCGTCTGGAGCAGCGTCTCGGCCGCATCGTCGGTCGTCCCCTGCACCGTTGCCGGCGTCACCGAATCGTACGCGCCCGCGTCGACGGCCTTGATGGCAGCCTGTAGCATCGCAATCGCCGACCGTGCATCGCCGTCAGCCGCCGCGACAATCGCATCGATGGCGTCGTCGTGAATCAACGCTCGCGACTGCAGCCCAGCCGTGATGCGGGCGTCGAGAATCGCTTCCAACTCGGTGTCAGTGTAGCGGTCGAGATGGACGTGTTCACGGCCGGCAAGCCGGGACTGCAGCCCCTCTTCGGCGTGGGCGAAGATTGCGGTCTCCTCGTTGGCGATGGCGATGACGTGACACCCATTGAGGTCGTAGCAATCTCGTAGGACTTCCGGCTCTTCGCACTGGTCGAGTTCGTCGAGGACGACCAGCATCCCAGTGTCCCACCTGGCGAGCGTATCGACGAGTTCGGCGCTGCCTTTCGAGGGGTACACGGCGTGGCTCCCGACAGTATCGCTGACGAGGTCGCGCAACACAGCGGCGCGACTCTTGCGAGCACAGCCAACGTAGGCCGTCGAGATATCGAACAGTTCCGCTTCGGCGCGATTCAGTGTCTCGCGGGCGACCGTGGTTTTCCCAACGCCGCTGGGGCCGTCGATGACGACGGGGCGTGGGTTCACCTCGTCGGTGCGGACGGCGCTGGCGATGGCGGTGAGCGCCTGTTCCCGATGGAGGATGGCATCCGGTTGGGCGTCAGGGTCGAACGCCCGGCGGTCCGTAATCATACCCGATGTGTTCTGTCGGGCCGCCCATATATCGAACCCTTACAGTTCCAAAGCTTCCAAGGCCCGCAGTCGGTCGGTTTTGGGCTTAATCGATCTCTGGATACCCAGCCAACTCCGATTTCGCGGGCTCATAAATCCGGACTGGCCAGGAGTCACCACGCACCGCGTCGGCGTCTTTGACGACACGCCGGAGCTGGCCGAGCAGGTCCTCGCGGAACGCCTCGGAGCGCGTCGCCGCGATCTGCCTGAACGGTTGGCGAACACCACTGCCGTCCCGCTCGACGCCGCGTTGGGCGACGTACACGCGGCAGAAATCGCGACCGATGTCGTCGGGTGCAAAGCGAAGGTACCGCGGGAAGCGGACGGTGCGGTCTTTATCGCCCTGGAGGCCAGTCCATGTCGATAGCACGCGGGCCAAGACCGAGGCATCGGCGTCGGGCCGGTACTCGTCGGGACGGTCGTCGTCCTCCCGGGTTTGAACGAGTCGGATGCCGGCGGCATCGGCGTAGTGTTCTAGCACCTTCCGTTCGACCTCGCTGTCAGCAATCCACGTAGCGACCCAGCGCCGGTCAATGCCGCCACTGGCGAGTGTCCAGGCGGCGAGGCAGTTCAACGCTCTCCCGCGACGGTCCCACTCCTCGAGAAGCCAATCGTTCGAAAGTGCTGTTTGTAGTCCGCGATAGCAATCGGGGCGTGACCCCTCAAGCCACGGCCGAATACGAGATCGTGGGAGTTCAACAACAGAAGACATGGCCGCCGAGCCCTTGTTCGGGTGCTTGGCGGCTTCACGTTGAACACGCTCGAAGTCCTCGACGCAGTCCCACGGGTCAGCGTACCCCGGAGGGTTGTACGTTCGAACTAGGGCGCGTTTTGCGGCCGCTGTGTCGGTCGTGTTTTCAAGCAAAATACTGGAAATCGGGTGAGGCGTTAGTTCGCTTCGTACGTCGAGAGCGTGGACGAGGAGCCGCCACCTTCTGCCGTCCAGATAAGGCGGTACGTCCCGCTCGGAGAGGTCCCAGCAACAACATCGCAAGTGTTCCCGGCAGTCACATCTGAACCGCCCCATGCGGTCCCAGTGTTACACGAATTTGCGGAGCTGCCGGTGGTTTCCAGGTTCGACGGAGTCACCGTGTCGCCACCCTCATGGGTTAGTTGGAGTTGCGGACTGGTCGAACTTTCATCCCAGTTCCACTGGGCGTTCGGACTCGTTTGTTGAACTTGGTCGCCCAGTCCGAGGACGAACGTCCCGATCACAGCGGCGAGGATGACGGTGATTGCCACCATTAGGATGACTCCGATAACGGGGGATACGGCCCGTTCCGAGTCATCAGCCGCCAATAATTTTTTGAACTCCATTGTTATTCGAACTCGTAGGTTGTCAACGTGGAAGACGAGCCACCGCCTTCAGCCTGCCACACTAATCGGACTTCGTTACCGGAACCGTCACTAAGGCTGCTGTCGCCGCTAGTCAATGTGACTGAGTCTCCAGCCCCAATTTCACTTGGGAAGGCGTTCCCGCCCTTGAAGTTGGTGCCGGCGGTGACATCCGTAATGTCGCTGGTTAACGCGCTACCTGTGAATGATAAGGTGCTCGCTTGAACTGTGTCACCACTCTCGTGAGTAATCGTTAGTTCATCTGCGTTCGATGTATTTTGCCAGTCCCATTGAGCGTTCGGACTCGTCTGTTGGACCTGATCGCCAAGCCCCAAGACGAACGTCCCAATGACGGCGGCTAGGATAACGGTGATTGCCACCATTAGGATGACTCCAATAACTGGTGAAACGGCGCGATTCTCGTCGTCTGATGTAAATAGTTCTGTGAGTTTCATTGTTTTAGTTGATCTCGTAGGTGCTGAGCGTTGAGGAGGAGCCGCCACCTTCGGCGGACCAAATTAGTCGTGCAGTGTCACCGCTGACGTCATCATCCAACCCGGCAGATGATACGCCGTCCTCACCATCGATCTCGCAGGAGACACCGGCGCTTGCTTCAGCCTCGCCCCACGTGCCATCGGTCCCGCCGCCGTTGCTATTACAGTGCGGACCGTTGATAATCGCTGAACCGCTCACTTCAAGGAGCGTAACATCGACGGTATCACCGCCTTCGTGAGTGATGGTGAGGGTGTCTGCAGAATCAGTGTTCGTTGTATCTGCGATAGATTGATCCCAGTTCCACTGGGCGTTCGGGCTCGTCTGCTGGACTTGGTCCCCCAGGCCGAGGACGAATGTCCCGATGACAGCCGCCAAGATGACGGTGATTGCAACCATAAGTATCACGCCTATGACGGGTGATACGGCACGATTCTCCTCGTCTGCTGTGAACAGTCGTTTCAGTTCCATCGTTATGTGCAGCGCCACTCCTTGAACGGTAGTGTACGCTTATCGTATCCAATCAGAGCCATCTGTAATAAAGATGCAAGCCGACTCAGGCCGTGAGTTGGATGGGTAAAACCGCCGGCAGGCGAGCTATCGAGCAGTGCTTCCAAAAGTCACGGTGACGACCTCGGCGGCAGAGGCCGTAGGGCGTGACGCTGCACAGCACCCGGTTGTGGGCGCACACCGACTTAGGGCATGGAATCTCCCCGCGGTGCATCCAGTTCTACTGCTGGTACACGCATAAAACACCCGGCCCGTTATCGCACAGTGACGATACGTCCAAAGCCCCGTCCCTATTTGCCGAGTGCGCGTGTGCGGTGGGCTATGGAGGTGACCAGGACACGTGTCACGGAAGAAGCTCGACATCCCCGAGGGCCTACAGCAGTGGGTCGAGGAGACCTTCGGGGATGGCGCTGTCAGCGACGCAGAAGCGTACCGGATGGCGCTCATGTACGCCCGGGAACGCTACCGCGCCGAGCATGGCGACGAGTGAGGCCGACGCCATTCAGTTGGTGGATATGCGAGCGCTTGAAACTGCCGTCGGTATTTAGGGGTTAGTTTGGGGTAGTTTTGGGGACAGTTGTGCAATACCTTTATACTCTTTCTGGCAGTTATATTGGGTAACGCGCGACGCGGGCGTGGTCCCAGCGGGGATACGGCAACCGACTGAAAACCGAGAGGCTGGCGGGGACTGCTGGCCGACAGCCGGTTGCTGAACACGCTCCGGTCGTGGTGTCCACACGCAGGCCGTCGCCGAGGTGTGGACGGAACAGTCCCATCTCTCACACTCATCCATGTCCACGAACACCGACACCACAAGCGACAGCGACGCTTCGACGCCGCGACTTGGCAGCCGCGAGAACTTCTGGGGCGGAAGCGACGATCTCGACGCCGACCGCGGCGGGCATAGCGAGTGTCTCGGCACCGACCCGCCGGAACATATCGCCCAACAGCTTGTGTTGCACCTCGTTGACCCAGTGTGTAACGAAACAGGCCGCCCGCTATCGGAGCCTGTATTCAACCTCCCGAAACAGCAAGCCGTCAGTACGGCCGGTCACACTATCGAGTGCCTCCCGCATCGCCACCGACGACGCATCGAGGAGCACTCAGGTCGAATCAACTGGGGCGAGACGACTTCGACGGACATCCCGGAGTTCGAGTACGAGACTTACCGGCTCTGTGTCCATACGTATCTCGCCGAACGCGACTGTCGGTTGACAAGCGTCGACGAGTATCTCGAGTACGCCGAGCAGGTATGGCGCGACCCCCAATACGGGAGTAAGGACGCTCTCGTGCAGTTCATTCGGAAGATTCGGGAGTGGGAAGACGGCGCGGACAACTGAGGTTCTTCATTCATGACACAGCAATCCACCGCCGATGAGCCGTGGCACCGCCGTCCGACCACCTACCGCCTGCTGGAAGCCGTCGCCCTCACGGGTAGTCTCGGCGCCGTCCTGACGACGTACCTCCTGCTCGGCGTCCATGCGACGGAGCTCAACCCGGCGTCGGCACTGCTCATCGAGCGCTTCGGGATCGAGGCCGTTGGGCTGGCCCGAATCGCCGTGGTTCTCGCAGCGTTCGCGGTGCTCGGCGGGCCGATTCGGCGCTGGCGACCGCTCTTCGCTGTTGCCCTCGCCTCGGGAACGGCGCTGTTGTATCTCGCCAACGGTGCGAACGACCTCCTCGTTCTCGCCCGGACGGGGTTGCCGGAGTCGTTCATCGTTGTTGACGTTGCAACGTTCGCCGCGGTCGTGGTCGGTGCGGCTGTCGTCGGTGCTGGCCGTCGCGAGATCGCTACTGGACTACGGGCAGCGCGTGGCCTGACGCCAGCGTGGTCGCCGTCGCCGCAGGCGACCGCCGCCGTCGCGTTCGCTGTGCTGTTGGTGGTGAGTGGTGTCGGGCCGTTCGCTGGGCTCGCTGGCCTCGCACCAACGGACCACGACGGACTGGCGAGCGCACAAACGAGTTGGACGAAATCCGCTGAATACACTGGCCATTCGACGGTAGTCAATTCGGTCACCACTGGCCCTGATGGCTACCTGTACTCTGGCGCAAGTTCGGGCGAGGTCCACAAGATTGACCCGTCGGATATGAGCCAAGTCGCTGTGTATTCGGGCCACGGCGACAGTTCAAACGCAGTTACAGTTGGGCCTGATGGATACGTGTATTCCGGGTCACAAGCGGGCGAGGTCCACAAGATCGATCCGTCGGATATGAGCCAAGTCGCTGTTTATACAGGACACCCCAAATCAGTCCAGTCGCTTGCCGTCGGTGCAAACGGATATGTGTATTCTGGCGGTGGTGGCCCGGACACAATCGACGGGGAGGTCCACAAGATTGACCCGTCGGATATGAGTCAAGTTGGCATCTTCGCCGGGCACTCCAACACCGTTGAGAGTTTAGCATTCGATTCGAGTAATAACCTGTATTCAGGCGCGTTTGACGACGAGATCCACAAAATCGATACGTCTGACATGACTGAAACCGGGACATACACCGGCCACTCGGGGGCAGTCATTTCGTTGACGGTGGGTGAAAACGGGAATCTGTATTCTGCATCCAATGACAATGAAGTCCACAAGATTGACCTGTCGGATCTAAGCCAAGTAGACACCTACACTGGCCATTCAAACTCGGTGAAGTCAGTCGCCTTCAGTGCTGATGGATTTCTCTATTCTGGCGGTAATGATGACGAGGTTCACCGAGTCGACCCGGCGGATATGACGCAAGCAGATACCTACACCGGCCATTCTAATGACTTGAACACAATCGCGACAGACGACGAGGCATTCGTTTACTCTGGGACACATAACAACGTTATTCACAAGACTGACCCCGGCACCTCCGTCGGACAGCCAATCACGGGCACCGTCACCGACAACGGCGGCAACCCTGTCGACGGCGCAACCGTCTCGACCGGCACGGGAGTCTCAACGACCACCGGCGCCGATGGCAGCTACTCGCTGACTGTCGAGAACACCGGCACGTACGATGTGACCGCCGAGACCGCCATCGACTCTGAAACCCAGACGGTCGACGTACCCGACGGCGGCATCACGGGCGTGAACTTCTCGCTCCAATCCGGCACCGTCGCCGGTGTCGTCGAGGATCAGAACGGCAACCCCGTCGCCGATGCGACGGTCACGACGTTGACGTACAACACCGCGGACCCGAACGTCGACATCAACCTCGAAGAGCTCCGCGACATCGTCGAGAACCCACTACCGCCGCAGTGGGAGGAGTTTCAATCCCGCGAGGGTGTGACACCGACCGAGTTGACAACCGAGGGCACTGGGACAACCGCGGGTGGCGACCTCGTCTTCGCCGAACAGACCAGTGACACGCGGGTCCTGCTGCACACGCCCGACCAGTGGGAGCTTGAAGGCCAGCCTTGGCCGATGGACGGTGTCGTCAGCATCCCGACCGCCGAGTTGAATCCGCCGCGAGTCGCTGTCCCGGCTGATTCACGCCCCGTGTTCTCCTGTTGGAACACCGACCCCGGAACCATCGAGGACACGTTCGAGGACAACTTCGGCGGGCAACTCGACGGCGTCACCTACGACACGTGCGACTCGATTACGATTGAACGCCTCGGCCCAACCGGTAGCGTCGAGGAGACGACCGAAGTCACGCCGTCGCCCAGTATCCGCATCCAGCAGGGCTGGGCGGCGATCTCGAACGGGTTCACCGTCGAGTACGAGACCGCACGACCGGACCTTGGCTCGGGTATCTACCGCGTCTACCCCAGCGACGACCCGGACGCCGCGATGGTCTACGCCGTTGCGCCGAACGGCAACCCTGAGAAGATTGCGAACAACATCGTCAACGTCACGAACAACGAAATCGAGGCCAAGAACGACTACCTCCAAGAAATCAAAGACCAGCACGACGCCGGGAACATCGACATCAAGACCACGACGACGAACGACCGTGGTGAGTTCTCCTTCGAGATCGACGAGACCGTCGTCGAGGAGGTCGAACTCCGAGCGGCCAAGAGCGGCACCGGGCTGGAGGCGCAACTCGCCAGCGGCGAACTGAATCGCCAGCAACTCGCTGCGGACTTCGAGGACACGGTCACCGGCGAGTTCAACACCTTCGACAAGTCGTCGGTGCGGTTCTCGGAGGCCGAAGTCGGAACCCAAGAGTTCGGCGATGTGTGTCGCCAGATGGGCAGCGTCGCCGACGACCTCGGCGCCCCGTACACCGGCTCGGCGAGCACGGAAGTCCCGAACCCCGACGTGACCATCCAGGGCCAACGCGCCCCGATACCGGAGGGTGTCAGCCAGCCCGTTCGGGAGTGCGCCGTCCTCAATTACGCCCAACAGGCCCTGGAGGACCCCGGCAGCCTCCTGCCCGGCCTCGCCGGTGACATCGCCGACATGGCCCAAGCGGAACTCGAAGGCCACTACGAAAACATCCTCAACCTGCTGAAGGGCAACGAAGACCTCCAGTCGGTCGTCGAGGACGAACTCGGACGCGACCTCCCCGACGACCCCTCGGAACTCGACCGCGATGAAATCGAGACGGTCATCCGCGATGGGCTTGATGGCGTCGACAACCCGAGCGACGACATCAACGTGGGCGAACCCGACGACAGCCCCGTCCCCGACATCCCGGGTGGCGATGACGACAACGACGCCCCGACTGTCGACGACCCAACCGAGGAAATCAGCGACCGCGTGAACGAAACGATCACACGCGAATGGCCGATCACCGGCGTCGACGACTGGGAGGAAGCCGGTCTCCTCATCCGCATCGACTACGCCGACGGCACCAGCGAGACGCTCTCTCGCGACAGCGAGTACGTCACGCTCGACGAGTCGGCGGTCGGGCCGGACACCGTCCGGCTCGAAGAGTTCCCGTTCGGCGAGGGCGACTCGGCGGTCGCGAACATCCGCCTCGATGTCTCCACGCCGCAGGGCATCGGCGGCGAAGAAACGCCGGTTCGGAACCCGACGTTCGACGGCACCGTCCCGTCGCTGGACAGTATCCGGCTGTCCGACTCGGCGCCCGGACCCTCAGATGCCGTCACGGTCGGCGTGACGCCCGCCGAGTCCAGTCAGTTCGGCACACTGCAGACCGTGAACGTCACGGGGCCGCAGTGCAGCCGCTCCATCCAAGCGTCGGATGGTGACGCGACCTTCACGACCTGCGGCGCCGGCCCACACCGGGTTGCGGCGACGTTCACCAACGCCGACGGCGTCCAGTTCACCGAGGTCCTGAGCGTCAAGGCGGGCAACGCTGCCCAGGCGCGTGACCCGCTGATTCGTGGCGCCGCCGGCCCGACCGGCCGCTTCGCAGTGGCGGCGAACGGCCTCGAATCCGGTCGCATCGACGTGACCGCTGGTACGAGCGAGGTCATCCTCACCGGCATCGTCCCCGCGGACGTCGACATCCCGAACCGCGTGAAGGCCTCGACGACCGGCGTCGACGTGGCCCGCGGCGCCACCACGACCGTCCGCATCCGGCAGGGCCCGAACGAGCAGACGATTCGCGACCGCATCGGCGTCGTACTGCACACGAGCGCGGTCGGGAACGAAAGCTTGCTCTGGCGGAACGGCCGCCCGATTCGGAACCCCGGCGACACCGCCTCCTCGTCAGTGGAACACTTCAACGATTCAACGGCTATAGATACATATTCATCAGACACGGCGACCGTCCGGGTAGAAGTTGACCGAGATCCATCCATCTTCCAAGAATTCCGACATTCCGTACAACTCAGATTCGCCGGAATCGATATCCCATTCCTCTCCACTTTCACCACGGTCGGCGCATCATCTTATGCCTCGATTTTGTACACCCATCTACCGAAATTAATCTGGTGGTGATGTCGATATGGCTCAAAAAATCCCGCGAGATACGTTGATTGAAGCTCTCCGAGATCTTGCGGATGAGCTCGGTGAAACGCCCACCTCTGTCGAGATGGCTGACAAGGGAGAATACGCATATTCCACCTACGGGAAACGGTTCGGGTCGTGGAGTGAGGCACTCCATGCAGCAGACCTTGACCCAACGACACCCCAACAACTAACGGTTGAGTGCGATACGTGCGGCACGGAGCTTGACCGCCCTCCATGCCGCGTGGAGAATACTGAACATCAATTTTGCTCGCAAGACTGCCAGTATTCCCATGACGCGATAGGTAATCCGGAGGCAGGCCGTGAACAGCAGTACTCTGATGAAGAATTACTCTCGGAGTTAGAATCGTTCGCCGAGGAACTCGGACGGACGCCAACAAGGCGAGAATTCAAGGAATATGCAAGCTACTCCGTTTCAACGCTCTCCCGGAGGTTTGGGACTTGGAATAGTACGCTTCGGAAAGTCGGTCTTGAACCGAACAACAAGGAACTCAGAACGGTTCAGTGTGCGAACTGCTCGTCCACTATCAGACGCCGCCCGGACATTCTTGAACAGACTGAACACAACTTCTGCGATCAAAAGTGCATGGACCAGTTCAATTCGTTTGAAACCAATTGTGCAAACTGTGGCCAATCTCTCCGAAGGCCGATGCACAAAGAGGGTTGCTTTGAGAGATACTTCTGCGATAATGACTGTAAATCGGAGTGGCAGTCTGAGAACCTAATCGGTGAGTCAAGCCCTCTCTGGAAAGGCGGGCCAGCACAATATGGTAAGGGTTGGAATGAGGCGAAGAAACGGGAGGTCCGCAGCCGTGACGGTTACGAATGCCAGAGCTGTGGAATGGATCAAACAGAACACATCGATGTGTACGGTCGGAAATTAGACGTACATCACATCGTCCCTGCTCGGCAGTTTGACACAGACGATGCTTCGAAAAATGATTCAGATAACCTCGTAACACTCTGCCAACGGTGTCACAGCGAATGGGAGGGCGTCCCCCTCCGCCCACAACTCGCTGATTAACCTCAAACAATGATTCTCAAAAATTCATCCCACTTGGTGAGCTGCAGGACTAACGAACAATCCTACCTCCCCCTAGCACTGCTTGGCGGTGGCGTTGCGGCTGCACGGAGGGTCGAGCCATGACACGAGACACCGAACCCACGGCGACGCGGCGGAACGTCCTCAAGACGACTGCGGCCGCCCTGACGATGGGCGCCCTCGGCACGCCTGCAGCGGCGGCGACCGAAGGCCTGTCGCCACCCGCGGACGCCGCGGCGGGCCTGCTGGGCTTCGACCCTGACGGCGTCGATGCGGATCTCACCGTCATCGAACGGCACGGCCACCCGTCGTGGATCGTCACGACCACCGACGACGGGCTCGTCGACCTCGCCGGCGAGTCACCCGATGACGACGCCGGTTGGATCGCTGGCGGCGAGGAGCGCTACGAGATCGCCCGGGACGCCGACGCGAACATGGTCACCGTCGCCGCGCCGCCGGGCGACATCGGTGTGACCACACTCGACCGGACACTCAACCGCGGGTTGCTTACCGAGAGTTACGTCGAGTCAGTCGCGCTGGACATCGAGATGGCGTATCCCGAGCCCATCGGCGAGGTCGCAGAGAGTCGCTTCGACCCGACGGCGAACCTCAGCCGCTGGGCGTCGTTCCGCGTCAACGAGGGCGGCCTTAGTGCCGGCCTCGCCTACGACGACGATATGCCCGCCGCGACGCTGTCGGACGTGCGCGAGGTGACGAACGCCGACGACACCAGCCTCGGTGGTGCGCTCTTCGACACCTCGAACCTCACCATTGGCGTCCTCGATACGGGCGTCAACGCCGGGTCGGTATTCGACGACTCCACGGGCTCGACGCGCATCGTCTCGGCGTCGAAGAACTTCATCAGCGGCGAGACCGTCGGCGACGCCGGTGTCACGGCTGTGGCAGATGGGTCATCTCATGGGACATGGGTGACCTCCTGCATCGCCGGCGACCCCGCGGATTCGACGTACGAATCGTACGCGCCGGCGGCGGACATCCTCGCGTGTAAGACGCTTTCCGACAGCGGGTCGGGGAGCGCGTCGGATATCGCGATGGCCGTCCGGTACGCCGTCGACAACGGCGCCGACGTACTCGTGATGAGCCTCGGGTCGGCCACGTTCAACGAACCGCTCGCAGAGGCCGTTGGGTACGCCCACGAGGAAGGTGTGCCGTGTGTCGTCGCCGCTGGGAATAGCAGGCACACCGTTCGCTGGATAGCGTCGCCGGCGGACGCCGAGAAGGCCGTGACGGTCACGGCCTCGACGGCCGAGCCCGCCGACGACGCGAAGAGCGCGGCGTTCTCCCAGGTCGACCCGGACCCCGGGACGACCGACCTCTCCGGGGGCGAAACCGCTGGGAGTCACGTCGACGTGGTCGCCCCCGGCTGTAAGATCACGGTCCAGACGCCCAGCGCCCTCTCGCAACTCACCGGGACGAGCATGGCGGCGCCCGTGGTCGCCGGCGGTATCATGCAACTCTACGCCGCCGACAGCGGGCCGAAAGGCGACGTGGAAGCGACAAAGGAACGCCTCGCCTACGCGGCGCCGGCGCCGAAGATCGGTGAGACCGAAGCCGCCCACGGGATGCTCGACGTGGCCGGCGCTATCGACGAGGTCGAGGCCGACGAAACCCAAACCGAGGCTCGCACCGACACCGCCGCGGCACGGGACGCCGCTCACCGACAACTCTCCGATATGCAGGGCGGCCGTATCGCGAGGTTCCTGTCCCGATAACCATGTCCCGCAACCAGCCAGCCGCCCGCCCGACGAGACGTACGTTTCTCCGGCGTGGGACGGCCGTCACAGCCGCCGCAGTGGGCGCGACGACGCTCGCCTCGACCGCGGCCGCCGAACGCAGCCCACCGCCTCACGTGACGCTCTCCTATGACCAACAGCAGTTAAAGCAGTACCGCCCGCTGTTGGACATCCCCTCGGACGCCGAGTTCTCGTCGCCGGAGTGGTACGGCTGGGTTGCCGAGTCACCGGAGTACGACACGACGTGCCTTGTGTACTTCGCGTACTATCGCGGCCAACGTGGCTGGACCCGCGCCGATTCTCACAGGGGTGACCGCGAGCCGATGTACGTGTTTCTGGACCAGTACGGCACCGTCACCGAGGTCGTGTACTCGGCGTGGCACTGGATGCAAGCGAGTTCGTCGACGCCGAATCTCTACGAACCCGACAGCGGCGGGAGTCACGTGACGGCCCGTACCTTCGAACCGCATCACCAATACAAATTGAACGGCGCGAACGCCGGTCGGCTGCTGCCGGTGAACGAGCTCGGGACGAGCGAGGACGCGCCCTTTGTCGCCGACCTTGAGAGCGACGTACAGTTCGAGCAGTGGCTCGCGGAGGGGTGGAGTGAAGCACTGCATCCGGGCGCCGCCACTGAGCCGTGGATCATGCAGAACCGGGATTCGTGGTGGCGTGACGGCACCGAACGCTACGCGCGGGCGGTGTGGAACGTCCAACTCCAACTTGCCCAGTTCGGCTTCGAGAGCCTCGCCGGCGAAGCTTCGAACACCGACCTCGCAGACCAATAACCATGCCTCGACACCACAACCGCCACGAAAGCGGCCTCCCGCCGCCAAAGGCACGAGACCGCCCACCGGACACGAAACCCGAGTAGTATCGCCCATCAACCAACCCCCTTCATTTCCAATGACAACTCAAACTCATCGACTGGCGAGTGTCTGCCTCGCGGCGGTGCTCATCATCGGCGGCTTCGGCGCCGTGATGGTCATGCCCGCCGCGGCGGACGCCCCAGCGAACACGAGCAGTAGCGACATCGCAACCGACGGCACGACCACCATCCAGAGCTTCGAAGCCAACAGCTCGAACATGTCGCAGTTGGTCGTCGCCAACGCGAACAACTCCGCGTCGACCATCGAGGTCGAAATCACGAAAGACAACGTGACGTACTACTCGGCGGTCGAAGGCGACACCGAGTACACGCGCCTGGAGACGAACAACGCCAACAGCAACGACGTGCACCAGTTCAACATCAGCCACGACACCCTCGCGGAGGTGCCGATGGGCATCAACGAGGACGTGACGGTCAACCTCACGGTGTGGGACCAAAACGACCCGACGAACGACACCACTGAGACCTCGTTCGTCCTCTCGAACACCGACGAGCGCTCGGTGCTCGACACCCGCAGCGAAGCCGTCGACAACCCCGACGTGGGGACGGCACTCACGACGGCGGAGGATGTCGGCCTGTTCTCGTTCTCGCTGCTGTCCGATGAGAACAACACCGACTACCGCGTCGACGAACAGCGCTCCGTGAACGGCTCGGAGACCGACATCATTGTCCCGCTGCAGGACAGCGACATGGCGTCGCGGTACGACGAGCGCGTTGGTGACATGGACGCCGGGACGCCGGTGTTCAACATCATGTCGTCGGCCGACGGCGACCTCATCCCGGTGTACGTCGACGAGCGCGGTGACTTCTCGGATGCGACCGACACCTACGCCGTCTACGACACCGACACCGACCGCATCACCGTGATGCTCGGCGAGGACAAAGCCGACCGCTCTGCGGTGGACGTGTACACGGCGTCGCACTCCATCAGCGGGAGCGAAGCGTTCGGGTACAGTGAGGCCGTCCTCTTCCGCTTCGACGTGGAAGGATTCTCGACGTTCAGTCCGCTGACGACGAACGCCGGCCACCTGACCGCGGGGGCGTGACGATGCTGGGCGAACAGCGCATGGACGCCCTGGAACGGCTCGTCGTTGGTGGGCTGTACCTGCTGGTGTTCACGCTCATCGTCGCGCCGGTGCTGTTCACCGTCGGGGTCATCCTCGGCGTCGTGGACATCATCTGGCAAGGCCTGCTGAACCGCGAAGGTATCGCGCCGATGAACTACTTCAGCAAAGCGTGGGACACACAGTACGACAACGTGCTGTGGGTCTTCACCGGCAACGGCGAGTTCGAACTCGCCATCGCCTGACGACTGCGACTGGCCGCTCTCGGCGGCCATCCAAGGTACCCCTTTCCCACGTTTCGCGTCGACGGTCCCAGTTGCGGTTCGACTCCGCGAGACGCGCTCGCCCGGCACACGCCGGGCAACCCCGTCCCACCGGGCACAACCCGCGACGGCGCTTTTCTCGCCGTCGCACACCTCGATTCCCCATTCCATTCATGACACGACTCAAACCGATAGCCGTCGCCACACTCGCCGTGCTGGCGCTGCTCGCCGGCGCCGCAGTTCCGGCGGCGGCCAACCACGACTCGACGACCCAAGACGAGGGCCTCGCCGACTCGCTGTTCGGCACGAGCAACAGCGACGACAGCGGCCTCGTCGGGCAAGCCCAACGCGTCGCCGGCGGGTTCTACGGCGCCGCCACCGGCGGCCTCGACCGCGCGCTGTATGAGTCACCGTTCGGCCCCGAGCCCGACAGTGCCGAACAGAACGCCGAGGACACCATGCAGGCGTTCAACGAGCGGTCGGAGAGCTTCGTCAGCTACGCCAACGACCGGAACGTCAGCGGCGGCGAAGTCGTCCAGATCACGTTCGGCCAAGCCGACGCCGAGGAGACGATCTATCTCGTCGCCGAGTACAACCAGACGAGCAACGAGTACGACTCGGCGCAGATGGTGAACACGACGACCCGCTCAGTCGACGAGACCGTCACGGTCAGCGGGATGGCGGCCGACAACGCCGCCGAGGAGATCGAGGCGTTCCACAGCGAGTTCGTCGCGGACAACGAGGATGTGACGACGAGCTGGTTGGCGTCGAAGTGGGCGGCGTACAACGAGGACTTGAGCAGTAGCCTCATCGAGGGCGGTGAGATGGCATGAGCGTTGTCTCGACCGCGACGGCGCCGTTCCGCTGGACGTATCGCCAGGTCGCCGGCGCCGCGAGCAACGCCTGGACGTGGCTCACCGAGGGGTTGAGTCTCAAAGACGTGCTCATCCCCGCCGTCTACGACACGCTCGTGTGGCTGACGAACCAAGTGCCGCTCGCCCTCGGCGGCGGTGAGCCCGGCGAGATGATTGAGGCGTCGTTCGTGCTCGCCGTCGCCGCCTTCGTCAGCAGCCTCATCAGTTTCGGCGCGACGTTGTTCCTCGTTGGCGTCTTCGCCTTTACGGGCTTCCTCGGGGCGCTGCGATTCATCCCGGTTGTCGAAAAGTACTGGCCCGTCGGCGAGTGGCGCATCGGCGACAGCGAGTCGCTGGGGGTGCTGTGATGGCACGGATTCCAACGCCCATCCCGGAGTCGGTCGTCAAAGACACGAAGCGCTTTTTCGCCGGTGGGTGGGGCGACATCCTCTGGAAGGCCTTCGTCGTCGTGGTCGGTGGGCTGCTGTTGGCGTTCATCCTCGCGTTGAACCCGGGTTTTTTCGTCGCCGCATTGGTCGGGATGGTGCTCTCGGTCGTGTTTTCGGATAACATCCGCGCGTTCGTATCGGACGTGTGGAACCGGAACTTCTGGGTGTGGCGAACATGACACGCACCACGACGATGCTGGTGGCGGCGCTGCTCGTCGTGACGCTCCTCACGCCGGCTGCACTCGCCCAGAGCCGCACCACTATCGACGACGACCACGCCCTTGATACCGAGGCCCAACAGGCGGCGTTCGTCCAAGAGGGCGTCGCCACCGCCGACCTCACGGCACCCGACATGCAGCTGACCGTCGCCACCGAACACGACGACGCTGGCTGTGACATCGATGGCTTCCACAGCGACCTCCGGAACGACTACCTCTGTGTGGAGTACAACGAAGAGGTCGACCGGACGATTCGGCTCTACATCCCGGCGGAGTACTGGACGCCGTACGTCCGCGAGACCGTCTCGCCAGTCGCCGGCGACCAATCGGCGTCCTTCGAGCCGATTCGAGATAACGGCTACACCAAAGTCACCTTCGAGGTAACCGAGCCCGGCACCTACGCCTGGAAGATCAACGCCGAAGCCTCCATCGCCAGCGGCGCGAAAGAGCGAACGCTGGAGAACATCGAGAAGGTGACCGGCGTCGGGATGCCGAACGCCTCGACGTGGTCCTACATCAAACCCGAGCAACTCGCCGGCAACAACTCGGCGTACGTCGTTCGGGCGCCGAACGGCACCGACGCCCTCGTGATGGAGTACCAGACCGCCAGCGGTGAGTGGGCGCAAGTCCCGGACGAAGCCGAGTCCTACGCCCCAGTCTATTACGAGACGAAGGACGGCGTCGACGACCGCGTCTACGTCTTCGCGACGAGTACGGAGGCTCCAGAGGTCCGGTATAAGACAGAGGCAGCAGCGACGACGCAGATCGGGGCGGCCGTCCGACAGATCGGCCAGATCCCGACGCGCGTCGAGGACATCTTCGGGATCGACATCCCGTTCCTTGGAGGCTAACACCCATGCAAATCGAAACTGACCCCGGCACTGGCCTGCTGTTTTTCGGCACCGTCGCGGCAATCGCTCTCGGCGTCATCACCCTCACCGGGACGTGGGCGCTCGTCATCTGGGTCGCCATCGTCCTCGTCGGCACCCTCGGCGTGTACGCCATCGGCACTCGCGTCGCCCGCTGGGCCCGCGGTGACCGCCCGCTAATCGACCGCAACCGCGGTGGTGGTGAGTCGTGAGCCGGAACCCGCCACCCATTTACATGGGGCGCCGCGAGAAGGCGAAACTCGGGTTGTTAAACCTCGGCGTCGGCGTCCTCGCCTGGCAAGCCAGCCACCTCCTCGGCCGCGTCTTCGTCGCTATCGGCCTCGGGATGCTGTTTTCCGCGGTCGTCCGCGGGGAGGAACGAATCGCCTGATGGCATCGAATAGCTTCATCATCGGCGTCGTCATCGCGACCGCGCTGGTGACGCTCGCCGCCATCATGTGGCGCGAAGACCTCATCCGCTACCACGTCTTCGAGCCACTCGAACAAGGCCGGACGCTCATCGGCCTCGTCATCACTGGCCTCGGCGCGTGGGTCGCACTGAACAGCGGCGTCGCCTGGCAGATGTTCATCGCCCTGGGTGGCATCGCGTTCGTCGTTATGTACCTGTATTTCGAGCAACCGCACGAGGACATCCGCTAACCATGACACAGACAGAGAACGAACTCATCGAGCGCTATCTCGAAGCGACAGCGTACGTCCAAGAGCCCGCCCTCGAAGACGACGCGCCCGAGATGATCAAGCGCTTCCACGATATCGAGAAGCGCCTGGAGACGTTGTGGTCGCGGGACCACGCCGAATGGATCGCCGGCTTCTACCGGAACGCCTACCGCGCCTTCCAGGCCGGCGACCGCGACGACCCGCCGTGTGAATGCCCGAATCCACGCTGTCCGTTGAAGCAGGGGAGCGTTCCCTACCAGCTGCGGCGCCGGCGGACGAACCTCGACACACCGGAGGCGACGCCGATGGAGACACTGCGGTCCTACCTGAAGACGCACCCGGAGGCGACCGTCATCGAGGAAGCCCTTGAGGAGATCGAAAGCCTCCGGGCCGAGGTGATGGAGGACCTCGCAGACTACAACCGCGACGCTCGCGACGTGCTCGACGACCACCCCGCTATCGACGATCAGGACATCGTCGCGCAAGCGGTGAAGGACCCGCCGACGCTCGACATCCCCAAGGAGGGTGCCTGAGATGAGCACCGACCGCGGCATCCACGTCGCCCAGGACCGCTCGCGGAGTCGGACCGACGCCGGCCGCCAGTCTATTCAGCGGTGGTGTGACATCGGCCACGAAGCACTCGCCGCCCAGGAGTGGGCGACGCTCCACGCAATCTGCGACGCCGAACTCCTCCCGCGAGTGGAGACGGCCCAGCGCGTCCTCCGGGCCACCGCCCGTCTCGCCGAAGACGCCGACCGGCCGTTCGACGCGCGGGCACTCCGACGGTACATACAGGAGTGCGATGGAACGGCTCACGTCGACGTGAACCCCGGGGTTGACACCGACGAAACCACGCTGCAGAACGTCGAAACAACCGTCGAGTCGGCGCCAGTGTCCGAGGCGGTGTTGACCACCGCGTTTCGCTCCATCTACACGATGCTCGCTGTCGCCGGCCGCGTCGACACCCAAGCCGAGACCGCCGTCCCAGCTGTGGAGTACGAACACCAGGTCGGCGAGCGCTACTACCGCGCGCTGTCGCCCGGGAGTCGTCGCGCCGAACTCATCGACCGCGACGGTGATCTCGAGGCGACGCTGTTCACCGGCGGCCAAGGCAGCGGGAAGTCCACGAGCGTCGAGACCATCGTCGAGGACCGCATCGAACGCGGCCACAAGATCATCGACCTGATGGACTTCACGAAAGCCGAGAACACGATGTACGACGTGCCGCCCCGCAACATCGACCTCCAAGAGGTGCGGGCGGAGATGGGCCTCGACGTTGGCTTCCAAGAGTACGACCCGCCGAAGGTGGAGGTTCGCGTCCCGTTGACGCCAGACATCGAGGACATGCAGTTGCCGTACGATACGGAGCGCGATGAGTGGGTCGTCAAGCCCTTCGCCGTCGCTGCGAGCGATCTCTCGTATCGCCAACTCGTGATGGTGCTGCCTCACGTCACGAAAACCCAAGAGCAGCACCTCCGTGCGGCATATCAGACGCTCGATCAGAGTCGCGACGACTGGACGCTCGCCGACCTCGCCACTGTCGTTCGCGAGGAGACGAACGCCGGCGACAGTATCGCCGACCGCATCGAGCGGTCGCTGGAGACCGCCCAGAACAAAGGTTTCGTCCGCGACCAGCAGGTCTCCGACGAGTACCACCTCGACTGGGAGACGATGATGCGAGACACCGACACCGCGACGGCGTTCTCGCTGTTCCCCATCACCGAGCAATCCGACAAACTCCTGTTGGCATCGTATCTCCTCGACGGGATGTACGAGGCCCGCAACGACTTACTCCGGAGTTTCTCACTCCACGACTACCCGACGGTGACGTGCGTGATTCGGGAACTCCACCAGATCGTGCCGTCCTCGAAGTCGCCGCAGGAAGCGGAGGCGACCATCGAGAACTACATGGTCGACACGATGTCGGAACTCATCGCCCTCGTTCGGCACGCCGACATCGAATTGCTGTGTGACAGCCAGAAGTTCAAACGCCAGCTCTCCGACGACGTCGCGAAGATGTTCACCCGCATCTTCGCGTTCGGCGGCCAACGGCCCGATATCAAGAAAGTGTTCCAGACACGAATCGGGAGCAGCACCGCCAACGAGCAGGCGCCGAAAGTCGCCAAGTACCAAAACGGGAAGTGCGCGATGGTCTCCGGCGACGGCTATTCGATGCCGATTCAGATGGCGCCGCCGCGGATGCATCACCTGGATGCGAAGACGGACGGCAACGGCCTCCGGTTCCGGACTGAGCACCCGACGCTCGACGAGGAACTACGCGAAGCGCCGTGGGATGCGTCGATTCCGCCGCGGCTGCGGTTTGACAACGTCGATCCGTCGCCCATTGCCGAGTTCTGGTACGAACACGTCCGCGAGACGCGAGATGCCGATGCCTTCGTCCCGAAAGACGAGCTCACGGAGGCGTACGCCAAGTGGAGTGACCTCCACGACAAGGCCCCGAAGAGCCACCGAGAGCTCCATACGTACATCTCGCGGAACTTCGATGTCGAGACGGGGCAACCCACCATCGACGGTGAACGGAAGCGGTCGTACCGCGCGATTAAGCTAACCTTCTGAACGCCATCGACCAGCCACCCATCGACTCATGCACACCTTCAAACCACCACCCGAGAGCCGGATGAACGCCTCGAACGATAACCCCGAGTCGTGACGACACCCGACTCAAGTACTGAATCCGCGGGCGCGATACGTGCGCCGCAAACTGAATCTCAAAACAGCAACACACCTCCCGCGTGCACAGCGCGTGGGAGGAATTCCCCCTTTTCGCGTATTCACCGGTTATGATTCATCATCACCCATCATGACGACGTACCAACTCGACGTTGAAGACTGGCTCTGGGACGGCTTCAAACAGACCGTCAGTCAGTCCGAGACACTGAATGACCCACTCGAAGCATCGGTCGCCGAGCGTGTCGCCGGCCACGACCTCGTCGACGACGAGCTGCAGGACCGCGCCGAAGCCTACCTCAACGGAGACCACCAGCGATGACGCTCAACCCCATCACCCACGCCCGGCGGCTCGCCGGCTACATCGCCGAAGACCCCCAGGGCAGCGACGGCCCACCGGAGCGCTGGGACGATACCTCGACGACCAGCAACGCCATCGGGTTCCTGAAACGGCATCCGTGGCTGTTCGTCGCCGGCCTGTTCTTCGCGCTGGCGACGCTGATGTTCTTCGTGCCCGTCCTGCCGACGGCCCACTACAACGGCTGGACGCTCGCCGCCGGCGTCTTCGTCGCCTCGAACGCCGTCACCGCCTACACCTTCCGGAAGAAAGGCATGCAGGCCTGGCAGGACTACGACCTCAACGTCCTCTTTACTGGTCGCGGTATCGTCCCTCGCGTCGGCAAGTGGGACGGCGACATTGACGACCGCCTGAAGGCGTTCAAAATCCTGAAGCAAGTTGGCCCCAGCGGCCTCAGAACCGCCTTCGAGCAGTTCCGCGACATCTATTCCCGGCGCGAAATCGAGCGTCACAAGGACAAATACCACCGCGTCGACACCGACGGCACCGGCGACGTCCGGCATGGTGTCCTGAAGAACACGACGTTCGAAGTCGACACCTGCAAGCACGATGTCGACGTGTTCCGCTCGATCAGCGTCTCTCATATCGGCCAGCCCGAAGAGCGCCTTGACGCCAAGGACTACGAGACCGCCGGGACCATCGCGCCTGTCATCGACGTGCGGACCAGCGACAAAATTGACAAGGCGTTCCGTGCCGAAGCCACCGCCCGCCGCCATTCTGACCAAGAGCTCGCTATCGTGAGCCAGCAACTCGATAAACTCGAAGAACACGTCGACCCAGCCGGACAGCCCCTATTCGAACGCACGATGGAGCTTCTCAACGAGGAGAAAGACCGCCGCGAAGCCGCCCAGTCGCGGTCGAACGCCGCCACGAACGGTACCGGAGGCGAGCACTGATGCGCCGGCAACTCCTCACCGCCGCGGCGGTGTGTGTCCTCCTGTTGACGATGCTGCCAGCCGGTATCGCCGCCCAGGAGGCCACGCCGACGCCGTCCGCGACGCCCGACCCCACGGCGACAGCGACGCCAACCCCCACCGAAACAGGCGGGAACACCACCGACGACGGCCCTGACGGTCCGGCTATCGGCACCCAACCTATCAGCGTCTATGTCGAACAACCCCGCTGGGTGAGTCAATCCGTCGACGAATCAACGAGCGACGGCCTCCGGCTCTACAGCGTCCAGGGCAACGTCCACGAACTCGCGCCGGAGGGTATCAACTCCTCGAACGTCGTTCGCTCCGGCGTTCGCGAGGACAACGCCGATTGGCGCTTCGACTCCGGGATCGGGCGCTGGGTGCTCGACGCCCAGGGCACCGCCGGGACGTACAACGTCTACTGGGTCGTCCGCGAGGACGGCTCGACCACGACGTACGGCGCCGTCATCAGCGTCGAGCAAGCCGAATACCAGCACGTCTCGCCCGGCCGCTTCGACGATCTCGAAAACGGCAGTGAGAACTGGCAGTGGGTGCGGGACCGCTTCGAAGGCGCCGGCCTGCTGGCGAGTGACGCCAGCGTCGACCAGGCGCGTGGCATCATCGGCGACGCCGTCACCTGGTACAAGTTCTACGTCAACCCGCTGTCGGCGTTGACCGGCCAGTTCTTCACGTTCCTGCTGTTCCTCGTGCGGTGGCCCGCCGGCTGGATCATCCTCGGCTCGATCTTCCTCGCGTTCTTCCTGTATCACCGGAAGACCGAGCGGGAGAACCGGCGGTTCAAACGCCAGTTCGCCCGTATCGAGGACGTTGACGAAGCCGAACGCCGCGCCGAAGAACGGGAATTGAAGCGGATGCTCTCGATGCAGACCTTCACCGACCTCGGGCTGTCGGCGTCGGATGCCGAAGCCATCAAACAGCACTGCGATGCCGACAACCCCCGGCAGTTCCTCGAACGCCTCCGGGACGGGCTCTCGGAACAGCACATCGTCCGGTTGCTGTTGGGCGCCCACGAGCAACGCGGTGACCACGTCCGCATCCGACGAGACGCCGACGGCATCGCCGACATGACAGTGCTCAAGGAACCGTACGACGGCGAATCCATCACGAGTGCCGACGGCGGCACCGTCCTCGACGACGAGAGCGACGAGGAGGTTCCGGAAATCGGGTACGTCAAGCCGACAGACCTCGATGAGAGCCAACTCCTGCAGTTGGATTGGACGGAACTCAACCCCGATATCCTCTGGGACGAGGAGGTCGCGGCGACGGACCTCGGGTTGCCGGTGGCGAACGACGCCCAAGCCGAGGACGACCTCGTCGCCGAGTGGGACATCCCCATCGGCGAGGACGGCCACGATTACTACATCCTCGAACGCCGCGAGGAGTTCGCCGAGCTGCTGTTGACGTTCATCCAGAACGTCGCCGCCAGCCAGTACACCGACGACGACGGCAAAATCCGGCCGGAGGTCGACCTCATCGAGTTCATGTACACGTTCACCAGCGTCGGCGCCGAGAAGTACCGGTGGTCGTTGCACGACACCGTCGACGTGCTGCTGTACAACCGCCAGCGCCTCGACGCCGACGACCGCATGGACGACCTCGCCGACCGGAGCCGACAGGGTGATGCCTGATGTTGGCCCAGACCGCCGCCGGGTACGCCGAGTCGCTGGCGTTGATTCTCGGCGGGTTGTTCGTCCTCATCCCGGTTCTCTACCTGCTGGCGACGTGGGCGCCGGGGCGTGAGGGTGACGAACGCCGCCACGAGAAGGCTATCACCAGCGAGTTGCGGTGGTTCGGCGCGACCGAGCAACGCCGCATCCGGGAGGCCGGCCACGCCGCCCGCATCGAATGCAAGCGACTGGCCGATAGCCAAAGTAAGGCGCGGTACCGGGATCGCCCCGGGAACTGGCTGCGGCGCCGCATCTCGCCCTCGACGGTCATCGTCCACGGGCGCCGCATCACCGACGGCAACGGCGACGACATCTACGTGTTGTGGATCGACCACTACCAGCTCGCCCACCGCAGTCTGGAGCAGTTACTCGAGGACGCCGAGACCGTCATCGAGCACCGCCTCGACCGGTCGCGGGTGCCGGCGACGAAGTCCGAGCGCTACTATCAGGACATGTCCGAGGGTTACGTCGATATCGAGGAGTTCCAGAAGCGCCTGCAGGGCGACTGCTACACCCGTATCGAGTCGAACATGAAAAAGAACGGCCGCCTCGACGAGGACGACCTCCGTGAGCGCCTCGTGTACGACGACGGCTTCCGGTATCCGCCGGAGGTGTTCAATCAGAAGCTCCGGCAACGCATCGGGAACGACATCCGCCGCATCCCGGAGAGCGGTGAGTTAGTCTGGGAACGATTTACCTGAGTTGTATACCGGTTACGAGATTCCCTGAAGGAGTACGATTAGGTTGTTAACGACTACGACGAGCCCCCAGAGAATCATGAGAGAAAACACTGCGAGTGCTAGCCTATAGACTTGCTGTTTTTGAGAGTCGCTGCCGAGCGAAAATAGCCACGTGAGGAGGAGTAAGCCCGTGATTGTAATAAAAAACAGTGGGACGTGGATTAGAAGTAAATCCACGATACTTCCTTCAAAATACGGCGCCATCAGTGGGTTTAATTCATCTGCCACGTCGAAGACTCGAATCGCGAGATAGGAAACGAACGGGTCTAGAATACCATGAATAGCAAGTGCAGCACCCCCTAAAATCCAAACTCGTTGGAGTCGATATTCTTCTTTTATTTCAGAATGAATTTTCAATACCGGTCGCATTAATCTGGGTATTATTTCGTTCTGTCAACAAAGCCAGCTACCACTAACTTTTCTTCACCCATCTGAGAAAGTGTCCACCTCGGTTGTCCCGTCACTTCGTTCAAACGAGACAGAGAAGGTATCGAGATTCCCATTTGGATACCTCACATTCGTCACCTCTATTTCGATCTGTGTTCCAGCTGGAATATCTCCATCAGCAGTATAGATGATTGAAACAGCAGCATACCCCCTATCAAAGCTTGCATCGTTATTTTGGAGGCTCGCACTACTGTAATCTATATCATCAGATACAAAGGGATTTGCATTTTGAGTATCATCTAAATTGATAGTAACTGTCTCGCCATCCGGAAGAGTCTGATTGACTGTGAAGGTAAAGAATTGATTATCCGGTGAATCATTCTTATTAAGATTGCCTGCGTTCACGCTTGTGAACCCTCGAACCCCATCACTTGGTGGCGTAGTCGAATCGTCATTGCTTCCACTCCCGACGTTTTGTTTCGCGGGGCCCTCATCTGGCTCTGACCGAATCCCGACCGTATTCACTTGCAGTTCGTTCGAGTCCTGCGTTGTGTCAATCGAGAACTCGAGGCCGTGGATGCCGGTCTCATAATCATCCTCGGTAACCCCGTCGTAGAATGACTGGCCCTGCATTGCGTCGCCCCAGTACTGATCCGCTGTCAACCGCGTTGGGACTGTAATATCGACGTCGCCGGTCGGAATATCGTCTGCCGTCACCGCTTCAGTTGGATACAACTCCAATGTAGCTCGACCGGTCCCGGACTGGTCAAACTCGTTCTGTAACGCTGTGATTCGAAGCGTATTCCCGTCGGTCACCAGCTGTTGATCCTCGTAGATCACCCGCCCCCCGTCCTGCGTTTCATCAAGGTACAGAATCGAATTCTCGTACCACATTGACCCGACCTCCAAGTTATTGTACCCATTTCGGTATTGGATGAATCGCGTCGAGATCGTCTCCGTGTCAGACCCATTCGTGATGACAATATCGTAGCTATCGCTCGTTTGAATTGTTCCTGATGCCGGAGGAGGATTGACCGCGAAAATCCGGGGCGGGTAATTGGTCCCCATTTGGACGGTGGCAAATTGCGAAACATCCGCTTGCCCCGCCGTCAGGATAGAACTTCGGACGCTGACCATATCACTCCGGACCTCTTGGAAGTGCTGGAACTCGATCTCGGAGTTCTCTTGCGGCACGACATAGGCTTGGTTCATCGAAATGAGAATGACGGCAAAGGCGAGGAGAAACATCGCTCCAATGAGGGCTGAGATTCCCCGAGAATCATCCCAAAACGAACGTTCAGGGCCGGGTGACGACATTTGCTGACTTGGACAAGGAGCCTCGATTGCTTGAATATTGGGTTGCCAACTATTCCAGTGAATAGAGTGGGTGAGGTTGAACGTCGCTGGCCGAAACTCGACTACCGTAATCCACCTACTCGCTCAGAACCTCGCCCACCGACTGCGTCTCCGGGTCGATGGTGAACGCCGTCCCGCAGCGACAGCTGTGGCCGATGTACTCGGCGAGCGTCGTGTAGTGGCGCTTCGTCTCCCCACACCCCGGGCAATCGACCGAGAAGCGTTCGTAGGACATACTCGATAGAGGACCGGCGCTCGCAAAAGCGTTGGCCGGTGACAATTCTCCCTATCGTATCTTCGTTTGATTATCTGATTTCGAATCCTGAATTCTGGGCTTTGGATCATCCTTTGCGATTGATGTAGCGAGACGCCGATTTCGAGCGTACTCTGCTTCATCAACTCCATCAAGCGACTCTTTCGGGATATGGTGTGGGAGATATCCTGTGATGACATTTCGGACTAAAATGATGGTTAGAGTGAGCCAGAACGCCCCACCAACGAGGGTTGCACCACTGACTAACGATGAGTTGGTCAAGAGCAACCAAGCAGAAACTGTGTAAACCCAGGTGAACCCAACCGGTAGGAATCGAAGGAAGACGCCCCAACGTACGTTTCCAGACCGTATTGCAGACAGTACCACCGCCAGCAGTGAGGAGTCATCGGGCAATTCTGTTGGTGGCACACCAAACGCGAAATAGCAGAAGTGTTTATTTATAACAGACTGAGTTTTGCTGGATTTCATCCCTGCGTTGTCTCCGAATATCATCAGTGAAGCCTGGTGCAGCCAAATCGCCGAATAAATCGACAGTGTTGTGAGAGCATACAAGAGCACCTCAGGAATCTCCCACCCGACATAGTACAACTCTATAGGTGTATTGGTAATTAACAGGTACACGAACGTTGCTGGTACCACGTACAGTAGGCCGTAGCCGGAGTTCCCCAATCCCTGAATCGAACTACCCAACATAGAAGGAAAATACATCGCGAAAGCCGCATAGTTGTTTTCACCCGAAGGGGGCCGGACTCACGCACTGACTGAATTTCAGTGTCCGAGAACCACTGCAGTTGCGGTGGGAGGTGTCCGGGAACTGCCCGAACCGCGGACGAAAAGCCGCTCAAAGAGAAGCAAAAACCAGCCCTTGGGCGAAAAAACTAGTACGTTTCGTCCGTAATACATACAATACAGACACCATGTTTTTCGAGAAACACGACGAGTGGGAGGATTACAAAATCTGGCTGTCGCAAAACGAGATTCAGCGATTCCTCAATACCACCAGCGACAGTCAACACCGACTGGCATTCGAGTTGGCTGTCCGGTGCGGGCTCCGGAGCGACGAGGTCCTTCGAGTCTGCCCCCGAGACCTCAAGGATACCGAGGCCGGGAAGATGCTCCGTGTTGACAGTGCCAAGTCCGACGGGAAACGGCAAACGCCAGTCCCGGCGGAGCTCGCGACACGAATTGAAACGATCTCCGATGTCCGGCCAGAATCAAGCGATGAGCCACTCATCGATGTCACAACCCGAACCCTCCGACGGTGGATACACAGGACTGGCGAAGAGTTGGCACGAGAAGAAGAGGAAGAAATGTGGGAATACCTCACGATGCACGACCTTCGGCGGACGTGGGCCACATCACTGAAAGGAGCGGATGTGGACGCTATGATCGTCTGTGACTGGGGTGGATGGTCGGACTTGGAGACGTTCCTCGACCATTACCGCGGGAAGTTCAGCCCCGAAGCTCAACGGAAACAGCGAAAAAAAGTGGAGTGGCTGAACTGAAGTCTGGTATCAGAACTGGGCGGTCGTCGGCATAATCTATAATATCTTGGCAGCTAGTCTCTATCTTGGCCAAGGAGCCCACCCCAAATTGGTTACCTTGGCCATTCTACCGTGGTGAGCGATGCATTAGCCGTAGCAACACCTACATGCATCTGCAGCGTTGCCGTCAGATGAACCATGTGGGGTGGGGAAGAACTGGACCGGACACAGCGAGTTCGACGCCTGTGGCTACTTTTCGGAGTCGGTGTGTTTCTCCACGGCGTTGTCGACCCAGCCATCACGGTCGTGGCGCTCACGTGGGCTCCCGGACTCGGCGAGGCAAACCCCCTCATCCGGTATGGCCTCAACAGAGGCTGGCCGACCTTTGTCGGACTCCACGTTATGCTCTTCATCGTCGTCGGCGTGCCATTCTGGGGGATCACACGACTGGTACGAACCGGCTCGGCGGACGCGAGTGAGCGAATATACTATCTCATTTCGCGTGGACTCGTTCTCGTGATTCTCTGGGGGCTCGGGCTGGTCATGTGGAACCTCTATGCCATACTGTTTCTCTCGAGTTAGCGGGGCAGGGTATCCACGGGCCTAATTTCAGGTTGCTACCAGTTTGGTTTGCATATAGCTTTTTTACCTTTCAGCGAATACCCCATGTGAGTGGGGACCAATGGGCATCATAAACGGGGACCGGGGACAGTCAGAGGTAGTTGGCGCGATATTACTGTTCGGGATTTTCATTCTTGCACTGGGACTGTTACAGGCGTACTTCGTCCCACAGGAGATCTCGGCCACAGAGCAGAATCACGTTGAAGAAGTCTCTAGTGACTTCACCGAGATGTACGCCTCGATTGGGGATGCAGCCGGCAGTAACCGTGAACGAAGCGCCAGTCTCTCCCTGGGGACTCGATACGGCGTATCGACGGTGTTTCTCACGCCACCACCAGCCCAAGGCACGATAGAGAGCGAGTCTGTTGGGTCATTATCAAGTGAAAACGGCAACGAATTCTCGGACCTGGATGGTCCGCTTGTTGAGGAGCTCTGTGGCTTGGATGATGTCGAGACGAAGGCCATCACCTACGAGGCTCGATACAATGAATACCGGAATGCGGCGTCACACACGTATGAAGCGGGTGTGCACTACCGGATGGTCGATAGCGCAGGGCTGCGAAACAGCCAGCGATTGGTAGACGAAGGCGAAGACGTCACCACGATTCACTTGGTGCCGATCACCCACGGTTCGATTCGTGAATCCGGAATCTCGAGAGAACCAATTACGTTCATTCCCGGTGGGACTGCAGAAACAGCACCGTTTGCCGGGGATTCCAGTGACCCTGTCACGATTCGTATCCCAATTCAGAACCAAGCAGGGTGGGATGCAACGTTCGATGGGAGCGTGGTCAGTACGACAGCCAACACGGCGCTATTGGAGCTTGATGATGACAGCGAAACGTATCGGGTTCGATGCACGCCGGTCGGTATTAATACGGCTCCGGATAACTCGCCATCTTCGGAATTCAGAGGGGATACGGAGAATGATGACGAGGATACAGGTGCCTTCAACCCAATCGGCAATGGCGCTCTGATCTTACAAGAAGGGTCCACCGCTGGACAGCTCAACTTTGAGAATACCGCGATTTCGGATAAGACGGTTACTCAGGTACGAATACCGTGGATTCTAAATCCAGGACAAAACACGGACGAGTTCGAACTTGACTTCATGCTGGATAGCTCAACGATTACCGTCGAAACAGGCAGCACGACGTGGACCGATACTGGTGGATGGACCTGGGAAGATGAGACAGATGTCAGCGGCTCTGAGAAGAGCATCGGTGTCGATGGTGGTGGTGGCGATCCAAACACTGGCTATGGAATCGTGTTCAAGTTCGAGGACGGAACGACGGAGACGTATCTCGTTTCTGGCTCGAATGGTGGGAACAACAATAATAATGGTAATGGAAATAACAGCTGAATTGATAGCTCCTAGTCCAACTGCATAATTCTGCCTTTGCCGCAATTTTAAATCAGTACCAGAGGCGGCTTGTAAGACACAATCGCCCAGTCAGCTGGTTCTAAATTTATTACAGGACGTCATTTTGAAAAGACGTCATAATATCTGACCCCTTGTGAGATAGGGGCCGGTTACTGACCGTGAGTTAGTGAACCGGCTGATCATTTACCACGGCGAATAACCTCACTCCGCGCGTTCCGGTCGGCCTGTTCAAATTCTTCGTGATTCCGAGCGAGGTATTCGAAGAACGAGTGCACCGGAAGGTCTGTATCATTGTTCAGTTCATCCACCTCGATGCCGCTTTCCCCGGCCTGTTCAACCGTCTCGAACAGACTCGCCATCTCCTCGAGGTACTCGACCGTCCAGCCAAGATCTCGTTGGTCCAGATCGATAGCGAACCGCTGGATGTCTTCATCAATCGGCACCGTCGCGCTGGCTCGTTTTTCAGGCATCATCCCATCGGATGGCCCGCCGCTTGATTAGCACTGTGCCGGCATCGGCTGACTCCACGGCACGGATACCTCACCTCGGAAATGAGAAATGGAGTTTCGAACAGGTGGCCACGCATCCCCCTCTTGGCTCAAAATCTGCGGAGGTGGCTCCCATCGGCGACGACAGAAAGCTATCTTGCAGCCCGGCGACCGAGGACGAATACAAAGACTGCAATCAGAATTGCACCGAGAGCAGCCTGACTGGTGACTAACAGTCGGGCAATCTGCGAGGTCGGTTCGGGCTGGAAATCACCTAACCCCAGTGTCGTGAATGTGAGTGTGCTGAAGTAGAGTGCGTCAACCGGGTTCGCTACGAAGCGATTACTGGCGTCCCTAATGAGGTCGAACTGGCTGTAGATAACGGCATACGTCGCAATGATAGCGACCGCACACGTGACAATGCGGCTAAGGCTTTCACCATATTTGAATACAGCCCGCGACAGTCGGGCGAATCCCCACTCCAGGTACTCACCATTGCGCCAATGTCGTTTCCGCTGCATATCCTGCCGCAGGACGAACATCTCGCTCTGGAGCGACGGTCGAGCGTTCTCACGAGCTAGTTTCTCGAAGGTCTGGTAGGTGTCTGCTGCTTTCCCTAACTGATTCGTCGCTTTTTCAGAAGCCGTGTCTATGATTGCTGGATCATAACCGCACCTTTGTGGCGGGAAAATTGGGGACGTCTGCCACCAGTTCGCCTCCGAGATTCGCTGCTCTTCAGCGCGAAACTCTGTACCGTCGTTAATTTGTACATCAGTGAAGGTCGCTCCGTGTGGCCGACAATTCGTTAGGTTTGCGTCGAAGAGATTCGCTCGAACCAGAACGGCATGTTCAAGATCTGCATTGGTGAGGTCAGCCGCCGATAGGTTCGTGTCGGTGAGGTCTGTCTTCCTGAGATTCGCGTTAATGAGAGTGGAATCGGAAAGGTTGGCGTCGGTGAGATTGGCTCGTAAGAGTTCTGCATCGGTGAGGTCTGCCTCCACGAGAGTTGCGGCAGTAAGGTTGCTATCCCAGAGGTTTGCTTCAGTGAGATTGCTCTTCCAGAGATTGGCCTCTGTGAGATTAGCATGCCTGAGTGATGCGTTGGTGAGGTCGGCATTGGACAAGACCGAATTGGTGAGATCTACCTCTCGCAATTCTGTGTTGATGAGCGTGGCATCCTTGACATTCGTATCTCGTAGGTTGGCACCTCTGAGCTTCGCATCCGTAAAATCGGTTTCTGAGAGAATCGCATTGCTGAGATCGGCGTTCTTAAAATACGTGTTGGTGAGGATACCAGACCAGAGGATTGCGTTACTGAGCGTAGTATCTCGGAGGTTCGTGTTGGTAAGGTCGGCCTCCCAGAGGGTCGCCTCTGTGAGGTCGGCCCCCACGAGAGTCGCGTCGGAGACATCGGCATTTCTGAGGTTCGCCTCTGTGAGGTCGGCCTCTTCAAGATTCGTCTCAGAAATGTTACTGTCACGTAACATAACACGTCCAAATGTCACTGCATCCCCCAACTGAAGTCCGGACAGCTTTGCTCCGTCGAGAAGTTCAGCGACATCCGAGGTCTGCTCCCGGATGTCCGGTGGTGCGCATGCCTGCTGCAGCGCTTCAGGGGATTTCGAGACTTCGTCCGAATCGGCATGCCAAATGCAATGGTCCGAACCTTCCACCACCTCCCTCCAGCAACAGTTCTGATGATCCGCTGATTGAGGGGTTGAATAGTCTTCGTCCCACGTGAATCCACAGCGGCCCGCTGGCACCTCAGACATAGGCGATTAGTTTCACCCTTGCACTACAAAGGTTGTTGAGGGACCCAAACCTTCGTACGTCAGTGTCGGTCCGACGAGGAGCCACCTGGTGATCTTCCGTTCGTTCCTGTTAGCCGACTCAATCCAAGTACTGGACGTACTGGTCGAACACATGGCGGTCGGCGACCAGTTGGATGTGCTCCTGGTAGCCAGAGTTCACGTTTCGGCCTGCAGCGTCTTGGAACATATACTCGGGGATGCTGGCGTAGGAACTCGGCACGATCAGTTCGTCGATGTGCGACCAGACTGCGGTGTACTCGACGCCGTCGGCCAGTCCGTCGTCGTTGAGTTCATCCATCATCGTGCTCCGCGGAATCATGTCGCGGCCACCCGCAGTCACGAGACCGACGTAAGAGACGTACGTCCCCTGGTGAGGGGAACCGAGCGTGACGAGATCGTCGACATAGTCGGCGGCGCTCTCCTTCTCGATGGCCCAGCGGGCGTCGAGACCGCCCATGGAGTGGGTAATCAGGTCGACAGGGCCGCCGGAATCGTCGGCGACGCGTTCAATCTCACGAGCGACGACCTCGCCGTACTCCGAGGGCGAATCGACCGTCGTACCGGGGATGTTTCCGAGGCTTACCTGATGAATCTCCGCCTCGTCGTACCCCACGTCGCCGAGGTATCCGGTGATAACATCCCACCATGGCGTGTCGCCGGTGTCCATATACCCGTGGACGAGGAGGATGTGGTCTCTTCCCGATTCAGCGCTGGCTGTACCAAGGCTTCCAGCGCCGAGGAGGGCCGCACTGCCGGCAGCTGTCGAACGGAGTACTGACCGTCGTGTGGTAACACTTCTTTCGGACATGACCTCCCAGCCCTCCGCCACGGAGAAGTTTATTCCCCCGGACAGTACAGGTTTATTAAGAGGCAGTGGTGTCCGGATACAGGGACCGAACGTGGGAAGGTCGAGTGGCTGAATTGAGAGTTACTATGCCACAGCTAAGGTTGATACTGAATTTGGGAAAATCCGGCTCTGTTGAAACCGTATGAATTCAACACTTCTGTCGATGAAGGATTGTTGGGTGGGCGTGCGATAGTCACGATTTAGCGCGCATCTCGGATAACCAATTAACACCTCTCCCACCGAGATAGCCGACCGCAAACGCGGCTGTCCCGAACACGATAGCCGCGAGTGCGGACAACCCGAGTGAGATTGGGTCGAAGAAGAATTCGAGCTTGCCAGCGAGTGTTTGACTCGACAACCCGAGAAACGCCCATTCAGCGAAGAAGGCGGCGTAGGCGCCGAACAACGTCACCCACGCGCCGAGAAGACTACCACGCCGATAGCCAATCCCCGCTGCCGCGACGCCGCCAACGAGCGTTGCATCCGAGGGAAGGAAAACGACGCCACCGTCGACGGTGAAGCCGCCGGTAGCGTACATAACGAATGTGCCGACAGCGATGACGACCGCAATCAGCACGTCGAGCCGACGCTCGAAGCGATCTGCGAACAGGATTGTGTGGAGGACATCACGCATATTGACAGTCTTGACCACACCTTTACAGGTGTTTCGCCATCTGGGGTAGCGGTGTCATCGACCAGTTTTCTCCCCTAATCACCGAGGGAAGGAATCGATTAGGTGAGCGAACCGCGAAGCACTCGATGCAGCCCCTACACCTACCGATCTGCCGCACCAATTCTGTTAGCGGATGAGGATTTCAACAGAGCCGAAAGTCCCGTAAAGGGCTCAACAGCAGCTAAAGCTAGATCATGAGACTACGCCTTTCCACTCACGCCATTCTAAGTTGGGGTAAAGCGCTGTGAATTGCTCCTCAGTGGGGTCAGATGTTCCGTCACCATCAGTATCGACGATGGCCATATCGGGCTCTCCATCGTTGTCGACATCGACGACCGTCGCAGCAGTTTCTGTACCGTTCACCTCGACGGTTGTGGACCGCATGTCGTATGGAGAGCCGCCCTCGCTTTGATTGTCTCCACTTGACTCGGACTCGGAGTCATTCATCAGACCCTCAGGTGGCTCAGTCGGTACGTCGGCAGTTCTGACTGGGACGCTATCGGGCACCGAGCCGTCAGTTGAACCCTGTCCGTCGTTGCTCTCGGGTCGGTCATCATCCGTTTGTTCCGTATCGGATGCGTCCGGGGGGTCAGGGGCCGGGGCCGAGCCGCCTATATCAGGGATACTTGGTTCTGGTGTCGGGGTGCTGGGCTGTGGGGTTGCCGTTGGCTGTGGAGTTAGCGTCGGCTGTGGGGTTGCCGTCGGCTGGGGAGTTAGTGTCGGCTGTGGGGTTGCCGTCGGCTGGGGAGTTAGTGTCGGCTGTGGGGTTGCCGTTGGCGTCGGGGTGGCAGGTGCTATGACATCGTAAGTATGTCTGTCCTCTGCAAAGTGATCTCCATCTCGGTCTTCAACAATGACGGAAATGATGAACCCGTTTCCTACTCGCTCACGTGGAATCGTGGCGTCTACTGATACCGTTGTAATCGCGAATTCGCCGGTCCCTGTTACGTCTTTGCGGACCTCTCTGTCGAGATAGGCTAAATATACACTTACCTCACCAGACTCTGCATCCGGCAATTTATAGCGTATCTCGAACTCGAAGTTATATTCTTGCCCACCTATCAGTGCATCATCACCCGCAGGTAACGCGGAATCGCGGGCCAAATCAACGGCAGCGTTGAAATCCGCAGCCGCAGTCTCACTTGTGAGTATCATGGCCCCAGAGGCTGGTGTCAGAACCAGCAGAACTGATAATGCAACACTTACCAATCGAATTCTGGAGATCATACTGATCCCCCCTGTTAGATTGGTAGCTCTACAACGACGCTGTAATTCTGAATTACATCCCCCCATTCGCATGAGCATCAACACAACAAGACTGATCATATAATATGCAGATGGTTTATCCCGGTAGAATAGGGCAGAGCCAACTGAATCGAAGACTGAAGTATAACTAATCGTTCATCATAATGAATCCGTCAATCAACGTGGGATAAGAGAGATTGTCCGGTAAACGGTTTATTCTGCTTGGTAACGATTGGTCGAAAATCCAGTCAGCGGGAAATCGTAGATGAGCTTCTGGAATTAACATATTAATGATGGATTAGTGGCCGTTTTGGTTGTAATAGGCTACGGTTCGACATAGCTCTGAATCTCTTTAGCGTTTCCTTGGTTTCTCAACGCCGGTCGGAGATGTAGGATGTCGACGCGCTGCTTATCGGGGGTTCAAAATCATCTCGCAAATGATTATTTCGTAAAACTAAATCCGAATCCTCTGGTGGCAACCTATATGAGCCAGGTCCCAGCGCAAACGCCCCATCAGGAATCCCTCGACGAGTTCTTCCAGCGCGTCTCGACGGATCTCATGGCCGTCGCGACGAATTATCGCGCCGTCGCCGCGGTGACCGAGGCCGCCGCCGGCCTCGAGACCCCACCCACAATCCAACTGGCTGCTCCCGAGGCGGCACTCAAACCACTGGACACCCACTTCACCGTCGGCTGGCTGGCCGCCGATCTCATCGACATGGGCGCGCTTGAGCTGGTTACGACCGACACCGTCCCCGATGGCACGCGACTGACGGACGGCCAGGAGGCGTGGACGCTCACGATGGTGGACAAAACTCCGCGTGTCGTCGCTCTTGGAGACACAATCGTCGCCGAGGCCGTCGAAGGGACCGTCACCAATCGAGACGACGCCGATGGGTTCCGCCTTCGAACTGTCGGGCGTACACAGGTCCTCGAAACGCTGGCCGAGACCTTCGAGCCGGCTGTCGCCGATGACTTCGAAGCCGGGGTTGCGGCCGCCGCACCGATTGCTGAATCGGCGCTGACACCGTATCACATCGCGCTGTTAGTCGGCGCACGCCACGAATACCTGCAGTACGAGTTCGGGCACTGGGCCGAGGACATCCGCTTTACCAGCCAGGCGACGCTGTCACGTAAGAAACGGGCGCTCAAAGAGGCCGGGCTGGTTGAGACGACGAGCGTGAAACACGATGTCGGGCGCCCACGGCATCGACTCCATCTTAGTGGGCCGCTGGCTGGGTGTGACGATATCGAGGCGGTTGTCGATCGGGCCGAGGCGGAGTTGGAATAGCGATTGCAATGAGCCTGAGAGACCAAAGACGGATCCAGTAACCGGTCGACAAACTGTGGTAATCGTTCGCGGTCCGGGCGGATCGTCAAGCGAATGTGCTTCAAACCGGTGCGTTGCCCGTGCAATTCTATTAACCTCTGTCACGGCGTCCTGAACCGTCGGTGGAGCATGGATGCGTTGATGCGGTGCCCGGATGTCTGCACAGGAGCAGCTATTGGACGGGAACGACGGACTGGCCGAGTTGTCGTCTTACCCTACTCACAGGACTATCGATTCGAAAACGCACTCCTCGATTTTCCGGAGATGATCGCCGACGGTAGACGGTGCCAGACCGACCACCTGGGCAACATCTTCGTGTGTTGCCTCGCGCGGTGCTCGGTAGTATCCGACATCTACGGCTGCCCTTAGCACTTCTTCCTGGCGGCTCGTCAGCGGCCGTGTGAAGCTCTGAGCATCCGGGTCGTACTCACCAGTCTCCATGATCTCGACATCAAGGGTGTCCATATTCTCCGCCTCTTCGAAGATCGCCCTAAACGCCGATTCATCGCCTAAAATGGTGATTTTCTGGGTTCCTCCGACTCCAAATAGGATTGGCGTCTCGACGACGATGTCGGCCTGCTGTTGCCACTTTAGAAGTCGTCTGACTTCGTCAGTTGGGTCAAACTGACTTACTGCCATCCACCGTTCATCGCCCGAAAGCATGTACGCGTCGACGGCGGGTGATGACGACATGATCTCTTCGTATCGTACCCGGTTACCGATCCCTTCAGCGAGTGTGAGAACTGTCTCGTTATCGAGAAATTCTACGTGGTGGATCGCCTCTCGCTGTATTGATGGCTCCTCAGTGAGCTGCTTTCCGAGTGGGTGAAACCCATTTCCCTTGGTAGGGGACAGACGCATCGTCACATACCGCATACCTCATCCAGTCAGTCACCAAACTTAAAAGAACGCGGATAACCCCCATTGACTCATTCCGTTCTTCGAGTGTGTATTCAAATATGACGCAGAAACAATCTCCAAAGACGATACCGTCTAATCAGGTACAATCGAATCGGACTGTCGACGGCGAATCGGCTCAGAACATCGCTATCGTCGGTGGTGGGATTTGCGGGCTCACCTTGGCGCTCGCGCTCGAACAGCGCGGTCACGCGCCGACGGTATACGAGGCCGCGTCTGAGTACAGACCAGTCGGTGCGGGGATTCTTCTCCAGACCAACGCGATGCTCGTCTTCGACCGGCTCGGTATTGCCGACGCCATCTGTGACGCCGGCAGGCAGCTAGAGGGTGGTGGACTGCGCTCACCGGACGGCCCGTTTATGACGCGGTTCGACCTGAACGACGTCGAACGTTCCGAATTCGGCTACGGATTCGTCGCTGTTCACCGTGCCGACCTCCAACGGATTCTCCTCGATGAGCTGGACACCAACGTGCAAACTAACATGGCCTGCACAGCGGTTGTCGGGACCGACCCGCCAGTCGTACACTTTGACGACGGTACCAAAATCAGTCCTGATATCCTTGTCGGGGCTGATGGTATTCACTCGACAATCCGTGACGCCGTGGCCCCCAGCGTCGATATCCGTCCCCTCGACGGTGTCGCGTATCGCGCACTCGTCACTCTTGACTTGCCAGAACCGTACCTGACGCAGGGGTTCGATATCTGGGGTGACGGCACCTATACGGGTGGGTCTCCTATCGACGAGAATCGATTCTACTGGTTCGCAACCGCACCCGAACCGCTCACCGGGGACCACGCTGCACCCGAGGCGGTCAAGTCGTCTCTCCGTAACCACCTCACTGGCTACCCTGAACCGATCCCGGAAATTTTGGACGGACTCGATCCTGCTGACATTATCATGACCGACCTCAAGGACCTGCCCTCGCTCGACACATGGTCACGGAACCGTGTTGTCCTTGCCGGCGATGCCGCCCATGCCATGCTTCCGTTCGCTGGCCAGGGCGCTGCACAAGCGATCGAAGACGGGTTGATGCTTGCCGACGCGCTCGCCACGCACGAGGATCACGATCGCTCGTTGAATACCTACGAGTCCGAGCGCAAGCCTCGTGCGGACCGCGTACGCCGCGAATCATATCGCCTCGGGCGCTTCGGAACGATGCAATCTACTCTCGGCTGCCGTCTCCGGAACTTCGCTATCGATACGATTCCCGATGCGGTATTTCGTCGGGTTCGACGGCGCCAGGCGGCCGGCACCTCACTCCCGGAGTGAACGTCCACTCAAGAGACAGGACAACCCGATCTAATGTGTCACCAGAGAGTTCTTAAGACGCGAAGAGGCCGTAGTGAAAGCTCCTGGGACAACTCGTAAAACTCCTTAGCCAAACGCTACAACACAGAGGATATCGGAAAACTCGGTTCAGTGGATGTTTGTGATATACGGTAGTTTGGTGTGACATCTTCCAGGGCGCGAAAGGTTTTCTAATACGCCTCATATTGCTTCTCGCGGTCGTTTTCGGGGGTTTTAACCCGGTTTCTGCCTTCCCAATCCGTTCGATAGCAGTCTCGATTGATATAGTCCTCTAGGACTCCCGAGAAGGAAAACCCCGACCCTCAAAATGTTTCAATCGATTCGCTGGTTGTCGTAAGAATGGACGGCTGTATAAAGGGGCTGTAAGCCAAGGGTCGTCTGTTTATACTCCTTTTGGTAAATCGGGACGGCCAAGAAGTAATGGGGACGGGCCTCGGGTAAATGATGTATGGACTTCCGGGTGGAGGACGTACTGAATATAAAGACTATCGCGTTCTACGTCCTCGGTCCCGCTTTCGTATTTCTCGGGATATCTGCGATACTTTCGGGCGGCATTTTCGGTGTCCTCAGTGGCCTATCCTTCCTCATAGGGGGCGTGTTTTTGATGCCGCCGGTGCGAAATGCCCTATTCACCGCTGTCCAGAAGGCTGGTGGACCAGCCTTCGGCAGCCTCGGTACTGCTACGGTGGCGCTCGTTATCGTCGGGAGTCTTCTCTTTGGAACGCTCCTGATGCCACAGTCGGGCGGTCTCAGTGGACTCGACGGGCCACCCGATGACGACACTGTCACGTCTGGCGAACCGGCCGCTACCTCAACTCCGACACCGTCGCCAACAGCAGAACCCACTGCGACGCCAACTGCGACCAGCCGCCCGACGTCTACTCCTACCGCGGCACCGACACCAACAGCAACACCGCGGCCGACAGCGACCGCCACGCCGACGCCGAGTGGTCCACAGACAGCGTGGACCGTCACCGTCGTCTCAGTGACCGATGGAGACACGATGGATGTTCGATTCGCCAACGGTAGTGTGGAGACGATTCGGCTCCTTGGGGTCGATACACCGGAGACCTCGGTGACGCAGGTGTCGCCCGACGAGTGGGAAGACATCCCGTCGACGACCGATGGTCGCGACTGGCTCGCCAACTGGGGGCAGGATGCCAGCCAGTATGCCGAAGACCGCCTCGCCGGTGAGGAAATCTATATCGAGACCGACCCAGAAGCCGACCGCCGAGGCTACTACGGCCGACTACTCGTCTACGCCTCTCAATCAGAGTCGTCCTCGACATCGTTCAATCTGCGATTACTCGAGAACGGATACGCTCGCTACTACAGCAGTAGCTTCTCGAAGCGTGATGTCTATCAAGCGGCCGAATCCGACGCCCAGAATGGCAGGATCGGTGTCTGGGACTATACGGCTCCGTCCACGCCCGAACCAAGTTCAGGCGGTGGCTCGGCAGCAGGTATCGAAGTCGCTGATGTTCATGAAGACGCTGATGGCAATGACCATGACAACCTAAACGGCGAGTACGTGACTCTGGAGAATACCGGCGGCGAAGCCGTGAACATGGGCGGCTGGACCATGTTCGATGCAGCTAACCACACGTACTACTTCCTCTCTGGATTCACGCTTGATGCTGGCGACGAGGTGACGATCTACACTGGCAGTGGCTCAGACTCCAGCTCGGAGTTGTACTGGGGGAGGGATAGGGCGGTTTGGAATAACGGAGGTGACACAGTCCACGTCGAAACAGACAGTGGTGACACGGTCGTCGAATATCCATACGACTAACCGGTTAAGTAATAGCCGTATCTGACAGTCTGTCGTATAGGGGTCGGTATGTGGCACTGACTACGACATTTTGCTGGCGCTAAAACTACGGATTTATCCCTATCGTTTAAATTGCCGCTCGCCTCGCCGTCCCACATCTCATATCCAGAAGCAGTACTTTCACCCCGCTCTATCAATCCTTATCAGTAGTTGAAAACACGCCTATTCTATTCAGTAGTGCTTCCAAGCTCTGGTCGGTATCAGAAGGGCTCAGAGCAAGAGGAATACCGCCGTCCGTACACACGTAAGAATACAGTCAATTTGGCCTTCAGATCAACTCGCTCGCCGTCGCATACCCGCCGTCTTTGCAGAAGGCTTCGACTCGGCGGGCGAGCGAATCCGGTATCTTTGGTCGCATCCGTAAAGTTAGTCTACGGGCCGCCAACTCTAAAACGCTATTGTGGCATAAGCCGTCACTTTGTGGCTTCTCGCGCCTGATTCGAGTTGAATAGGGCGGTGGTTTTGTGCCCCTCCAGCACATACCCTCTTGTGGGGCCAAGGCCCTGCTCGTCGTACCAGAGTGGCTGGCTCACTTCGGAGGCTACGGTGAGCGAGTCAGTCGGACATGTTGGTGAACGTGTGCCACCCGCGTTCCCTCCTCCACACTGGCGAGTGCCCGAACCGAGGGTAACAATAAGGGAACGGGTCTGTTTTGTTTACTCAATCGATGGCGGAACACTCTCTTGACCCGGACGAATTAGAGGTGGAAGCAGAGTTCTATTTTATACAGGACGGCGGTAACCGGTCTCCCAGTTCTGCTCAACTACAACTCACGGACGTAATGACCAGACGCGGATATGACATACTACATCAAGGTCAACGGGTCTGGGAATATATGCTCCTAAATCCTCAGCCCTCACCGAGATTGTGGTGGAGGTTGAAGCATAAAGTCGGGTTAGCGAATGAGGCAGACAAGACGGCTGAACAAGCGATTGAGGCGCTGAAAGAGACGCGCCATAACCATCCGTATCGCATCAAATTCAGATTCATCCCGACCTCGTGGGAAAACGGCGATGAAGGGTATGTCGTGGAGGTTGAATGTATCCCTGCTCTTCGAGATAAATTAGACCGACTGAGTGGGGATTTCGGGGACGCAAACCCCAAGAGTGCAGTAAGGACCTGCAAGAGTGAACTACGAGATATTGCTACAGAAGTCGGATTTAGTATCCTCCGAGAACCGTTCACTCGTGCTGAAAACCACGAACCGGCGTTAGAACAGCATCTCCGTAAGCAGCTTCAGGAATACAAATATGGCTCTTACGTAACTCAGTTCGCCGATGACGCAGACGAAGCCCTCCGGTATTCCCTCATTCGGCCAGCGATTTGCGCCTACGTCCACGGTATAGAGTGGGCCATCATCTGCTACATTGCAGAGATGGAGAACCGCGATTTGATGGAAGAAGAAGGTTATGGACGGGGAAAAGGGTTCAAAGGGTTGATTGAAGAAATCGAAGAAACGGGGAAAGTCAAGCAAACCACTTCTGAAGCGTTGCGACAGATGAATACTGAGCGTGTTTGGATGGCTCACCACAAGGAGGGTGAAGTATCTGAGATCGAGGTAAGACGCGTCAAGCAACGCTTCTCTATTCTGCTCGAAGAACTATTCCTCTGAATCTAAAGCCACATATCTGGGTGTTCAGTGGCCCCTATCAGTCACACAGGCTGGAGAAATCTAATCGGGTGTTCTGCTCTTCAGCACCCTAATACTCGTCGGCAGGAGTGACTTCCATACCGCACAGTTCGTGTTCGTAAACAGTTCGCTTGTCTCCTCTGTCTTCACGGACAACTTCAGAGGTCTCGTGAACTTCGCTCGCTTCTACCCATTTGGTACATTCTTCGCACCAGAACTCACCAGACATAGGTGTATGATATCACCCAACTGTTTTCAAGCCTTGGTGATTCTGCTTCTCAGTAAGATTCGACTTGTTCACCGCGTCTCATTTCTATTAGTATATCCTGACGATTGAACGCCGTTCCGAGCGAGGTCCCTACGTCAGTATACGATTGGCTTCTCTAAGTTCGAATTGGAGCGTTTGAGCCCTGTATCTCAATTTTATATATCCGGGATATTTAGAAGAAGTATGGGACGAGAAGAGGATATTCTCGGGGCTATCGACGAACTAGACGGGTTCGATTTTCAGAAGCTTGCCCGCCGTCTTCTCAAGCGAGAGTTATTTCCGAACTTAAATCCACTTCCGGATCAGGACGACCTCGGTCAAGACGCCCAAACAGAAGAGCTGCCGGTCACAGACCTTCCGTCTGTGGATGGGGAAGATATCACGTTCGCCATCTCAAAGACAAATACGAGGTCGAAACTGACGGGAGATTGTGACCGGTGTCGTGAGGTGGGTCACGACATCGAGACATTCATTTTCGTCACGTTTGGGGAAGTCACGAACGCCCGCCAGCAGGAATGGAAGCAGCACGTTCAAGACGAGTACGGGTGGGAACTCGTCATCTACGAGCGAACATGGTTTGCGGACGTGGTAACGCAACCTGAGCACGAGAAACTGAGTGAGGAAGTACTAGGGATTCCCCCGCTGAACGGTGATTACTATGCGGATATTGTCGAGGCGTTCAAGCGTGAAACCGAGAAAACCTTGAAGGGGGTATCGACGACAATCCCTCTTCTTGACCAACATCTATCTCGATCGGAAGTTTCAGAGATTCATACCAAGCTTACTGCGGGCGATGGAGTGTTGGTGACCGGAGAGGGTGGCGTCGGGAAATCAGGTGTGCTTGCTCAGCTCGTAGAGCAGTGGACTGACAACCCGGTATTGTTCATCGATGCTCGACGCTTTTCGGAATGCTCGACGGCTACCGAGCTCAGGCACGCGTTTGATTTCAACGGACCTCTCTCGGATGCTGTCGCCCGTGTTGGCCGGCACAATAACTGTTTGGTGATTGTAGATCAGCTCGACAACATAGGGGGGACCCCTGCGGCCAACATCTTCACTGATTTCCTCACAGCGGTAAGTGATGTTGATGGTGTCTATCCTGCCGCTGCCTGCCGCAGTTGGGATCTGGAAAACCAGCGAGTCTTTGATTCGCTTACCGACGAAGACAGGTTCACGACGGTCACGGTCTCCGAACTGTCACGGCCGCAGGTCCGTGACACTCTTTCAGACCTCGGTATCACCGACTACAGCGATGAAATCCTAACGCTTGGTCAGAATCTGTTGAATCTCTCAATCATCGCTGAACTAAAAACACGAACTGAGCCATCACAGATCGACTTCACCGCCATAAGGGCACAAGTGGAGCTGTGGGACCAGTATCAGGAAACCCTGGTCGAACGAGAAACGCAAGGCGGTGAATGGGATGAACGGTCCGGAGACGAGGTCCGGGCACGGGCAATCGAACTTGCACAGACGGGTCTTCGAGACGGGTCTCGCGTATTTCCGATCAGCCTCCGGCGGGAACGACCGGATAAGCGTCTTATCAGCCGAGATGTTATTGTCAGAGAAGTTGGGGAACGATACCGATTCCGACACGAGGAACTTCAGGACTACTTCTACGCCTGGAACGCAGTGAACCGGCTAGGGTGGACTACCCCCCAGGAGGTGTTAGGGGAAATTGACGAACGTGTCGCAGCAGGGGTTTTCCGTTGGGTGATACGAATTCTGCTCAAACGAGATGGCGTATCGGCGAAGGAATTTCTTGATGCGGCGTTGTCCGATGACAACCTCGGCTATTATGCGGCCACTCGAATCATCGATGAAATCACGACATGGGAGCCGGCGGACGTTGAGGACGATGTTGTAGACGTTGCACTCTCGCAGATTGATTCAAACGAACAGTATTGCGAATATTTCTATACGAATCTCGAATCAGCAGCTTGGGTGGAGACCCTCTATGAGCGAGGACGGTTTGATGACCCCTGCGGACCGGTGATGGCGTATCTAAAACAAGTCGCGACCGAAGTCCCGGACTTGACCGTTGATATCATCCAGAGTACAGGCACGGATCAAGATCGCTTCCAAGCGGCCTTTGTAAAAGCAGCGGAGGAACTTCCGACGGAGCAGGCAACACAGTGTGTGGAGGTCTTCACCGACTGGCTTCCGGCGGCTGACGCTGAGGTAGGTCCTTATACCGTTCATTACCACAATTTCATCGAAAAACTGGTTGCAGAGAATGCCATAGACAGCGCCCTTTCAATGCTGTCTGGATTTACCGACCCGCAGCCACCTGACCCGGAAATCATCCAGAGGGAGCTCGCTAATGGGGAGACCTGGAACCATCGAATGCAGACCGAAGCGACTGCGGTCGCGCGTGTTCATACTATTGAAAAGGCGATTGAAACGGTTGTGGCCGATCTCCCAGAAGAATACACGGAGGACGTCATTCACCTCTTAGAGTCCAATCTTCGCAAGGCTATCCGACTGGAAGCGCAGGAAATGGATGCGGACCCGGGTGAACTGCCGTGGCCACGGTACGCAGGTGGATCTGACCTGCACAATTCAAAACTCAAGGAAGTTCTTCTCGACGAACTTCGGAGCTTCCTTGAAGAATGGATTGCTACAGAGCCGTCCGCCGCAGATCGTCGCGCCCTGTTGGATCGATATCTGAACGATTTTAGACTCTTCCGGCGGCTCGGCCTCTACCTTCTGAGTCAGAATGCCGCTGCGTTCCCTGATATGGTCCGAGAAGAACTCCTCGCAGAGGAGAATTATGACGACTATTCGATTAAACAGGAATTCTTCCAGTTGCTCCAAGACGGGTACCAGGTTTTATCCACTGTGGAGCAAGACCGGGTCCTCGACATCATCGATGAGGGCCCAGACCGAGCAGAATTGGTTGAAAAAGCAGAAGCACGGGAAGAGCGATTCCCTGAGCGCGACATTGACGATGTCGTAGATGAGGAAATTGACCTATGGCAGTTACGCCGATTATGGATGATACGTGACCATCTTTCGGGCGATCAAGTTGACCGTGTTGAACAGCTCGTTGAAACATATGGTGAACCAGACCATCTCGAGGGTAATCGCTCTGCGAGGATGAGCGCAGTCTCGTTCGAAGGCCCGATGGATTCTGAAGAACTCCGTGATCTGGACGCTGATGAGATATTCGAACTATGCGTTAACTGGGACCCGGATGAGGCCGATGGGGACACGGATTTCCTCACCGAGATTTCACCACGCGGCCTCGCAGAAGATATCAAGGAATTGATTGCAGAATCGCCTAGCAAATTCACACCCTACCTGAATATCCTTTTCGACGCAGATTCCATCTACATCGCCTACGGACTTGATGGCTTCCGCGACGCGCTTGACGCCGACCGTGAATTCGAATGGGGGCCGGTTCTCGACCTGTGTCAGGAGACAACGACGCGCGACGATGCTCAGGCCTCATCAAGTCGTAAACATGCGTGCCGGTTACTGTCAGAGGGGCTATCCCAGGAAAAGACTACCCTGTTAGAGCATCAGAATGGGATTCGTGACTGTCTACTAACTCTTGCTAACGATTCTGACCCAGAACTCGAAGACGAGGACCGCGGGTATCTTGGCCACGACCGTCCACTACAGGTTGCAATAAATGCGGTCCGGCCTATCGCCGTTGACACCCTCATCACATATGCAGTGGAACGCGCAAAAGCTGCGGGATTTGACGGGTACGACAAAGAACAAGAATCCGGCATTGAATCCGGCGTCCGAACATGTCTCATCAGAAAAATGGACGATCCGAGTACAGCGGTCCATTGCGTCTTCGGGAAGCGGCTTCGGAATCTGTTATGGGTTGATCGGGAACTGGTTGAGAATAATCTTGAGACCCTCTTTCCGATGGAAGATGATTCGGAGGCCCGTGACCGCTTCAGTGCTGCTTGGGCGGCATATCTTAGTGTCTCTCCTTGGGTGGACGAACTTTATCACGACCTGAAGGATCAGTATTTCCATTCGATTGAGTTACACGGCACAGAGGATCGGTTCACCGGGAACACCGAAGGGAACAGGTTCGTCGGCCACGCCCTCTGCTCGTATATTCACACAGACGAATCGTTGACGTCGTCTGACAGTTTGTTGCCCTACTTCTACGAGAACACAAGCCCCGATACGGCTGGGAGTGCAGCGTGGCAGTTGTGGCGGTGGGCAGACCAAGAACCGGAGTTCCGTGAACGGTGGCCAGATATCCGGGCACTGTGGGAATGGCGCTTAGACGAATCGAGTGATAACTATGAGGCTCATTCGAAGGAATTTGGGTGGTTCGTAGAATGGCTTGATCTGATCCCCGAGGAGGTTGAACCGACGACGATTAAATCGATGTTACAGCGCACGACTCCGATTCTTGTATACAATCGACGTGGGTGGAAGACGTTGGAGACCTATTTGGCGAGATGGGCGGACAACAACCCTCATTGCTGTATCGAAATTTACGGTAAACTTCTCCGTCAGCCCCAGATTCCTGATTACATGGAGTTTGAGGATGAGGCAATGACCATATTGGAAACTGCGCTTCAAGCCGGAGGGGATACCCGCGACCTCGCGCTTGAAGTAACTGAAATGGTGGCAGAGCATGATCAAACATTCCTTAGCCTACTACGGGAATATAGTGTTGACTGAATATCACTATTGGAGTTTCCTGTGCAGTGATAATCAATCGGCGTCTGACGAAGCCCAGTCAGCATCGAGTATATCTCCAAATACCTGCTTAGTTGCTGGTGGTTCGGTCGGAATCCGAAAGTCGCGCGGGTCGTCCTCGATGGCAACCACGCGCGACCGATAGATGTCACATTTCTCCGGTGGGTCGCCTTTCCAGTAGATGTCGGCGAGGTTGTGCCGAACGACGCCTGCGTGCTTTCGTTGATGGTCCCAGCCACCAGTGGGGTACGTCGACCACATGTGATACGGGCCTTCCAGCGCGTCGAACACCCGTGGCGTCGGGTCGTACGCCAGCCACCACTCGTGGTCGGCGACGAGCTCGAAGTAGATGGCGACCCCGCCCGCCGTCCGCTGGAGGGCATCGAGCCACGCCGACGGGTCGATAGCTTCGTGGGTGTCGCGGCCGTCGAGCACGTCGACGACGGGCGTGCCGTCGACAACACGTCGGGGCCACGAGAGGCGGGTGTCGGTCATGCCTCGCCCTCCAGGCCGAGTTCGTCGTCGAGGAGGTCACGAACGAACTGCGAACGGTTGTCCGTCTCGTCGTCGATAGCGTTGATTTGATCAGGTCGTAACTGGAACTCGGTGGGTATCTTCCGCATACCTGCATGCACGCATGCAGGCACCCTAGAACTTCGCAGACGCTTACAGCGCTGTAAGAGATACCGCGGTGAGTCAATACCTCTTACAGCGTCGTAAGAGGTTTCACACAACCGACCGTCATCCCGTTGGTCGGTTGTGTGAAACAAGAGGGCCGGGCGCATAGCTAATTGTGTAAGAGAACATAATTGCAACGCATACAGCACAACATCAGCTATTACTAGGAGGCGGCTTCGACCGCGTCACGACACCGCTCCCGCCGATATCTCTTACGGCCAGTCGCCCGATACCGCTTACGACGCTGTAAGAGGTTTGCCGACTCATCGCGAGACCTCCTTCAACAACCGCCGAGTCTCGTCCGTTGCCGTCGACCGAACCGACTCCATGTGGTACTCGAAGTCGCCGCCCTCGATGTGGGTGTAGTTCTCGTCGTTGGTTCGTTCCTCGCCACCCGAGAGCTTCGCCATCGCCTTCATCAGCCGATAGACTTCGTTCCAGGCGAGGTCTTCGCCGAAGTGCTGTTCGAGGCGGTACTTGATCTGGGAGGGCTGGTTCTTCGCGTTCACGCGGGCTTTCGTCTCCATCATCGTCGTGCCGTTGACGTCCCACGCCAGCTCGTCCCAGTGGAGGTACACCTCGACCGCTCGGCGCTTGGAGGTAGACAGCAGGTCCTCGCGCTCCTGCTGCGTCATGTTGGTGTATTTCTCCAGCGTAGTTGTGCCGTCGAGACTGCCGTCACTCTCGACAGCGCGCTGGAGTTCATTCACCATCTGGACGAGGTCCTGCTTCTGCTGGCGTTCCTCGGCGAGTTCGCGACGTGTTTCGTCGAGGTCGTTACGAAGCGACGCAACGGCGTCCTCCAAGGCGTCGATGCGGTCTTCGGTGTCGTCGCAGTCTTCGACAGGCTCCTCGCTGTCGCGGTCGTCTGCGACCGCGTCGCCGTCGCCGTTTTCCTGTTCTGGCGTGTAGCTCAGGACTGCGGCTTCGTGATCGGAGAGATCTTCGTTGGCGCTCATCGGCCGTCACCTCGCCGGAATTTCGAGTTGCGTTTGGGGTCGGCCTTCCCGGGGATGTTCTGAGGGATATCGACGAGCTTCCCGGTTTCGAGGGCGTACTCGACACACCGCAGCGCGGCGTTCTCGCTGTTGAACGCCGTGTGGTCCGACACCTGTAGCGCGCCCAGGAGCTTCGTCCGCCCGACGGGCTTGTACCAGTCGTACTCGTCCCACAGCACGTCGAAGTCGACGTCTTCGGGCCCCCAGCCGTCACGGGCGCCCTCGTCGTGCTCGTGACGCTCTCGCACCGTCTCGTCGGGTGTTTCGTCGAGTTCCTCTCGAACGGACTCTCTGAAAGCCTCGTTTTCGCCCTCGGCCAGCTGCTGGCCGTCCTCGAGGCGACCGTCGAGGGCGACTTGGGCGAGATCGAGCGCGCCCTCACGAACCATGTTCTTGGCTTCGGTCCGGAGGCGCTGGAGTTCGGGCTCGTCGAAGAGTTCCTCTCGCGGCTGGCCGTCGTCGTTGTCGGCACCGGTGCCGCCCATCGAGTCGCTGGCGTCGGTGCTCATGCGGCCTCACCTCCTTGAAGTAGCGCGTTACACTGGCCGACGAGCGTGGTTCGTTTGATGTCGGCCTTGGATTCGTTCTCGATGAGCGCTTTGAGGTGCTCGTCCGTTGCTGGTGCGAGCAGGCCGTGCCAGGAGACGATTTTCCCGGCGTCGTCGAGTGCAGCGACGGCGGCTTCTATCTCGTCTGTGTCGTATCGGACGGAGAACTTCCGGCCGTCGTCGCGAAGGCGCTCTTTCGAAGTCCAGACGTTCGACTGGACGTTTTGCTTGCCGTCTGGTTCGGGAGCGACCCGATGGGCGACCTCGGCAACCACCCACTCCGTGACGCTGTCGGGCTCGGTCACCGTCGCTCACCTCCGTCGGTCGCGACCGCTGCCTTAGCGTCGGCCTGGGCGGCCTCCAGTTCGCGCTGGCGGCGATTCAGTGTGGCGACGACCTCGCCTCTCGGTTCGTTGCGGTCGGTCTCTACATCGAGATACGCCCGCACGAGGGCAACGGATTCGAGGCCGCGAATTCGGGCCTCGGGGTCGTTGATGTGATACAGGATGCGGGCGGGGTCCTCGCCGAATCGGTCCGCGTACTCAGGGTACGTCGGGTGGTCGCAGTCGGAGGCAGCGGGCTTCCCTGTCATGGCCGACACACCCCCTCATCGAGGGCCGGGCACTGCTGGTCGTCGAGTAAGTCCTCGATAGGTTGGCCGCACCACTCACAACAGTATGTCGGCGTTATGGTAGGTCGGCTCTCAGCGGCCATGTGAGCCACCCCCATAACCTCGGGTAACTGGCCGTATAACTCCCTGAGTAACCTTTTTAGTCAGTATGGGGGGGACGGAGGGATTTGAACCCCGATCTACTGATATCTCCGGTGTAGCGCCTCGGTCCTCCAGAGGGTCGTCAACGCGGAGCGATGATCAGTCGTCCGCTCGGTATATCAGTCTGGAGTCTCGTCACCGGGCGCGTGGCCTCTGGAGTCAGCCGCCATGCCTGGCTTGGCCACGTCCC
>NZ_WPCC01000011.1 GCF_009741925.1 Natronomonas sp. CBA1123
CAGTCGCTCCAGCGCCATCGTCGGTTCGCCGAGTCGGAAGTCGTCTTCAGCGGCGACGACGTGCCACTCGCCGGCGGCTTCGAGTCGCTCGACGGACGAGGGGGGTCGTCGGGCGCCAACACGACCACGTCCTCGGCGCCGAGGACCGCGCTGGCCGCGCTGGCGGCGTCGTGCAGTCGTCCGGCAGCGGACGCACACAGCAGTCTGTCCGCGCCGGCTTCGGGGTCGGCATCGGCGGCGTTGACGACGAGAACTGGGCTGCCGTCGCCGTCGCGTATCTCCGCCCACGATTCGGTCAGAGGTTCGTCTGTGGCCGCGTCGGCACGACCGCGTCCTCGCAGACCAATGCGCGCGACCGTCTCGAAGGCGCCCTCGGGGTCGGCACGGATTTCGGGGGCGACCGTGTCGAGAACCGTCGTGGGGGCGTGCCAGCCACAGCCACCGAGAACGCGACGCGTGCCGACCGACAGCGGGCCCTCGGTTGGCTGCGGTTGGCCGTCGCCGTCGGCGACGGCCTCGGCCTCGGCTGTCGGGAGTCGTCCTTCTTCGCAGGCATCGAGGAGTCGCTGGACCGTCGAGGCGGTGACGGCGGCGTACAGCGCCGTTCGGTCGTCGACTGTCAGATAGGCGTACGGGCCGTTCGGGCCGCCGGTGGGTCCAGTTTCGACTACGCGCGTCTGCTCGGCACGGTCGCGGGCGGCATCGAGACACGCTCGGTCGGCCGCCCCGGCGACGGTCAGGCGGAGCGTCGGGCCATCGGCTGAATCCGTCATCTCGTGGAGGGTGGGCCGATGTCGTGAAAAGCGTTGTCGCACCTCCTCGCAGACCGGATGGACGCCTACTTATGGCCCGCCGCATACAACGTCGGATATGGAACCACGGGACCTGTCGGCGCACGTTGCCTACGAGGCCGGCCGGGGCGTCGAGGAAGTCGCCCGCGACCTCGGTCTCGACCCCGAGTCCCTCGTGAAACTCTCCTCGAACGAGAACGCCTACGGCCCCGCGCCGAAGGCGGCCGAAGCGATTCGGGAGTACGCTCCGAACGTCCACACCTATCCGAAGTCCTCGGCGGCGGACCTCCGGGAGGCGCTCGCCGAGCAGTGGGCCGTCACACCCTCGCAGGTGTGGCTCGCAAACGGCGGCGACGGCGCGCTGGACTACCTCGCCCGCGCCATGCTCGACCCCGGCGACGGCGTCCTCGTCTCCAAGCCCGGCTTCGCCTACTACGCGATGAGCGCCCGGTACCACCACGGTACCGTCTCGGAGTATCCGATTCGGAAAGCCGAGGACTTCGAGCAGACCGCCGAGGCGGTCCTGCAACACTACGACGGCGAGCGCATCGTCTACGTCACCAGTCCGCACAACCCCTCCGGGAGCGAGATGTCGCTGTCGGAAGTCGAGAAACTCGCCGAGAGGACCGACGAGGAGACGCTCGTCGTCGTCGACGAGGCGTACGGCGAGTTCTCCGACTCCCCGTCGGCGGTCGCACTCGTCGAGGAACGCGACGACGTGGCCGTCCTCCGGACGTTCTCGAAGGCGTACGGACTGGCTGGGGTCCGACTCGGCTACGCCGTCGTCCCCGGCGAGTGGGCCGATGCCTACGCCCGTGTGAACACGCCGTTTGCGGCGTCGGAAATCGCCTGCCGGGCCGGCCTCGCCGCACTGGACGACCCGGACCACGTCGAGAAGACCGTCGAGGGGGCCCGCTGGGCGCGACAGTACATGTACGATGAACTCGACTGTCACACCTGGGAAAGTTCGGGTAACTTCGTGCTGTGTGAGGTCGGCGACGGGTCGGCCGTCGCCGAGGCGGCCCAACGCGAGGGCGTCATCGTCCGCGACACCACCTCCTTCGGTCTGCCGGAGTGTATCCGCGTCACCTGCGGCACGCGCGAGGAGACGGAACGAGCGGTGGAGGTGTTGAACGAACTGGTATGAGGGTCGCTATCACCGGCACCCCGGGAACGGGTAAGACGACGGCGACCGACCGCCTCGACACCGACCTCGATGTTGTCCACCTCAACGCCCTGATTCGGGAAGAGGGACTCGCCACCGGTGAGGACCCCGACCGCGGCAGTCTCGTCGCCGACATCGACGCGCTTCGCGAGCGACTGGCCGACCGCGAGGACGCGATAATCGAATCCCACCTCGCACACCACCTCGAGGCCGACCGAGTTGTCGTGTTGCGCTGTCATCCCGAAACGCTGCGGGAGCGACTGCTGGACCGCGGCGAGGACGAATCGAAGGCCGAGGAAAACGCCGAGGCGGAGGCACTGGACGTAATCCTCTCTGAGGCGGTCGACGCCCACGGCCTCGATTCGGTGTACGAAATCGACACGACCGACCGAACACCCGACGAAGTCGCCGCCGACATCGAAGCCGTCATCGCCGGCGAGCGGGCGCCCTCGGCAGGGGAGGTGGAGTTCCTCGATTACCTATGACACTCGATAAGTTCCGGCCGCTGGCCGACCGCATGCTCGACCCATTCGTGACCGCCGCCGACCGCGTCGGCCTGTCGCCGGACGGCGTCAGCGTCATCGCCTTCGGCTTCGCCGTCTTCGCGGGTACCGCCTACGCACTAGCGGGGGCGGCGGCGGGCATCTGGCGTCCCGACCCGCTTCTGTACCTCCTCGGTGCGGCCTTCGTGTTGGTCAACGGCTGGCTGGACCTCTTGGATGGAGCGTTGGCTCGTCGGCAGGGCACCGATTCGAAAGCCGGCGACCTCTTGGACCACGTGCTGGACCGCTACGCCGATATCGTCATCATCGCCGGACTGGCCGCCGGCACCGAGGAGTACTTGCTGGGCTTCCTCGCAGTTACCGGCGTGTTGATGACCTCCTATCTCGGGACGCAGGCACAGGCCGTCGGCCTTGACCGGGTGTACGGCGGCCTCGTCGGTCGCGCGGACCGGTTGGCCATCATCGGCGTCGTCACTGCCGCCGCCGCCTTCTACACCGCCGAACCGTACGGGTTGACGCTGGTCGGGTGGCTTTTGGTCTTCTTCGCCGTCGTCGGCCACGTCACCGCACTCCAGCGGTTCTACTACTCGATGGTCGCCCTGGAGTAGGCGGAAAACCCTTTTGCGCCCCGACGGTAAGGGCGAGTATGGTACAATGTGAGATGTGCGGCGCCGAGACGGCGTCGCCGAAGACCGTCAAGGTCGAGGGGGCCGAACTCGACGTGTGCGACGACTGCGCGGACTTCGGCACGGAGGTCCAGACGCAGGACACGTCCTCGTCGTCGACGAAGTACTCCACGTCGTCCTCGTCGTCGTCCTCGTCGTCCAGTTCCACGTCGTCTTCGTCGTCGTCCTCGTCGTCCAGTTCCACGTCGTCTTCGTCCTCGTCGGGTGGCGGCGGTGGCGGCCGCCGTCGCGACATGTTCGACGAGATGGACGAGGTCGTCACCGATTACGACGACCGCATCCGTACCGCCCGGGAGTCCGAAGGGCTCACCCAAGAGGAGTTGGCGAACCAACTCAACGAGAAGGCCAGCCTCATCCGGAAACTGGAGCGGGGTGACGTACTGCCGAGCGACAAAGTCCAGCGCAAACTCGAGAAGGCCCTCGACATCACGCTGTCCGAAGGCGGGTCGACCGACGACAGCGAGTGGTCCGGTGGGTCCTCGACGGGCGGGACGACCCTCGGCGACGTCGTCAAGCGGAAGGACTGACGAACGAGACGCAGTCGTCTCGCGCTTCGCACAGCGTTTCGAGGTGGTCCGTCGATAACGCGACGGTTTCTGCGCCAGTTTCGTCGGCGACAGCCTTCGCGACAGACGGCGGGACGTTCTCGTCATCCTCGCCGTACCAGACGGTTACGGCGACCTCCGGGTTCGGAATCGACCACGATTCACTGAGCAGTGCTAACTCCCGTGCGAGCCACTTGCCGCCCTGCTCGGTTGCGGTCAGGGCGTCCTCGGCGAACACTTCGACCGGGTCGACGCCGTCGGGAATCGATAACTCGGAGGGGTCAGCATCGGTGTACAGCGATAGTGCGGCATCGGGGTTCCGGCGAACGATTGGGCGCTGGACCGCAAAGAGCCCACGGAGCAGTATCGGCGCGTACCGACCGGCCACTGTGAGCGGGTCGGTTGGGCTCACTTCGGGGGGACCGCTGGGGGCGAGGAGTCCCACTGCCGTCGCGCCTGGTGCGTCTCCAGCGGCGAGTGCGAAGGGGCCACCACCGGAGAAGCCGACGACGCCGAACTCATCGATTCCGAGTTCGTCGGTCAGGGCGACCACGTCCTCGCGCCAGGAGTCGAAGTCCCGTCCGGGGTCGGGGTCTGACCCACCGATTCCGGGGCGGTCGGGAGCGATGACGCGAACCGAACAGTCGTCGAAGACGGCCGCAGAGCGCCGCGACCCGGGCGTGCCGTGACAGAAGACGACCGGCGGCGCGTCGGCGTCGCCGTACTCGTCGTAAGCGAGGCTGCGGCCGTCGGGGAGGGCAATCGAATTCATCAGGCGTCGCTGTCGAACAGTACGTCGTCTATCTGTGGGTTTACGACCACTTCGTCGGTGTCGCCGACCGGGTCGTCCAACTCGACGGCCAGAAGCGGTGCCCCCGTCTTCGGGGCGTACGAGTACCTGACCACCGTCCCGAGTCGCGGTTCGCCGTCGACCGACACCCACGTGCGGCGTCCGTTCATGTGTTGGCGTAGCGACTCCGGCACCGTGTATCCGTCGCTCTCGATATCGGTACGTCGATGCCGGATAACGATTTGAGACGAATTCTAGAGGGAGTTCCAACGGACTCACCTCGAACCTGCGACGGACCTTGAAAAATCTCCTTTATCCACTACCCTCTCCGCCCGAGTGTGATGACGGACGACACGACTCGACGGAAACTACTGCTCGCAGCGGGAACGACCGGTACCGTCCTCGCCGCCGGCTGTGCCGGCGCTGGCGGGATGGACGACGGCAACGACGGCGGGATGAACAACGAGAGCATGGACGACGGCGGGTCGACTGACGACGGGATGGACGGCGACGCGACGACCACCTTCACCGTCCGAATCGAGAACGTATCGACCGGCCAGACGCTCGAAACCTCCGAGGGGACGGTTGCCGTCCCGCTGTCACCGACGGCCTACGCGGTTCACGAGTCCGAGGGCGCACTCTTCGAGTCGGGTGGGTCCGCGAGTGCCGGTCTAGAGCGACTCGCGGAGGACGGTTCTCCCGCGGAGTTGGTGAACGAACTGGAGATGAGCGAGGCGACGGTCGGCGCCGCGACGACGCCCGTCGATGGCGAGGGCCCCGCGCCTATCGGTCCCGGTGAGGCCTACGAGTTCACCGTCGAGGCGACCGACGGGCAACGCCTCTCGCTGGCAACGATGTTCGTCCAGTCAAACGATCTGTTCTATGCGCCCGAACCGACCGGCATGCCGTTGTACGAGATGGGGGAACCAATCGAAGGCGACGTGACAGACCGCCTGCTGTTGTGGGATGCCGGTACCGAGGAAAACGAGGACCCCGGCGTCGGCGGAAATCAGGCACCGAGACAGATGGAAGCGGGTGCCGGTCCCGAAGAGAACGCGACTGTCCGTCGTATCAGTGAGGTCGACGACGGCTACGACTACCCCGACACGGCAGACGTCGTCCGCGTGACGGTGAGTACCGGTAGCATGGAGAACTAAACCCTTGGCGCACCTACAGGAACCATGAACGCCGGTTCGCTCCGAACGGTCCGGCGACTGCTCCCTGACGCCGGGAGAGCTTTCGTCTCGCTACTCGCCGGTGTCGCGGGCGTCGCCGGCTCCTACGCCGTCGCCGGGTTCACGCCCTCCTTCGTCGTCGGCCCTATCGCCGGGACGATGGCACGACAACTCCCGAGCGAAATCATCACGTTCGGCATCGTCCAGTTCGGTGAAATCGGCAGCCAACTCAACGTCGTGGCGGCCATCGGCATCGCCGTCGGCGTGTTCGCCCTCGTTGCGCTGGGCTGTTCTGCCCTCGGCCGGCGTCTCGATGCACCGCCGGTCGGCGTCCTTCTCTCGATAGCCTTCGGCGTCGGCATCGCGTTCGGCCTCACGGCCGCGCCGCTGCCGTCGATAGCGGCCGGCGTGTCGGTGGGGGTCGTCCTCGCCACCAGCGACCTGTTTATCGGGGTCGATTCGGATGTCTCGCCGGCCCGTCGGCGCGTCCTCGGCGGTGTCGCCAGCGCGCTGGCGCTGTCGGTCGGCGGCTTCGTTTTCGGTCGGGGAGGGGGACTTCGGGGGACGGAGGAAACGTCCGAACTCGATGTCTCCCAATCGATTACGGCCGAAATCGACTCCCTGCTCGATGACGCCGAGGGGAACTCGCTCGCGGTATCTGGGCTGGAACCGCTCGTGAGCGAGGAGTTCTACGAGGTCGACATCAATGCGACGGACCCCACAATCGATGCCGAGGAGTGGTCGGTTTCGGTCACCGGCGCTGTCGAGGAGGAGGTGTCCTACACCTACGACGAGATACGAGCGATGGGTGCGGAGAACCGCTTCGTCTCGCTTCGCTGCGTCGGAGAGAGCCTGAACGGGAAGAAACTCGACAACGCGCTGTGGACCGGCATCCCAATCATGGACCTCGTCGACCCCGCGGTTCCCGCCGAGGAGTGTTGCGTGATGCTGCGGGCGGCCGACGGGTTCTACGAGGAGTTCCCACTGTCGGCGCTGTCGGACGGCTTCCTCGCCTACGGGATGAACGGCGACGTCCTGCCGCGCGGCCATGGCTACCCGGCACGGGCGCTCATCCCCGGCCACTGGGGCGAAATCAACGTCAAGTGGCTCACCGAAATCGAGGTGCTGGAGCAAGAACAGGACGGCTACTGGGAAGAGCGTGGCTGGCACGGTACCGGCCCGGTCAACACCGTCGCGAAACTGCACGTCGTCAACGTCGGCGAAGACAGGATCGAGGTCGCGGGCCACGCCTACGCTGGCACGCGGGGTATCGAGCGCGTCGAGGTGTCGACCGACGGCGGCGGTTCGTGGTCGGAGGCGACCCTCTCGGAGCCGCTCCCCGGCGATGACGTGTGGCGACAGTGGACGTACAGCTACGACGCACCCGAAAGCGAACACGAGGTTGTCGTCCGGGCGACCGACGGCGAAGGCACTCTCCAACCCAAAGAGGAGTCCGAGGCCTTCCCGAGCGGCCCCTCTGGGTGGGTCTCACGGACAGTACGCCCGTGACCGCCACAGATATACGACTGTTCGATGAACCCGTAGGCGAGTTCGGATGGAGAAGGCTCTCTGGTATCTGTTCGTCGGCACGCGGGGCGGGAAGAACCGCGCCCGCCTCGTCGACGCACTCTCCGAGCGCCCGCGGAACGCGAACCAACTCAGCGAGGCGCTGGACCTCGAGTACAACACCATCCGGTATCACCTCGAAAAACTCGTCGACCACGACATCGTCGAAACCGGCGGCGACGACTACGGTGAACTGTACTTCCTCACGGACCGCTTCGAGCGCCACCGCGAGGAGTTCGACCGAATCACGGACCGAATAGAGGACTGACGATGGCAATGAACACGACCCTAACGATTGCGAGTGCGTTGTCCGGTGTGAGCATCCTGCTTCTGCTAGGCCTCGTCGGCGTGTGGCTACGCAACTACCGGACGTTCAAGTCGTCGCTGACGCTGGGACTGCTGGCGTTCGGCCTCGTGCTGTTGGTCGAGAACGTCCTCGCGCTGTACTTCTTTTTCAGCACGAACATGCTGTACGCCGGCGACCCCTTGGCACAGCGAGCATTGTTGACCCTCCGCGGACTGCAACTCTGTGCCGTCGCGTTCCTCACCTACGTCACGATGAAGTAACCGGTGGACGGTCCCGATTTGGGGTGCGGAATAGTGGCCTCTACCATCGACGGCGTCGTCAACGCCATCGAGACGGCCGCGGACCGCCTCGACGTGATGCGTGCGACGCGGCTCTGATGGGTCCGGAACGCTCAATAGTTCTGTAGAGGACAATTAGCAGCCGTTTTGCTCCGGTAGACCAGCCTCCGAGATGTCGATGACGACTATGGGCGAGAGACTCGACGGGACGGACCGGACACGAAACCACCAGCGGCCGGTTACGCTCGCCGCGACCCTCGTCCGGTACGACGGTCGGCCCGACCGGCGGACGGTGTACCCGCCGGGACTCTCCAGCGTCGCCCGGATGTCGACGTGGCTGACCGCCGATGCCGACGCGTTCGTCGACCTCGACAGCGCCCGCTGACGCGGCCGGCATGGACAACTATTTTTGGCCGGCAACCGCCCTCCCGCTATGTTCGTCCTCGTCAACCTGAAGGCGTACCCCTGTGACCCCGTCGAAGTCGCGGAGGCGGCAGCCGAAGTCGCCGACGACACGAGCGTCCGAATCGCCGTCGCACCGCAGGCCGCACACCTCGACCGCGTCGCCGAAACGGGTGTCGAAACGTGGGCACAACACGTCTCGCCAGTCGAGTACGGCTCTCACACGGGGTCGACGCTCGCGGAGGCCGCCGCCGACGCTGGCGCCGTCGGCACGTTGTTGAACCACTCGGAGAACCGCCTGAAGCTGGCCGACATCGATGCCTCGCTCCGGGCCGCCGAGCGCGCCGACCTCGAAACCGTTGTCTGTGCGAACAACCCCCGACAGATAGCGGCCGCCGCCGCCTTGGACCCTGACGCCGTCGCCGTCGAACCGCCGGAACTCATCGGCACCGGAACACCGGTGTCGAAAGCCGATCCCGACATCGTCACCGACTCGGTCGATGCTGCCGCCTCGGTCTCTGACGTGCCCGTCCTCTGTGGGGCCGGTATCTCTACGGGCGAGGACCTCGATGCCGCCGCTGGCCTCGGTGCCGAGGGCGTCCTTCTCGCCTCGGGCGTCGCGAAAGCCGACGACCCGAAGACGGCACTCGAATCCCTCGTCGACCCCGTGGCCTAATCACCGTTACTTCGGCGCCAATCGGTCCGGTCGTCGTCCCGGCTGCCAGGGTGTCGGGAGTTCCCCCGAGAGAAGCGTCTCGATGGCCGCTCTGACCGTGTAGGTCTCCCCGTCGACGGAATGCGGAAAGACCGCCGACAACTCTTGGTTTCGGTAGATGGCGAGACACAGCAACGGCGTCACGAGAACGCTGTGTTCGTCGTCGGCGATGGAACACCGGGTCCGTCTCTCGAAGGCCGGCTGGAGGCTGACCCCGTGGCGGTCCCCCCACGCCTCGAACGCCTCGAACTGGCCGACGACCTCGCGAGTAGGGCTTTCCTCACCATCCAACCGGACGCTCCCTGGCCATCCACGGAGAACGACCCGGTCGACGAGTTGTCCTCCCTCACAGCGCTCCAGTAGCTCGAGGTTCGATTCGACTGATTCCGAGACGATCGGCTCCCGTGCATAACAGAGTACCGTGATTTTCGTGTCCTGGGACATGTCTCTCCCCACGCAGTTCATCCGGCACTGCTGCCGGCATCGATAGAGGCTACTCCAGTGTTGGGAATAAGAGTAGTTACGAGGTAGTTGTAGTTCGCTTGGCACCGGCGAGGGCGTTCGGTCCCGTTCGATGGGTTATCGCGTCAGTCCGAAGGCGCCTCGACGGTCCGCGTGCCGGCCGTCGGCAACTCCGCCCACCCGTCGTCGGTCGCCGCGCCCACCCACGCACAGTCCGGGCAGATGAACACGCCCTGTCCGTTGACGAGAGACCCCTCACAATCGGGACAGCGTCGCGGCTCGGCCGCGGGCTTCGGGTCGATAGACCCGAGCGGACGCGGCAGTTCACCGCTCTGAAGGGTTTCGACGGCCTCCTCGACGGTGTAGGTCTCCCCGCCAGCGGAGTGGGGGAAGACGCCGACTAACCGCTCTTCGCGGTAGACGGCGAGACACAGCGTCGGCGTGACCAACACGTCGACACCGTCTTCCTCGACTATCGACGACCGGGTTCGCGTCTCGAACGGCGGCCGGATGGAGACGCCGCGCCGGTCGGCCCACGACCGGAATCGCTCGTATCGGGCGAGCGTCTCGTGGTCACCCTCGTCGTCGAGCCGGACGGTGTCCGGCCAACTCCGAACGACGACGGTGTCGACGAGTGGGCCGTCTTCGAGGGAACGGAGCGTTTCGACGCGCGATTCGATTGGGTCCGCAACCAGCGGTGCCCTGACGTGACAAACGAGCGTGATTTCATCTTCGTGCATGCGGTTTCACCTCCGAACGCTCGTACCGACACACACGTCGCTTCCGACTCGTTGTAACCAACGGCAGAATCGAGATTAAAAATTTCGCCGGCGTGTGACCCGATTACTCTTCCGGCCACGGCGTCACGCCGTCGGTGGGGTCGGCTTCGACCTCGCCGCCGTCGGCAGCGGCGGTTTCGTTGCCCTCCTCGACCGTCTGTGGCTCGATACCCTCCACGAACACCGCCTCGATTTTCCGGACCAACTCGTCGCGCTCGTCGTCGGGCAGTCGCTCGTTCGGCTCGAAGGGGTCGACCGACTCCTCGGCGACCAGCGACGGCAGCGCGTAGTCGTGTTTGCCGCGACCGACGTGGGCGACGAACCCTCGCTGGCGCAGCGCGCGGTTGACGGCGTAGGATTCGGTTCTGTCACCTGACCCGCCCGCGGCGGCGTGGGCCTCCTGTGGCGTCGTCGGACCGTAATCCCGGTAGTGTCGGAGCATCTCGACGGCGATGTCCTCAAGGGAGTAGATTTCGTCCCGCAGTCGGGTGACGAGCGGGTCGCTGGCTGTCTCCGTCGCAGTCGCCGTCGGCGAGCGCTCCTCGCCGCTTGCGACTTCCGAGACGGTCGGTTCGGTGTCCGTTTCGGACGTTTCCTCGGTTTCGACCGAGTCGATTCCGGCGAACGCGTCCCCGAAGTTCGCCGGTCCCTCGGCGTCGTCGACGGGGTCGGCCTCCGGTTCCACCGACTCGGATTCGACGGGTTCGTGGTCCTGCTCGTCTTCGGAATCGGTTCCGGTTGCGTCGCCGGCGCTGTCGGTGCCGTCTCGGTCCCAGTCGTTGCTGGCGTCGGGTACCTGCCCGGATTCGGGTTCTCGTTCACCGCTTCGGACGGCGTCCAGTTCCGCTTCGAGTTCGGGGTCGCGGCGAACCGGCTTCCGGGCGACCTCTTCGAGTTCGCTCTGTCGTCCCGGCGCGGCCGACAGCGGTCGGCCGGTCACCTGCTCCATCATCGCCCGCGAGAAGCGGTCGGCCATCTGTTTGAGGTCTTGGGCCTCCGACAGTTGGCGTTCGAGGTCCTGAATACGTTCGTCCTTCTGCTTCAGTTCCCGCTGCAGTTCCTCGATGCGGTTCTCGCGTTGCTGTTGGGTCTCGGTTATCTCCTGGAGCTCCTCGACGAGGTCGCCGGAGACGCTCTTCAGTTCGGGGCGCTCGAAGTCGTCCAACCCGGGCGTCGCGCCGGCGTCGAAGGTCCGCTTGCGCTCGAACTGGACGACGCGGATGTCCTCCGACCAGTCGGTCATGAGGAAACACTCCCCGTCGTCCATCTCCTCGATGTGGTCGGCGTACTCGCTGCCGAGGATGCGGCCGACGACTTTCGTGTCGTTGTTCCAGGTCAGCCGGTGCCAACAGAGCCAGTCACACTGGGTGATGAAGTCCTTCTTCACGTCGGCGGGCCGCTGGCTGATGCCGACGATGCCGAGGCCGTGTTTGCGGCCGCGTTTGCCCACCTTGATGAGCATCCGGCCGCACTCGTCCATGCCGCCGCCCTCGGGGATGAACTCGTGGACCTCCTCGACGAGCATCATGAACGGCTGTTTCAGTTTCTTCTCCTTGGCGAAGAGGTGTTTCGTCACCTCGGTCAGCAAATCGCGGGCCTCCGACTCGTCCAAGAAACTGGAGATGTCGAGGATTATCGGGACGTTCTGTTCGAGCGCCAACTCGGCGATTTTGCCGGCGTGCTCCTCGTTGACTTGCAGGTCACACTCCTCGTCGCCGCCGACGTGGAGGATTTCGTACTCCTCTTTCAGCCCGTAGTACTCGCCGTCGATGTCGACCGCGAGCAGGCTGTAGCCGCGGTCGAGCAGTTTCTCGGCGACGACGCTCGCGCTGTTGGACTTCCCTGAGCCGGACTTGCCGGTGATGAATCCCCGTCCGGTGAGCAAGTCGACGATTGGCAACTCGACGCCCGTTCCGGCGTCGTCGCCACGACTCACTTCTCCGACGGTAATCGTTTCCTCGCCCATTGGGGAATCGAAGACGCCCACCGCACATAGTTCTCCGTCAGACGGGCGTCGTGCGCGTGATTCCGCTATCGGTCGCTTCGAACGACCGCTCCGGCCGCGACGTCTTCGGTCACCGTCACGCCGGCCCCGAGGACGGCGTTCTCGCCGACGGTCACGCCCGGCAAGACGACGGCCCCGGCACCGACGAAGGCGCCGTCCTCCAGTGCGACCGTCTCGAAGGTGTCCTCGCGGAACGTCATTCCGCTCTCATCGCGGTCGTGGGTGACCCCGACGACGGCGGCGTTGGGACCGACCTGTACCTCCGACCCGATACGGGCGTTCTCGACGTAGGCGTTGGCGTTGATGTCACTCGGGCCGTCGATGTCGGATTTCTTGATGGACGTGCGCTCGTAGATGCGACAGCCGTCGTCGATTTCGGAGTCGTGAATCGTCACGTACTCCCGTATCTCTACGTCGCCGAGCGTCGAGTCTTCGACTCGGGCCGTCTCGTCGACCGTCATACCGGCCCGACTGTCGGCGGAAAAATCAATCCTCCCGTCTCACTCCGCCCGGATGACGAAGTGGTCGTCGCCCTGTTGCTCCAGCGTCGACTCCTCGCGCAGTTTGGCGATGTAGCCGGTCGGCTGATTCAGGAGTTCGTGGTCGGCGTCGACGCGGACGAGGTTACCGATGAGTTGCGCAGACGGGGGCTTCTGGGCGGCCCCGCAGTCGTAGATGGTGATGAACTCGTTGCCGTCGGGCGTCTCGTGGACGATGACGTGGGCGTGTCGGGGCAGGTGCCACGTCTCGTCGCCGGCGACGGCGAGGTGGTTCATACCGACACTTCGCCCCGGACAGCCAAAAGCCTGCTCACCCTACTGGAACTCCGAGAGGTCGGCCTGTCCGCCCGTCGACCGCTCGCGGTGGCGTTTCCGGATGTCGTGGTCCGTCTCGACATCGTCGTCGGAACCCTCCCATGCATCCAGACTCGCCTGTTCGCGGTCGTCGAAGGAGAGATTCGAGACGCGAACGCCGAGTTTCCGCACCCGGTCGTCGTCGAACTCCGAGAGCAAATCGAGGGCGACGGCTTCCACGAGGTCCGGGTCGTCGACCGGCCCCGACAGCGACCGAGCGCGGGTGTTCACGTCGAACGGCGGTTCGACGACCTTGATGCCGATGGTGCGGTACAGTGCGCCCTTCGCGGTCGCGCGGTCAGCGACCTCCTCGGCCAACCCTTTCACTTTCTCGCGTTTCGTCTCCGAGTCGTCGGTCGCCTCGACGAACGCCGATTCGCTGGAGAGGCTCTTCGGTCGGCCCTTCGGTTCGACCGCGCGGTCGTCCTCGCCGCGCGCTTGGGCGTGGAGGTCACGACCCCGTTCGCCGAAGGCGTCGAGTAGCGTCGTCTCCTCGGCGGCGGCGATGTCGCCCGCTGTCTCGAACCCCATCTCGCGTAACTCCCGGGCGGTGACTGGACCGACGCCGTGGAGGTCCTCGACGGCCATCGGCGCGAGGAAGTCCCTGACTTCGTTTGGTTCGACCACGACGTGTCCGTCCGGCTTGTCGGCGTCGGAGGCGAGTTTCGCCGTCGTCATGTTCGGCGCGATACCGACCGAGGCGACGACGCCGGCCTCGTCTTCGATGTCGGCTTTCAACTCGCGACCGAACGCGCGGGCGTCGTCCCACGCGAGGTCGCCCAAATCGAGGTACGCCTCGTCGATGGAGACGTTCCGGACCGTCTCCGCGGCGTCGTCGAGGACTGCCTTCACGTCGGTGCTCACGGACTCGTAGAACGACATGTCGACGGGGCGGTAGACGCCGGTGTCCTCGTCGTCCTCGGCGGTTGCCCGGCGGGGGAGCAATTCCAAGGCCTCCGAGATGGCCATCGCCGACTCCACGCCGTACTCCCGTGCTTCGTAACTGGCGGTGGCGACGGCGCCGTGTTCCTCGCCCGACTCGTAGCCCATCCCGACGACGAGCGGCTCTCCCTCCAGTTCCGGCTCTTTGAGTCGCTCGCAGGCGGCGTAAAAGCAGTCCATGTCGACGTGGCAGACCACCTGGTCGGGCATCGACACGCCCGGAAGCCGAGCCATACCGTCGTTTCCCGCCACGCCGTCTATAACCTTGCGAGAGCGCGGTGAAACTGAATCGGTCGCCTACTCCAGCGGACAGCGCACGACCCGGTAGCCGAACAGCGACCCGAGATACAGCGCGCCGTCGTGTGGGGTCGCGGAGGTGACGCCGAAGACGCCGCCGGTGGGGTCGTGCAGCGATTCGACGATGTCACCCGTCGAGTCCAGCCGCAACACGAGTCCGTAGGCGTCGCCGCTGACCTGCTCTAAGACGGCCTCGGGAAACTTGCCGAGTTGGCGTTTCACCCACGGTACTCGGTGGAGGCCGTCCAGCGTCGAGTCCCGGAGGCTCGGAATCGCCACCCAGTGGTCGCCGTCGCCGGCGACCTCGATGTTGTCCGGGTAGCCGGGGAGGTTCTCGGCGAAGACCTCGGATTCGCCGGCGCGGTCGCCCTCGGTGTAGTATCGCGTGATGCGATATCGGGAGGTCTCCGTTATCAAAAGCGACTCGCTGTCCTCGTGGGGACAGACGCCGTTGGCGAAGCCGAGGTCCGCCAGCTCGACGGTCGTCTCCCCGGAGTCGGGATGGTAGGCCAGCAGCCGACCGGTGTCCTGCAGTTCGAACAGTTCGTCCTGGAACAGTTCGTGGACCGTCGCGTCGGTGAAGTAGACGGTGTCGTCGTCGGCGACGTAGAGGTCGTCGGCGAAGACGATGTCGCGGCCGTCGGCGCTGTCCGACAGGGTCGTCACTTCTCCAGCGGAGTCGATAGACAGCAGGCCCGCACCTTCGGCGGCGACGAGCAAGTTCTCGCCGTCGAACTCCATGCCGAGTGCGCGACCACCCGTGTCGGCGAACGGTTCCAACTCGGCGTTGGTCGTTCCGTCGTCGACCGGTTCCGTCGTCCGGACGACCGCGCCGTCCTCGGTACCGGTGTACAGTCTCCCTTCGTCGTCGAAGGCCACGTCCTCTGGCCCCTCACACTCCACGACGGTCTCCCGACCGGTCAGGCTCCGATTGGAGTTCAGTGGACCGGTCATCGCCGGAGGTTCCGGGGGGTTCCAGCCCGCGGGGTCCAGTCGTGACTCGACGCGCGAACCGGCGATGCCGACAGCACCGACCAGTATGCCTGCCGTCGCGAGCGGATGCCGTCGGACGAATCCGAGTGCCATGGTGTCGTCTGACGCGGCGTCGTGTCAAAAGTTTGGATTCCGACGGACCCGGAGACTTCGTATTGTGGGTTGTTACCAGTACACAACTGGTAAGCGAGAGCCGGCCGTAGTAGCGCCATGCGTCTGGGCTTCGTCTACACGAGAATTCGAGAGGACGAGAAGTTACTGTTGAACGCGCTCCGAGAACGCGGTCACGACGGTAGTGAAAGTCGACGCCTCGCGGATGGGGTTCGGTCTGGAGGGGCCGCATCCGCCCGATACCTTCGACGGGGTCGAGTTGGCGTACAACCGCTGTCTGGAGTCGAGTCGCGTCCGGTACGTCAGCCGGTTTCTCACTCACTACGACGTGCCGGTTGTCAACGGCCCCGAACCGACGTGGGTGTGTGCCGACAAAGTTCGGGGGAGTCTCGCCCTCGATAAGGCCGGCGTGCCGACGCCCCGAACCGAAATCGCGTTCAGCGTCGAGAGCGCCCTCGACACCTGTGACCGCTTTGGCTATCCCTGTGTCCTCAAGCCGGTCACGGGCTCCTGGGGCCGGCTCATCGCCCGCCTCGACACTCGCGCCGCCGCCGAGGCCGTCCTCGAACACAAAGACGTCCTCGGCGGCTACGAGCACAAGGTGTTCTACATCCAGGAGTTCGTCGAGAAACCGGACCGCGACATCCGCGTTCTCGCGGCCGAGGGCGAACCGATTGCGGCGATGACCCGCTCGTCGGGCCACTGGATTACGAACGCGGCCCGTGGCGGCAGCGTCGAGGCCTTCGAGATGACCGGCGAGGTGCGGCATCTCGTCGAGGAAGCCTCGAAAGCCGTCGGTGGCGGCTTGCTTGGCGTCGACCTCATGGAGACCGGGACCGGATACACCGTCCACGAGGTCAACGCGACCTGTGAGTTCAAGGCGCTGAACGCGGCTAACCCCGACGTCGACGTGCCCGAGCGCATCGTCGACTGGCTCGAAGCCCGCGCGGCGACGGCCTGAACCGGCGACAACTCTTTGCCCGCCGTGGGCGAGACCCCCCTATGGCCGACGAGGACCCGACGACCGCCGAGGTACTCGAACGGTTGGAGTCCCTCGAGGAGTCGGTGTCGGCCGGAGAGGAGCGTCGCCGTGCCCGTCGAATCCGCCGCCTCGCCGAGGGACTGCACCGATTCGAGCAGCGGACGCTCGACAATGTCGAGCGGAACATCCAGCGATACACGACCAGAGACGTACTGGAGGCGTTCGTCGGGTCGACCATCTTCTCGCTGCCGCTGGTCGTCGAGGGCGGCGTCCTCGAAATCGGCTCTCACTTCGCCACCTCGCTGGTGTACGGCGTTCCGGTGTACTTCTTGGCCAACGCCGTCTTCGTGGTCACCATCACGGCCGGCCTGCTGTACTACGCGGAGTTTCGGGAAGTCGAGATACAACTCGCCTTCGGATTCGTCCCGAAGCGGCTGGTCGGCGTCCTCGTCATCGCGTTTCTGACCGCCACGGCGACGATGGCGCTGTGGGGACGCCTCGACACCGCAGAGCCGTTTCTCAGCCTGTGTCGAATCAGCGTCGTCTGGACGGCCGGCGCGTTCGGTGCCGGCATCGGGGACATCCTCCCCGGCGAAAACGAGGGCGAAGAAATCGGCGACCTCTTCGGCGGAACGTAGCTACTCGAAGCCGGTCGTCGGGTCGCGGGCGTTGTCCTCTTCGGGTGGCTCGGTCAGGCCACGGAACGGGACACCGCCGAGTAGCGCCGCGACGACCAACAGCGCCGCCGCCAACACGACGAAGTCACCGCTGGGGTCGTAGCCGGCCAGCCCCGCCCCCGTCGAGACGACGAAGACGGTGACGTAGAAGGCGGCGATGGCGAGGATTATCAACACGACGAACGTGACGACGGTCTGGACGAGGCCGCCCAGCACACGGAGCAGTTTGCTCATGGTGTCGGACGTTCGACACGGTGTGGTAAGAAACCGATGGCCCCCGGACGAGACGTCGGTGAGGCCTACAGCAGCACGCCGGGGTTCATGATGCCGTCGGGGTCCAGCGTCCGCTTCATCGACCGCAGGGCGTCGAGGTAGCCGTCCGGCACCTCCTCGTGGTAGTGCTCACGGTGGACCCGGCCGACGGCGTGGTGGTGGGTGATGGTCGCGCCGTACTCCATCAGCGTATCCGATGCGGCCTGCTTGATGACGTTCCACTGCTCTAGCTCTCTGCCCACCTCGGCCGGCGCGAGCAGGGTGTAGTACGGCGCGGGGCCGTCCTCGTAGACGTGCGTGAACCGACACGAGAGAAACCCGGCGCCGCATTCGTCCTCCATCGCGCCGACGACGTTCTCCTGGAGCGCCTCGTGGAGGTCGGGGAACTTCTCCCAGGTCACTGCCGTCTCGAAGGTGTCGACGAGGACGCCCATCGAGACCAGCGAGTTGAACATGTACGGCGCCTCGATGAAGGAATCGCGCCAGGACCCCTCAGAGGAGTCCGAGCGGTCGGTGTCCGATTCGCCGTTATCGGCCGAGCGGTCCTCTATCGTCGGTCCCTCGGGGCAGGTGCCGCCGTGGGCTTCGGCCAACGCCATCGCCCGCTCGAGGTCGTCGTCGACGGGATGGTCCGTCGACTCGAAGCCCAACACGAGCAGGTGGCTGCCGTCGAAGGCGAGTTCGTTCAACATCGCCTCGTTGCTGTCGAGGAGTCGGCAGTTGGCGGGATACAGTCGCGCTTGGACGATGTCCCGTGTCGCCTCGACGGCGTCCCAGTAGTCGTCGAAGTACATCGTCGCCCGGGCCCGATGCGGTGGCCGGGGCTGGACCCGGGTCCACCCCTCCGTGATGACGCCGAAGGCGCCCTCACTACCCAACAAAAATCGGTTCGGGTCTGGCCCGGCGCCGGAGGCGGGCAGTCGGCGCGTCTCCAGGGTTCCGGCGGGGGTCACCGCCCGGACCGATTCGACGAAGTCGTCGATGTGGGTGTATCGCGTCGCGAAGTGGCCGCCGGCGCGGGTGGCGACCCACCCGCCGAACGTCGAGAACTCGTAGGACTGCGGGTAGTGGCGCAACTGTAGGCCGTACTCCCGCAGTTGGTCCTGTATCTCGGGGCCGGTCGCACCAGCCTGAATTTTCGCACTTCGGGAGTGGTCGTCGACTTCCAGTACCGCGTCCATCTCCCGCATGTCGAGCGAACAGACGCCGGCGTAGCCGTCGCCGTCGCACTCGATGCCGGCGACGACGCTCGTGCCGCCGCCGAAGGGGACGACGGCGACGCCGTCGGCCGTCGCCCACTCGATGACCGCCTCGACGTCGCTTTCGTCTCGGGGCATCGCCACGATGTCGGGAGCCTTCGAGAAGTCGCCGTGGAACCCGCGAACGAGGTCCCGATACCCCTTTCCGTAGGTGTGGCTGGCCCGTGCTCGGCGGTCAGTCGTCACGAACTCGGCAAGTTCCTCGGGCACGTCGATGCGTGAGTCGGGGATGTCGATGTCGTCGAGCGTCGGATACTCCATCACCGGCCGCTCCGGGAAGCCGAGCATGCCCTCGATTCGGGCGGCCAACTCCCGGCGCTCGTCGTCGTCCGGGAGTTTGTCCTCGTACCCCCACGCCCAGAAACTCAGTTGTCGGTCGTCCGTCATAGAGGGGTGTGAACGCGAGGCGTGCATAAATCCTGCCGGCACGGGCGAGAGTTCGACCGGAACTGTTGTATCGGACGACTCCGAGGCAACCGGTATGCTTCCGCTTCACTCCGGTCACCCGGCAGGGGAATCGGCGTTCATCATCGTCCTCGCGCTCGTCGTCGTCGCGGCAGCGTTCGCGCTCACCCGCGGCGGGTGGGCGAGGGTCGGCGGGCTTGTCGGCTCGGCACTGCTGGCCGGTTCGACCGTTATCGCGTCCGAAGCGTTCAATATCGCCGTACACGGACCGCTTCACATCCTCGGCCACGGCCTCGAAATCGGCACGCTCGCGCTGCTCGGTCTCGCCGGGTTCTACGCCCTGTTCGACACCGACGTCTCGGTCACGTTCGACGACGGATAATGGAGGTTCCCGGAACCGCACGCGAACAGATAATCGCGCTCCTGTCCGTAGCGTTGGTGCTTCTTTTGGCTCGGTTCGGGGCCGTCCAACTCGGTGCGCCGTCGGTCGTCGCTCGGGGATTGTACACACTCGCTGTCGGCTGTCTCCTCGGTTGTGTAGTCGTTATCGCCCTCGACAACCGCTGACGTTCAGTCGTCCGCCGACGGTTCGTCGGCGTCGTCACGAATCTCGGCGACGAGGTCGTAGGCTGGCGAGACGTCGGCGAGGACGAACAGCGAGTAGTGGCGGAGATACGTCGAGACGGGCGTCTGGACGACGGTGACGCCGACGACGGTGACGGCGATGGCGTAGAGGACGATACCGACGACGGCGAGGAACAAAAAGACCGGGCCGAGACCGACGAAGTACTGGACGACGAGAACGACGCCGGCGAGGATGGCGAAGGGGATGCCGACCAGCACTCCGACGGCGACGAAGCCGATGCCCACGACGACGCCGAACGCGATGCCGAGGCCGATTCGGACGAGTGCGTAGACGCCGTACTCGGCGGCGTTCTCGCGCAGTTCGGGGGCGAACGTCTGCCAGCCTCCGACGACGCCGACGTCGTCGACGAGCATCACCGGAACGACGAAGTCGACGGTGAAGCGGTGGAGGAGATACAGGCCGATTACTCCGACGACGATGACTGGCGACAGCAGCACTGCGATGACGGCGCCGGCGACGCCTAACCCCCAGACGAGCGCGGCGAGAAACAGTACCGTCGCGAGAAGCACTACCCCGACGAGGAGACGAAACAGGAACAGCGAGACGCCGTTCCGGCTGTTCTCGCCGAACGGGCCGCGAATCCGAACGTCTCGCCGCTCGACGATGCGTACGAAGACGAACTCCATGAGTGACCCGACGAGGGTGAAGGCCAGCGCCACGAGCAGGACAACTCCAGCGATGGCGAGTACGGCCGGGAGGCTATCGAAGATGGACGGCCCCGAAACCCCCGGTCCCGGCGGGGCCGGGAGGTTACTGACCGACCCGGTGTTGAGAGTGACCCCACTCAGCCCGGAGACGAAGAAGACGACGACGGCGAGACGGAGCCACCGCCGGAGTTCGAACGGGAGGAGGAGCCCTTTGGTGGCCCGATATGCGTCCTCGATGTCGTCGACCGCGCTGTACGCCATACCGTCCCCAGCGACGGCGACGGACAAAAGCGTTCATGCGAGTTGAGCGGCGACGCCCGTGGCCCACCCGCCGTCCGACGACTTCAGACAATCGGGCGACACGTATACTAATCTGGGGCCTGAAGGAGGGACGATGCTCGGAAGCCCCGGTCGACGGTGGGGGTTCGTGTTCATTTCCCTCGGCGTGACCCTCGCAGCCGCGGGACTGACCTTCTGGTTCGCCTGGGGACTTCCGGGGACCTCGTCGGTCAATCAAGCGGTGCTGGGAATCGTCGTCCACGTCGTCTTCGGGTACATCGTCGTGATGTCGGGGCTGACCATCTACCGGAGCGACCTCGACGCCGCGGAGTGTTTCAGCGCCGCGAAGTGGTGTGCCGGCGGGTTCGGACTCATGGCGCTGTTCGTCCTCTGGGCGTCGGCTCCCGACCTCCTCGCGGGGCAGTTAACCCTCGAACTCCTCAACGAACTCGTCGTCGTCGGGTCGGTCGGCGCCGCCGCGGGCGTCCTCATCGGCCTCAATCGGGGGCAGGCCGTCCAGAATCGACGGCTCGTCGAGGAGAAGGAAGACCAGCGGGACACGCTGTTGTTCCTGCTTCGACTCCTCCGACACGACGTTCGCCACGACCTCGTGACCATCGGCGGTTACGCCGACCTCCTCGGTGACGAGGTCGAGGGCGAGCAGAAACGCGAGTACCTCGAACACATCGAGGGCCGGACCGAGTCGATGCGACAACTGCTCGAAACCGCCGATGCGATTATCGAATCCGAGACCGGGGGCCGCGACCTCGAACCCATCGACCTCGCCCCCGTGCTTCGGGAACAGAGCTCGCTGATACAGTCGAAGGCCCCCGAGGCGAACGTCGTCACCGACATCGACGACGCACTGTACGTCGAGGCAGACGACCTCGTCGTCGAGTTGTTCAAGAACCTCCTCGACAACGCCGTCACACACAATCCGACCGAGAACCTCACCGTCACGGTCGATGGCACAACCGACGGCGATGCCGTCGTCGTGGGCATCGACGACGACGGAGAGGGGATTCCGGGGTCGGTTCGAGACGACCTGTTCGACCCCGAGGTCCGGGGAAAATCGAGCGATGGAGACGGACTGGGACTGTACCTCGTCCGGAAACTCGTCGATTCTTACGACGGCAGCATCGATGTGGTCGACACCGACGACGGTACTCGTTTCACGGTTCGCTTCCCGAGGTCCGAGGCCGGACCCGACGGCTCATCCGGTCCGTTCGAGGACGAAAACGGGGTGGGGAGTGGTGGGGGAGAACGTCACGCACTCGATGCGTGACGGTGGCACCGTCTCGACAGGTACCCAGTGCCGCCGAGCGGTGCACTCGCAGTTCCGCCGCGTGAGGTATGGGCGTACTGCCCAACAAATTAGGTATCGGTCGGTCACAGCGCGAACCGGACCCTCTATTGTCCGTCGGGACGGTGACGCGTTTGATGGGTTCCGAGGAGTCACGACCCGACAGCGAGAGGACGTGTGAGCGCTGCGGTGGGGACGCGGTTCCGAGCGAGACGCCCGGCGTCACGCTGTTGGAGTGTGTCGACTGCGGCAACGTCGTCGGCATCGCGGGAGAGCCGGAGGAAACACCCGATTCGGGGTCGGTCGATACCCAGACGGTCACCGCGACGGACGGCGAACTCGACCAACTCGTGACGCTGTTGCGGTCCCGCGGCGCCGACGGCATCCACGCGGACGAACTCCGAATCGAGGCTGCCGGGGCGACCCTCGCGATTACGGCCGCCGATGGCGAACTGCGGATTCGGGAAGCCGACAGCGAGTGATGGGCGTCGGTTACAGCCGGTCCCGGTGGTCCTCGGTGAGACGTTCGGCTTCTTCGCGGTTCTGGGTCGTCTGCCACCGAACTTCTTCGCCGTCGCCGTAGGCGAGGGCTTCCTTCAGGCTGTCACGGAGCGGTCCGTGGTCGATTGCGAGAACGTTCCCGTTGCCGTCGCCGAGTTCGTACACGCCGTAGCGGTCCGGAGCCTTCCCCACGGTCGCCCGTTCGAGCGGTTCCCACGCTTTCTTCAGTGGCATTACTCGCCCCCGTCGGCGGTGTCCTCGTCCTCGGTGCCGTCTTCGTCGGCACCGCCTTCGCCCCCCGTCGTCGCTCGCCGAGACGATTTCGTAGGAGGCCTCTCCCATCTCGTCTTCGGCGAAGACGAACACCCGTCCACGGGCGGCTTCGGGGTCGGCGGACACTTCGACTCGGTAGCCGTGATTTTCGGCGTCGACGCCGGGGAACAGCGAGGTCTCCTCGCCGCGTTCGATGATGACCCGGCCGACGCCGGTCGATTCGAGGATGTCGTCGTGGGTGTTGCGGTCGTTGACGTACACCATCACGCCCTCCCGTTCGTCGGGGGAGGTGACGAGGACGTGAACGTCCTTGCCGGGGCCACAGACGACCGACTCCTCCCGCTTTGCCGGCACGCCGTGGTAGAACACCGACCGCCCGTCGACGTACTCCACCTCGACGCCCTCCGGTTCCAGCGAGACCGAGAGGGTGTCGGGTGCGATGTCGCTTCGCTGGCTCATTGACGGTGGTTCGGCCGGCGACGGCAAAAGCGGGGCGGTTGGGCGACGAGGGGGACCGGCCGCTCGTCGCTGGGATGCCCGCTCGAAACTCGAAAAAAGACGTAGCGGGGCGTTCGTCCTCGGTCAATCGTCAGCCTCTATCGGCCGTTGGATATCGACGACCGGCTCCATCTCGTGGGCGAGATGCATCAGGTTCCAGACCGGCGAGCGCTTTGCGCCCTCGGCGAGGAGTTCGGCGTCCGCCTCCGAGAGGTCGTCGCCGCTGACTTCTATCTCGACGCGGATGTTCTCGAACGTGTTTTCGGAGTCCTCGATATCGTGAATCATGAGGACCACGCGCGGGTCGAAGTCGAGTCGGACGTTCGTCTCGAGGCCCTCGAGTTCGATATCGTTGGCCAACGCGGTGACGCCTACAGCCACGTTCAGACAGCCGCTGAGTGCGGCCAGCGCCACCTCGATGGGTTCCATTCGGTCCGTCGGGTCGACGAAGCCGGAGGCTTCCTCTACCTCCCTCCAGGCCCCCATCGGTAGGGTGTACTCCCGGGTCTCTCGTTCGATTTCCTCGTCGCCGAGCGTGTACTCGTCGACTCTCGCCAGACTGTGAAAGAGCCGTCCCTCGTAGGGCGCACGTGCCCCGAGTTCCATCTGTATCTCCTCGGAGTTGGCCGTCGCGTGCTCGACGAACTCGTGGAACGCTTCCAGGTCGACTCCTTGCTTTACCGTCTCCGATTGGTGTGTTGTTGCCATGAGTTCCTCCTGCCGCTGTAATCCACTCCAACGCGACGACAAGTTCGGACAGCGCTGTCCGCTGAATCTCGTCGACCGTGGATTACGTCCTATCCTACGTCAAACATAATTAACGTTCGTTAAGATTTCATGTCGCTTGCGCGTCGTTTCTTACCACATACCACCCACTCACTGTGGTCTCACCAGGCGGGACGTTGCTGTCGGTTCGGGTCGTGCTTCGCCGTCAGTTCCACGGCGCACCGTCGGGGTCGACCACGCGTCGTCGTTCGTCGATGCCGTCGAGGCGGTCCCGGGCGTCGTCGGTGAACTCGACGTCCGTGGCACCGATGTTCTCCCGGACGTGTTCGCCGCGGGCCTTGGGAATCGGGACGATGTCACGGTCAAGGTGCCACGCCAACACCGCCTGTGCGGGCGTCACACCGAGGTCGTCGGCGACCGACTGAACAACGGGATGGTCGAGTAACTCCCCCTGTGCGAGCGGGGAGTACGCGACGAGCCGGTGGCCCGTCTCGCGGGCGATGTCCGCCAACTCGGATTGTGGTAACAGCGGATGACACTCCAGTTGGTGGGCGACGATTGGCGAGTCGAGCAGTTCGCGGGCCTCCCTGAGGAGTTCGGGCGTGAAGTTCGAGACGCCGATGTGGCGTGTCAACCCCGCCTCCCGGAGTTCGTCGAACGCCGACAGCGTCGCCTCGGCGTCGTAGGCTCGAATCGGCCAGTGGACGTACAGCAAGTCGACGATATCGACGCCGAGTCTGTCGAGACTCGCCACAGTCGTCTCGCGTACATCCTCGGGCGCCAGCGAGTCGGGGTGTACTTTCGTCGCGAGAAACACCGCCTCGCGGTCGACGCCGCTTTCGGCGAGCGCCTCGCCGACCGCCGCTTCGTTGTCGTACATCTGTGCGGTGTCGACGTGGCGATAGCCCGCTTCGAGCGCCGAACCGACCGCGTCGATGCACTCTTCGCCCGCTAATCCCGACGTGCCGAACCCCGGTGCCGGAATCTCCGGTCGTGACATGGATTCATTACAGCGGCGAGCACCAACTGTCTTCGCCCGTCGGAAGTGCCTTTGTCGGTCAGTGAGTGGTGCCATCCATGACCGACCTCACGGCTCACCACGTCGGCCTTACTGTCTCGGACCTCGACCGTGCTGTCGCCTTCTACCGCGACACGCTCGGTCTCGAAGTCGTCTCCCGGTTCGAGGTCGGCGGCGAGGCGTTCGCGACCGCCGTCGACGTCGATGGCGCCTCCGGAACGTTCGCACACCTCGACGCCGACGGCGTCCGCATCGAACTCGTCGAGTACGACCCCGAGGGCGCGGCATCTACCTCGGCGCTCAACCAACCGGGCGCCTGCCACGTCGGGTTCGCAGTCGAGGACGTCGACGCCTTCGTCGCAGGCCTGTCCGACGACGTCGAGACGATTAGCGAGCCACAGACGACCGAAAGCGGGACACGACTCGTCTTCCTCCGTGACCCCGATGGGAACCGAATCGAACTACTCGAAGCGTAGTCACGCCGTTGCGCTAACCGCCACCGCTTTGTAGCCGCCCGGTCGAGGTTCGGCCGATGGATGGTCGCGCAGTCGCCCCCGCAGCGGGCACCGTACTGAACGCCCTGGCGAACGGCTACGGGTCCGCCTTCGCCATCGACGCCTACACCGAGGCGACCGTGGAGTTAGACGCCACCGGCGAGGTCACCGGCGAGGTGGCCGAAGCGCCCGACGCCGACACCCGCCTCATCGAGCGATGTGTCGAGAGCGTCGTCGAGCGCTTCGGCGACGGCGAGGGCGGCCACGTCCGCACCGAAAGCGAGGTGCCGATGGCGTCGGGACTCAAATCCTCCAGTGCCGCCGCCAACGCGACCGTGCTGGCGACACTGGACGCCCTCGACGCCGAGATGGACCGCGAAGACGCCTGCCGCCTCGGCGTCGAAGCCGCTCGCGACGCCGGCGTGACGATTACGGGCGCTTTCGACGACGCCTCGGCGTCGATGCTCGGTGGCGTCACCGTCACCGACAACACCGACGACGTACTCCTCCGACGGGACGAACCGACGTGGGACGTACTCGTCTACACGCCCGACGAACGCTCGTTTTCCGCCGACGCCGACGTTGGCCGCTGTGAGCGGGTCGCGCCGATGGCCGACGTGGTGTACGAACTGGCGTCCGACGGCGACTACGAGCGAGCGATGTGCGTCAACGGACTCGCCTTCTGTGCGGCCTTGGGCTACCCGACGGAACCCATCGTGGAGGCGATGCCGGAATCGGCGGCGTCGCTTTCGGGAACCGGACCGAGCTACACCGCCGTCGGCGACCGCGAGACACTCGAACGACTGAAAGACAGCTGGAACCAACGAGACGGACACACATGGCTGACAACGACACAACAGACGGGAGCGACGACGAAGTGAGCGACGAGGCCGCCGCTCGAACGGGTGGCGACCCCGCCGAAATGGACCTCGACGAACTCCGCGAGGAGATACAGACAATCGACCGCGAAATCGTCGAACTCATCGCCCAACGGACCTACGTCGCCGAGAGTATCGCCGCGGTGAAACGCGAACAGGGACTCCCGACGACTGACGAGTCCCAAGAGCAAGCCGTCATGGACCGCGCCGGCGACAACGCTCAGCGATTCGGCGTCGACGACAACCTCGTGAAAGCGATTTTCCGGCTGCTCATCGAGTTGAACAAAGTGGAGCAACGCGAGTCTCGGTAGCACATAACACAGTTTTGTACAGTCCTTTCTTTCACGTTAAATTGGCCTGACTAGCCGCTCGGTCGAGTCTGCGCATCGGCCACTGACGATTCTACTAGTTCGGATAGATGTTCTTCGCGGCGTGCAAAATGTCGAAGCTGTATGCGGTACGAGATTCTAGTGTGCTATTCGTTCAGGTTTCGTCGGATGTCCTGGACATAGTTGCCGGTGGATATTCTATCCGGACCTGATGACACTCGTAGGTATCATAGAACTGTTCGAATGGATGGGTTTTCACCTCTGAGGGCGGTGAACCACCAACTCAGTATTCGTACGTATCAATCGTCGGCCCTAGTGTTATTACTGTATTGAACGAACATATCCACGTGTCGAAAAGAACGTTACGACAGACTCCGGTAGATATTCGAAAAGTATCGGAGTTTCTCGTCCTCACGTTTGCCATCTCCTGGGGTGGTATGACTGTGCTATATTTTACCGATGTCGATATCGGAAGTAGCGCCGGGCAGGGCATTGGTACTATTATTTTCATGGGGGGCCCCGCCATTGCGGCGATCACACTTCTTCGGTATCGCCGAGCATCCATTCGGAAGGGAACCGGTCTTTACCGAGGGCGCATTCGGTGGAATGTCCTCGCCTGGATAGCACCGGGTGGGCTTACTGCCGCGATGATTGGCGTCGGTCTCGCGCTTCCGGACACGACGTTTACGACTGAATATTCGGCGTTCTTGCTCGAACTCGGTTTCACAGAGGCGGAAGCCGTTGACACGATTGCAGAACTGGAACAGACCGGCGTTCCGGTATTCGTCCTCTTGACTGGACTGGGACTCGTCCTTGGGGGAACGCTCTTCGCGCTCGCCGCCCTCGGCGAAGAACTCGGCTGGCGGGGGCTGTTACTTACGGAGTTGGCACCACTCGGGTTCTGGAAACTGTCGCTATTGACGGGTGTCGTCTGGGGAATCTGGCACACTCCGCTCATCTTTCTCGGACTCCAGTTCCCGGACGAACCGGTGGTCGGGATTGCTACGATGACTGTTGCAACCGTGGCTTTGTCGCCGATTTACACCTACCTAACTGTCCGGGCCCAGTCGGTGCTCGCCGCGACGTTTTTTCATGGCTCATTCATCCTGGGTGTATTCACATCGGTGTTTTTGCTAAACGGGAGCGAACTCGTGATTTCCTCCTTTGGCGTCGTCGGAATCGTGGCCGCGCTGTTTGGCATTGTAGCGTGTATGGTACATGATCGGCTCCTTGCTGATGAGCAAATTACAACAAGTGGCCCTCTAAGTCCCTGGTCCCGTACTGAAGCGTGAAACTGCCGTGTTGGGTTGAGCAGATGCCGGGAGCGTATCATAGAGTCCACCTCATAGCTTCTTACAGTTTGGGTCGTCTGCTCGTTCGTACCAGTGCATACTGATGGGGGACTGCTCCACGCTCTCTACCGGATGATTCGGTCAGGGAACTCTTGATCCAGCTTTCGTGACCGATACGCGCCCTCTATTCAGCACCGAACTTCTGATAGATTGCGGGTGGGTCTCGACTGCTGGTGTTACATTGTTGACCTTCATCGGCCGATTCGCATTTCTCTGTTCAGGGAAAGCCGCCGTAGATTGACGACCGGTGCTCTACTGCGCTGATTTGTACGATTCTCTCGCTTCGGTCGAATCGGACGATATCTCGATAGTCACTGACTCACAACGACGGACATGATTTCAGTCCAAAACAACGGCTTGGCGATTCTGGCGTCGCTTCGTTCCTCTCAGAGGTGCCGTATCTGCCAGCGAAACAACTTAGTAAGAAAGTAGTAACACAAAAATATATCTGGAGCAGCCACAGAAGAGAACGACGAGGACGAAATCGTCACGGTGAATTTCAAGGTCACCCAGTCGTTTCTCGACGAGATAGACGGGACGTGGCAGGGACGCGGTTTCAACAGTCGGAGCGAGTTCATCCGGTATACGCTGCGCGACGCAATCGAGTTCCCGACGTTCGACCGCGACGAACTCGTCGCCCTCCTCGAAGCGGAGGAAGACTTCCGCGAGGGGCGAACCATGAGTGCCGAGGAGGCCCGAGAGCGGTTCGGCACGGATGGCGATGAGTGACGAGGACTGGACGTGAGACACAGAATATCCTCACCGCGCGAAGACCGATATACGGCGGCAACAGGTGTATTTAACCCGTGTTTCAATCCAGCCCGAGGCTCAGTTTTAGAGCTTCGTCCACCTCGGCCATGGTCGGCTCGCTCAGACTCCCGAGAACTGAGTGAATCCGTTTTTCGACAGAGACGACGCGAATCTGATCCAGACGAACTGAGGAGTCCTTGTCGAACGGTGACCCATCCGCTTCGACCAACACCTCGAACGGATAGCCTTGATGGATACCGGTTGCCGGAGCTACGATAGTCGTGCTGGAGTTGCGATTTCCAATATCGTTTTGCACAATCACCGCAGGTCGAGTCTTTTTCATCTCGTGGCCCTCAGCAGGGTCGAGACGAACAACTACGACATCGCCACGCCGAATCTCTGTATCATCGCTCATTCATCGAGTCCGTTCCATGCCTCGTCGGATGCCTCCGTCCACTCCTCAGTGAGATGGTCAGCGCTCTCGGAAGCCTCGCGGTACGCAGCGGCTAATTCGGCCTCGTCGGGTGACTCAGACTCGACTTCGACGACCGCGACGGTCACGCGCTTGTTCGCGTACTCCGTACCGAGGTAGATTCGACCTCGGTCGTCGGTTTCGTTGGTTCGCAGGTCGTGAGCGTCCACTTTCGTCATGGTATCCACTACGGCCTACCGTTGGATAAGACTTACCCACTATTACCCACGAGCTTATTTTCCGTGAACATGCGTACGCCGCCGACGATGACTGAGTTTCGAAGAAAGCGGCAAAGTAGACGCAATCGTGTTACATCAGTCTACGACCTGAACAAAGTCGAACAACGAGAGAGTCAGTAGCTCGAAATCTGGCAATAGACGCCGTATTGAGCCTGATTAGCTCTCAGGATATTCTTCCGATAGCTACTCTTTCAATTCAGGCTCGGTGAAAAACACCATGTCCGGTTTCGGTGGCTCCGAAGGATGTGGTAGTGACGAGGGGACAAGCGTTTTGGCTCTGCACTCACATTGTACACATATGAGTTCCGAGTCCAACAAAAAGCGCGTCCAGTTCCGTGCACCGAGGGGGCTGGTAGACCGGGCCGACGCGCTCGCTGCGGTGTTCGAGACGGATCGGACTGACATCCTCATTTCCGCGCTTCGGGACTACCTGCGGGACGCCGCGCATTCCGACGAAGTGAAACAGGAGATCGCGGACGCCTACTACGACGACGACATCACGTTCGAGGAACTGAAGGACCTCGTCGGGCACGAGGAGGCCGCCAACTTCCGACTGCTGAAAGAGCAACTGACCGACGAGTTCGTGGACGGAGTCGCAGAGGAACTTGCCGACTCGTAGATGGTTTTGATAGTCGCCGACACGTCCGCCCTCGTGAGCCTCGGAACCGTGGCGGACAGTTCACCGAACCCACTCGACTTCCTCCTCGATTCGCACACCGTGGTCGTCCCAGAGCAGGTCGTTGACGAACTCACCGAGACGGCGTCCTACGACGACGCCTCCGGCGAGGGGTCACAAGCGGTTCTCGACCGTCGCTCCGCGTTCGAGGTGCGTTCCGTCGAACTGGACGAGACGTTTCCGTTGGACGATGGTGAGAACGCGGCGGTCACGCTGGCGAACGAGGTGGACGCCGTGCAGCTGCTCTGTGACGAGTTCAATCGGCTCGCGCTCGTCCATGCGTCGCTGGCCGAAACCCGCCTCGTCACAACACCGATTCTTCTCACCGCGCTGGTTCGGAACGACGCGCTCTCAGCCGACACCGCTGAGGTGATTTTGGCCGAGATGAGTGACGCCCGCAGCTGGTCGTCAAACTCCTACGTCGAACGCGCGAATGCCACGCTTCGACAGCAACGCGAGGAGAGATGAGGTACGTTTCACACCCTCAGTGGTGGAACAACCGCTAGGTAGGTCTGCGGATTGAGCGACTTGGTGATTATCTATACTCCGTGAAACCTCGGATGATAGGTGCTGAGAGAGGGAACTGAAATCGCCAGTGAGGCCACAGTAGACTTGCCGAGTTTCTGTTCTATACCTTCGCAGAATACAGTTCTGTTGTGTAGGTGTCTTCGAATAGCGTAATTCCGACACCGTCCGAATCATCCTCTCGGTTGGTTGGTTCTGCCGGCTCATCAAAAAACACGGTTACCTCGTAGGGAAGAGACAGATTGAGTCGAAGCGTATACGACCCCGGTTCTGTGATTATATTCGAATAATACCTACACTCGGAGTCACTCCCTGTCTCCGACTCAATTCCGAGTTCGCCCCGTTCGTCAAGCAGGATTTGATTCTCTGCTGTCGTCCGCTCTAGTTCAATATTGTATTCTACGTGTCCATCCGTCTCGTTACAGACGTAGAGGTCGGGTCTATTCGGGTCTGGGGCTGTGACGCTCTCGAAACTACACCCGGCAGTTACCGAAGCGAGGATGGGTGCTATCCATATTACATCTCTGCGAGATTTCATTATGCCAGCACCCATACTGTGTATAGTTAAAATATTGGTGCATCAAATGATTAATAAAACACCTGTATCGACCGATTCGCATCTCTGTTCAGTGAAACCCGCCGCAGATTGACGACCGATCCCCTACTGACCTGCTCTGTACGACCCTCTCGCTCCGGTCGAATCGGACGATAACTCGATAGTCACCGACTCACAACGACTGACATGATTTCAGTCCAAAACAACGGCTTGGCGATTCTGGCGTCGCTTCGTTTCTCTCAGAGGTGCCGTATCTGCCAGCGAAACAAACGGCGCATCGTGGTTGCTCGAATTAAGCGCCGTGGTGGTGCGTACACCGCCGACGATGACTGAGTTTCGAAGAAAGCGGCAAAGTAGACGCAATCGTGTTACATCAGTCTACGACCTGAACAAAGTTGAGCAGCGGGAGTCACGCTGACCCGAGGTCGTTCAGTTCACGCTCTTTGAGAGTTCGGCGCCGGCTTTGAACTTCACGTCGTCAGCGGCGCTGGCCCCCGTGAAGTGGACGATTGGTGCCGACAGGTGGTTAGGTTGGCAGACGAACGTGTTCTCCGCCTCACCACCGGCTTCACTTTGGGCCTTCGTTCGCCCCGGTCGCTTCCGAAGGATGATGTCTTCACCTTCTGTTTCTGAAAGCACACCCTCGGCAACCGCATCCGATACCGTCCCATCGAACAGCCGCGCTCCTCGGTGGTCTCCGTCTCCCGACAGTCGACGGGCCATCACGTCACCGTAGCCATCGCCATCTAAATCACCACCCCCAACGCCGATGACTGCTGTTGGGCCACTCACCGGCAAGGTGGTGATTGTGTTCCCGTAGAGGCTGCCATCGTCGATGACCCAGCCACCCGTGTAGATGTACTGGTCCGCGTTCTTACATCGTCGGACGTACAACAGCGCGGGAAACGGCGATGGGCAGTCCGGTGGCGCGACCATAATCGGGCACACCAGCGTCGACGTGACCGCGCTCTCACCGTTTTCAGGACCCCACTCGTCGAAGTCGGCGCGGTCGGGAGCCGATTCATCAGCACTGACCGCAAGGGAGGGCGTCGTCTCCGTAGCCTGTGGCGGGTCGTTCTGTACGGTGACAGTGATTGTCCCGTTATCGCCCGATGCTTCGAGGTGAATTCCCGTGTCGACTGGTCCGGAGACGGCCGAGCGGAACGTGTCGGAGTCGTACAGCGTATTGTCGTCAGTCATGAGGCCCCTGTTGAGCGCGCTTTCTCCACCGACTGCGTCGCCTTCGTAAATCGGACTGGAATCGTTGTTTTCGTTGGAGACCCTATTGTCCCCCCACGCGTAGACGTGCCCGTCGTCGTCGGACCGGCCGGTCACGTACTCGATAAGGCGGCGAGGCGTGAGTTCGTCGACGAGCGCGACGTTCCCAGCGGAGAGACGAGCGTCAGGGACCGCGATGGTGAATTGCTCGCTGAGTATGGGTTCGCCAGCGAGGTACTCGTAGAGTGCAACGATGTCTTCGGCACTCGCTCCGGTCAACTCCTGTAGACGAGGATTGCCGAGAGACGCTTCAGAAGTGTCTTCCAACGATGATTCAAGCAGTTCGATGTCTCCTTCGACGATTTCCTGTACGTCTTGAAGGGCTTTGCCGGCGGCATCCCACTCGCCGTTTTCGATGTGCGCGGTCGCCTGCTGAGTCAGTTTCGTTCGACCATCTGCGTGCTCTCGGACGGTTACGCACACGTCATCGGAGCAGCGTTCGAGGGTCGCCTGTATATTTTCGATGGTGTCACCCATGTCTGCGATGCCGCGCCGCCCCGTGCGTGCGGAGCGCTTGCTGATTGAGTCGGTTGCTGCTTTCGTCTGGGAGAGCAGCTGGTTCTCTAGGTCCAGAGCTTTCGAGCGGAGTTCGACCGTGTCGTCGAGTCCGTCGGCGTCCGAGTCTGCGTCGCCCGGGCCGCGGATGACCGAGCGGTTGCTCCGAGTGTTGTTGTAGTTGGCTCGGTTGCTTCCACTCTCATCTCCATTGTAGTCGAAGCAGCAGGTGGCCCCGATAGCGGTTGCGGTCACCCACGCTTCGAGTTCGAGTTCGTCTGAGACGGGCCCGATGTCGGCGGAGACTGTTGGCGTGAGTTTGTATACGGTTGGCTCGTTAATTGGCGACGGTCCCGTGTACTCACCGACGCCCGCGAACGGTGCTGCGGGCGATGCTCCCGTGGTAGTCGTCGCGCTCGCGAGGCTGCCGAGACAGCCACTCAGGCTGCCAAGCGCCACCAGCCCACTTCCCGCTAGTACCTGACGACGGCTAAGCTGCGACGGCGACAAATCTCGCGACGAACGAGGAACTCTTCGTGGACTCATCTGTGTGTTAGACACTTCCACACAGCATAAGCATTTTTATATAAAATTACAAAGAAATACCGACAACGGTCGCTATTTTCATCGACCTACCGCTACAGACGACGCCCGTGAGTTGCACTCAGTACTCCCAGAGCCGCTCTATCCGGTCGGCTACCTCCGGGTTCTCCGCCCGGAGCGTCTCCGTGCTGCGCTCGCCGTCGACGTTGATGACGTGGACCTCGCCGCGTTTGCCACCGTAGACGTCCTGGAAGTCGTAGACGGCACCGACGGCGCTGACTCCCTCGGGTACGTCGTCGCTCTCACGCAAGAACTGCACCTGCCGGTCGACGTTGCACTCGACGAGGCGGTTGATAGCGTCGGACCGGTCGATGTCGTCGGGGAGGGCCTCGACGCCGTCTTCGAGGCGCGGTTTCAGGAGGTCGAGACAGCGTTCGATGCCCGGCGGTTCAGAGACGCCGTCGGTGAGTGCGTCGTAGGTCGCCGTGACGGCGCCACAACCGGTGTGGCCGACGACGACGGCGAGGTCCGTTCCGGTGTGTTCGATGGGATAGAGTACGTCACCGGAGACGAACTCCTCGCCGTCGGCGCCGTCGATGACTCGGTTACCGATGTTGCCGCAGGTGAAGAGGTGGCCGGGGTCGTCGTTGCCCCACATCTGGTCCTGCAGAACCCGAGAGTCCGAACAACAGACGGTGACCGCCTCGGGGTGTTGCCCGTGCTGGAGGCCCTCGAATCGGGTGTCGTACTCCGAGGCGTGCTTCGCGTTGTGTTTCAACAGCGCCACGAGCGTCGAGTGCATTACCAAGCGAACGATACACCCCGACCCAATAATCGGTTTCGGAGGCCGTCAAGACCATTCACGCCTCGTCGCGGATTATCATCGTCTTCACCCGTCGAACGCCGTCGAAATCCCGAAGACGGTAGGTCAACTGTCGAACGCGTTCCGATGTGCCCCGACAGAACAGCGACTCCAGACACCACTCACCCTGATGTGTGTGGCTCGTGTTCAGGATGACGTCTTGGTACTCGTGTTGAATCGCGTGGAGTTCACCGATGACCTCGTGGTGGCGGTAATCGAACCCCAACAGTGCGACGACCTCGCCGTCGGTGTCCTCCAGGCGAGCGTGGGACTCGATGTACTCGGACATCGCCTCCCGGACGGCACGCGAACGGTTCTCGATGCCTTCCGCCTGCCAGACGCGGTCGAACTCCGCGAGGGTCTCGTCGGGGATGTTGAAACTCGTTCGCACGTCGGTGCCATCGCGTCGAGGCCACAAATAGGGTCCGCGTCTGCTCACATAGTGCCCGCGTCACCTCCACGAATCGTATGACGATGCCCCCGTTCCGGTAGTAACAATCCCTAAGACGGCCCTTCACCGAACACGAAACGACATGTTACACGGCGAGGCGCTCGGACTGCTGTTCGGTGCGGTCGCCCTCGGCGCGGTTCACGGCATCGAACCGGGCCACGGCTGGCCGGTCGCGGCTTCCTACGCCCTCGACCAGCGATACAAGTGGGTCCACGGCTTCGCCGCCAGCCTCCTGCTCGGTATCGGCCACCTCGTGAGCAGCATCGCCATGGTCGTCGCGTTCTTCTATGCGAAGTCGTACTTCGAACTCACGCAACTTGACGACCCCATCGCGCTGTTCGGCGGACTCGAAATCGGCGGTCCGGTTAGCCTCGTCGCGGGCGCTCTGCTCATCGCACTGGGCATCCGTGAGTATCGCCACGGCCACAGCCACGGCATCGGAACCGACGACGGCGGGCACAACCACGACCACGGCGAACACAGTCATGGCCACGACGACGGTGGACACAATCACGATTACGGACACGGACACGACCACGGCCACGGGGGCCGTGGCCACACACACGCCCACGGGGAGAGACATGACCACGACAGCCTGTTCGAACGGCTGAAACGGAGGCTTCCGTTCGTGGGCGGTCACAGCCACGCCCACGACGCCGACAGCGCCGACGAGCGCGGCCTGTTGGGCATCGCGTGGTTCGCGTTCCTGCTCGGCTTCGCCCACGAGGAGGAGTTCGAAATCATCGCGCTTTGCAGCGGTTCCGCACACTGTCTGGAACTGATGACTGCCTACGCCCTCACGGTCATCGTCGGCATCGTCACGCTGACGATGCTGCTCATCGCCGGCTACGAGTCCTTCGAGGAGGACGTCGAACGCCTCGCACCGTACCTTCCGGTGTTTTCGGCGGTCGTCCTCGTCGGGATGGGTCTCGGGTTCGTCCTCGGCGTCCTCTAACCGTCAGGAATCGGTCGCAATCGCCCGCGCGGCGGTCGTCTTGAACGCCGCGACGACATCTCTCCCCTCCCGCAATCCGAGTCGGTCCCTGCTCTCGGCGGTCACGACTGCCTCGATGTCGACGCCCTCTGCGACGGTCACCGTCACCGTCGAGACGGCGTCGGCGGTTTCGACCCGGGAGACGGTCCCTGAGAGTTGGTTCCGGAGGCTGGTGTGGCCCTCGGCGGCCGTCTCGGGGTCCATGAGAACGACGGCGTCCGACCGGATGGCTATCTCCACTTCCCGAGAATCGTCGGGAACACGAGCGGCCATCTCGCCGGCGTCGGTTTCGACACTCGCCAACTCGCCGTCGCGGGCGACGACGGTCCCCGGCACGATGGACTCGGTGACCGAGGTGACCCCCGACAGTTCGACTCGGAGGCGGTCGAACTGTCTGATGAGGTCACGTGCCTCGTCGGTGAGGGCGGTCCCCCCCGCCGTCGCTCCCGCCGCGAACTCTGGTGGTCAGCGGACCGAAGGCGCCCTCGATTTCGTCGACGCGGCGCTGGAGGTGGGGGTAGGACCGACCGAGGGCGTCGGCCGCGCCGGACATCGACCCCTGTTCGTCTATCGCGCGCAGCATCTCGATGTCCCGGCCGGTGACGGTCACGCCGTCGCGAGCGAGTCGCGGTTCGAATCCCTTTTCGAGCGTCATGTGTGCTCAAACGCTCCCTCGAGGGGCAACATTGGGTTCAGTACACCAGTTCCCCGGAAATAAACTTCCGGGTGCGTTCGTCTTCGGGACTCTCGAACACCGCCTTTGCCGGGCCGACCTCGGTCAAGTCAGAATCGAGAAGGACGGCGACGCGGTCGGCGATACGTTCGGCTTGGTTCATGTCGTGTGTCGCGACGACGACCCCGATGCCGCTGTTTCGTGCCGTCTCGATGGCCGACTCGATGACCGCCGTGTTGCGGGGGTCGAGGTCCGAAGTCGGTTCGTCCAACAGGAGCACGTCGGGGTCGTACGCAAGCGCCCGCGCGAAGGAGACTCGCTGGGCCTCGCCGCCCGAAAGCGACCGGGCGTCCTGGTCGATTTTCTCTGTCATCCCCACGACTTCCAAGGCGTCTTCGACCGCGTCAGCGGTGCCGTTCAACCGGACCACGGACCGCAGTTGCTCCCGAAATCGTTCGCGCCACTGTCGCCGGATTCGGAGGCCGTACTCGACGTTCCGGGCGACGGAGGCGTCGAAGAGGCTGGCTTCTTGAAACACCATCCCGACCCGTCGGCGGAGGGCAAGCCGTTCGTCCTCGTCGACGGCCCACACGTCGGTGTCGTCGAAGGTCACGCGGCCGGAATCGGGTTCCAGAGACAGCGACAACAACCGTAGCAGCGTCGTCTTCCCGACGCCGGAGGGGCCGATGACAGCAACCACCTCGCCGGAATCCACCGACAGCGTGAGGTCGTCGACGACGGTTTCGTCGCCGTAGGCCAACGACACTGAGTCGGCTCGCAACATCAGCCCATCACCTTGTCGTCGCCGAGTCGGACGACGATGGCGTTCACGAGCAGGACGATGGCGACGAGGACGCCGCCGAGCACCATCGCCGTCTCGTAGCGACCCTGTCTGGCCTCCAGTTGGATTGCGGTCGTCAGCGTCCGCGTCTTCGAGACGCCCTCCGACCCCGCGATGTTGCCGCCGACGATGAGGACCGACCCGACTTCGCTAATCGCCCGTCCGAAGCCGGCCAGTATCGCCGTCGCGATGCCGTATCGGGCCTCCTTGATGACGACGAGCGCAACGTCCAGTCGCGTCCCGCCGAGACTGCGGGCAGCGTCGCGGACGTTCTCCTCGACGCTCGTGACGGCGGCGAGGCTGACCGCTGTTATGGCGGGTGTCGCCAACACGAACTGCGACATAATCATCGCCTCCTTCGTAAAGACGAGTTCGAGCGGTCCGAGCGGTCCCTGATTGGAGACGGCGAACAGCACGAGCAACCCGACGACGACGCTCGGAAACCCCATCCCGGTGTTGATGACCGACTTGATGAACCGTTTTCCCGGGATGTCGGTGAAGCCGACCACGAGCGCAATCGGGACGCTCACGAGCGTACTCAACACGACGGCGATGATGCTGACGTACAGCGAGACGAAGATGATACTCCGGACGTACACCGACTCGAAGGGGAACTCGGCCAACAGCGCGAGCGAGGCCAGCCCGGGAGTCACGGTCAGTTCTCGGCGGAGTCGCTACTCCAACCTTCCGGAACGTACTGTTGGAAGTCGGGGTCCTCCGACAGCGCCCGCGGGAAGAACAGCTGTTCGCCGTTGGCCTCGTAGCTGTCGATGATTTCCTGTCCCTCGGGGCTGGTGATGTAGCCGATGTAGGCCATCGCGAGGTCGTAGTTGACGTTGTCGTGGACGGCGGGGTTGACCGCGATAACGCCGTAGGGGTTCGCGAGGATTTCCGGGCCGTCCTCGATGGGCCCCTGGACGAGAATCGTGAGGTCGATTTCGGAGCGCTGGGAGAGGTACGTCCCGCGGTCCGACAGCGTGTACCCACTCTGCTCGTTGGCGATGTTGAGCACCTGCCCCATCCCCTGTCCGGTCTCGCGATACCAGTCGCCGGCAGGGTCGACGCCGGCTTCCTCCCAGATGATGAGTTCCTTGGTGTGCGTCCCCGAGTTGTCGCCGCGGGAGACGAACGTGGACTCCGATTCGGCGATGGTCGCAAACGCCTCCGTCGCAGAACTCATCCCCTCGATGCCCGCTGGGTCGCTCTCCGGGCCGACGATGACGAAGTCGTTGAACATCAAATCGCGGCGGTTCACACCGATGCCGTCGCGCATGAACTCGTCTTCCAGCGACCGGGCGTGGACCATCACCACGTCGGAATCGCCGTCGCGGGCGGTCTGTAGCGCCGCACCCGTCCCCTGTGCGACCGTATCGACGGTGACGCCGTACATCTCCTCGAATGGGGCGTTCAGCTCGTCGAGGAGGCCGGTGTCGTCGGTACTCGTCGTCGTCGTGAGGGTCAGCGTTTCCCCGGCGACGCCGGGGGCGTCGTCGTTTTCGCTTCCGCCCAACTGTGCACAGCCAGCCAGTCCGGCAACCGCACCTGTCCCGAGTGCCGTAATGAATCGACGGCGTTGTATCGGCATAGACACATCGATGGCAGGGACCATCAAGTAAGTTACGCTGAGCAGTAACCACTAGTCGTTACAATTTACGAGAAAATTCGCGTCCAAAAATCGATTGTAGCTACGTTTCGCAGCGTCGATTACGCCGATTCGTTGCCGGCCGGTTCGGGCGAATCGGTTGCTTCCGGCGTTTCGGTCGGTTCGGCGGTTTCGGTCCCGTCGTCTTCGTCGTCTTCGTCTTCTTCGTCGTCTTCCCCATCCTCGTCGTCATCGTCGTCGACCTCCTCGACTTCGACATCCTCACCGGCGACCCCACTCTCGGAGATGACCGGTTTGAGGATGTATCCGTTGTTGGGGCCTCGCTTGACGACGTTGATGTCGAAGACGAAGCTCACTTCCTCGCCCTCCTCGACTTCGAACGTCTTGGTAATCTGCAATTTCTCGCTGGGGAGTTTCACGTCGACTTCCTCGCCGTCGACGACGCCGACCACCTCGGAGGCGTGGAGTTCGATTTTCGTGTAGGTGCCCGCTTCGAGTTCGCCCTCCAGCACGGAAATCGCCTTGTCGCCGACGACTTCCGTCAAATCGACCGTTTCGCCCTCGAGGTCGAGTTCGGTGAAGCCGCCCTCACCGTCTTCGTCGTCGTCTTCCTCATCATCGTCTTCGTCGTCTTCGTCGTCCTCGTTTTCGGCTTCTGTCCCCTCCGGCGTCTCGGTCGGTTCTTCTGTCTCGGTGGGTTCGGCGGTTTCGGTCCCCTCGGGGGTTTCCGTTCCGTCGTCATCGTCGTCATCGTCGCCTTCCTCGTCGTCGGCAGCGCGGAACACTCGCGCTTTCGAGAGAGTGACGTCCAGCGACTCGAAGTCCCCGATGTCGGCCGGTTGGTCGCTGATGAGCAGTCGGAACGTCCCCATCGCGGACCCGCCGTTCCCGCCGTTCCCGCTAGGACTTTCGGAGTTACCGTTGCCCGTACAGCCAGCGACGAGAACCGTTCCCGCGCCCGCCGTGGCGGTCAGGAATCGTCGTCGGTTCATATCGTATCGCCCTCCGTCGTCGGTTCGCGTTGCCGTGTCTGTCGCATCGTTGATTCGTACTCGACAGCGACATAAACGGTTGATGGCCGAACGCGGGCCAGAAGGTTCATCAGAGAGGTCTCGACTCGCCTCTCGTCGGTCGATTCACCCGTCGTAGGCTTCCGCCAGTCCGTCGAGGGCCTCGTGGCGGGTGGTCGTATGCGGTGCCGTCAGCGGCGAGACGCTGACGCGACCCTCGACGACCGCTCGTCGGTCGCTGCCCTGCGGGTCGGGGACGGACCCCTCGGCCATCATCTCCCAGATGCGGTCGTGAATCGTCACCGTCCCGCGCTCGTTTTCGGCGTCCATCTCGTAGACGTGGGAGGGACGGGTGATTTCCATGTCGGCGTGGCCCTCCTCGGGCGGCAGCGGCGCGTTGACGTTCAGGTAGTCGGCGTCGTCGAAGACGCCCGCACCGAAGGCGTGTTCGATGAGGTACCGGACCGCGCGTGTTGCCTCCGAGAAGTGCTCCGGTTGGGGGGTGAACTCCTGGAAGGTGATGTCGCCGGCCGGGAAGTACACGGATGCGGCGATGGCCGGAACGCCGAAGAAGGCGGCTTCGACGGCCGCCGAGACGGTTCCCGAGCGGCCGAGGACGTACTCCCCGAGGTTCGCGCCGCGGTTACAGCCCGAAACGACGATGTCGGGGTCGAAATCCATCGCGGCGAGGGCGGCGACGACGCAGTCCGTCGGCGTTCCCTGAACGGCGTAGCCGAGTTCGTGTTCCGTCAGTTCGACGTTCCGTGAGAGCTGTCGACCGACCGCGCTCTGGTCGACCTCCGGTGCCACCACCGTCACGTCGCCGACCGACTCGAGGGCATCGTACAGCGCCCGGATGCCGACGGCGTCGATGCCGTCGTCGTTCGTCAGCAGAATATCCATACGAGCCGTCGGTGCCGGTGTCGCAAAAGTTCACCGCACGGACCGGGGTAATCAGCTAAGCCGGTCGACGACCGTCTCGGCGTCGACGACGAGGTTGTACGCCTCCTCGTCGTCGTTCCACAGGACGAGGACGTTCTCGAAGTGAAGCAGCGTGCCGTACGGCGCACGGAGGAGGGATTCGTTGAGCGCCGATTCCCGCGTGAGGACGGCGTAGTGGTCGACGGCCTCCGAGCCGTCGCTGATTTTGAACAGCGGATTGCCCTCCTCGGCGAGGTTCGGCGACAGTTTCAGCGCGTCGAGGTCGATTCGGTCGGTGACGTGGGACTCCATCTCGGCCATCTTCGCCACCTCGTCGGCGTCCGGCGTGTACTCGATGGCCCGCTTCCCGTCGGTCCGAACCAGGAGGTAGGCGTACTGTACGTCGGTGTTCAGGTACGTTCCGTCACCGGCGGCGAGACCGTCGTCGTTCCCGTCGACCGCGGCCCGGTCGAGTCGGCTCTGGAACGCCGGCGGTTCGAGGTCGGACTGACGGGCGAACGTCCACCCGCGGTCCTCCGGGGCTTCCTCGGGCCAGAGTCGAACCGTCGGCGCGTACACGGTCGCGTCCTCGCGGCGAGTCAGAAGGTCACGCTCGATGTTCCGCAACCGGGTCGCCGTTCGCTCTTCGGCGGGCGACAGCGCCACCAGCGTTCCGTCGTCGGCGAGGTACTCGAGATACCGCTCGGCGACCGAGACGGGGTCGTCTAACTCCGAGAGGACGTTTCCGAAGACGATGAGGTCGTACTCGCCGTCCGGGGTGAACGATTCGGCACGGTCGCGGTGGACCGTCGTCGAAAAGCCCGGGCGCGTCTCCTCGAGCATCGCTTCGAGGATGTCCGCGGCAGCGCTCGGTTCGACGGCATCGTACTCGACGAGGGTCTCTTCGGGGAGGTAGTCGTGAACCCCGAGCGCCGGCCCGCCCGTGCCGGCGCCGACCTCAAGCACTCGGAGTCGGCGGCCGAGCAGCCCTGCTCGACCCACCTCGTCGAGGGCGTACTGTATCGCCGCGTAGTAATCCGGCAGGTGGTAGATGGCGTAGGCGAGGGCCGTGTCCTCGTCGTAGGTGACCGCCTCGTCGGCGAAGTACGCCTCCTTCAGACGGTCGATGCGCTCCCGGAGGCCGGCGCCGCTGTCACCCTTCGGCCAACCGGGGCCGTACCGCTCGACGAGGAGGTCCTCAAGCCGCCGGGCGTAGGCCTCGGGGAAGCGCTCGACGCCGTCTAACCGCGGGGTTATCGTCCCGTCTTCGACCGGGACGAACGTACCGTCTTCGCGTTCCCGAATCCCCAACTCGAAGGCGTGGTCGCGCAGCGTCTCGCGGACGACCGCCGGATGTGGCTGGCCGTCGACGTACTCGTAAATCTCCTCGGGGTCGATGGGTCGGACGTTCCGGAGATATCGCGCGTTGTCGAGGATGGCGTCGGTGTCGGTCATCGTCCCGCCTCCTCGTAGAGGTCCAGAAAGGTCTCCCGGTCGGCTTCAGAGAGCGCGCGTGCGGCCTCGGCGACGGAGTCGCCGCCCTCGAAGCGCTCCTGAATCTCGGCGTACACCTCGGGCGTGTTGCCGACGATTCTGTCGACCAACTCATCGAGCGGTTCCGAGAGGTTGGTCTGGAACCGCGGGTCGACCTCCTCGGCGGCCAACGCGTAGGCCAACACCGCCGTGTGCGCTCTCGCCTGTACCGTCTCCATCGCTCGGTCGTGTTCCTCGGGTGTCGTCTCAAAGACCTCGTTGCCGGCCGTCGAAAGCGACTCGCGGATGGCGTCGACGGTCGCCCCACCCGAATCGACGACGATTGGGATGTTTCCGGGCGCGTTCGACGCCGAAAACAGCGGGTGAAAACTCGCCCGCTCGCGGCTCTCGGCGTGGGTCGACAGCGCCGCCACCGAATCGCGCATCTCTCCGGATACGTCGACGACCGCTTCGGTCGCCTTCGTGGCGTGTTCGGCGATGGCGTCCGGCACGGCGGTCATCGGAACGGCGACACAGACGACCTCGAATCGCTCGTCGGTGTCCAGCGGGACTGTCGTGGCGTCGGCCGTCTCGTCGGCAGCCTCTCGGGCCACCTCGGGGTCGCGGTCGGCGAAGGCGACGGCGTCGGCGCCGCTGTGACGGGCGAACCACCGGCCCATCTCTCCCGCGCCGACGACGAGCAGTTGCATGGCGATGGATTGCTCCCCGTCAGTCAAAAGGCGTTCGTCTGGTCCCGAGCGATAGTACGCAGTGGTCGCGTCGAATGGCGGCTCAGGAGTAGGCGTCGTCACAAGGGGCTCGGAGCGGGGGTAGGTGCCTCATCATCGCCGCCGTATGCTGGTAGGCGTGGCGGGGGTTTGTAGCTTACCGGATTACAGCACGAGGGATTTCTCGTAGTCGGTGAGGTTCTCGTGGCCGTCCTCGGTGACGACGACGAGGTCCTCGATGCGAATGCCGCCGACCGCGGGGTCGTACAGCCCGGGTTCGACCGTGACGACGTGGCCGGCTTGGAGTTCGTTGTCCTGTTCGGAGACCCGCGGGAACTCGTGGATATCGAGACCGACGCCGTGGCCCGTCGTGTGGATGAAGCCGGTTTCGGTCGTCTCGTCGCTCCGAAGGGTCGGCAGGCCGGCGTCCTCGTATACGTCACACACCGCGCCGTGGACCTCGCTGCCAGTGACGCCGGCCTCGATGGCATCCAGCGCCGCCTCCTGTGCCTCCAGCGTGAGGTCGTACCACTCGGCGATTTTCGCCGAGGGGTCGCCCACACAGAACGTCCGGGTCATGTCGGCGTAGTACCCCGTCTCCTTCGAGCGCGGGAAGATGTCGATGATGATGGCTTCGTCGGCCGAAAGCGGGCCGGACCCGCGGTCGTGGGGGTCGGCGGCGTCGGCCCCGCAGGCGACGATGGTCTCGTCGAGCGCACAGCCGTGCCGCAACAGTTCGATTTCGATTTCCTGCTTGACGCGCTCGGAGGTGAGCACCTCGCCGTCGAAAACGAGCGTTCCGTCCTCGACATCGGCCTCGGCCAGCAGTTCCTCGGCGCGGGCCATCGCGGCCTCGTTTGCCTTCTGTGCCGCCCGGATATGTTCGACTTCCTCGTCGGTCTTCGTCGCGCGGATGGATTCGACGGTGTCGTCGTAGTCGGCTTCGACGGTCACGCCGCGGTCTCGGAGGCCGTCGGCGGTGCCCAGCGGGAAGTCGACCGGCGTGGCGACCGATTCGACGCCGTGGGCATCGAGGAACGCGGCGAGCGTCCGGTGGCCGCCCTCCGTCTGGCCGTACTCTTCGAGGTTCTTCCGGTGGTCGTACTCGAAGTGGCGTTCGACGGTTTCGGCGCGTGCGTTGCGCTTGGCGCGGCCGTACTCCAGCGCCGAGACGAGCAGGTGTGTCTCGCCGGTGTACAGCGTCACGAAGGGGTCGGGAGCGGTGAAACCGGAGAGGTACCGCTGGTCCGAGTCCTCGCCGTCGGCCTCGACGAGGTAGCCGTCGAGGCCCGCCTCATCGAGGAACTCATCGAGCGCAGAGAGGTCGGGGTCCATACCGGATGCCGGGGGCGGGAGGAGTAAAGCCCTACCCCTTGTCGGCAGGCCTTTGTCGGCGGGCCGCCACCCGCCGATATGGACGTTCGCATCTCGCCCTCGCAGGTCCGCGGGAGCGCCCGCGCGCCGCCGTCGAAGAGTTACACTCACCGTGCGATTCTCGCCGCCGGATACGGTGGCGGCGCGCTCGTGAAGAACCCGCTTTTCAGCGCCGACACGAAGGCGACGGCCCGCGCCGTCGAGGCCTACGGCGGGTCGACGGAACGCGTCGACGACGACCTCGAAGTCGTCGGCTTCGAGGGGGCTCCCGAGACACCGGGCAACGTCGTCGACTGTGCCAACAGCGGGACGACGATGCGCCTGACGGCCGCCGCCGGCGCCCTCGTCGAGAACCTCGCGGTGTTGACCGGCGACACCTCGCTTCGTTCCCGACCGCAGGGGCCGCTGCTGGACGCTCTCGATGACCTCGGCGCCCGCGCGGAGTCGACGCGTCGAAACGGACAGGCACCGCTCGTCGTCGGCGAGGGCATCGACCGCGAGACGGTATCCATCCAGGGCGACGTGTCCTCACAGTACATCACCGGTCTGCTGATGGCCGGCGCAGTTACCGAGAACGGACTCGAAATCGACCTCACGACGGACCTCAAATCCGCGCCGTACGTCGATATTACCCTGGAGGTGCTCGCGGACTTCGGCATCGACGCCGAAGTCATCGGTGGCGACGACTCCGAGGTTCGGTCCTCGGGTGCCGACGGCTTCCGGGTCCCGGGCGGGCAGTCCTACGAACCGACCGACGGCGAGTACCACGTTCCCGGTGACTTCTCGTCGATGTCGTATCTACTCGCGGCGGGCGCACTCGCCGCCGACGGCGAGTTACTCGTCGAGGGTGCCTACCCCAGCGCACAGGGGGATTCGGCTATCGTCTCAATCCTCGAACGAATGGGCGCCGACATCGAGTGGGACCGCGCGAACGGCGCGATTTCGGTCGCCGAATCCGACCTCTCTGGCGTCGAGGTGGGCGTCGCCGACACGCCGGACCTGCTGCCGACCATCGCGGTACTCGGCGCCGCCGCCGAGGGGACGACCCGGATTACGGACTGCGAGCACGTCCGTCTGAAAGAGACCGACCGGGTCGCCGCGATGGCTACGGAGTTGACGAAGATGGGCGTCGACGTCGAGGAGTACGAGGACGAACTCGTCGTCCACGGTGGCGGCCTCGAAGGCGCCACCGTCGAAGGCTACGACGACCACCGCATCGTCATGTCGCTGGCCGTCGCCGCACTCGTCGCCGACGGCGAGACGACAATCGAGGGCGCCGAACACGTCGACGTGTCCTTTCCCGAGTTCTTTGAGGTGCTGTACGACCTCGGTGCGGACGTAGAGAAGTAAGGCGTCTCGACGGGCGTTACTCGTAGACCACGCCGTCGCTGTCGCCGGACATCACGACTTCGTCGGCCTCGTTTCGGCAGACGTACTCCGTCTGGAGGCGGACGCCGTCGTCGCGTTCGGTGACCGACGTGACCGTCATCGCACAGCGTATCTCCTCGCCAGTGTACACCGGCCGGTGGAAGGTGTAGTTCAACTCCCGGGCGATGTAGTTCAAATCGCCGCCGATTTTCGTCGGGAGCGTCCCCGTCAGGAGGCCGTGGACGACGAGTCGACCCTCCTCGTCGGGTTCGACGTGGTGGGGGTTCTCGTCTTCGGACACCTCGACGAACTGCTCGACGTCGGCGTGGGTGAACGTCCGACTGTGCGTGAACGTCTCGCCCTCGGTAAGGGCGTAGGGGTCGACCATACGCCGCTGCTCGTAGGGGAGCCGCTTGAACGTTTAGCGAGGTAGCAGCAAATGTTGTCGCTGTTCGCCACGTGTACCACGGAGTTACGGACCGCTGCAAACCGCATCACTTCGAGGACGTGGAACGGAACCCCCGAGCATCCCGGGGTCAGTCCTCGGGCCGCGGCAGTTCCAACACGACGGCAGCGCCGTCGTGGTCGTCGTCGAACGACAGCGAGCCATCGAGGGATTCGACGACGTAGTGAGCGAGCCACAGCCCGAGTCCCCGACTGTGGTCGAGTTGTGTGATGCCCTGTTTGCCCGAGACGACCTGGCGTTCACGTTCGGGGACACCCGGTCCGTCGTCCTCGATTCGGATGGTGACGGCCTCGTCGTCGGCCGACGCTCGCACCGTCACAATCGGTGCGTCGCCGGCGTGGAGTGCAGCGTTCTCCACCAACTCGGCGATTGCTTTCTGCAGCAGGTCGTCGTCGTAGACGGTGACGCCGTCGACGTCGGTCCTGAACGTCGCCTCGGTGTTTTCCGTGTTGGCACGCTCGATGGCCTCGTCGAGTACCGACATGAGGTCGATGGCCTGATAGTCGATGTCCCTCCGGTCGGCGTCGAACGTCCGTTCGATGTCGCGGACGTTCTCGGTGATGGCGGCGATTTGCTCGGCGGCGTCGCTCGCGCTGTCGATGTATTCGAGGGTTTCACCATCCGCGCCGTCCCTGAGAAGGTCCAGATACCCCTGTACGACGCCGATGGTGTTCCGGAGGTTGTGCCGCAGCACCCGATTCAACATCTCGATGCGCCGCTGGTCGGCTTTCCGGTCGCTGATGTCGGTGTAGATGCCGAATGCACGCGGTCCCTCGGCGGCGCGGCCGTAGTAGACGCCACGGAAGAGGAACGTCCGTACCCCGTTCGGTGTTTGCCGGCTCACTTCGATTGGTTCGGTCAACGCTTCGGGGTCGAGTTCGTCGAGCCGTTCGGCTTCCGGTCGGTCGTCCTCGGGGACGATGAGGTCGTTCGTCGACTGGCCGACCGCCTCTGCCTTCTCGACGCCGAAAGTCTCCTCGAACGAGCGGTTGACGTCACGGATGATGGGGCCGTCGTCGGTCAGCGTCGCGTCCGTGATGGCGTCGGGCGACTGCTCGAAGAGGTTCTCGAAGCGCGCCCGTTCGGCTTCGAGTTCGCTCCGGTCGCGGACGACGCCGACGCTGCCAAGCAACTCATCGCCGGGGTACTGCGAGAGCTCGATTTCGACGGGCAGTTCCTCGCCGTCGACGGTCAGAAGCGTCGTCTCGTAGCTCCGGCTTTCGGCCCTGTCCGTCCGGTGGAGGTCGGCCAAGAGCAACTCGCCGGTCTCGTATCCCGTCGCGGTGAGGAACTCCTCGACGGAGCGTCCGATGAGCGTGTCGGGGTCGAGGCCGAGCGTCTCGGCTAAGGGGTCCGTCACCAACCGAAGGTCGCCGTCGGCGTCGATGACGAACACCGACTCTCGGACGCTCTCGTGGACCGCACGGTACTGCTCGAGTTGCGTTTCGCGCTCGGTGCGGTCGAACGCCGCTTCGGCGTTGGCTGCGAGGATGTTCGCGAGGCTTCGTGCCACGGCGTCGATGCCGTCGGCGTTCTCGGTGCCGATAGACAGCGTCCCGTGTCGGCCGATGGGTATCGCAACCGCCGCACGTATCGGGCCGTAGGAGTCCGGAATCGGTCTGTCGTGTTCCTCGGTGTCGAGTGTCCGTTGTCGCTGGAACGCCGTCCCCGACAGCCCCTCGCCGGGGACGTACGTCGGGAGGGACTCCATCTCCTCGGTGGCCCTCTCGCTGAGAGCCGCGGGGACCAGTCGGTCCGTCTTGTCGTCGTACAACCGAACGGCGTTGAACGAGAGTCCGAGGATGTCACCGGCGGCCCCGCTGATTATTTCCGCGATTTCCGTCCGAGTAGTCGCGCTCATCAACTCCCGCGTCGTCGAGTGGAGGTCGTTGAGCGCTCGCTCGCGGCGTCTCTTCTCGGTCACGTCGCGGAAGAACACCGAAAGCCCCTCCTCGGAGGGGTAGGCTTCGACGCCGAGATGAGCGTCCAGCGGTTCGTAGTACGCTTCGAACGACTCCGGCTGTTGGGTCTCCATCGCACGTCGATAGTGCTCTTCGAACGCAGTTCCGAGGGCGTCCGGAATGGTCTCCCAGAGGTTCCGCCCCGAGAGGTCGCTTTTCGAGTAGTTCTCCGCTGCCGCTTCGTTGAGAACCTCGTAGCCACCGTCGTTGACGTAGGTGATTCGCCAGGCCGTATCGAGTGCGAAGAACCCGTCGTCGATGCGCTCCAGCACCGTCTCGAACTCGTCTCGGGCCGTCTGCAGTTCCGCTTCCCGGCGTTCCCGTTCGAGTTCGTAACTCGCACGGTCGATGAGCAGTTCGACGAACGTCCGCTCGGATTCGGTGAACGACACGTCCCTCGGTTCGGCGCCACCGAAACACACCGTCCCGTAGGTCTCGCCGTCGATACTGAGCGTGCCGCCGAGATAACACCGCAAGTCGGAGTCGTACGCCGGGTCGTCCCGCCAGCGGTCGGTCGCGTCGGTGATTGCCAATAGCCCGTTTCCGCGGACGGTGGCCTTGCAGTAGGCCTCTTCCAGTGGAAAGACGTCACCGGCATCGAAGCCCGCATCGCCCGCGACAGCGAGCATCTCCAAGCGGCGCTCGCCCGTGTCGATGGATGTCGCAAAGCCGATGTCGAGGTCCAGATACTCCCGGCCGACTTCGAGGATGCGTTCGAGTTTCTCCTCGAACTCCCCGTGACCGGTCGACAGCGCGTGTAAATCCCGCAGTGCCTGTTCGTTGCGGTCGACTCGGGCGGCCTCGCCGTCGACGATTTCGTGGACTCGCTCGGTGAGCGTCTCCTCGCGGTCCTCGAAGGCTTCCGTCGGCGCGTATTCGACGCCGAGTCGGGAGGCGAGGGCGCCAACCTCGGGGTCGGCCTCGCCTACGACGACAATCGGGAGGTTCGGCGCTCTGTGTCGAAGCTCTTCGACGCTTGCGCTCCAGTCGTCGTGTACGGCGAGGAGAACGCAATCAGTGCCGTGGTCGACGGCTGCCACGGAGTCGGCCCGCTGGACGGAAACGTTCCGAAGTGATTCGTCTTCGAGGCGGCTTCCGTTGGTGGGTTGGAGGTAGGTAACGGTCAGGCTCTGCACGTGTTCGCTGGCACCGTCTTTCGAAACGAGCCTCGAGATAATAAACTGGTGTGTGAGTTCACCGGCTGATTAGGTGAACACGCCACCGAGAAGCCGCGCCTGCCCCCGGCGCAGGCGTTCGAGGAACGCCGATTTCGAGATGTCGAGTTCGGCCGCAACTTCCGCGGACGTGACCCGTTTCGGCACTTCGAAGTACCCCATCTCGTAGGCGGTTTCGAGGGCGGCGGCTTGTCCGGGCGTCAGGTTCCAGCGCGTCTCGACGGAAACGTCGCCGTCGTCGCCCAGCGGGGAGATTCGTTCGAGCTTCACGCCGACGGCCTCGCCTGCTGCCTCGAGAACACCGTGGAGTACCTCCTGTCCGACGACGGCACCGACGTGTCGTTCGATGCCGTCGCGGTACTGGACCGAATCGACCAGAAAGCCCTCGTCGATGAGTTCGTGGACGACACAGCGGTCCTTCGAGAGACAGCGAAAGGTGTGGCGGCTATCGGCGCTCGTCCGGTGGAGGTATCGAATCCGGTCGTCGGCGTCGAGTGTATCGCCGACGGCGTCGTCGACGGTCGAAAACCGCAACAGCGTGTTGCCGTCGGCCCGCCGGAGCGGCGGTGCGGCTTCGATGGGTTCTTCGGCGCTCCGAGATGCTGCCGCAAGCGGGCAGTCGTCGCCGGTAACCCGGAACTCGACGACGAGACACTCCGAAATCATGAGTCTTGTTCGCACGATTAGTATTTAAAACCAGTCCATAGGCTGGTCAAACAGTATGTAAATTCGTGACAATAGTTCACGTAGAATGGACATCGACACAGTGAAAGAACGCGCCGGGCCGCGGGAGTTCGGCCCCGGCGACGACATGCCACGGGAGTACCGGGAGGCCGCCACGCGGATGATTCAGTTCCACGCCAACAGCGAAATCATGGGTGCCTACATCGAGCGTCCGTTCATCAGGCAGGCACCGAGCCTCGACAGGAAACTCGCCGTCTCGGCGCAGGTCCAAGACGAGGTCGGCCACGGACAACTGCTGTATCGGGCCGCCGAGGAGTTGGGCATCAAGACGCGCGAGGAGATGCTGGACGAACTCGAAGCGGGCGATGGGAAGTTCCTCAACTGCTTTCACTACCCGCTGGACGACTGGTACGAGTTGCCGATGATAATGTTCTTCGTCGATGGCGCGGCGATGCGCCGACAGGCGACGCTGAAGCGCACCTCGTGGGAGCCCTACGCCCACGCCATCGACAAAATCTGCTTCGAAGAGGGATTCCACATAAAACACGGCGAGGACATCCTCCGGACCATCGCGACGGGGTCGAAACGCGACCGCGAGCGGTTGCAGGCGGCCTTCGAGAAGTGGTGGCCGCGCATCCTGCAGTTCTTCGGGCCGACCGACGACCAGTCGACCCACGGGGAGTTCGCCATGGAGGTCGGCCTGAAGACGATGAGCAACGACGACCTCCGGAACGCCTTCCTCAACGCCTACGTCCCGAAGGCGAAGAAGTACGGTCTCGAACTGCCGGAGTACCCCCGCGTCGAGTACCACGAAGCCGACGACTACTACGAGGTCTACGAGGAGGACCTCGACTGGGAGGAGTTCTTCACCGTCGCGAAAAACGAGTATCCGACCGGCGTCGGTCAAATCGAGAAACGCGAACGCGCACAGGCGGCCGTCGAGTGGGTCCGCGATGCTATCGAATCACCCGAGCAGGGCGGGGTATCCCCTGCAGCAGCGGACGACTGACCATGATTTGGGAAGTGTTCAGACAGGAGAAAGCGAAGGATTACCACACCCACGTCGGTAACGTCCACGCGCCGGACGCCGAGTTGGCGAAACAGTACGCCCAGATTATGCACGCTCGCCGGAAGCCGGCCAACAGCCTCTGGGTCGTCCCGAAGGAGGAAATCGAGACGGTTCACGCCGACGACCCCGGAACCGAAATGGGCGGGACCACCCAGAAGCAGTACCGCTGGGCGACGAACTACAACACCGACGAGACGTTCGCCGAGGAAATCGAAGCCAGCCAGCGCGAACAGGAGGAAGCCGAACGCGACCTCGCGGAGGCCGATAACTGATGGTCGACGGACCCGAGGAACTGAGCGACCGCGAGCGGGCGGCCGTCGAAGCCGAACTCCGGACGCTGGCCGACGACGAGTTCGTCGTCGCCGAACGCTACACGGAGTGGCAGGTTCGCGGGCCGACGCTGGAAGCCGACATCGCAATCGCGAACATCGCCCAAGACGAGTTGGGTCACGCCCGATTGTGGTACGATTTACTGGAGGATTTCGGCTACGACCAGGTCGACCTCATCTGGGAGCGCGACCCCGCCGATTTTCGGCACGCGACGCTCGTCGAGTTGCCGTTCGAGGACGGCGACTGGGCCGACTGCGTCGTCCGCGGCTACCTCTACGACACCCACGAACACCTGCGTCTACAGGCGCTCGAAGACAGCGCCTACGCACCCATCGCCGACCGGGTGGGGAAGGTCAAGGGAGAGGAGACGTACCATCGCGAACACACGCAGAACTGGCTCGAACGGCTGGCCGAGAGTCGAGCGGGACGCGAGCGCATCCAGCGAGCCGTCGACCGGCTGTTTCCCCACGCGCTGACGCTGTTCGAGCGCACCGACCACGAGGAGACCATCGTCGACACCGACGTCCGGCCGGAGCCACTCGCGGACCTCCGTGCGGAGTGGCGCGAGGTCGTTTCCGGATTCCTCGCCGGCCTCGGCGTCGACGTACCGGTCGAAGATGCCGCCGAGCTGCTCCCCGATTCCCGCGGCCGGGACGGCACCCACACCGAGGCGTGGCGGTCTCTGTACGACGAGTTCACGTTCACCTACCGTCAACTGGGACGAAGCGAAGCGCCGTCGTTGATGCCCGCTCCCGAGGAGGCAGACGTCGATGTCTGAGGATGTCTCAGAGTTCGACGGAGGAACCCCTGAGTACTGTACGTACACCGACTACGAGGCCGGCAACACCCCGGATGGACTGCCGGCGACTGGCGATGGAGCCACCGGTGTCGAAGCGGCCGTCTGGGAACGGCTCTACGAGGTCGAGGACCCCGAGATGCCGATTTCGGCCGTCGACTTGGGGCTCATCTACGGCGTGACCGTCGAAGGGAGCCACGCGACGGTGACGATGACGCTCACCTACACCGGTTGTCCGGCCCGTGATTACTTGCGGGAGGACGTTCGTCGCGCCGCAGAGAGCGCCGACGGCGTCGACACCGCCGATGTCGAGTTGGTCTGGAGTCCCGAGTGGAACGTCGAGATGGTCACCGACGACGGCAAGGCCGACCTGCGTGAGTTCGGGGTGTCGGTATGAGACGGCGACCGGACCCCTCGGCGGACACCGATGCCGGCGACGAGGCGGCGACGTGCCCCTACTGCGGGTCGGAGAACACCGACCGAGAACACCCAAAGGGGCCGTCGCTGTGTCGGTCGATGCACTACTGTCGGGACTGTGGGGAACCCTTCGAGGCGTTCGGCTGACCGCGATGGGAGCGGGGCGCTACCACACCGACGGCGAGTACTCGAAGGTCAGGCCATCGACCGTCTCCGGCGGGAGCCCGACGTCCTCGAACATCCGTCGGAACACGCCACGATACTCCTCTTCGGGAATCTCCTCACCGACCGGCAGCCGAATCTCCAGATTGAACCCGCCCAGTCGGTCGAGTTTGAGCCTGTACCTCCGGGAGCCATCGCGGTGTATGACAGCCATACTCTGGACGATGAAGGCGACGGTTGCGAACCGCTGGCCGTCCCGAAGCGAGGTTTCGTTGTACCAGCCGTCGCCGCCGGTCTCGGAGCCGAGCACGTCCGTTCGTTCGGATTCGACCGCCCCGTAGAACCCCGGAAAATCCAGTGGCTCGCTCACCTCGACGCGGGGAGTGTCCGTCCCTTCGGCGGCCTGCTCGCGCAACCCCTCGGCGTACTCCCGGGCGTCCGTCTCGGAGACGTCGAACGCCAGCGTGAACTGTTCGATAAGCCATTCCTCCGGCGGCACGGAATCGACTGGAATCCCCTCGAAGGTGCCCCGGTCGTCGAACAGCCCCACCGACGGCTGTTCGCCGGTGAGGGAAAACTCCAGAAACACCGTCTCGGTGTGGTAGCGGGAGAACCCGAAGACGCGATAGTCGGGCCCGAACCGCTCGTCGAGGTCCGTGAGGCCGTCGGGATGGACCCCTCTGGATTCCGTGTCGTTGACGTAGTACGGTTCCTCGACATCGTAGCCGGCCTCGCGGGCGGCCGCCATCACGCCGTCGTAGTCGCCATCGAGTTGTCCGCTTTCGGACCAGTAGGTGGCGTGGTCGGCGCCGAGTATCGCACAGCCGGCGAGCGATGCAATCGCGCCGGCTCCGGCAACGGTCCCCGCCCGTCTCAGCACCGACCGCCGAGTCCAGCTCCGGTCGGCGGTTCCACCCTGAGAGAACATTTGTATGTATAGCACTCAGCGTTGAGCCGCATAAGTATGCGGACCCGTTCGAGGGTGACTGGAACGGATATGTCGAAAGTGTCGCACCGCAGACGGTTCAAACGTCGGTTTCGAGTTCGCCCCCCTCGGCCTCCCACTCCGTGAGGCTCCCCTCGTAGAAGGCGAGATTGGGATAGCCGAGATGCCGAAGGACGGTGTAGGTGTGGCTGATGCGACGGGCGGTGTTGCAGTACAGGAGGACGCGTTTTTCCGGCGTGATATCCCGTTCTTCGAGGAGGCGCCGAATCTCCGACTCCGAATGTAGGCCGCGCGTGTCGTCGTCGACGAGTTCGCGCCAATCGAGGCGAACCGCTCCGGGAATGTGACCCTCCTCGTACTCCCACTCCTCCCGGGTATCGACGATGACGGTGTCGGGGTCGTCGATGGCTGCCTCGACGAATTCGATTCCCACGAGAGGGCCGTCGGTTCGGAAGGATACCTCGTAGTCGGCTGGTTCGGTCGGCGGCGTCGTCTCGCTGACGGGGTGTTCGAGGCTCCACGCGGAGTAATCGCCGTCCAGTAGGTGGAGTTTCTCGGCGTCGTGGCCGTACAGTTCGGCGGTCACGAGCAGCCGCGCGGCGAAGACGCCGTGCATGTCGTCGTAGGCGACGATGTCGTCGTCGGTGCCGATACCGACATCGCCCAACAACTCGGCGAAGGCCTCGGCGCCGGGCAGCATGCCGGCCTCGCCGTCGTCTTCGGACCGGAACGTCTCGAAAGGGACGTTCACCGCTCCGGGGATGTGGCCGATGCCGTCGTACTCCCAGGCGTCCCGAACGTCGACCACGTGCACCTCCTCGAGTCGGTCGGCCAACCACGCCGCCGACACCACTACGTCGCTCATATTCGATTTTCCGGCTACGATGGCTTCAATCCGTCCACTCGGGGGTCCTCGGAGATAGCGGATTATTTTGCTGGTAGGTGTCCCGTGGGTCACCCGTCACCCCGAGTCGTCTCCCGACGGCTCTCCAGCGTCGGGACGCGTCCAGAAACAGCGCGACAGTATCGGCAACTGTTGCTGGTAGGTGGGAGGCGTGGCTGAACGTGCCGAGAGTCGTAGTGTTATGGTCGTGGTTGGAGTAATAGGGGTTGTAACATGAGCGACTACGCGAACCCTGACGTACTTGTCTCGGCGGACTGGGTGGAGGACCACCTCGACGCCTTCCAGAGCGACGACCCCGACTATCGCATCCTCGAAGTCGACGTCGACACGGAGGTGTACGACGAGGAGGGCCACGTTCCCGGCGCCATCGGCCTCGACTGGGAGCGGGACCTCCGCGACCAGGTCCAGCGGGACCTGCTCTCGAAGGAGGACTTCGAGGCACTGATGGAGCGACTCGGCATCACCGAGGACACCACCGTCGTCCTCTACGGCGACAACGCCAACTGGTTCGCCGCCTACACCTACTGGGAGTTCAAGTACTACGGCCACGACGACGTGCGCCTGATGGACGGCGGCCGCGACTACTGGGTCGAAAACGACTACCCGCTCACCGACGAGGTGCCGGAGTACCCCTCGACCGAGTACACCGCCAGCGGCCCCAAGGAGTCCATCCGCGCCTACCGCGAGGACGTCGAGAAGGCCATCGACAAGGGCCTCCCGCTCGTCGACGTTCGCTCCCCCGAGGAGTACTCCGGTGAAATCCTCGCCCCGCCGGGACTGCAGGAGACCGCCCAGCGTGGCGGCCACGTCCCCGGCGCGGAGAACATCTCGTGGGCCGACGTGACCAACGACGACGGCACGTTCAAGACCCGCGACGAACTCGAAGAGCTCTACGCCGAGTACGGCATCGACGGCGACGAGACGACCATCGCCTACTGCCGTATCGCCGAACGCTCGTCGGTCGCGTGGTTCGCGCTGCACGAACTGCTGGGCTACGAGGACACCTCCAACTACGACGGTTCGTGGACGGAGTGGGGCAACCTCGTCGGCGCCGAAATCGAGACCGGCAACTGAGCCGGCACCAGTTCTCACATTTTCACGGCCGATAGCGCCGCCGCCGTCGGTATCGACCCTGCTTCGGACCGCTGGTTACAAGCGCGCACCCGACCTACCACGGCACATGACAGATTCGGAGTTCGTCGAGTCCGTTCGGAAGGCAAACAACACCGCGCTCTCGCGGCTCGGCTCCTCGAAGTCGCTGTACGCCGACACCATGGGCGAGATGGATGTCGAGGAGGTGCTTCGGGCCGCCGCGACGGCCGAACACCACGCCGCCGAGACCTACGAGACGTGGGCCGAGACCACAACTGACGACGACGTGGCCGACGCCTTCGCCGAGACGGCGGACGAAGAGCGCGAGCACTACAACACCGTCGTCGGCGAACTCGACGCCCACGACCCCGGCGAGGTGCCGGCCATCCAGTCGTACCTTCGCGGCCTCGATGACGACATCGAACGACTCGGCGGGTTCGTCGGCCGGACGCTGGCGGCCGAGAAGTCCAAAGAGCAGATGACCGGCTTCTTCGTCGGCAAGGCCGACCCCCAGACGGCGAGTCTGTTCCGCGGGATGGGCGACGACCTCGACGCCCAACTCGAACGCGCAATCTCCCTCCTCGAAGCCCACTGTGGCGACGACGAGGACTGCTGGGACCGTGCCGAGGAGGCTGCCTCGGGGGCGATTCAGACTGCCTACGAGGAGTACACCAAGCGACTGGAATCGATGGGCGTCAACCCCAAGCCGGTCTGCTGAGGGCGACAGCGCGGTGCGTGAGGGGCCCCCACTGTCCTCGCGCCGCTGTCATCCGCCATTCGGCCACTTTGTTTTTATTCACTCATCGAGTTTCCTCGCCAAATGCGTACACGGAGGTCGGTCGTCGTTGGTCGTCGATAGACTTCGTCGGGACAAACGGAAGGGCACGAGCGGGAAGTACCTCGTCTCCACCGGCCTGTTCGTGTTGGCGGCTGGACTGTTCACCGAGACGCTCGCGTGGCGGTTCGGGGTCGCCGGCCTCCAGGTGTCGATACTCGAAACCGGGTTGCTGATTCTCGGGGTCGCCCTCGGTCGATTGCTCGTTCGCGTGATACTCCGCAAACTCAAGCGAACCGTGTTGAAGGGGCTCGCTATCGGTGGTCTCTCGCTCGGCATCGGTCTGCCGGCGCTTCCGGCGGTCGCCTCCGTACCGTTCGCCGGCCGACTCGCCAAGCGACTGCCGTACCGTGGCGTTGTGGAGCGACTACCGTGGTTCGGCGTGTCCCGATACCAGCGCCTCGCCCGCGCCGTCGGCGGCAAGCGAGGCGTCGGGATGGGTGGCGTGAGTGGAACGCTGTTCGTCTACGGCGCGGAAGCGGGCAAACTCGGTGAGACGTATCTCGCCTTCGGACACCGGCTGGAACTGGCGACGATTTTCGCGCTGCTCGCGGTTCCGGGGGCGGCGATTTACGTCGTTCGGAACGTTTGATGGCTTCGCGTCGACGGTGGTCTCGAGTAGGCACTCACGATGGTTTTGAACTGAGCGACGAGTTGGAGTCACCCCCAACGGACGTTTCCGGGCTTGCAGTCCGTGTGATTGAGCCAGTCGCAGCCAGGCTCGATACGGAGGAAGAGCAGCCAACGGGAGCCCTCCAGCGGAGGGGTTAGTTGACGTCGATAATCTCTATCTCGAAGGTGAGCGTTTCACCGGCGAGTCTGGGGTTGAAATCCACCCGAACGACATCCTCGCCGGCGTGGATGACTTCACCGGGTTGGCCGTTCTGTGCTTCGAGGTAGTCGCCTTCCTCGGGCAGCTGGCCGCCGAGCATCTCTCGAAGTTCGGCAGTTTCGAACTCCTGGACGTTCTCCTCGCTCGGTTCGCCGTAGGCTTTCTCCGGAGGAATGGTCAGCGTCGTCGTCTCGCCGGCTTCTAGCCCGATGAGCCCCTCCTCCATACCTTCGATGACCTGCTCGGCACCGACATCAACCGTAAGGGGTGCATACTCTCGGTCCGGTTGAGCCTCGGCCAGTCCCGCCTCCTCAGCGACGGCCTCTCGTGAAGTGTCGAAGACCGTGTCGTCGTCCAGTCGGCCCGTGTATTCCAGCGTCACAGAATCGCCAGTAGCAATCGTCATAGATGGTCGAGGGACGACACGCAGAAAAGCCATTGCATCAAGAGATTACAGCGATAGCTGGGTGGCCGCTACGGAGAACAGTAGGGGGCCGCTAGATGAGTTTCTCAGGCCTCGACGCCGACGAACGAGTGACACCGGGACATCTATGTGACCGACTCCGAAACGGGGTAGCATGAACGAAGCCGACCCCTCGTCCGGGGGGTGGTTCGAGGACGTCGACCGCGAGGACGCCGACTCGGTCACCGAGTCGATTCGGACGGGCAGTGCCGAGTCACCGGCAGCGTGGCCGGAACGCGCAGTCGAGTCGGGGTTCGCTGCCGACGAAGACGAGTACTACAAAATATTACACGATGCGACGATGCGTGCGACGCGGGAGGCGGTACAGGAGGCAGAGCGGTCGGACGACAAACAGTTGATGCATGGTATTCGGGCGATGGACGACTGCGAGCGCGTCGCCAACGAACTGGCCGAGCGCGTCGCCGAGTGGGCCGGAAGCAGACACGAGGATGCGGAGACGGGCGTCGAATACGCCCGGGAATTAGCCGAGTCGGACGAGGAGGACCCGCTCGTCTCGCTGGCAGAGCGGGTTCGTGACCTCGACGACGAGGCAGCAGACCTCCGAAGCCACGTCGAACGAACCGCCCCTGAAGTGGCGCCGAACCTCTCGGCGCTGGCCGGGCCCGTGTTGGCGGCCCGACTCATCGCACTCGCCGGCGGACTGAAGCAACTCGCCCGCAAGCCCGCTGGGACGGTTCAGGTGCTAGGTGCCGAGGAGGCACTGTTCGCTCACCTCCGTGGGCGAGCGCCGTCGCCGAAACACGGCGTCATCTTCGTCCACGAGGCAGTTCAGGGAACCCACCCCGACAACCGTGGGTCGGCGGCGCGTGCACTGGCTGGGAAACTCGCCATCGCCGCCCGTGTCGACCACTACTCGGGGGAGCGGAAGCCGGAACTCGACGCCGAACTCGCCGAACGCATCGAGCGCATCCAGGCGCGTGATGTCGATGAGTGACCTACCGGTGGGTGTCGAGCGCCGGGCCTTCGACGGTCGCGAATCGCTGGCGACTGAGGGGGAGGCGGTGTACGGTGAACCGACCGCCGACGGCTGGCGGAAGTGGGACGTTCGTCGCTCGAAACTCGGGGCGATGTTGGAGAAGGGGATGGACACCGGGCTCTCCGGTGGCGAGACGGTGCTGTATCTCGGCGCGGCGGCGGGGACGACCGTCAGCCACGTCGCCGACTTCGCGGGGCCGACGTACGCCGTCGAGTTCGCGGCGCGGCCGGCACGGGACCTCCTCGAGGCCGCCGAACCGCGGCGCAACCTCTTCCCGCTGTTGAAAGACGCCCGCAAGCCGGAGACGTACGCCCACGTCGTCGAACCGGTGGACGTCCTGATTCAGGACGTGGCCACGCGCGGCCAGGCGAAGGTGGCGCTCGCGAACCGACGGTTCCTCGACGATGACGGCCGACTCCTGTTGGCCGTGAAAGCCCGAAGCGAGGACGTGGCTCGGGACCCCGATGCGGTGTTCGAGGAGGTGCTGACGACACTCCGTGAGGGCTACGAGGTACTCGAAACGCGGTCGCTGGAGCCGTTCCACGACGACCACCTCGCGGTCGTCGCCCGGCCGGATTGACGACCGGCTATCGCAGGGCGCAACCACTATGCGCTCGCTGATTCTTCGTTCGATAATGAGCCATCGAACCTTCGAGGGATTGACCGTCGGCGAAACCATCGACTGCGGGACGCGGTCGGTGAGTCGCGAGGAAATCGTCGCCTTCGCAGAGGAGTACGACCCGCTCGGCATCCACACCGACGAGGCGGCCGCCGCCGACTCGCCCTTCGGCGACATCATCGCCAGCGGTATCCACACCTTCGCGCTGACCCAGCGCCCGGTCGTCGAGCACTTCTATGGCGATTCGGACCTCGTCGCCGCCGGCCACATCGAGGAGATGCGGCTGCCGGCGCCGCTTCGGCCCGGGGACACCCTGCACGTCACGCTCGAAATCGCGGACAAACGGCACTCGAAGCGCAACGAACAACGCGGCATCGTCACGACCAACCGGGAGGCGACCGTCGACGGCGAGGTGGTGTTCTCGCTCGTGAATCGGACGATTTGGACGCGATAGGTCCGTCGATTCGGCGACTGGGCCGGGGACGGCTGTGCGGTCCGGTCACAGCAGGTCAAATGGTATTTAATCCGCCCCGGCCAAGGTGCGCTCGATGGAACTGGGCTCGCGGGATGCCTTCGACCGGATGGGAACGCTCGGCATCGAAGAGGAGTTCTTCGTCGTCGACGAGACCGGGCGCCCCACCGCCGGCACGGACGAACTCGTCTACGAGTCCGACCCACCGGAGATACTGGACGGGCGACTCGACCACGAACTGTTCAAGTGCGTTATCGAAACCCAGACGCCGACCATCGGGTCGCTGTCGGCCGCCCGTGATGCCCTCGCCGACGTTCGGGAGGCGTTAGTCGACCACGCCGAGGCCGAGGGGTTCGGCATCGCGGCGGCCGGCCTTCACCCGGCGGCGAAGTGGCGCGAACTCGAACACGCAGAGAAGCCACGGTATCGCGCACAACTCGACCGGATTCAATACCCACAGCACCGGAACACGACGGCCGGACTGCACGTTCACGTCGGCGTCGACGACGCCGACAAGGCCGTCTGGGTCGCAAACGAGATGCGCTGGTATCTCCCGATTATGCTCGCACTTTCGGCGAACTCGCCGTTCTGGAACGGGTTCGACACCGGGTTGTCCTCCGCCCGTGCGAAGATTTTCGAGGGGCTCCCCAACACCGGCATGCCGACCACGTTCGAGGACTTCGAGGCGTTCCAGTCCTTCGAGCGGATGATGGTCGAAAACGGGTCCATAAACGACCGTGGCGAGTTGTGGTACGACGTGCGCCCACACTCCGAACACGGCACTGTCGAGGTACGGACGCCGGACGGACAGGCCGACCACGAGTGGGTGTTGGCGTTCGTCGAGTACACGAAAGCGCTCGTCGAGGACCTCGCTGCTCGCTACGAGGATGGCGAGAACGGCTATCAACACCGCCGGGAACCGCTCGACGAGAACAAGTGGCGGGCTTTGCGCTACGGCCACGACACCGAACTGCTCTCGAAGGACTTCTCGGAGGCCATCCCGCTCGGCGAACTGGTCGACCGCGAGTGCAGTCGACTCGGAGTTGATGGTATCCGCGAGATGTACGACGCCGAAAGCGGCGCCGAGCGCCAGCGACGACTCCACGAAAGCGAGGGTCTCGATGCGGTGTGTGAGGACCTGCTTCTCGAGTGACGTTCGGCACTGGATTTATATACGGGTATTCCTTGTGTCCGATTGATTACGACGCATGTCTACTGACGACAGTTCCGAAGAGGGGGCATCCGAGATGGGGGAGACCGAAGACGGCGTTCGCGAGAAACTCGAACAGGAGGCCGAGCGGGCCGCCGAACAGTTCGACGAGGGCATCGTCGACCTGCTGGCGTGGGTACTCGACACCGAAACCCGGGCTCGAATCTACGTGTATCTCCGACAGAACCCCGGCAGTACGAGCGAGGAGGTGGCCGAGGGGACCGGTCTGTACCCGAGCACCGTCCGGGAAGCACTCGCCGCACTCCACGAGGAGGAGAAACTCGACCGGAGCAAGCGGGAGTCCAGCGGCGCGGGCAACAACCCCTACGAGTACACGGCGATGGCGCCGAGTGACCTCGTCGGCACCATCGTCGATGACCTCCAGGACGAGTTGAACACCGTGTTCAACCTCGATTCACACCTCGGCATCGGCAACCGGGAGAGCGTCGACCCCGTCGACATCACCGTCGAAGACGGCAGCGACGAGTCCGACGACACCGACGACTGACCGACCCGTTTTCGCATCGAAGCCACTAAACCCGGCCCCCGCGTTGCCGTCGCCATGAACGTCGTTTTGGGTGGGACATTCGACCCGATTCACGACGGCCACCGGGCGCTGTTCGAGCGGGCGTTCGAACTCGGTGACGTGACCGTCGGCCTCACCAGCGACGAGCTCGCACCGCGGACGCGGAGCGTCGACCGCTACGTCCGCTCCTTCGAGGAACGTCGGGCGGACCTCGAAGCCGAACTATCGAACTTCGCCGAGGAGTACGACCGCGAGTTCGACATCCGGACGCTCGAAGAGCCGACCGGCGTCGCGACCGAACCCGGCTTCGACGTGCTCATCGTCTCCCCGGAGACCGAAGACGGCGGCCACGCCGTCAACGAGGTCCGACGCGAGAAGGGGCTCGATGAACTCGACATCGAAGTCGTCGACCACGTCTACGCCGAGGACGGAGCGGTCATCTCCTCGACGCGAATCGTCTCCGGAGAAATAGACGAACACGGCAATCTCACGCCGGAGTCCGACGGGCGCCCAGCCGAAAGAGAGTAACACCTACCACTTCGGCGGTTCCAGTCCTGCCTCGGCCATCAACTCCTTCCAGCGTTTCTGGACGGTCAACCGCGAGACGCCGGCGGCGTCGGCCACATCCGATTGGGAGCGACGCTCACCTGCGATGAGCGCGCCCGCGTACAGACTCGCCGCGACGGTCGCCCGCTTCGAGCGGTCAGCCTCCGGCACCGTCGACAGAAAGAGGTCCGTCGCACGCGAGCGGGCCGCCGCGCCGAGCTCCAGCCGTTCGGCGGCGTCGTCGATGGCGGCCAGCCACTCCTCGTTTTCGACGTGGTCCCGCGCCCGGTACATGTGAACCGTTCCGGCACGCAGGCATATAAACAGTCGGCGCCCCAAACGGAGGCATGCGTCTGGAGGACATCTACGTCACGGAGGCCGGCGGCGAGCCGATGCAGTCCCGACAGCGCATCGACGCTGTTGCGGGAGGATTGGACGGCGACCGCTACTGCACCGGCCGGGGCCACTACTCGCCGTTCGACGTTTGTGAAGTGACCTTCGTACAGGCGGAGGCGCTCGAGGAAATCGAACGGACGACGGGTATCGACCTCTCGGAGGGCCAACACCGCCGCAATCTCGTCGTCCGTGGCGGCGATGTCCACGACCTCCTGAACACCCGCTTCCGACTCGGGGAGGCGACTTTCGAGGGAACGAGGCCTCGACCGCCGTGTCGGTACATCGAACAGTTGAACGACGAAGACGGGCTGATGCGCGCACTCGGTGAAGGTCGAGGCGGCATCTGTGCGCGGGTCGACGAGCCGGGCGAAATCGCCGTCGGCGACGAAATCGGCGGTATCGAGGAGATGGGCAACTTCGAGGGGATGGTTGCGAGCATCCGAGACCGCGTCGGGCGGTAGCGACAGGTATTTTTGGGCGACGGCGGTACGGAAGCGTGCGCGCGGGTTGCCGAGCTAGGCCAAAGGCGCAGCGCTTAGGACGCTGTCCCGTAGGGGTCCGCCGGTTCAAATCCGGTCCCGCGCATGAGCGAACGCAGTGAGCGAAGAGCAGGGTCGATTCGAACCCTGGAAACCGAGCGAAGCGAGGTTTCATCCGGTTCAAATCCGGTCTCGCGCATAGCGAGGTGCGAGCGGAGTGAGCACCTCAGAACTCGAACGGCGAGCGAAGCGAGCCGTGAGGTGCGAAAACGTTCTTATGACGTGTTGGGGTCGAACGGCTTCGGGAGTTTCGTCTCCTCGCCTTTGTCGACAATCGGTTCGGCCCATCCCGAGATGGCGTTTCTGATGAGTTTGGTGTTCTCGGCGGACGGGTAGAGGACGATGCCCATATCGCCATCCACTGCCGTAATCGTGTTTTGCCGGACGCCGCTGTTGGTCGTTTCGAGTGCGAACACTCCCGCATGGAAGGCGTCGTCGTCTCCGGGGTCCTCCTCGGTGACTTCGATGGTGTTGTGGAGGACGTTGTGTCGGTTCCCACCCCACAGGGCGATGCCGGCATCGTTGTCGGTGACGCTGTTTCGCTGGATGTTCACGCTATCCCCTGGCTGGTAGAGGATGATTCCCGACGACTGGAAGTCGTCCAAATCCCACCAGTGGTCTGCGACGGTGTTGCCACGGATTCTCGCGGTCGCACCACCACCGATTTGGATTCCGTTTTCGGCCCACCCGTCCGATTTCGGCCCTAGTCCCGTGATTTCGTTATCCGAAATGTCGACATCCGTGTCACCACCGGTTGCTAGGATAGCGACCCTGTGTCCACCATTCAGCGTGTTCGATTCCACCGCACCGGTGGCCCCATCGGCGTAGCCGATAGAGAGGAACTGATGTGCGAGTGCGTCGTCGCCGTCGACGGTGTTTGCGGTGACGTCCACGTCACCCCCATCGACACGGATTCCGAACGTCGGACTTTCCGGAACCGCTTCGATTTCGATGTGGTTGTCCGTGACTTCACCCGAGTAACCGTCGTTGTGGATGACGTAGGGTGGACTCCCCGAGTCGACTGTGATTTCTTGCCCGGAGATGACGAAGTCGTCGTCAGTTGCGACGATACCACCATCGCCCGTCTCTACTGCGTTTACCAGTCCGTTGCTGTTGCCCATCGCCGTGTTTGACCCGAGAACCCCGAGTCCGGCGATACCGATGGTCGTACCGATGAATGTTCTTCGTTGCATGGGTCTCCCCTCCCCCTGAGAGGTGGTCGGAAGGTCACCGTTGGGGGTGAAAAACCCAGTCGTTAGTCTATCGTTCTCGCCAACAGTAACGGGTCGCTTACTCGGGGTAGTGAATTGATAATACTCCTCCTGAGAGTACCTGCTCAGATGCCCAGCGTCGCCCGAAGCATATCCCGAGTTCCAGGGCCGAGACCGACCGCGAGGATAGCGATAAGCAGCAGGTAGGCGTACCGGGGACTTTCCTCGAAGATTTCCCGGTCGAACACCCAGACGACGGCCACCGCGGCGGCGACCTTGATGAGGAGGAACGGCCAGACCGTGCCGATGGCGTCGGTGAGCCACTCCGGTTGGATAATGCCGGTGTAGCGGTCGACGGCGGCGTTGACGACGTGTTTCGAGCCGTACTCGACGGGGAGACCGAGTTCGTCGTGCCAATCGAGGCTCAACACGTTGGCGAGGCCGTCGACGGAGTGGCCCCAGACGACGAGGATTCCCATCGCTCCGGTACCGGCGTTGATTTGCGGCGCGTATCGCTCTGAGAGCACCCAAAACGCCGCCGCGATGAGCGTCGCGCCGACGAGAACGATGACGGCGACGGCGGGGTAGAAGCCGACGAGGTCGGAGGTCGCAGAGACGTACAGGAGGACGGTGAGGGTGGCCGCGAGTGCGACTGCGCCGACGCCCCCGAGTGCGGGTTCGAACTCGTCGATGACGCCACGCTTCGACAGCGAGATGGTGCCGACGAGGGCGGCGAGCGTGATGGCGAACATCGTGAAGTAGATGAACGGGCTGATGATGAGACCGACAGTGGGGAAGGGAATGAGCATCTCCGCGCCTTCTCGGACGAACGTGGCGTTGACGTCCTCGACGACCCGGAGGGCGCCGCCGAACAGCATGAACGGGAACAGCGCGAAGTAGAACCGCTTGGACATTCGCACGTCGAGTCGGCGAAGCAACAGCAACACCCCGACGAGCATGAACACGAGGACGATGGCGTAACTCACCGTCGAGACGACCGTGTAGCCGGGTGTGGCCACGATACCGTCGGCGCCGGCACAGGCGGTCTGTCCGTAGAGCCGTTCGGTCACGCCGCCGTTGCGAACGGCACACGTCGCGCCGTGGGCGTCCGCGTCGACTGGCCCCCAGAAGTATCGCCACAGGAACCCGTCGTAGACGCGTCGCGGGAACGCCAGCGAGCCGACGACCAACGCGACGATGCCACCGAGGAACGTCGCCAGCCACGCACGTTCGAGGTCGAGTCCGTCGGACAACTCCATGTCCGAATCCCCGGCTTGTGGTGTTTTCACCCTTCCGGTCGCTGGCGAGGGCCGCACACGGGCGGGGTTATCGAACGTCTTCGGCTTCCCGGGCGGCCGCCAGCACCGCGTCGTGGGCTTGGCCGTTGGAGGCGACCAGTCCGCGGCTGTCGTGGCGCCAGGGTTCGCCGTCGATGTCGGTAACGACGCCGCCTGCGGCCTCGACCAAGCCGACGCCGACGAGGCTATCCCACGGCATCACGTGGACGTTCGTAATCACGCCGTCGACGGCACCGGCCGCACACAGCGCGAGTTCGAGTTGAGCCGAACCGAACCGGCGCATGTCGCCGAATCGCTCGACGATACCCGCACAGGCTGCGGCGTACTCCTCGCGGCGGTCGAACTCCCACCAGACGGTCGGGACGACGACGAACTCCTCGGGGTCGGTTCGGTCGCTGACCGACAACTCCTCGCCGTTCTGATACGCCGTCCCCGAATCGAGGAGGTATGTGTCCTCCAGCACGGGACAGACGGTCGCTCCGGCTTGTGGTTCGCCGTCGACCGTCGCCGCGACACTCGTCGTCCACGTCCGTATTCCCCGAACGAAGTTGTTCGTCCCGTCGATGGGGTCGACGACCCACGCCGGGCCCGCGTCGGGGACGGCGCCGAGTTCTTCGTCCTCTTCGCCGACGATGGGGTCGTCGGCGTAGCGGTCCCGAATCGTCGAGACGACCTGCGCCTGGGCGTCGTGGTCGGCTTGTGTCACCACGTCCGTCTTCTGTCCCTTCGTCTCGACGGCGATGCCGTCCCGGAACGACCCCGAGGCCACCGCCGCGCCCGCCTCGGCCGCCCGCAGGGCACAGTCCGCACGCTCGCTCATACCGGGACTCCGAAAGCGGCGCGGAAAGCGCCACCGATTTGCCGACCCGATTCGCTGTATCGGGTATGAACACTCTCGCAAAGCGCATCCACAACATCACGCCCCGTGACGTTCGACTGACGTTCGAAGACGACTCGACAATCGTCTTGGAGATGCGCTCGGCGGAGTTCTTCCAGGAGGCGTTTCAGGCCGAGGGCGTCGACAGCGAGGGAACGACTTACCGACTAGTCACCGACGGCGAAGACGACCCTCTCGTCGCCGGCCGCGAGACAGACGACGGGTGGGCCTCTGTCGGCGAAATCGTCGGCGTCGAAGCGGCCGAGGACTGACCCCGAGTTTATGTAGGAAAACGCGGCCACCTTGCCGCGATGCGCTCGATACCTGCGCTCGTGCTAGTCGCACTGCTTTCGATGACGCTCCTTTCCGGGTCGGCAGTCGCCGCCGACGCTGGGGACACTGCCGTCGTCGACCAAGTCGGCGAGGAGTACGCACTGATTTTCGTCGAGGAGGGCGGCCAACAGGAGGGCCGACTCGTCGAGACGACCGAGCTGCCCGAAGAGGGGCGGCACGCAAACGCCGTCCTTCGGGAAGTCGACGGCGAGTGGACCTACGACGAAGCCGAAACCGAACGACGATACGAAGCCGCACAGAGCCGGTTCGACGAACTCTCCGAGGACCTGTAGCCGCGGCTACTCGTGCGGTTTCGTGAGGAATCTTGCGAGGGAAGGCCGCTCCAAGAGCGGTCTTCCGCATGTTGCGTCTCGCGGCACGGGGCCGCGAAACGCTTTCGAGGCGCGTGACGCCTCGCCATGCGAGGGAAGGGATTTGAACCCTCGGACCTCTACAGGAGCGGATCTTGAGTCCGCCGCCGTTTCCGGGCTTGGCTACCCTCGCACGCAACCGTTCGTGGGAGAGGCGTCGGGTAAAGCGTTGCGTCTTTCGGTCGAACCGCGCGACCGAAGTACCCGGAGCCGAAACGTTCGGTATGGCCATCGCTCCACACCTCGTCGAGGAAGACGGCGAACTGAAACTCGACGTCTCCGTCGGCCAGTCCGGCCGCCGGCAGTTCGCGCTGTCGGACCGCGCGGTAACGATGCTCGTCGACGACCTCGGCTACGGCAACCGCGATGTCGTTCCGTGGGTGACGACGAAGACGCTGGCGCTCGGCGGCGGCGCGTACCTCTACGACGAGAAGACCGACGCCCGGGAACTGGCGTGGTCGATAACCGGCGCCGACGGCGGCAAACGCGCCTCGGAGGCGGAACTCCAGCGCCTCGCGGAGTACCTCACGAGCGTCGAAATCGACCAACACGCCGTCGAAACCGTCGAAGAACACGTCCGCGAGAGTCCACTGTCGAGGGTCATGTCGCCCGACGACCTCCGGAGCAAACGCCAGCGAATGAACGGCCTCCGGGGCATCGCGAAGGACCTGTAGGTTCCGACGATGGACGACCACACCCGTGATTCGAGCGTCGACCCGCCGGCCGGCAACCCGACGGGCTGGCGCTCCGACGGGCAGTGGGAACACGCCACGCTCCGACGGGCGACCGAACACGGCGTCCGCCTGTACAACTCGACGGCGTTCCACGAGTCACACGACTGTTTCGAAGCGGAGTGGTACAACTACGGCCGCGGCACCACTGAGAGCAAGTTCCTCCACGGGATGGTGCAAGTCGCCGCCGGCGCCTACAAGCACTTCGACTTCGAGGACGACGACGGGATGCGGTCGCTGTTCCGGACGGCGCTCCAGTACTTCCAGGGCGTGCCGGCCGATTTCTACGGCGTCGACGTACTCGACGTTCGGACCACGCTCACCAACGCGCTCCGGGACCCGACGGTCCTCCACGGGTGGCAGATACGCTTCGACGGGACGTTTCCCGAGGCGCGCGAAGCGGATTTCCGCTATGCCGAAGGCGTCGACTGACGGCGGCGCAAGCCGTTTGTGGCCCGGCACCAAATCGCCGGTATGCGCGACCTCGACGAAACCGACAGGCAGTTGCTTCGGCTGTTGCTCGACGACGGGAGACGACCGTACAGCGATTTGGCCGAGGAGGTGGGGCTGTCGGCGCCGGCCGTGAGCGACCGCATCGACCGCCTCCGAGAGTTGGGCGTCGTCGAGCGCTTCACCGTCGATATCGACCGTTCCCGACTCAGCGATGGCGTTCGCGTCGCCGTAACGCTCGATGTGACGCCCGGCGAAACCACGGCGGTCCGGGAGGCGCTCGGCTCCGTCGACGGCGTCGAACACGTCTTCGCGACCGCCGATAGCCGACTGTTCGTCGTCGCGTCGGTACCCGACGGCGACGTGGAGCGACATCTCGGAGCGGCGTTCGACACCGGCGCAATCGAATCTGTGTCGGTGTCGCCGCTCGTGGCCGCCGACTGGCATCCTGCGTTGGGCGAGGCGACGCTCGGGTTGGAGTGTGCCGAGTGCGGCAACACCGTCACCAGCGAGGGCGTCACCGCGACGCTCGACGGCGAACGCTACGAGTTCTGCTGTGGCTCCTGTGAAGCGCGGTTCGTCGAGCGCTACGAGGAACTGAAAGAAGGGGCCTAGGCCGACGCCTCGTAGCCGGCATCGTCGACGGCCGCGACCAGGGCTTCGGCGTCGGCGTCACCCTCGACGACGACGGTCCCGGACTCGTGGTCGGCCTCGACGCCGGTGACGCCCGCGACGCCACGAATCGCTTCCTCGACGTTCGCTTCACAGCCGTCACACGCCATGTCTTCGACGCTCAGTGTCGTTCCCATATCCAGTCGTACGGCACTGGCGCTATTGCCGTTTTCCCTTTTGAAAACGCAATTTGGTTCGGTATCTGTGTTTGGTTTCGAAAGTTTCGGGTGTTGTAGTGGCCAGTATCCGAGGGACAAACCGCATCAACGAGGGGCACGTAGGGACATCCATGACCAGACGTGAGCGCATCGGCGTTGGCGGGATGCACTGTGCGACGTGTTCGGAGACAATCGCCGACGCGGTCGAGGCACTCGACGGCGTCTCGGAAGCGTCGGCGAACTACGCGACCGACGATGCGACCGTCGAGTACGACCCCGGGGAAGTGTCGCTGTCGGCTATCTACGAGGCCATCGAGTCGGCTGGCTACGACCCCACTCTCGAACGCCGAACCATCGAAATCGTCGGCATGCACTGTACGAACTGCTCGGAAACCGTCGAGGACGCACTCGATAGCCTCCCGGGCGTCGTCCGCGCTGACGTGAACTACGCCACCGACGAGGCCACCGTCGAGTACAACCCCGAAACGTTCTCGCTGGACACCGCTTACGAGGCCATCGAGGACTCGGGCTACGAACCGGTTCGAGAGACCGACGGCGACGACTCGACGGAGGACGCCGGTGAGTCGCCCGCCGAACGAGAACTCCGGAAACAGCGCCGCCTCGTCATCGGCGGCGGCGTCCTCACCGCGCCGTTCATCTATCTGATGGCGACGATGGTGACGCCGCTTCCGCGGCCGGAGTCGCTGTTCGGCGTCGATTTCGGGATTATCGAGTTCGCCATCGCGACGGCGCTGATGGCGACGCTGGGCCGGGAGTTCCTCGTCGGCGCCTACAAAGCCACCCGCAATCGCACCGCGAACATGGATACGCTTGTCGCCGTCGGTACCAGCGCGGGCTATCTGTTCAGCACGGCCGTCCTCGTCTTCAGCCTCCCCGCGGGGCTGTACTTCGAGGCCGTAGCGTTCATCCTGTGGTTCATCACCGTCGGTAACTGGCTCGAGGCACGCTCGAAGGCCCAGGCCTCCGACGCTCTCAAGGAGTTGTTGCAGATGGAAGCCGAGGAGGCGACGGTCATTCGCGACGGAGAGGAAGTCACCGTCCCGCTGTCTGAGGTCGAAGTCGGCGACCGGATGAAGGTCCGGCCCGGCGAGCGGATTCCGACCGACGGCGTCGTCCGCGATGGGCAATCCGCCGTCGACGAGTCGATGCTCACCGGCGAGTCCGTCCCCGTCGAAAAATCCCCCCGGCGACGAGGTCGTCGGGTCGACGGTCAACGAGAACGGCGTCCTCATCGTCGAGGCGACGAAAGTCGGCTCCGATACCGCCATCCAGCAAATCGTCCGCCGGGTGAAGGAAGCCCAGTCGCGACAGCCCGACATCCAGCGAGTGGCGGACACCGTCAGCGCCTACTTCGTCCCCGCGGTGTTGATTAACGCCGTCGTCTGGGCGACGCTGTGGTATCTGTTCCCCGGACAGCTGTACGGAATCGTCGAGGTGCTTCCCTTCGGTCAGGTGGGTGGCGGCCCGGTCGTAGGCGGCGTCCCGCTGTTCGAGTTCTCGATGATAGTGTTCGCTTCGGCGGTGCTCATCGCCTGTCCCTGTGCCCTTGGGCTCGCGACCCCCGCAGCGACGATGGTCGGCTCGACCATCTCCGCGAAGAACGGCGTCCTGTTCAAGGGCGGTGACGTGCTCGAACAGGTTCGAGAAGTCGATGCGGTCGTTTTCGACAAGACCGGCACGCTCACCGAGGGCGAGATGTCCCTGACCGATGTCGTTGCCATCGAGGGAGCCGACGCTCCTCGCGCCGACGGGGGCGCGCTTCTGGAGCCCGAAATCGACGAGTCGTTCGTCCTCGAAGTCGCCGCGAGCGCCGAGTCCGGGTCGGAACACCCCCTCGGAGAGGCCATCGTCGACGGCGCCGAGGAGCGGGATATCGACCTCCAGCCGGTCGAGTCCTTCGAGAACGTCCCCGGAAAGGGCGTCCGAGCGACCACGGAGTACGGCGAGGTGCTGGTCGGCAACCGGGCGCTACTCACGGCGTCGGGTATCGACACCGGCCCCGCAGACGAGGCGATGGAACGGCTCGAACGCGAGGGCAAGACGGCGATGTTGGTCGCTGTTGGGGGGTCGGTCGTCGGCGTCGTCGCCACTGCCGACACCGTTCGCCCGACCGCAAAAGAAACCGTCGCGGCGCTGACCGAGCGCGACTACGACGTGTACATGATTACCGGCGACAACGAGCGGACGGCTCGGGCCGTCGCCGAGGAGGTGGGTATCCCCGCCGAGAACGTCCACGCGGGCGTTCTCCCCGAGGAGAAAGCCGACGAAGTTGAGGCCATCCAGTCGGACGGCATCCGGGCGATGATGGTCGGTGACGGCGTCAACGACGCGCCGGCGCTGACGACAGCCCACATCGGCGTCGCCATCGGGTCGGGAACCGACGTGGCGATGGAGGCCGCCGACGTGACGCTCATGCGGTCCGACCCCGCCGACGTGCTGAAGGCAATCCGGGTTTCGCAGGCCACCATCTCGAAGGTGTGGCAGAACCTGTTCTGGGCGCTCGGCTACAACGCGGCGCTCATCCCGGTCGCCTCGCTGGGCTTGCTGAACCCGGCACTGGCGGGTGCGGCGATGGCTGCCTCCAGCGTCTCGGTGATGTCCAACAGCCTCGCGTTCGCCCAGTACACGCCCGACCACGACTACGTCCCGTTGCCGTTGCGGCCCATCGCGGCGCTCCGACGGTAAGTCGGCGCCGGGTCGGACTACAGCCCTTTTGTCGTCGGCCATCGGAGACGTGGTATGGACGTGTTCGTCAACGCCGCGGTCAGCGCCGACGGCAAACTCTCCTCTCGGCGGCGCGAGCAAATCGCCATCAGCGGCGAGGCCGATTTCGCACGCGTCGACCGCCTGCGGGCGGAAGCCGATGCCGTGATGGTCGGCGTTGGAACCGTGTTGGCCGATGACCCTTCCTTGGTCCGCCACGACGAGGACCACCGCAGGTCGGTTCGCGGTGCTGAGGCCGACCCACCCGCCCGCGTCGTCGCGGACTCACGGTGTCGAACGCCGGCTGATGCTGCCGTACTCGATGGCGACCGCGAGACGTACGTGTTGACGAGCGAGGCGGCGCCGACCGACCGACGTGACCGTCTCGAAGCCGCGGGCGCCACCCTCGTCGTCGCGGGGGCGGAGCGAGTCGACCTTCCGCGAGCGTTCGACGCTCTCGAAGCCGAGGGCATCGAGCAACTCATGGTGGAAGGCGGCGGCGAACTCATCTTCTCGCTGTTCGAAGCCGGCCTCGTCGACGAGTGTTCGGTGTACGTCGGGAACCTCGTTATCGGCGGCCGTGAGGCGCCGACGCTGGCCGACGGCGAGGGGTTCGTCGACGACTTCCCTGAGTTGGAACTCGACGAGGTAGAACGAATGGATGATGGCGTCGTCCTCTACTGGACGGTGCCGTAATCCGCGTCAGGGCTGAAAACGAGTCGTCTAATGCTGGTGGCCGGTCAGCTCGGCGTAGGAGGCACCGAAGCGGTCCTCGAAGAGGTCCATCGTCTGTTCCTCGATGGCCTCGTACTCCTCCGTGTCACCGCCCTCGGCGTGGTGGACGGTCGCGTGGATGCGCTGGGCACAGGAGAACAGCGCGAGGTCGCCGACGATTTCGGCGTTGGACTCGTCGTTTTCGCGCATCAAATCCAGCATCTCGGTGGGAAGGGTCACTTCGTCGTCGCCGTCGGGGCCGTCGATGTGTAGGGTAACGGTTTCGTCTGCCATACTGTCGCTTCCACGTGCCGACAAAAGGGACTTCCGGTCGGATGCGTCGCTGGTGCCAGCGCGTCCGGTTCAGTCGTCCGCCGCTGCGGCGTCGGCCGTCTTCTCGGCGCGCTCTAACTCTTCGAGGTACTCGTCGGCGTCGATGGCCGCCTTACAGCCCATCCCACCGGCGGTGATGGCCTGCTGGTAGTGGTAGTCGACAACGTCGCCGGCGCCGAAGATGCCGGACACGTCCGTCTTCGTCTGTCCGCCGCCGGAGCCGCCGAGTGTCTGGATGTAGCCGGTATCGTCCATCTCGACGCCGGTACCCTCGAGGTAGTCGGTGTTCGGGGTGTGGCCGATGGCCATGAACACGGCGCCGACCGGGAGGTCGAACTGCTCGGTGTCGGGGTCGTCGAGTTTCTCCTTCGGGTACCCCTCTGGGTTGCGTGCGAGGCGGACGCTCTCGATGCCTTCCTCGGCGGTCCCCTCGATTTCGAGGAGTTCGGTGTTCGTCATCACCTCGACGGCACCCTCCTCTTCGAGTTCGCGGATGCGGTCGGTCCAGTAGTCCTCCGCGCGGAACTCCTCGCGGCGGTGGGCGATGTAGACGGTGTCGGCGAACTTCGTGAGGAAGGCGGCCTCCTCACAGGCGGCGTCGCCGCCCCCGACGACGAGCATGTCCTCGCCGCGGAAGAACGCGCCGTCGCAGGTGGCACAGGTGGAGACACCGTAACCCATCAACTCGTCTTCGCCGGGGACGCCGAGAGTGCGAGCGGAGGCGCCGGAGGCGGCGATGAAGGCGTCGGCGGTGTAGACCGTGCCGTCGCGCAACTCGATGCGGTGCGGTTGGCCGGGTTCTACGTCGACGATGACGCCGTGGTCGATTTCGGCGCCGAACTGCTCGGCCTGCTCTTTCATGTTGTTGACGAGGTCCGGGCCGCCGATGCCGTCGGGGAAGCCGGGGTAGTTCGCCACGTCGGTCGTCAGCGTCAGTTGCCCGCCGGGTTCTGGCCCCTCCAACACGAGCGGGTCGTTGTTCGAGCGGGCGGCGTAAATGGCCGCCGTGAGTCCTGCGATACCGGAACCAGCGATGACGAGTCGACGGTGTTCGGCGTCCTCGGTCATGTCGGAACGTAGCCTTCCGTGGGGTATGTAAGTTGTGCTGTGGGGTGTCGACCGCACACGTTCTGCCGGTGCCCACTTGTTAAACGGGCGTCGTATGCAGGGGGAATCGGTTTGTATGTGTGCATCTATCATGGCATATGACCCAGATACGGGACACCAGTCGTGAGATGCGCATCGACCCAGACTCCTTCGCCGGCGGCTACTTCCGGAACGCGGTGTATCGACACTGGGACCCCTACGAGGACATCTCCGAGGAACTGTTACAGCAGGACCGACAGCGCCTCATCGACTCCGACATCGACTTCGAGCAGTTCGAAGCGTTCCGCGCCTCCGTCGCGAAGTTCGGTGCCGGCGAGGAGGCGGTCACGGAGGACCTCGCGCCCTTGATGCTCACGCTGGAAGACATCAACGACCAGATGTTCGTCTCCTCCCAGATTTATGAGGAAGCCAAACACACCCAGTTTTTCGACCGCTACTGGCGGACCGTCATCAATCCGGTCGCCGAGGCTAAAGAGTGGGAAGTCACCGCCCCCACCGACCAGCGATACTTCCCCGAGGAGTACATCGAATTGTTCGACCGGACCGAGGAGGCGATGCACCGCCTGCTCGAAGAGGACACGCCCGAAAACCGAGCGAAGGCGTTCTGCCACTACCACCTCGTCGTCGAGTCCGTGCTGGCTCAAACCGGCTATTACGGCCTCCAAGCCACTTTCAGCGACGCCGGTCCCGACGACTGGGGCGAGGAGGCCGATACCGAAGACATCTACCTCGACGGCCTCATCGAGGGCATCACGCGCATCCGTTCCGACGAGGGCCGCCACGTCGGGTTCGGCATGCACAAAGTCCAGCACCTCATCGCCGAGGAGGGCGTCGACCCCGACATCGTCCAGGGGATTCTCACGGACCTCCTGCCGCTCGTCGCCGGCACCGTCCAGACGGAGTTCGACACCGGCGCCGACCCCGCGCCGCTCATCGAGTACGCCCAGGAGAAGCTCTCGAAGCGCATCGAAATCATCACCGACGCCGACGCCGAGTTGCCGCCCGTCGAGGAACTCGTGAAAATCGAAGGCGCCGACGACCCCGCACCTGCCGACGACTGAGCGCCGCCCGAGACGCCGACCGGTCGTAACTTATTGGACCGCTCGCGTCGAACTCCGGGTATGACCACGTTCGACGCGGGCGACGTGACGCTGCACAAGGTCCGCGACTACGTCTGGGAGATTCCACCCGAGGGCGGCATGCGCGTTCCAGCGCGGGTGCTGGCCAGCGAGGAACTCCTCGAAGAGATTTCGGAGGACAAAACGCTCGAACAGCTGCGGAACACGACGCATCTCCCCGGCGTCACGAAGTACGCCCTCTGTATGCCCGACGGCCATCAGGGGTACGGCTTCCCGGTCGGCGGGGTCGCGGCCATCGACGCCGAAGACGGCTGTATCTCGCCCGGAGCAGTCGGCTACGACATCAACTGCGGCGTCCGGATGGTGAAAACGAATCTCACCTACGACGACGTTCAGGGTCACGAGGAGGAACTCGTCGACGCGCTGTTCGACGCTGTTCCGTCCGGACTCGGTGGCGGTGGCGTCGTCGAGGGCGATTCCGGCACCGTCGAAGCCGTCCTCGAACGCGGGATGGATTGGGCCCACGAACAGGGGTACGCCACGGCCGACGACCTCGCACACTGCGAAGACGAGGGAGTCCGCCACGACGCCGACGCCGCGGCGGTCTCGAAGAAGGCCAAAGACCGCGGCCGCAACCAACTCGGTTCGCTGGGGTCGGGCAACCACTTCCTCGAAGTCCAGCGGGTCACCGACATCTTCGACGAAGAGATAGCCGACGCCTACGGCCTCGAAACCGACCAAATCGTCGTCCTCATCCACTGTGGCTCCCGGGGACTGGGCCATCAGGTCTGCAACGACTACCTCCGTGACATCGAACAGGCTCACAGCGGCCTGCTGTCGCAGTTACCCGACAAGGAACTCGCGGCGGCGCCGGCGGGGTCGCAACTCGCCGAGGACTACTACGACGCGATGTGTGCCGCCATCAACTTCGCGTGGGTAAACCGACAGCTCATCACCCACCAGACGCGGGAAGTGTTCGCCGACGTGTTCGGTCGGCCGTGGGAGGAGTTGGGCATGGAACTGCTGTACGATGTTTCCCACAACATCGCGAAGAAGGAGGTCCACGAAATCGAGGGGGAAGACAGGGAGCTGTTCGTCCACCGAAAGGGCGCGACGCGGGCGTTCCCGGCGGGCCGAAACGAGGTGCCGAAGGCCTACCGAGACGTTGGCCAGCCGGTCATCATCCCCGGGAGCATGGGCGCGGGGTCGTACGTCCTCTGTGGCGGTTCGGAGTCGATGGGCCTCTCGTTCGGTTCGACGGCCCACGGCGCCGGTCGGCTGATGAGCCGAACGCAGGCGAAAAGCGAGTTCTGGGGTGGCGACGTACAGGATGACCTGCGCGACCAGCAGGTGTACGTCAAGGCCCAGAGCGGCGCGACGATTGCCGAGGAGGCACCGGGCGTGTACAAGGACGTAGACGAGGTGGTTCGCGTCAGCGACGAACTCGGTATCGGTGACAAGGTCGCCCGTGTCTACCCGGTCTGCAACATCAAGGGATGAGTTCCTTCGAACTCCCCTTCGGCGATGGGACCATGTCGGTCGACCTTCCGGACTGCGACGTGACCGTCGCAGAGCCACCCGGGGGCGAGGCAGTCGAGGTCCGACCGGCCGCGGAGGCGGCCCTCGCCGACCCCCTCGGCTCCGACTCGCGACGCTCGTCGACCCGACGACACGGTCGCAATCGTCGTCACCGACATCACCGCGCGACGCCGGACGGCGTCCTCGTGGACCTCCTGCTCTCGGAACTCGAACGCGCCGGCGTCTACCGCGAACCAGGTGACTGTCGTCGTCGG
>NZ_WPCC01000019.1 GCF_009741925.1 Natronomonas sp. CBA1123
GCCGCTGACACCGAATCCGTCGTCCGGTTCCTCGAAGGCGAAACGGGCGTGCTCGCCGAACCCCCTGCGTCGTGAGATGGAGGCCGCCGCCGAAGCCGAGGCCTTCGAGCGGGGCCGCGGCGCTCCGAGACAAAACTCGACGCCGTCGAGGCGTTCCACGAGGGGGGGGGGGGGCGGCGACGCGGTCGTGAGCCGCGAGGAACGCGTCGTCGACGTGCTCGGCGTGGCAATCGAGGGCGAGCGGGCGACCGTCGCCCGACTCCACAGCGAGGACGGCAAGCTAGTCGACCGAACGCGCCACCGTGTCGACGCCCCGGAGGGCGAAGACCGCATCGCGGCGGTGCTGTCGGCGTTCGTCCCGCAGTTCTACGCCGACCGACCGCTGCCCGACGTGCTGTTGTTGCCCGAACGCCACGGGGATTCGGACCTCGACCGCTGGCTGGACGCGGAGGGCGTCTCGGTTCGGGTTCCGGGAGCAGGCCGGGAGGCGACGCTCGTGGAGTTGGCACTGAAGAACGCCCGCCGGAAGGCAGGTGAAGTCGACGCCGCGAGCGCACTCGCTCGCCGACTCGGCATCGACCGCCCCGAGCGAATCGAGGGGTTCGACGTGAGCCACGCCCACGGGAAGGCCGTCGTCGGCAGCGACGTGACGTTCGTCGATGGCTCTCCCGCGAAGGCCGACTACCGCCGGAAGAAACTCGGAGAGACCAACGACGACTACGCGAACATGCGCGAACTGGTGCGGTGGCGAGCCGAACGGGCCGTCGAGGGCCGCGACGACCGCCCGGACCCCGAGTTGCTCCTCATCGACGGCGGCGATGGGCAACTCGGCGCGGCACGGGACGCCCTCGCGGAGACAGGCTGGGACGTTCCCGCCATCGCCCTCGCCAAGGAGGAGGAACTCGTGGTGACGGCCGGCGGCGTCGAGGACTGGGACGACGACGACCCCGCTCTCCACTTACTCCAGCGCGTCCGCGACGAGGCCCACCGATTCGCGGTGCAGTACCACCAGACCGTCCGCGACGAGGTGTCGACGCCGCTGGACGAGGTGCCCGGTGTCGGCCCCGAACTGCGGAAGCGACTGCTCCGACGCTTCGGAAGCGTCGGCGGCATTCGAGCGGCCTCCCGAACCGAACTGGCGAACGTCGAGGGCGTCGGCGAATCGACGGCGGCGGCTATCGACCGCGCGCTGTGACGGCGGTCGGGGGCGAACGGCTCCAAAGCTTATTCCCCTGCGTTCTGAACGGCCCGCATGGCACTGGTAGACATCGGCCTGTTGCTCGTCGGTCTCGTGTTGGTGTTCTTCGGCGCGGCGCTTTCGGTGTACGCCGTCTCGTTGCTCGGCTTCCTCATCGGCGCCGGCGGTGGCTACGTCCTCGCCCCCACCGTCCTCGGTGCCTTCGGCGCGCAGGGACTCGTCGGCTTCGCGGTGGCAGTCATCGTCGGCGGCCTCCTCGGTGCGGCGCTATCCTACGTCGCGCTGTCGTTTGCGACGGCCATCCCGTCGTTCGTCGTCGGCGCCTACATCGGCTTGTACGTCATCACGCCGGTGTTCACCGAGGGCGGCCTGATTCGCTATCTCGTCGCCGCCGTCGCCGGCATCGCCGGCGCAGTCCTCGGCTTCACGCTGACGAAGTTCGCGCTCGTGTTCATCACCTCCTTCGTCGGCGCGGCGCTGGCCTCCGGCGCGGTGACCGTAGCGAATCTCACGACCGCCCGCGATTCGTTCTCGCCGGAGCCGATTCTCTTCGACCCGCTGGCGACGACGCCGTTCGTCGGTTTCGAAGTGCCGCTGTTCGGCGTGTTGTTCGTCCTCGGAATCCTCTCGCAGGTGGGACTGTTCCGACTCGGGTGGGTCGCCAAGATAGCGACCGTCCTCCCGGGCGTCGGGAGCGTCGTCGGCGACGACGAGTAGCACTGTCCCGGAGAGTATTTCCTCGCGGAACCCCCTCTCGAAGACATGTACGATTTCGTCGTCGTCGGTGCCGGCCCCGCGGGGTCGCGGTTCGCCCGCTCGGCCGCCGAGGCCGGCCGCGACGTGTTGGTGCTCGAATCCGGCGAAATCGGGCGACCGCTGGCCTGTTCGGGCCACGTCAGTCTCGACATTTGGGACTTTCTCCCCGGCGAGGGCGACCGACGGGAGTCCTCGGAATCGCGAGCGGTAAACGACGAGCGAAGCGAGTCGAGCGCCGCGAGCGCCCACGATGACCTCTTCCAAAACGACATCTACGGGGCGCGGTTCCACCTCGGCGGCGCCGACAGCGAGGCCCACACCTTCTACAAGGACGAACCGGTGTCGAACGCCATCGACCGAGTCGGCCTCGATAAGACGCTCGCCGAATGCGCCGAGCAGGCAGGCGCCGAAGTCCGGGACGGCTACACTGTCACCGACGTCGACGAGAAACCGGGGCGTGTCGAAGTGACCGCGAAAGGACCGGACGGCGTCGAATCCTTCGAGTGTCGCATCGTCGCCGGCGCCGACGGCCCTCGCTCGCGAGTCCGCCAAGAAGTCGGCCTGCCGGACCCCGAGGAACTGCTCCACGGCGTGTTGGGCTTCGATTTCGAACCCGACGACGAGGACTACGTCGATGTCCACCTCACCGTGCCGCGGTTTTTCGCGTGGCGCATCCCCCGCGGCGAGGCCGGTGTCGAGTACGGGCTGGCCGTCGCGCCGGGCGACGACGCCCCCGGACGCTTCGAGGAACTGCTCGAGGACTACGACGTCGAGTTGGACGAACGCTGTTCGGGCGCCATCCCAATCGGACCGCCCGAGCGGACGGTCGGCAAGCGGAGTTTCCTGGTCGGTGACGCCGCCGCCCAGACGAAACCGTTCACCGGGGGCGGCATCATCTACGGGATGCGCGCCGCCGACATCGCCGCCCGCGAAATCGACCCCGAACAGCCGGCGACGCTGGAGAACTACGAGACGGCGTGGCGCGAGGAGCTGGCCAGCGAACAGCGTCTCGGGAAACTGATTCGGGCGGGGTACTCGATGCCGAAGCCAATCCAAAAAGCCGGGATGAAGGCGTTTTCCGGTGAAATCGGCGTCCACATGGACCGACCGACCTCGCTGTTCTCGAAGGCGCAACTCCGCGCGCTGCTTTCGTGGAACTAATCCCCGGCGACGACCTACGACGGCTATGACCACGACCGACGGCACCTCCCCGCGGACCGAGGGGCCGTTCCGCCTGCTGCCGGGACGAACCGACGACGAGTGGCTGTTGCTCGACGCCGAGTCGGCGGACCCGACGTACGTTCCTCGCGAGGCGCTGCCCGACGACGCCGTCGTCGGCAATCGCATCGACGCCGACATCTCCTGGGACGACGACGAGCCGGTCGTCGACGCCGCGAGTATCGAGACGGCCACGACCGTCGAGTTCGTCCGGACCGAGGCGGTCATCTTCGAGGCCGCACAGAACTGTTTCGAGGCGGCCCGCGCCGAGGGCGAGGCGATGAACTCTCGAGTCACCTACAACACGGACAACGAGGCCAACGGCGTTCTCTACACCTTCGCCGAGCAGGCCGGCAGCCGTGACCTCTTCTCGGAGTTCCGTGATGGTCTGAAGCCGCTGGAGCCGCTCATCGCCCGCGCCGCTCAACCGGAGGCAGTCGACCCGCCGTTTTCGGTGTTCGTCATCGACCCCGAGGAGCCGTTCGTCGTCGTCTACATCGTCCTCGACCCCGACGGGTTGCTGGACGAGACGGTCCGGGATACGTACCTGTAGGCGTCTACAGGTCGTCGTCTTCGTAGGCTTCCTCGTAGCGCTCCATCGCGTCCTCGTGGCCTCGGACGGCCGTCTCGTAGGTCGCTTTGAGGTCCTCGAGTGGCGTCTCCGTCGCGTCGACACGGAGGTTCTCGTAGGCCGGGTCGATGGCCCGTTCTTCGGTGGTTTCGACGAGCAGCGCGGCGCTCTGGACCGGCAGGTCCTCGCGTTTGTCGCCACCCTCGGCGTGACCCGCTTCGAGGGCGTCGATGAGTCGCTTGGCGAGCGGCTCCTCCCGGTCACTGTTGTCGTAGCTGTCGGCGACGGCATCGATGACTGCCTCGCCAGTCAGGAGGTTTCCGGCGACGGTGTACGCCCCACCGTCGGACACGTCCGACGAGGCTCCGCTCGCGCTGCTCGCGGAACCCCCGTCGTGGTGGCCGAACCACGGCTTGCACTCCTCGCCGGAGAAGACGAACGACCCCTCGCGGTCGACGCCGTGGAGTTGGCGGTTCTCGGCGCCGTCGTCGGCGTTGAGAAGCGACTGGAGGGCGTCCTCGACGGCCAGCCCGTCGTCGATGTACTCGATTCCCTTCTCACCCAACTCAACGTTGACGAGGCTCTGGGTGGCGACGGCGCCGTTCTCGCTGGCGAAGGGACACAGCGTGCCGACGCCCGCGAGTCGGGTCGTCACGGCCACGCCGAAGCGGTGCTGTTCGGTGCCGTCGTCGTCTTCGTATTCTTCGTGGACGCAGATGCTGAAGGTCATACGGGGGCGAACGGTCGGCAGCGACAAAAATGGAGACCACGAGGGCGGTGCTGCCGGGAGAGTTTCATGAGCATCCGCGAGCGCCCGGAAGGCGCGAGCGGTTCACGCCGCGCGAACGGAGTGAGCGCGGCGGCAAGGCGGGTGACCACCGGGAACCCGCCGCCGCTTTTTCATCGAAGTTTTTCCCGGCGGGCCGCAGGCCCGCCGTGGAAAAAGTTCGGAGGGTAAAACCTATGCCGCCAGCAACCACTCACGGTCGTATGGGCATCATGAGCAAGATTCTCGGCGGGAACTCCCACAGCGCCGAGGACTACGTCGAACTCGACATCGACGACTTCGACGCCGACGCGGGCGACGCGACGGTGAAAGTACACTTCGCTGAAATCAGCGACAAGAACGACGTCATCGACATCAAGGACGCCGTCTACGACGGCGACATCGTCATCGCCGACATCATCCGGCACACGACGACCGACCGGACGATGGAGCACATCTCCGACGAACTGAAACAGGTCGCCCACGAGGTCGGCGGCGACATCGTCCAGAAGGAGGACGACCAAATCGTCATCACGCCGGGCGGCGTCGGCATCTCGCGGGCGAAACTCGGGCGATAATCAGGCGTCGGCGCCGACGAGCAGTACTGTCTTTTCGGTTCCCGAAAGCGTCCGCCACTCCTCGCCGTCCTCGCTGACTTCGACCGGGCCGAACGTGTAGACGTTCGTCTGGTCGACGCCCGACGGCGCACGAGCGATGTAGCCGCGGTCGTCGTCGGTCACCGCGCCGCGGAACTCGACGTAGTTCTCGCTGGTTTCGGGCGGTGCAGTCCGCGTGTAGGGATGGTCGGCCTCCGCGACAATCCAGCCGTCGGGGACGCGGTCGCGAACGAACGTCGGTCCGCCCTCGACGGTCAGTTCGTGGCGGTCGTGTGCACCGCCGGTGAACACCGACCCGTCGTTGGCGCGAGTGACGGCCACATCGTCGTTGTCGCCACCGTCGTCCCCATCGTCGCCGTCGTTACCGTCGCTTCCGCGAACCGGGAGCGTCAGCGTCGATGCGGCGTGGTCGACGACGACGCCGGTGCCGGCGCGGGCGGAGGTGAACCCGGCATCGGTCGAGGCCAGCGCGAGTCGGAGCGTGTCGCCCGCTTCGAGGTGACGTTGCGTGCCGACGAGTTCGAACTCGACGGTTTGGGACTCGCCGGGCGTGCCCTCGATTGCGACCGGTGCGACCTGATTGTTGAGCAGCGTCGCCTCCCCGTCGGAGACGTGATACAGTTTTCCGAAGAGGAACGCACGCGCGCCGACGAGTGTCACCGAAAGGGACACCTCGGGCGTGCCGAGCAGTTCGATGTCGTCGCCGACTGCGAGGTCGAACTCGGCGACGGAGACGGGCGCGGCGTCGGTATTCTCGGGGCTGAAGTGACTCGTCGACGTGGGGGCGACGCTGTTGATGACCGGACTCTGGCCCTCGCCGGCGATGTCGGAAAGCGACGCCTCGAGTTCGTCGGCGTCGCTCGGTGGGAACCCGTCGGCTTCCCGGAACTCGCCGTTCTGGATGTCCCAGTACGTCAGCGACGCGATACCGGAGTCGCCGCCGTCACGGAGGTGTTGGTCGAACCACGACAGCGCCATCGACTCGATTTCGTTCACCTGTTCGTCGGGTTCGACCGTCTCCGTTCCGGTGTGGCCGCCGTTGAACAGCACGAACCGCGAATCGACGCCGTCCTCCCGGAGCGCCTCGACGATGCGGTGGCCCTCGTTCGGCGTAAAGAGGGTGTCGGGAAGCCCCTGGACGACCAGCGCGGGCGTGTCGATGCGGTCGGCTTTCGAAACCGTCGAGCGAACTTTCAGGAACGACTCCCCCTCCGGCGGCAGGCGGTTCTGTGACATCGACTTCGCGTAAATCTCGTGGAGCCGTGGGGAGACGCCGCGCTGGAGGTTCTCTTGGTCCGGATTCTGGACGCCGCGAGCGGCGGCGATTCCGGCACCGTACAGCAGTGTCGTCCAGCCGAGTTTCGGGACGCCGTTGGGCACCAGCGAAAACGAGAGGTCGTGCCACGGGACGACGGGGACGAGCGCGTCGATGCGGTCGTCGACCGCCGCGGCGTTGAGTTGGATGCCGCCCGCGTAGGAGGCACCGAGCATCCCGATTTTCGGTTCGCCGTCGTCGGCGTTGTCGATGCGTTCGTCCTCGCGAAGGAAGTCGATGAGCGCCGATACGTCGGCGACTTCTTTCGGCCCCGAGAGGCCGACTTCGGCCGTCGACTCGCCGAACCCGCGCTGGTCGAAGGCGACGAGGGCGTAGCCGTGGTCGGTTACGAGCGGGCCGTACCCCTCCACGCTGGATTTCGAGCCACCCCAGCCGTGGGTCGCGAGGATGGCCGCGTCGGCGCCCCCCTCGGGGACGAACAGAGTCGCGGGTATCTCGACGCCGTCGAAGGATTCGACGCGGTGGCCTTCTCTGGTGTAGCCGTCTTCCGCCGCGGCGACCGTTCCGGTCCCGAGCAGCGAGGCGAGGCCGATACTGCCGGCTGCAGTCACGAACGTCCGTCTATCCATACGCGTTCGTTGCGAGTTCTTCGGATAGGTTCGTCGCCGACAATGTAGGGTAGTTTAAATTCCGCGCCGGTCGGTGACACGCCGCGTCCGGCTTCAGCACCCTTAACCGGCCGAAGCGGCCCCTTCCCCATATGGAACCCGCGATACGCACCGACGGCCTCAGGAAGTCCTACGGGGACGTCGTGGCCCTCGACGGACTGACCTTCGAGGTCGATGAAGGGGAGTTCTTCGGCTTGCTCGGGCCGAACGGCGCCGGCAAGACGACGTTCATCAACGTCCTCGTCGGCCTCGTTCGGAAGGACGGCGGCACCGCCGAGGTGTTCGGTTTCGACGTCGAAACCGAGTATCAGGAGGCACGGGACCGCATCGGCCTCGCGCCACAGGAGTTCAACGTCGACCGGTTCTTCCCCATTCACGAAGTGTTGGAGCACAAGGCCGGCTACCACGGCGTCCCGAGCGACGAGGCCGAACGCCGTGCCGAGGAGGCGTTGAAGACGGTCGGTATTTACGACAAGCGCGACACGCGCTTCGATTGGCTCTCCGGCGGCATGAAGCGCCGATTCCTGTTGGCGCGGGCGCTCGTCACCGACCCGGACCTCCTCATCCTTGACGAACCGACGGCAGGTGTCGACGTACAGTTGCGGCGTGACCTCTGGGGCGTCATCGAGCGACTCAACGCCGAGGGGACGACGATTCTGCTGACGACCCACTACATCGAGGAGGCCGAACGGCTGTGTGACCGCGTCGCTATCGTCGATTCGGGACGCGTCGTCGAGGTGGCGACGCCCGACGACCTTCGGTCCCGCGGCACCGACCAACTGTATCTGACGCTCGACGAGACGCTGGACGCCGTTCCCGACATCGACCTCGACGGGGTCGTCGAGGCGCGGGTCGACGGCGACTCGCTCGTCGTCACTGCACAGGGTGGTAGTCGCCTCGCACCCTCGCTGCTCCGGGAGTTGGAGTACGAGGGTTACGAGGTGACGAACCTCGACATCCGGCGGGCCTCCCTAGAGGAGGTGTTCGTCGACATGACCAGAACCGACGACGAGGCCGAACAACTGGGGGCGATTCACCAGTGAGTTCGACGTTCGGCGTCGGCTTCCGGTCGCTGTTGAAGCGGGAAATCCTCCGGTTCGTCCGCCGACCCAAGAACACGTTCCTCCCGCCGGCCATCACGAACGTGCTGTACTTCGCCGTCTTCGGCGTCGTGTTGGGCCAGCGCATCGACGATATCGCCGGCTTCGACTACATCGTCTTCATCCTGCCCGGACTGGTCGTGTTGGGTGCCATCTCCAACGCCTTCGAGAACTCATCGTTCTCGATATTCCACGGCAGATGGAACGAGTACATCCACGAGACACTCACTTCGCCGCTATCCTATTCGTCGATGGTGTTGGCGTACATCCTCGCGGCCGCGTTGCGGGGGCTGGTCGTCGGCGTCATCATCGTCGCCATCGGTCTGCTGTTCACGCCGGTGCCGCTGGAGGAACCGCTGTTCCTGGCGGCGTTCATGCTCGTCATTCCGACGCTGTTCGCCGCCTTGGGCGTCGTCGGCGGCCTGCTGGCCGAGGACTTTGACCACCTCACCGTGATGAATCAGTTCATTCTCCGGCCGCTGGTGTTCTTCGGGGCGGTGTTCTACTCGCTGGACATCCTCCCGCCGCTGTACCGGACGCTGTCGCTGCTCAATCCGATGGTTTACATGGTCAACGGCGTCCGATACGGCTTCCTCGGCTTCCAAGAGGTCGACCCGATACTGTCGCTCGGCGTGTTGAGCGGGCTGACCGCGTGCGTCGTCGCCCTCGACGTGTACCTGTTCAAACGCGGCTACGGCCTCATCGACTAATCTCCGTTCGGGAAGTCGTCGATACGGTCGTGGACGTACGCTGCCCACTCGTCGAGCGTCCGGTGCATCAACTCACGGGCCTCGTCGGGCGGCGTCGCCCGGTACTGGTAGACGTGACCGCCGGAGTCGAGCAGTCGGCGGCGGCGGTCGGCGAGGTCCTTCTCCATGAGCGTCGACAGCCCGCGGTTGACGTTGCTGCGGTCGCGGTCGACGGCGTTGGCCAGTTCCGCGACCGTGCTGTCGGGGGCGTCGAGCAGTTCCAGATACAGTCGCGCTTCGTGGTCCTGTACGCCGAAAACACACCGGAGCACCTCCTCGAAGCCCGGTTCGGAATCGAGCATCAAATCGCGGAACCGTGAAGGGTCCGGGTCGGGGTCCATGCCCACGGATGGGGAACGCTCGGCGATAAAGCCACCCGATACCAATCGGTAACCCGCTTTCCGAACGCCCAGTCAGTCCAGCAGATACGTCAACAGCCCCTTCTGGGCGTGGAGGCGATTCTCGGCTTGGTCCCAGACGATGGCCCGGTCGCTCTCCATGACGGCGTCGGTTATCTCCTCGCCGCGGTGGGCGGGCAGACAGTGCATCACTTCCTGGTCGTCGAGTAGGTCCTCGTTGACCTGAAAGCCCGCACGCGAGAACGCTTCGAGTTTCTCGGCGCGTTCGGACTCCTCGCCCATGCTCACCCACACGTCGGTGTAGACGATGTCGGCGCCGTCGACGGCCGCTTGTGGGTCCGCGACGATTTCGGGGGCGCTGCCGAGTTCCTCGGCGCGTTCCAACACGGCGTCGTCGACACCGTATCCCTCCGGCGTCGCGACGACCAAATCGAGGCCGACGATGGCCGCACCCAACACGAACGACTGACAGACGTTGTTGCCGTCGCCGACCCACGCGACTCGGGCGTCGAAACCGTCGAAGCGCTCCCGAATCGTCAGCAAGTCGGCGAGCGTCTGACAGGGGTGGGCGTCGTCGGTGAGACCGTTGACGACGGGCACCTCGGCGTACTCGCCCAACTCGACCACGTCGGCGTGGTCGAAGACGCGCGCCATGATGACGTCGACGTACCGACTGAGCGCTCGGGCGGTGTCCTTGACGGGTTCGCCGTGACCTAGGTGGATGTCGTCGGGACCGAGGAAGATGGCGTGGCCGCCCAACTGCGTCGCACCCGTCTCGAAGGATACCCGAGTTCGGGTCGACGGTTTCTCGAATATCATGCCGAGCGTTTGGCCGTCCATGCCGTCTGCGGTCTTTCCACGGGCGGTCCGCTCCTTGAGGTCGGTCGCCCGCGTCAACACGTCGTCTATCTCCTCGCGGGAGAGGTCGTCGATGTTCAGGAAGTTCATTGCAGGTCCTCCGCGACGGCTTCCAGGACCGCCGTCGCACGGTCGAGTTCGCGTAACTCGAGGTGTTCGTCGGGCGCGTGGTCGAGGTCCGAATCACCGGGACCGTACGTCGCCATCGGGCAGTCCCACGCCCCAGCGAAGATGTTCATGTCGGCGGTGCCGGTCTTCCGGAGCAGGCGGGGGTCACCGCCGGCCTCGCGGATGGCGACGCGGAAGGCCCGGCCCACTTCGGTCCGGGGACTCTGCATCGTCGGTTCGACCGCGTCCTTCCAGTTGACGGTGCCGGCACCCGACAGTTCGGCGTCGGCCAGCTCCCGGACCTCGTCGGTCGAGTACGACGGCGGAACGCGCAGTTGGGCGTCCAGCGTCGTCTCGACGGCGAGGCCGTCGTCGCTGGTTCCGCCCTCGATTTCCACCGGCTTGGGCGTCACGCGCTCGAAGACGGGGTCGTACTCGTCGCCGCCGAAGGTGTCCTCGACGGCCGACCACCACGCGATGGCGTCCTGAATCGCGTTGTTCTCCGGGCGGGAGGTGTGGCCGGACTCGGAGGTGGCGACGTAGGTGCCCTGCAGGATGCCGCGGTAGCCGAGCGTGATGCCGTCCCAGCCGGAGGGTTCGCCGTTGACGACCGCCTCGGGCGCCTCGCGGTCTTCGATAAGGTGACGCGCGCCGCGGGAGTCGACCTCCTCGCCGACGACGCCGACGAAGGAGACGCCGGTTCGGACGGCGGCGACCGCAAGCGCAGTCAGCGGCCCCTTGGCGTCGACGGAGCCACGACCCCACAACTCGGGGCCGTTTTCGCCGTCCTCGACTCGGACCGGGATATCGCCCGGTACCGTGTCGATGTGGGACGTATAGAGAACGCTGTCGTCGGCCGGTGCTCGGACGTTGCCCACCTCGTCGATGAACACCTCGCGGTCGTGTTCCTCGAAGAATTCGGCGAGTGCCTCGGCACACTCCGCTTCCTCGGGGGTCGGGGAGGGGATGGAGACGAGCGTCTCCAAGAGGTCGCGTGCCTCCTCGTCGGCGGCGATGGCGTCGCCGTCGGTGTTGGCGGCAGCGTCGCTCATGCGATGATGTCCTCCAGCGCCTCGACCACCCTGTCGGCGTGCTCGCGCTCGATGGTCAGCGGCGGCAGGAGGCGAACGACGCTGCGGCCGGCCGGTAACGCGAGGATGCTGTGGTCCAGCGCGAGGTCACGCAGGATGGGGTTGGCCCCCCGTTTCACCTCGACGCCGACCATCAGGCCGTTGCCGCGGACTTCGCGAACCTCCTCGCCGATTGCGGCGTCGAGTTCGTCGGTGAGGTACGAACCGATTTCGGCGGCGTGAGCGGGGATTTCCTCGCGTTCGATGACGTCGAGTGTCGCACCCGCCGCCGCCGACACCACCGGGCCGCCGGAGAACGTCGACCCGTGGTTGCCGCAGTCCTCGGCAATCCAGTCGCGAACGAGCGTCGCGCCGATGGGGAGGCCGCTGCCGAGGCCCTTCGCCGTCGTCACCACGTCGGGGACGACGCCGTGGTCGTCGGCGGCCCACAGCGACCCGGTCCGGCCGAGACCGGTCTGAATCTCGTCGAGAATCATCGCCGCGCCGGCCGCCTCGGTTTCCTCCCGAACCGTCTGCAGGTACGCCGTCGAGGCAGGGTTGATGCCGCCCTCGCCCTGCAGCGGTTCGACGATGACCGCCGCGGTCTCCTCGTCGACGGCTTCGGCAATCGCCTCGCCGTCACCGTAGGGAACGAACTCGAAATCGCCGGCCAGTGGGCCGAAGCCGTCCTTGTACTCGTCTTTCCACGTCGCGGCGAGCGACCCCATCGTCCGACCGTGGAAGCCCTGCATCGTCGCGACGACTTTCGAGCGCCCGGTAGCGTGTCGGGAGAACTTCAGCGCGGCCTCGTTGGCCTCGGTCCCCGAGTTACAGAGCCAGACGTTGTCGATATCGCCCGGCGCGACCTCGGCCAACTGCTCGTACAGCGCCGTTCGCGGGGCGTTGGGGTAGGAAGCCTGTACGTACATCAGCCGCTCTATCTGGTCGGTCGCGGCCTCGACGACGTCCGGGTGGCAGTGGCCGACCGGCGTACAGGCGTAACTCGCGCCGAAGTCCAGGTACTCGGTTCCGTTCGTGTCGTAGAGGTGAACCCCCTCGCCACGGTCGATTTCGATGGGTTTCTCGGAAAAGACGAATCCGCTCATTGTTCTAATCAGGTGTCATTCCAGCGCGCTCGGGTAGACGTGCGTGCCGCCACCCGAAAGCGCCGACTGGATGGGGTTCTCGGCGTTGGCGCTGGCGACGACGACTTCGCTCGCGCCGCCCTCCAGAGCCTCCGTCGCCGCCATGACCTTCCGGCCCATGAACCCCTCGGCGGCGGCTTTCAGTTCCTCGTACTCGTCGGGCGTCTCGACGGACTCGATGAGCGTCGAGGCGTCCTCGGGGTCGCGATACACGCCCTCCACGTCGGTCAGCGAGACGAGCGTCCCGCCGAGCTCGGCCGCGGTCGCCGCCGACGCACGGTCGGCGTCGGTGTTGACCGCCACGCCGTCGTCCGCAAGCATCGGCGGCGAGGCCACCGGCGTGTAGCCGTCTTCGAGGAGCGTCGACAACAGGTCACCGTTGACTTCCTCGATTTTCCCGGAGTGTCGCCGCGGCGAATCTTCTTCTTGCCGTCTTCGACGACGCGGACGGCGGATTTCCGTGGACCGTACAGCAGTTTCCCGTCGACGCCGGAGAGGCCGACCGCGTCGACGCCGTGGTTCTGCAGGCCGGTGACGAGGTCGGTGTTGACGAGGCCCGACATCGCCATCTTGAACACGTCCATCGTCTCCTCGTCGGTGAAGCGGCCGACGACGCCGCTCGGCGTCTCGACGTATTCGGGTTCGATACCCATCTTCTCGAGGGCGTCGTCGACGGCGGTCGACCCGCCGTGGACGACGGCCACGTCGGTACCGTCCTCGCGGACGGCGGCGATATCGGCGAGTGCGCCCTCCGGTTCGACGGCACGGGCGCCGCCGATTTTGACGACGACGGTCATCTACGGCGCTCCCACGGGGTGCATCCCCGTGAACTCCAGTCCGGCCGTCTCCTCGAGTCCGAGGGCGATGTTGGCCGCGTGGACCGCCTGTCCCGCCGACCCCTTCATCATGTTGTCGATGGCCGAGAAGACGACGAGGCGTTTGTTTCGGGGGTCGACCTCGAAGCCGACCTCAGCGAAGTTCGAGCCAGCGACCGCCTTCGGTTCGGGGTATCGGTACACCCCGGAGCCGCCAGCGACCAGCCGGACGAACGGTTCCTCCTCGTAGCTACCGCGGTAGGCCTGCCAGAGGTCGCCCTTCGAGACCGGGCCATTGGGGTAGACGTGACAGGTCGCGGAGGCACCGCGGGTCATGTCGACCGCGTGGGCGGTGAAGGAGACCTGCGTACCGAGGTACTCCTCGATTTCGGCCTCGTGGCGATGACCCGTGGGGGCGTAGGGCCGGACGACGCCGGACCGTTCGGCGTGCGAAGAGGCTTCCCCGCCGCCGGCGCCACCCTCCGAGGAGCCGACCTTCACGTCGACGACGATTTGCTCGTCGCCGGAGAGGATGTCGGCGTCGAACAGCGGCTTGAGGCCGAGGATGGCGGCCGTCGCGTTACAGCCGCCCGACGCGATGAGGTCCGCGCCGGCGAGGTTCTCGCGGTTGAGTTCCGGAAGGGCGTACTCGGATTCCGAAAGCAGTTCGGGTCGGTCGTGGCCGTCGTACCACTCGTCGTACTGTTCCTCGCGATTCAGTCGGAAGTCCGCGCTCAAGTCGACGACGGTGTCGGCGGCCTCCCGGAAGGCGTCGATGTGGTCCATCGTGACGCCGTGGGGCGTGCACGCGAAGAGCACGTCGACGGAGTCGAGTTCCTCGGGGCTGGAAAATCGGAGACTCATCCCCCGGAGGTTCGGGTGGACCGAACCGACGGTCTTGTTCTCGTAACTCCGAGAGGTGGCCTGGGCCACCTCGAATTCGGGGTGACCGTCGAGGAGTCGAAGGAGTTCGCCGCCGGTGAAGCCACTGGCCCCGACGACCGAGGCGGTGTAGCTCATGCGGTCACCTCGACGCCCTGTACCTTCGCCTCCAGCCAGTCGACGACCGTTCCGGGCACGTCCACGTCGCTGACCTCGTTGAGCGCCTTGAACTCGACGGTGTGGTTGACCTCGTGGACGGTGTAGGAGTCACCGGTCTCCATGAGGTCGACGCCGAGCAAGCCGCCGCCGACGGCATCGGAGGCGCGTTCGACGAGGTCGGTCATCTCCTCGGTGACCTCGATGGGTTCGGTCTCGGCCCCCCGGGCGGCGTTGGTGAGCCAGTGGTCCGAGGAGCGAGCCATCGCCGCGACGGGTTCGCCGTCGGTGGCGACGACGCGGATGTCACGGCCCGGCTTCTCGACGAACTCCTGGATGTAGAACACCTTGTGTTCGTAGTGGCCGAGGGTCTCTTTGTGTTCGAGGATGGCCTCGGCGGCGTCGCGGGAGTCGATTTTCGCCATCAGCCGGCCCCACGACCCGACGACGGGTTTCAGCACGCAGGGGTAGCCGAAGTGCTCGATTGACTCCATGGCGGACTCCTTGGTGAACGCCACCTCGGTGGCGGGCGTCGGCACGTCCGCGTTCGCGAGGACGAGGCTGTTCCGTGCTTTGTCGGCGCAGATGGCCGCCGTCTCCGGTTCGTTGACGACCGGAATCCCGTAGGAATCGACGAATCGGGTGATGTAGCGCGACCGACTGGTCGCGAGACAGCGGTCGACCACGATGTCGACGTCGTCGAAGACCTCCGGAACGTCGTGGACGCTGAAACGCTCCTTGCGGACGTCGATTTTCGTCACCTCGTGGCCACGGTCGCGGAGCTCGCTGAGCAGGAGCTTCTCGTCGCGACGGATGCGCGAGTAGAGGATGCCGACGTTCACGAACCGCCACCTCGTGACGGTTCGTGAGCTCGAAGCGCCGAAGGTGATTCGGCGTTCATCGGCGAACCTCCTCGCTGGCCTTCGTACGGCTAGCTACGCCGACGTACATCGCCTTACTCCCCCCAGTCCTCTTCCAGTTCGGGTGCCGTCTCCAGCTCGACGGGGTCGTCTCCGACCACTTCGAGTTCGGCACCGCAGGTCGCACAGTCGACGATTTCTCCGACTTCGAGGTCGTCGTGCAGGTCCAGTTCGGCCCCGCACTCGGGACATTCTGCCATTGTGCCCGATACTCGTCGCTATATTCACTTAAAGGCTTCGAACTTGTCAGTATAGTATAACAACGCGTACCGGCCGCTATGCGGGAAAATGAGGCGTTTGAAGCGTTCGAGTGACGTTGCGTGTCAGTTTTGTGGTAGTATGTCCCCGGCCGGGGACGGCGGGGGTCGACGCGGGGGGACGGACCGCCGTCGTTCAGACACGGCGGGTCACCTCCTCACGGCGCCGTTCGGCTGCCTCGGCCACCGCTTCTCGGCGGGCTTCCAGCGCCTCGTCGTCGACCTCGACGGCCGTCACCGCCCGGTCGAGCGCGCCGGATACCGCTTCGGGTGCCGGGCCGCCGAAGGAGTCGCGGGAGGCGACGCTTTCCTCGGGGTCAAGTGCGGCCTCGACCGACTCGCGGTCGACGCGCGCCTCGAGCGGTTCGCCGAGTACCTCCCGTGCCGCCGCATCGAGGGCCTCGTAATCCGACCCCGATTCGGCGGCGAGCGCCACCATCTCGTGGGCGGTGCGGAACGGCACACCGTGCATCGCCAGTAGGTCGGCGACGCCGGTGGCCGTCGCAAAGCCCTCGCCTGCGGCGTCGGCGAGCGTCTCGGCGGGCCACTCGGCGGTCGCAACCGCGCCGGCAGCTACCTCGGTTGCCTCCCTGACGGCGTCGACGGCATCGAAGGCGTGGTTGTGGGCGCGCTGAAGGTCGCGGTTGTACGCCCGCGGCAGCCCCTTCAGTATCGTCAACAGGGCGTTCAACCCCGCCGATGCATCGCCGGAGGCCCCCCGGACCAACTCCATCGTGTCGGGATTCTTCTTTTGGGGCATAATCGAGGAAGTCGAGGAGTAGTCGTCCGAGAGGTCGACGAACCCCTTGTTGGAGAACACGACGAGGTCCTCGGCCAGCCCCGACAGCGTCGTCGACAGCGCCGCGACCGCAGCGGTCGTCTCGACGAGGAAGTCCCGCGCGGAAGCGGCGTCCATCGAGTTTTCGAGAACCGACTCGAAGCCGAGCAACTCGGCGACTCGCTCGCGGTCGATATCGAAGGGCGTCCCCGCGAAGGCGGCCGCCCCAAGCGGCGAGCGGTCGATGCGGTCGTAGGCGTCGAGCAGTCGTTCGGTGTCGCGGGCCAGCGCCGATTCGTAGGACAGCAGGTAGTGACCGACCGTCGTCGGTTGGGCGGGTTGGAGATGCGTAAAGCCCGGCATCACCGTCTCGGTGTGGTCGGCGGCGAGTTCGGTCAGCACCTCTCGGGTCTCGATGACTGTCGCGACGGTCGCCAACACGTCCTCGCGCAGGCGATAGCGGATGCAGGTCGCCACCTCGTCGTTGCGCGAGCGGGCGGTATGCATCCGGCCGCCGCGCTCGCCGACGTGCTCGATGACGGCCGTCTCGATTGCGGCGTGAACGTCCTCGCCGTCGGGTAGGGCGTCGTGGCCCGCCGCCTCCACGTCGTCGAGCGCCTCGAGGATGGCCGCGGCGTCGTCGCCGTCGATGATGCCCTGTTCGTCGAGCATCACGACGTGGGCGCGGTCGACGGCGAGGTCCGCCTCGAAGATGCGTTCGTCGGCCGCGAGACTCGAGAGGAACCCGCGGGCGGGGCCGCCGCTGAAGCGCTCGCGGCGGACGACATCGTCGCTACCGTCCTCTTCGCTCATGTGGCTATTCCTCGTTCTGACTGTCGATGACGCGGTTGGCCAGACGCTCCTGGAAGCCGTGGTACTTCGCGACGCCGGTGGCGTCGTCCTGTTCGATGCCGCCGATGACATCCTCGGTGTTGAACGAGGCCGCTTCCGCGGAGTAGACGGCGAACTGCGAGGACCGGCCGACCGGACGGGCCTGACCGCCTTCGAGGCGAATCGTCACGCTGCCGGTGACGCGGGTCTGGGTCTCCTCGATGAAGCCCTCCAGTGCACCGACCAGCGGCGCGTTGACGAGGCCCTGATACCCCTTCTCGGACCACTCGTGGTCGATTTGCTTCTTGAAGGAGCGCTCTTCCTTCGTGAGGACGAGGTCCTCCAGCGCCTGGTGGGCGTTGAGCAGCACCGTCGCCGCAGGGTGTTCGTAGTTCTCGCGAACCTTCAGGCCGAGCATGCGGTCCTCCATGATGTCGGAGCGGCCGACGCCGTAATCGCCCGCGAGGTCGTTGAGCGTCTGGGTGAGTTCGACCGGCTCCATCGCCTCGCCGTCGAGGCTGACGGGATAGCCGTTCTCGAAGCCGATTTCGAGTTCGCGCGTCTCGCCCGTGGGCGCGGTCGTCCACTCGTAGATGTCCTCCGGCGGAACGTAGCTCGGCTCTTCGAGTTCCGACCCCTCGATGGAGCGACTCCAGAGGTTCGTGTCGATGCTGTATTTGCCCTCGTCGCCGCCCTCGACGGGCAAGTCGCGCTCGGCGGCGTACTCCTGTTCGAACTCCCGTGTCAGGCCGAGTTCACGGACCGGCGCGATAACTTCCATATCGGAGTCACGCCAGACGGCCTCGAAGCGGAGTTGGTCGTTGCCCTTCCCGGTACAGCCGTGGGCGAGGCCGGTACAGCCCTGCTCTTCGGCGACTTCGAGAATCGCGGCGGCGATGACCGGACGGGCGAGTGCGGTGCCGAGGGGGTAGCCCTGATAGGAGGCGTTGGCGCGGACGGCGTCGAAACAGAGGTCTGCGAACTCGTCTTTCGCGTCGACGACGTAGTGTTCGAGGTTCAGCGCCTCGGCGGTCTCTTCGGCTTCGGCGAACTCGGCTTCGGGTTGGCCGACGTCGACGGTGACGCCGATGACCTCGTCGTAGCCGTACTCTTCTTGCAGCAGCGGGACACAGACTGTCGTGTCGAGCCCACCGGAGAAGGCGAGCGCGACGCGTTCGTTGTCGGACATTGATATGGTGTTTTGGATGACGGACCGTCAACCGGACGGTTTTCGTTGAAAGCGAGGCGAGCGCGACTGGAGTGAGTACTATTCGGGCCTAACGGCCCGGTCGCGGTCGCCGAAGAATGGAGTACCCACCGGTAAGCACGGACGCGCCGGAGCGGTGGGTCTGCGTCATGTATCTCGTTCTATTCTCAGAGCGGTATTAAACGCTTGTGGAACGGCGGTTCCGTGGCAGGAGATAGCGTGGCGTACGCCACCGGGACCGGTCGCTATGGTCACTCCTGTCGGCGCCGAATCGCGAGCAACGCGACGGCGACGGGGACGAGCGCGACCAGAAGCGCCCGGGCGGCCGTTCCGAACCCGGAGGGCTGTTCGCCGGGGGCGGCAGCAGTCGTCTCCGCCGTTGCGTCGGTCGGCGTCTCCGTACTCGGGTCGGTGAACTCCGCGTAGAATCGCGAGAAGTTCGAGGTACTGGGGTTCCACAGCGCGCTGTTGCGCCGAACCCGGAGCGCGCTCGGGTCCAACTGCCCCCGAACGTACCCTTCGGGACCGTGCATCGCGACCCGGCGACGGTCCTGGTCGAAGGGGTCGTAACTGCTGCGGAACGGTTCGGCGACGATGACCCGGTCGGACTCGGCGTAGGCGAAGTTCTCCCACGTCACGTGGACTTCGAGGCGGCCGTACCCCTCGCCGTCCATCTCGTAGGTCTCGACGCTGACGTTGTGAACCCGCATGTCGCGACCCGAGGCCGCACTGCCGTTCTCGGCCATCGACCGGAACTGCGCCGCTATCTCGTCTCGCCACTGCTGTCTCGCGGTTTCGTTCTCAGCGAACTCCTCGTACACCTGTCGCTCCTGGTCGTCGTCGAGGTCGTACGAGGAGACGTGATGGACCGACGCGTCACCGTCGGCATGCAGTTCGATGCCGATGAGGTTTCGGTCGGGTTCCTCGTGGGCGGCCGCGCCGACGCCGGCACCGACCGCGACGGCGAGACAGCAGACGACGGCCACGGCGCCCGCGAGCGTTCCTCGCATCGACCGTTGGTCTGTGACCCGGTGGCAAATCGGTTTCGCCTCGCAGTCGAAAAACGGCCACAGCGCTTTTGCGCACACCGCTCGGAGTCGACCGTATGCTCCCCGACAGGGCCGGTATGGACGTAGAGGACCTACTGAAGATTATCCTCGTGCTCATCATCGTCTGGATTGCCGTCGACATCGTCCTCGACGTCCTGCAGTTCGCCTTCGGCGGCCTCAGCTCCGTCGTCGGGGTTCTCATCGTCGTGCTCATCGTCGCCTACTTCCTCGACTACATCTGACGGCGCGACCGTTCCACAGCGCCTATACCGTTCTCCCGCCGAGTACCGCCAGTGTACAGCCTGAACGTTCCCGTCCCCGGCGAGGTGTCGAAACTCGCCCGCGGCCTCGCGTCGGAGTGTCTCACCGCGACACCGCGGGACCGTCACACGCTCGTGGCGAAACGCCTCGGCGACGGCGACCCCGCGTCGCTCGGCCGCGACGTTCGGCAGGCGTTGGCCGGTCTCGACCCGTTCACCGTCGGAATTTCGGGCGTCGGTGTGTTTCGAAACCCACCGACTGGCCGCGGGCCGGTCACCTACCTCCGCGTGGAGTCACCGACACTGGAACGCCTTCACGCCGTTTTGTGTGACCGTTTTTCCCCCGTCGACGGCATCGAGGACGACGACTACGTCCCCCACGTCACGGTCGCCCGCGGCGGCGATGCCGACCGCGTCGCCGGCAGCGACGTGAGCGCCGAGTGGACCGTCGATTCGCTCGTCGTCTGGGCCGCCGACTACGGCGAACCGGTCGAACGCGTCTCGCTGCCCGCCTGACTCAGAAGAAATAGAACGACGCGAACACGCCGAGGACGAGGAACAGGACCGTCAGTCCGATTGGGTTGAACAGATAGCGCAGCGGCGTGTCGTAGACGAACCGCTCGAAGGCCGTCTCCGGCGGCCGCAGCGCCCGAACCGGACGGGAGGCGAGCAGCGCCGGCCGCACCGGCGCATCGCTGGCCCGCCTTTTCAATGACTCGGCGTCGAGTTCGCCGGCCACCTCGAAGTCCTCGGGGTCGTAGCCCGCCGCCAACAGCGCTCCAGCGCACGGTTTACACAGGACGTAGTCGCTGCCGTCCTCTTGGTACGCCGCGAGGTTCATCGCCGAATCGGCGAGGTGTTGACAGCGCTGACAGACGTGCTGGCGGTCGCTCCGCATCGTCGCCACCGAGTCGGGCGCCTCGGGGACGGGAAACATCGGCGCGTCCTTCCGTACCTCACGGTAGGCCGGGTCGTCGGAGTGCAGCGTCGCGTGACAGGACCCACACAGCGTCATGGCGTTGTCGAGGTCGTCCAGCGACGGCGAGCCGTGTGCTGCGACGTGGGCCTCCAATCGTCGTTCCGGTTGGCCGCGTTCGGCCTGCCGATAGCCACACCGCTGGCAGGTGTAGTCGTCCCGCTCCAGTGTCTCCTCACGGAGGAGGTCCCAGCGGGGCCCCTCGCCGTCCCGCGTTCGGCGCTTCTCGGCCCGTGGTTCCCAATCGACGCTCATGGCGTCGGCGGGTCACCTCCCCACGAATCCATGTCGGTGTAGAAGTTCAGCATGGCGAATTTCAGTTTCTCCGGTGCGATGTCGATGTGTTCGCTGCGCTCCTCCGCCGGGAATGACGGGTAGACGCTGTAATCGCCCAACTCGGCGTGGTTCGACGCCATGTACCGCTCGTCGATGAGCACCCGGGCGCCGAAGTCCTCCGGCGAGCGGATGACCCGGCCGAGCGCCTGCCGGGTCTTCCGAACCGTCGGGATTTCGACGGCGTAGCGCCATCCGGCATCGTCGTCTCCGTCCTCGCCGAAGGCGCCAGCGTAGGCGCGCTGGACGGCCTCCATCCGGTCGTCGAGGTGCGGATACGGGACACCGACGACGACGACGGACCGGGCGTCGTCGTCGTCGAAGCTGACGCCCTCGGCGAGGGTCCCCCAAAGCGACGTGAACAACACGGCGTCGTCGTCGTCGACGAACTCCTGTCGCAGTTCTTCGGCCCGCTTCCCGGGTTCGTCGAGATACGGCGTCGAGTCGCCCGAAAACCGGTGGTAGTAGCGTTCGGCCTCGGCGTAACTCGGGAAGAAGGCCAGCGTGTTACCGGGCGTAAACCGGACGGCGTCCTCGATGGTCTCCCCGACCGTCTCCTGAACCGTGGGGTCGTCGCGTTTGCTCGCGAACAGCGCCGGCGTCTCGACGGCGTAGGTGCGGCGGCGCTCCTCGGGAAACTGCTCGCCGTAGGCCATCGTCAGCGGGTCGTCGAGGCCGAGTACGTCCTCGGTCACGTCGAAGGGCCGCAGCGTCGCGCTCATCAGGATGGTCGCGTGTAACTCCTCGAACAGCGGCTCGGTCACCTGCCGCGGGAGGCAGGTGTACAACTCGGCGCGGCCGACGACGCCCGTCTCCGTCCGGCGAACCCCCAACACGGGATACTGTCCGGGTTCGACGCTGGATTCCATCCACTCCTCGATGAAGGCGGCGGCGGTCAGGGTCGGACACTCCTTTCTGGTCGTCGTCTCGCCGTCCTTGTAGGCCTGCTCGTAGCGTCGGTCCAACTCCTCGCCCAGCGCCAGCGCCTCCTCGAGGTCCGTGTCGAATCCCTGTCCGGTGTAGGCTTGGAGGAAGGCGACGGACAGTTCGTCGCGGCCCTCCTCGCGGTCGATAGAAACGTCTTCCCACTCCTCGTCGACGGCCTCGCGCTCGCCGAAGCCGAAGGAGTCCTCGTAGGTGTCGACCAGCGCCGTTCGGAACGCTCCGACGACGTTGGCCGCCGACTCCGCACGGGCGTCGTCGCACTCGTCGAGTTCGTCTAAGGCGCCGTCGAGCGTTCGCTCGGCGAGCGTCCGGGTGGCGTGGTCCCGCGCCGCGTCGGCGACGTTGTGGGCCTCGTCGAAGACCACGATGATGTCCTCGGGGTCCCGACCGAGCCACCGGAAGAACTGCTCGCGAATCATCGGGTCCAGCAGGTGATGGTAATTGCAGACGACCAAATCGACGCCCTCCATCCCGTCTTTCAGGAGTTCGTACCCACAGAGGTTCGCCTCGTGGGCGTACTCGTAGATGTCGTCCGGCGTGCGCACGTCCTCGTAGAGCCACGAGTAGAACTCGTCGGTGTTGCCGGTGAGGTTGTTGTAGTAGCGGTCACAGATGTTCCGTTCCTCTTGGAGGGCTTCGATGCTCGTCTCGAGGTCGTCGAGTTCCTCCATCACGGCCCCGCGGGCCTCGGCGGCCTCGCCGTTGCCCTCTTTGCTCGCATCGAGCAGTTCCTCCTCCCGCTGTTCTAACTCCGCGATGTCCTGCTGTTTGTCGACCAACTCCCGGGTCGTATCCCGCAGGGCCTGACACTCCTCGTAGCCGACGTCGATGTGACACATCGACGCCTTCCCGCGGAAGACGACCGACCGAATCGGCTCCTGGGCGTTGATGGCGCGGGCCTCCTCGATGAACTGTCGGGTCTGCTGGTGGACGTTCGTCGTGATGACGACCGTCTTCCCCGCCGCACGGCCGTACTCGAGGGCGGGCACCAACGAAGCGAGGGTCTTGCCCGTCCCACAGGCACCCTCGAACAGCACGTCACGCTCTTCGACGAGCGCCTCGCGTATGCGTCCCATCGCGTCGTCCTGATGGTCGTAGGGCTCGTCGTAGGGGAAGAACCGCTCGTAGCCGGCCGACTCTGACACACCAACTACTCAGGCTTTTTCGAATAAAAGGGTTCGCTGGGCGGGGCGAAAGTTAAGCCAGTGCGTTCAACATCAACACGAGGACGCCCAAGAGGACCCCGAAGGCGACGACCGTTCGGGGGTCCATCGTGGGCGTACTGGAATCCTCGCTATCGAAGTACCGGACGAGTCCGGCACTGGACATCAGCCCGCCGGAGTTCTGGCCGCTGCTCATACCCGTCAGTTCGGGGCGGCGACCCTAAGCGTTTCGGCCCAGCGTCGCCCTCACCGAGGGCCGGTTGGGAAACCCTTATGCGCGCGGCTGGAATACGTCCGATAGTCATGCCCGTCACCCTCAAGGACTTCTACGCGGACTGGTGCGGCCCGTGCAAAACGCAGGACCCGATTCTCGACGAACTCGAAGAGGACTACCCCGACGTGGCCTTCGAGAAGGTCAACGTCGACGAAGAGCAGGACGTCGCCAACGAGTACCAGGTGCGCTCGCTGCCGACGCTCATCGTCGAGAACGACGACGGCATCGTCGAGCGGTTCGTCGGCGTCACCCAGCGTGACGACATCGAGAGCGCCCTCGGCAAAGCCGGCGCCTGAATTTTTCGCCGTTTTCCCGTTTTAGTACCGCTCTTCCAGCCACTCGACCACGTCGCTGATTTCCTGTGGCGTCGTTCCGTGGCCGACGCCGTACTGTTCGAAGCGTACGTCGGCACCGCCCTCGGCGAGCAGTTCGGCGGCGCGCTCGGCGCGTTCGGGCGGAATCACCTGGTCCATCGCGCCACAGCCGACGAACACCGGCTTGCCGTCGGCGTTGTCGACCTCGCCTTCGTGGGAGTCAGCGAGATAGCCGTTCAGCGCGACGACCCACCGATAGGATTCGGGCCGTTCGAGCAGCGCCGAGAGGCTGGTGATGGCACCCTGACTGAAGCCGAGTAAGCCGACGCGGTCGGGGTCGAGGTCGTAGGCCTCGACGGCCGACTCGACGAACTCGTGGACCAAATCGAGACTTCTGCGGAACCCCTCGGGGTCCGGCTGACTCGAATGGAGGCCGCCGCCGGAGAGGTCGAGGTCGTACCACGTGTAACTGTTCGGCCCGCCCATCTCCTGTGGCGCGCGGACGCTGATGACGTGCAGTTCCTCGGGGAGTTGTGCGGCGATGGGAAGCAGGTCGCGTTCGTTCGTCCCGCGGCCGTGAATCAACACGACGGCGGGGGCGTTCTCCGTGACGGTTCCCGGCCGGCTGACGTGGACCAGCGGCAGGTCCTCGGTCGCGTCGTCGGTGTCCATACCCGGCGTACGTCGCTGTCGGTCAAAAGCCACCGGTAACGGTCGTTCCACGACACCACGACCCGTGACAGGTGCTACCACAGAGTTTATTGCTGATGTGGGCGTATCCGAACCCGTATGGCCACTTCGAACGACGAACTTTTCGACGAATTCCTCTCGGACCGTGGACACGAGACCGAAACCGACTCCCGCAACTGGGAGCAGGATTATAACAAGAAACGCTGTCCCGACTGCGGGGGGCTTCACGGGCTCGATGCAGTGTCGTGTACCGTCTGCGGCTGGCAGCCCTGAGGGCTCTTCTCGCCGTTTCCGCGTTCGTCGGAAGCCACGCTACTTATACCGGAGCGTAGCGTTAGACGGGTAATGGCTGACTCCACCCACGTGACTCGACTCTTCGGTGGTCCCGGGAGTGGGAAGACCACGGCCCTGCTGGACCGCGTCGACGAAATGCTCGACGAGGGGGTCGCGGTCAACGACATCCTCGTCGTCTCCTACACCCGTGCGGCCGCCCAAGAGGTCCGCGAACGACTCGCCGAACGATTGGACTGTACGCCGAAGTCCCTGCGAGGCAACGTCTGTACGATGCACGCGAAGGCGTACGAACTGCTGAACCTCTCGCGTGGCGACGTGGTCGGCGAGAAGCACAAAGAGGAGTTCTGTGAGGAGTACGGACTCGAGTTCGAAGACGAGTACAAGTCCTCGCGTCGGCGCTCGGCGCGGTCGACGACGCTCGGCAACAAGATTATCGCCACCTCCCAGTGGCTCCAGCGAACCGAACGCGACGTGGCCGACTGGTACGACGTGCCCTTCCAGTGGGACGACGAGGAGGTCCGACTCCCCCCGGACATCGACGACAACGCCCAGACGGGTAACAAGTACACCCCGACGTGGCCCTCCTCGGACGACCGCATCGATATCCCCGAGGCCATCCGAGCGTGGCGTTCCTACAAGGGCGAAGAGGGCGTCGTCGGCTTCGCCGACATGCTCGAACGCGTCCAGCAGCGCTCGCTGTTGCCGAACGTCGAGCACCTCGTCATCGACGAGTTCCAGGACATCACGACGCTGCAGTACGGCGTCTACGAGGAGTGGAAGCCGCACATGGAGAGCGTCTTAATCGCCGGCGACGACGACCAGGTCGTCTACGCCTGGCAGGGCGCCGACCCCAACCTCCTGCTCGACGAGGAGGTCGACGACGACATCGTGTTGCCGAACTCCTATCGACTCCCCTCGAAGATTCTCAACGTCGTCAACACCCAGATTAGCCACATCGAGAAACGCCAGGACAAGGACCTCAAGCCGCGCAAGCAGGGCGGGTCCGTCGAGGCCGTCCGGTCGCCGTCGATGCTGGACCTCGTCCGCAACGTCCGCGGCACCCTCGAACAGGACGAAGACGGCACCGTGATGGTGCTGTTCCGCGCGCGCTATCAGATGTTCCAGTTCATGGACGAGTTCATCGACGACGGCATGCCGTTTACGTCGCTGACCGACCAGCGGATGTGGACCGACCGCCTGCGCGATTACGTCGACGCCGTCGAATCGCTCGATTCGGGCGAGACCATCAACGGTCTGCAGGCCCAGCGACTCGGCGAGATGCTCGCCGACAGCGCCTTCGGCACCGGCGACCGCGACGACTACTTCGAGGCCTTCGACGCACTCGAAGAGGAGGCCGGCGTCGACGACCTCACCGAGATGACGGTCGACCCCGACTTCGTCGACGACCACGCCCCCTTCGCCCCCGGTCCGGCCTCCGCCGCCGACATGCTCACCAAGGTGTCGAACTTCCAAGAGCGCTCGGTGAAGGCGTACTTCAAAGGCGATTACCGCGGGATGGACCCCACCCGACTCCGACTGGGCACCATCCACTCCGCGAAGGGCCGTGAGGCCGACCACGTCTTCGTCGCGACGGACCTCACCGAGAAAGTCGTCGAGCAGATGGCGGCCTCCGTCGAGGACCCCACGGACGTTCCCGGCGTCACCGAGTTCACCAAACGGACCGACCCGGTGCCGACGCTGACGGACAACGAACGGCGCGTGTTCTACGTCGGAATGTCCCGCGCTCGCGAGCGCCTCGTCCTCCTGGAGAACCTCGTCGACGGCGCACCCACCCTGCCTATCGACGTGCTGTTGCACAACGAGCCGGTCGACATGACGCTGGCGGAACTCATCGAGGACGCACAGGAAGCCGGCGTCGAAGCGACGGCCGACTGACGCTCAGTCGGAGGCGTCACTCGCCGCCGCGAATGTTTTTCAGCCGTTTTACACGACCGACCGTCCGGTCCGCGAGTCGAAGGTACATGTACTCGCTGACGACCACGAGGCCGACGGCAGCCGCGAGGAAGAACGCTCCGAGCACGTATCGGCCCTCGATTACGTTGAGAACGCCGACGAGTGCGACGGGGCCGGCGACGACGAGCGTCGCGATGAGCTGCAGCGAGCGAACGATGCCGAACGCCATCGTCAGTCGGTGTCCTCCTCGGGGTCGGCAGGGACCCGACCCAGCAGTTTGTCCGCGACGGTACCCGAGAGGCTCGGTCGGAAGTACATCCCGGCGACGAGCCCGACCGCGACGGTGAGAAAGCCGACGCCGAGAGCCGTCCGTCCCCCGGCGAGGAACTCGGCACCGAGGAGGCCGATTGGCGCGGCCAGCGCCACCGTCCCGAACAGCCCGATGGTGTCGAGGAGGTTCATTACCGGCCCGTAGGCGGGAGACGCTCAAAAGCCCGCCGCCTCACGGCCGGATTCCGAGACGCTTTCACACCCGCCGACCGTAGCGGGGGTATGTTTACCGGCATCGTCGAGGAGACGGGCGAAGTCGCCGCAATCGAGGACGGTCCCGAGGGGCGCCGCATCCGCGTTTCGGCGTCGTTCTGTGCGGACCTCGAACACGGACAGAGCGTCGCCGTCAGCGGGGCGTGTCTCACGGTCGAAGACGCCGACACCGAGAGCTTCGAGCTGTTCTGCTCCGAAGAGACGCTCGACCGGACGTATCTGGACGAAATCGAGGTCGGCGACCCGCTCAACCTCGAACGTGCGCTGCCGGCCGACGGACGCTTCGACGGCCACTTCGTTCAGGGACACGTCGACGGCGTCGGTGCGGTGACCGAAATCGAGCAGTTGGGGGACGACTGGACGTTCGGGTTCTCGCTGCCCGAACACCTCGGTCGATACGTCGTCGAGAAGGGCTCCATCTCCGTCGACGGCATCTCGCTCACGGTCGCCGAGCTCCGCGAGGAGGAGTTCACCGTCGCCATCATCCCGGCGACCTACGAGTTGACGACGCTTGCCGAGAAATCCGTCGGCGACCCGGTCCACCTCGAAGTCGACGTGGTCGCGAAGTACGTCGAGAGCCTGACCGAGGGCTACCGCTGAGTCACCCCGTTAACGACTCGTTCGACCGCCGGTGGAGTTCCAGCGCCGCGAGGAACGCGACGAGCGAGACGGCAGCCGCCAGCCCGAACGCCATCCGATAGCCGAACTCCGAGTACACGCGGGCGCCGCCGATGGTCTCGCCGGTCCAGTAGGTGTCCAGCGCCAGCCCCATCAGTGTCGGGAGGACGGCCGCCCCGGTGAACGCCATCGTGTTGACCGTCCCCGTCGAGACGCCGGAGGCGGCGGCGGCGTGGCGCTCCTTGACGACCGCGTAGGTGAGCGCGTAGCCGCCGGCGAGCGCCCCCGCGGCGAAGAAGACGATGGCGACGACGGCCATCGGCGGACGGCCGGTGACCGACAGGACGGCGAAGGATGCGGTGTAGAGCGCCATGCCGACGACGACGAGTCCCGTCCGCGAGCCGAGGCGGTCCGAAACCGCGCCGATGGTCGGCGGCCCGAGGAGCAACCCGGCGCTGCCGAGCAGCGTGAACGTCGAGGCGAACGTCACGCTCACGCCGTAGGTCTGGACGAGATACGGGATGCCCCACAACCCGAAGACGGTGATGTTGATGCCGGTGCCGGCGAACAGCACGATTCCGCAAAGCCACGTCTCGGCCTCGGCGAGGACGCGTCGGGCGTTCGAGAGGACGGCACGGAGCGACGGCGCACCGGGCGTTTCGGCGCCGGCCATCGGCTCGAATCCCGCATCCGACGGCGAGTCCCGGGCGAGGAGATACGCCGTGGCCGCGAGCGCGAGACCGAGTACGGAGAGGCCGACGAGCGTCTCGCGCCAGCCAGCGGTCGCGACCGCGACTGCGAGCGGCGTCGTCGCCAGCACGCCACCGAAGCCCGCCACGGCCAGCGTCAGCCCGCTCATGCGTGCGAACTCGGAGGGGCGGAACCAGTTCGCACAGAACCGAAGGATAGCGATGAACAGCACGCTGCCGCCGAAGCCGATGAGCGCACGGCCGGCGAAGGCCGCGACGTAGGTGTCGGCGAAGGCGAAGGCGAACCCCCCCGAGACTCATCACGACCGTACCGACGGCCACCGTCCGACGGGAGCCGAGTCGGTCGGCGAAGACGCCCGCCGGCAACTGCATCGCCGCGTACACGTAGAAGAACGACGCGTGGAGTGTCCCGAGCTGTGTGCCAGTCACCGAGAACGCCCGCGTCAACTCGTCGGCCAGCACGGCCGTCGAGAGTCGATAGACGGAAACCAGGGCGTACGTCGCCGCGAGCGCGCCGAAAGCCAGCCAGCGGCGCTGCTCGGGGTCGGTCCACAGCCGTCGGAGGCGTCCGTCCGTCACTATCGAAAATCGGGGGGTTCGGTTCAAAGGCGTGTCGAACCGTCGGCGGGTTTACGAGCGTTGCCGTCGACTCTCGTCTATGGCATCCGACGCGTGGGAGCGTTTCTGGTCGAGACATTCGAACCCGAAGAGCGGCTGGTCGCGGCTGCTGACCGGCCCGCTGTTGCTCGCAGCGCTGTACCGTCGGTCGTGGCGTCTGCTCGCGGTCGCCGTCGGGTGGACGGCCCTGAACCCCATCGCCTTCGGCGCGCCGGAGGAGTCAACCGACGACTGGATGTACCGCGGCGTCCGCGCCGAACGCGCGTGGCTGGAAGAGGGTCGGCCGGTGTTCGGGGCCGGCTACCCCGAGATACTGAACGTGCTGAACCTCGGTGCGTTCGCCTACACGGTGTACGCCGCGCTCGCGCGGAAACCCGCACGGATGGCGCTCGCGTATGCCGTCTCGGTCGGCCTCAAATTCTGGTTCACCGAGGCGCTGATTCGGTGGCAACGCGCCGACGACGGCGCCGGCGGCTGATTCGTTGTAACGTTGTCGAGAACTAGCAGGAAAGACAAGAGTTAATCGGCCCCCGAGCGCGTATACGGACGAGCATGACAAAGGTTAGCGTTATCGGAGCGGCGGGGACCGTCGGTGCCGCTGCGGGGTACAACATCGCGCTGCGCGACATCGTCGACGAGCTGGTTTTCGTCGACATCCCGGACCAGCGAGAGACCACCGTCGGGCAGGCCGCCGACACGAACCACGGCATCGCCTACGACTCGAACACGACCGTCGTCCAGGGCGAATACGAGGACACCGCGGGGTCGGACGTGGTCGTCATCACGGCGGGCATCCCGCGACAGCCGGGGCAGACCCGCATCGACCTCGCCGGCGACAACGCCCCCATCATGGAGGACATCGGGTCGTCGCTCGACGAGTACAACGACGACTACGTCTCGATTACGACCTCGAACCCGGTCGACCTGCTGAACCGCCACCTCTACGAATCGGGTGACCGCGACCGCCACAAGGTCATCGGCTTCGGCGGCCGACTCGACTCCGCACGGTTCCGTTACGTCCTCAGCGAACGCTTCGATGCGCCCGTCAGGAACGTCGAGGCGACCATCCTGGGCGAACACGGCGACGCACAGGTGCCCGTCTTCTCGAAGGTCCGCGTCGACGGCGAGGACCCCGAGTTCTCCGGCGACGAGAAGGAGGAGATTCTCGAAGACCTCCAGCAGTCGGCGATGGACGTCATCGAGCGGAAGGGTGCGACCCAGTGGGGCCCGGCGACGGGCGTCGCTCACATGGTCGAGGCGGTTCTCAACGACACCGGCGAAGTCCTGCCGGGGTCGCTCGTATTGGACGGCGAGTTCGGCCACGACGACACCGCCTTCGGCGTCCCGGTCAAACTCGGTGCGAACGGCATCGAGGAGGTCGTCGAGTGGGACCTCGACGACTACGAGACCGAACTGATGGACGAGGCTGCCGAAAAGCTCTCCGAGCAGTACGAGAAAATCTCCTAACGGTCGTCGTCGGGGCCACACGGCCCGTATTCTTCGGGCAGTCGCTCACCGGTGAGCGATGCCCACTCACACAGTCGGTCGGACTCCCGCTGGTCGCTACGTGCAGTCATGGGACACCCTCACGTGGAGTGACTTCATCTACCGTCTTAATGGTTCGGGCGTACGTGTTCGGGCCGAAGCCGTTCGAGCGAACGTGTTCGGTCAGACCACCTGTTCGCCGTCGTCGTCGTACACCTCGATGGCGTCGACGGGACAGGCCCGGGCCGCGAACTTCGCGTCGAGTTCGGCGCCGTCGGGGATTTCCCGCTCGAAGACGCCGTCCTCGACTTCTTCGGAATCGGCTAGCACGGCTTTCCCCGCGTCTTCGTCCTTCTCGAAGGCGTCCCACTCGGCGACACACTGGAACATCCCGATGCAGGTGTCGCGGTCGTATCTGACTTTCATGCCTGCACTTCGGCCGAGGGCATCAAAGGCGTGACGGGGGCGAGAGGGCAGCGAAAAGTGGGTTTAAAAGCCGTGACGAACAATCGAGGGGTAATGGACGTTTCCGAGGTCTCCGGCGTGCCGCCGTGGTTCGCCGACCACCTCCGCGAGGAGGGCATCGAATCGCTGTATCCGCCACAGGCCGAGGCCGTCGAGGCGGGCGTCGCCGACGGCCAGAGCGTCGTCGCCTCCGTGCCGACGGCCAGCGGCAAGACGCTCATCGCGCAGTTGGCGATGCTGTCTGCGGTCTCCCGCGGCGGCAAGGCACTGTACATCGTGCCCTTGCGGGCGCTGGCCAGCGAGAAACGCGAGGAGTTCGCCGCCTTCGAGGAATACGGTGTCTCTATCGGCGTCTCGACGGGCAACTACGAGGACGACGGCGAGTGGCTCGCCGAGAAGGACATCATCGTCGCCACCAGCGAGAAGGTCGACTCGCTGGTCCGGAACGGCGCGCCGTGGATAGGCGACCTCGACTGCGTCGTCAGCGACGAGGTGCATCTCGTCGACGACCCCAACCGCGGGCCGACGCTGGAGGTGACACTTGCGAAACTCCGACGGGTGAACCCGAACCTGCAGGTCGTCGCGCTGTCGGCGACGGTCGGCAACGCCGAGGTGATGGCCGAGTGGCTCGACGCCGCGTTGGTCGATTCGGAGTGGCGACCAATCGACCTCCGGAAGGGGGTCCACTACGGGCAGGCGCTGCACTTCGACGACGGCAGCCAACAGGAACTCCGGGTGAAATCATCCGAGAAGCCGACCGAGGCCATCGTCCGCGATACGCTCTCGGATGGGGGGGTCGACGCTCGTCTTCGTCAACTCCCGGCGGAACGCCGAGGGCGCCGCCAAGCGACTGGCGAACACGACGACGGGGTGGCTGGACGACGAGGAGAAGGCCCGACTCGCCGAGATAGCCGAGGAGATACGCGGTGTCTCCGACACCGAGACCAGCGACGACCTCGCCGACTGCGTCGAGAAGGGCGCGGCGTTTCACCACGCCGGCTGTGCGAGCGAACACCGCTCGCTCGTCGAGGACGCCTTCCGCGAGCGGCTCATCAAGGTGGTTTCGGCGACGCCGACACTGGCGGCGGGGGTCAACACGCCCTCCCGGCGCGTAGTGGTGCGGGACTGGCGGCGCTACTCCGGGGAGGCCGGCGGGATGCAACCGCTGTCGGTGCTTGAGGTTCACCAGATGATGGGCCGGGCCGGCCGACCCGGCAGGGACCCCTACGGCGAGGCGTTGCTGCTCGCGAACAGCCACGACGAACTCGACGAACTGTTCGAGCGCTACGTGTGGGCCGACCCCGAGGCCGTCGAGTCGAAACTGGCTCGGGAGCCCTCGATGCGGACCCACCTGCTGGCGACGGTCGCCTCGGGCTTTGCGGACTCCCGGGAGGCACTGCTGGAGTTCCTCGACCAGACGCTGTACGCCACCCAGTACCGGCAGGGTAGCGACGGCACCGACAACCTCGAACGGGTCGTCGACTCGACGCTCGAGTACCTGCGAGCGAACGACTTCATCGAGGACGACGGCGAACGGATACAGGCGACGAACCTCGGCCACACCGTCTCGCGGCTGTATCTCGACCCGATGAGCGCCGCCGAAATCATCGACGGGCTGGAAGCCGCGTCGAACCCGACCGCGTTGGGGCTGTTCCATCTCGTCTCCCGGACGCCCGACATGTACGAACTGTACCTCCGCTCGGGCGACCGCGAGGAGTACACGATGTTGGCCTACGAGCGCGAATCGGAGTTCTGTGGCGACCTCCCGAGCGAGTTCGAGGAGGAACGGTTCGACGACTGGCTGTCGGCGCTGAAGACCGCCCGGATGCTCGAAGACTGGGCCGGGGAGGTCGACGAGGACGAGATAACCGAGCGCTACGGCGTCGGGCCGGGCGACATCCGCGGGAAAGTCGACACCGCCGAGTGGCTGCTCGGCGCGGCGGAGTCGCTGGCGAGTGAACTCGACCTCGCGACGGTGCCGGCCGTCCGCGAAGCGAGAAAACGCGTCCAACACGGCGTCGGCGAGGAACTCATCGACCTCGCAGGCGTCCGCGGCGTCGGCCGGAAGCGCGCCCGTCGACTGTTCGACGCCGGCATCGAGACCCGCGCGGACCTCCGGGAGGCCGAGAAGTCGGTCGTCCTCGGGGCGCTCCGTGGCCGTGAGAAGACCGCCGAGAACGTCCTCGAAGCGGCGGGCCATCAGTCGCCGTCGATGGACGGTGTGGCGCCGGACGCCGACGCCCGGCCCGAGGAGGAACCGGCGGAGGCAACCACGGACGACGGCGAGGGGCAGTCGAGCCTCGGTGATTTCTGATGGAGCTAGTCGAAGGGGTCGTCGAAATCGGTACCGAGCGGTTCCCGGATGTCGGGGCGTTCGTCGAGGCACTCGGCGATGTTGCCGAAGACAACGCCGTGACTGTCCAGGCCTTCGACGCCCGGTACGTCGTCTCCCGACGACACCTCGAACGGGCCGTCGAGTTGGCCGACCGCGAACGCGGCCGCGGCCAGGCAATCGCTCGCGACAGAGGTGTCGAGATACTGCTGTACGCGGCCGGTCGCCGCCAGATTAACCGGGCGCTGGAACTCGGCGTCGGCGAGGGTGAGACGCCCGTCGTCGTCATCGTCGACGACGAGTCCGGCGACGCCGAGGCGGAAGCGGCGGCCGCCGACTCGGTGGCCGCGTTCGTCAACCCGGCGGAGACGCTCGGACGCTACGAGGAAGACCGCGTGCGGGAGTTCTACGATATCGGCGCGGCCGAGTTGAACGCGACCGACGCCGGACTGGAGGCGCTGGTCCTCGAGCGGGTCGCACTGCTCGTCGTCGAGCGGTAAGACCGTCTTACCGGCAGTTGTCCGGTTCCTAACCGCGAAGTGCCGCGATGGACAACGGTATGCGTTTGGGGGCGACAGGATGGGTATGGAGTCGACGAGCGTCGCCTCCCGACGGGTCCGGGTCGAGACGACCGACGGGCGCGGCGGACGCGACGAGACGGACGTGCGGTATCTGGTCTCCGGGACGGGCCCGCCCGTGGTGTTGCTCCACGGCATCGGCCTGGATTCGGCGACGGTTTCCTGGCGCCACCTGATTCCCGAGTTGGCCGCCGAGCGGACGGTGTACGCCCCAGATTTGCCCGGCCACGCAGAGAGCGGCCGGCCGAGCGTCCGCTACACGACCGGCTACTTCCGGAGCGTTCTCGAATCGTTCCTCGAAAAAATGGGACTGGAGACGGCGCCGCTCGTCGGTATCTCGATGGGTGGCTGTCTCGCGCTCGGCCACGCCCTCGACAACCCGGTCGAGCGGCTCGTGTTGGTCGACAGCTACGGGCTGGGAACCGACGCTCCGTGGCGGCCCGCGGCGACGGCGATGCTGGGCGTCCCGGGCGCCTACTCGGGGTGGTGGGCGACCATCGGGTCCAGTCGGGGGGCAGTTCGGAGTCACCTACAAACGTTGACCGACGGCTCGCCGACCGACAGCCACGTCGAGGACGTGTATCGGGCGGTACAGGACGCCGCCGTCGGGCGAACCGTCTCGAGTTGGCAGCGAAGCGAGTTCCGCTACGGTGGTTTGGAGACCTGTTATCTCGACCGGCTCGACGAACTGACCGCCGAGACGCTGTTGGTTCACGGCACCGAGGACCCCCTGCTGCCGGCGTCGTGGTCCGAGCGGGCGGCCGAGCGGACCGGCGCGTCGCTGGAACTGATGGAGAACTGCGGCCACTGGCCCTCTCGGGAAGCCCCCGAGCGGTTCAACGAGACGGTCCGTGCGTTCCTCTAATCTTCGATGAGAACGACTGCCTCGCCGTCGATGACGAGGTCGGCGTCAGTTTCGACGGTAGTTCGGAGTCGGTAGCGACCGCCGCCGAGGTCTTCGACGATGTCGACCTCGGCGGTGACACGGTCGTCGATGCGGACGGGCGCACGGAACTCGAGGTCCTGTGAGAGATAGACGACGCCACCCGGGAGACGGGCGAGGGCGGCGCTGATGAGCCCTGCGGCGAGCGTTCCGTGGACGATGCGACCGCTGAAACGTGTGTCTTCGGCCCACTCCTCGTCGAGGTGAAGGGGGTTCGTGTCGCCCGACGCGAGGGCGAAGCGCTCTACGTCCTCCTCCGAGAGGGTCTTGCTGAAGCGGACCGAGTCACCGACGGATAGTTCGCCGTCGACATCGAGTTGCGTCTCCCATCCGGGAAGGTCACCTGCGGGTTCGACGCGGCGTTCAGTCTCGCTTTCTGCGTGGTCGCCGTTGGTGCTGGGAGTAGCGAAGGCGTCCATCGCGGCCCGGTTGGCCTCCATGACGCTGTCGAACATCCTCGAAGACGTCTCGGTCCACACGTCGAACAGCGTCGGATACGAGCTGTTACTCATCTTATGACCTCTAGGGGATTGTCGTACTAAAGGCTACTGACCATATCGGCCGTGAATGACAGCAGATGGTACTGATTGACTGCGAGTGGTAATTCTCGGAATATTTATCGGGTTGAAGCTCCTACCGTGGGGTATCCGATGTCCGACGACAACAACTCCGTCACCTGGGGACCGAACCTTCTGAAGGCGGTCCAGGAGGTCTCCGAGCAGGCCACCAAACAGCAGCAGGAAGCACTCCAGCAACTCCTCTCGCGGGCTGGTGCTGCTCCCGGTGCGGCCGCCGGCGCCGGCTCCCCCGACCTCGGCGACATCTCCGAACAGCTCGGGAAGATGACCCAGATGGGAACGTTCAAGACTCGTGTCCAGAGCGGCGGCCGTATCTCGATTCCCGACGCCGAACGGGAGGCCCTCGATATCGAAGAGGGCGACATCGTCCAGACCGTCGTCGTCCCAGTCAAGCGGAACCGCGACGACGACGAGTAGCCTAACACATCAAGCGACCGTCTTTTACCGGTAGCCTTCGTATACCGACCTATGAGCGACAGTAGCGAGAACCCGACCCAGGAGTGGACGAAGCTTGTCGAGAACATGAACGACGCCGTCGCGGAGTCGATGGAGCAGAACATGAAGGCCTCCTCGGCGTTCATGGAATCGTGGAGCGACGCGATGGAGGAGTCGATGCCCGAACAGGGGGAGATGGCCGAGGCGATGGAGGGGTACAACGACGCCTACGAGGTGTGGCTCGACGCCGCCGAACAGATGTTCGAGCGGACGAGCGACGCCGCCGAGGGCGAAGACGTCGCGATGTCGGAGTTCCGCGACATCTGGCTGCAGAGCGCCAACGAGGCGTTCAAGCAAGTGATGAGCACGTCGGCGTACGCCGCGGCCAACGGCCAGCTCGTCAGTGCGATGATGGACCTTCAAGAGCAAACCGACGAGATTAGCGAGGACACTCTCGAACAACTCGGTATGCCGACCGGCTCGGACATCGAGGAGGTCGGCGAACGACTCGTCGAACTCGAACGCCGACAGCACCGCGTCGAGAAGAAACTCGACCGCGTCATCGAGGCACTCGAATGAGCTCGAACGACCCCTTCTCCTTCGCGTTGAACGCCCAACGGGAGTTCTTGGATTCGGCCGTCGAGGCCGCCGAGAAGTCGACCGTCGCGGCCGACCAGATGGAGAAAATCGAGGACGTCGACGTGGGGATGACCCCCAGCGAAGTCGTCTACACGGAGAACAAACTGGAGTTGCTCCACTACGAGTCGCTCACCGACGAGCAACATAAGACGCCCATCCTCATCGTCTACGCGCTCATCAACAAGCCGTTCATCCTCGATTTACAGCCCGACCGCAGCGTCGTCCGGCGACTGCTGGAGGCGGGCCACGACGTGTACCTCGTCGACTGGAACGAACCGTCGAAACTCGACCAGCACCTCACGCTGGACGACTACGTCAACCGCTACATCGACAACTGCGTCGACGTAGTCAGAGAGCGCTCCGGACAGGACAGCATCAACATCCTCGGCTACTGCATGGGCGGAACGATGACCGCGATGTACACCGCCCTCCATCAGGAGAAAGTCCGGACGCTGGGACTGATGGCCGCCGGACTCTGTTTCGACGACACCGGCGGCGTCCTCGAGTTGTGGGGCGACGACGAGTACTACGACCCACGTGACGTCGTCGACGTCTTCGGCAACGTCCCCGCGGAGATGCTCGACGTCGGCTTCGCGCTGATGGACCCCGTCGCCAACTACGTCTCGAAGTACGTCCGACTGTACGACAACATCGAGAACGACGACTTCGTCGAGAACTTCGCCCGGATGGAGCGGTGGCTCGGCGAGGGCATCGACCTCGCCGGGGAGGCGTACATCCAGTTCCTCGAGGACATCTACCAGGAGAACAAACTGTACAACAACGAACTGTACCTGAACGGGAAGCACGTCGACATCACCAAAATCGACGTTCCCATCCTCCAGATTACCGGCGAGTACGACCACCTCATCCCCTCGGAATCGAGCAAGCCGTTCAACGAGGTCGTCGGCAGCACCGACACCGAAATCATCGAGTATCCGACCGGCCACATCGGTCTCGCGGTGTCGGGGTCGAGTCACCGCGACGTCTGGCCCCGCGTCGCCGAATGGTACATCGAGAAGTCCACCGACGACCCCGAACATCTCGATGCGGTCGAAACTGCCGTCGAGGAGGCGACCGACCAAATCGGCATCGAGGAAATCGACGTGGAACTCGACACCGACGAGGAGGCAATCGAGGCCGAAGCGGGCGCCATCGAGGAGGCCGTCGCCAAGGAGGCCGACGAGGAAATCGAAGCGGAGGCGGTCGACCCCGCCGGCACCGAGGGGTCGGACCTCGAAGAGCTCGACGGCATCGGGCCGACGTACGCCGAGCGACTCCGAGAGGCCGGCGTCCGAACCATCGCCGAACTCGCCGAAGCCGACGCCGAGGCCGTCGCCGAGGCTGCGGAAGTCGGTACTTCGCGTGCGGAAGACTGGATTCAGCAGGCGACGAACTGATACGGCGGCGACGAACTGATTCGGCAGCGACGTGTTATGCCGCTGTCGGATGGCCGGCGGCGGCCGGTCGTGCCGGCGGGGCCGTCGGTTCCGGCGGCGTCGGTGGGTTCGACGCCGCAACGGCAGTGTCAGCCGGCGCGGTCATCCCCGAGAACTGCAGGCGAACGTAGCCGAGATACGGGACGCGAAGTTCGGCCGTGCCGATTATCCATTCGGGTTTGACGACCGTCGAGACGCCCATTATCTGGTCGTAGTTGGGGTTGGCGTCGCCCAGCGTGACGAACCCGGCGTGGGGGGCCGGGCAGGTCCGGACCTGATTGCAACTGACGGAACCGCTGACGTCGGGGTCGGTCCGCTGGACCCAGTTCTCGCCGGCCTCGACCCACAGCATCGACCGATGTATCACCGGCGTCTCCGTCGGGTCGCCGTTCGGCATGAACACGATTACGTCGCCGTATCTGTTGAACTCGGTGTGTCCCGTCTCGCGTGCGATGTCGGCCGGAATCACCCCCGTCGATTCCCCTTCGTGGACGGGAGCCTCTCCGGGAACGAACCGCTCGTTGTCGACGACGAACACGAGGTCGCCGGTCTGCATGTTGGGCACCATGCTCCCCGATTCGATGGCGACCATCGGTGGCCAGATGCCGCTGATGGCGAAGAGAATCAGGCCGACGGCCAGGACGGCTGCGACGCTCGTCACCACGTCTCGCATGTACAGAACGACTTCCTTGTCGGTCGTCCAGAACCACTTGAACCAGCCGACCACGCCGGATGGTCGTTCCTCCCTCGGGGCGTCGCCGGCGTCGGACGGTCCGTTCGGCGGACCGGAACCGTCCTCTCGGTCGGTCATTGCAACCCCGTAGCGGCCCGGTCCGTTTGAACGTTCTGGGTCCGCTACGCTTTTGCCCGCCGACAGCAACCTCCGTCTGTGCCAAACGAGGAACCGGCGCGTCTGGCCACCGAACTCGCCAGCCACGGCTACACCGCCGACCGGGAGGCGATTACGCTGCTCGCGCGTGCGGAGAACCCCGCCGAGGCGCTGTTGGTGGCCGTCGAGGCCACGCCCGACGACGCGCTGAAACTTTCGGCGGCCGACGTTCGCGACGCCCTCGACGGCACACCGAGAGGGCGACGGGACCCGATTTCGGGAAGCGAGGAGGATGCGGCGGCCGACGCCACGATGGACACGGCAGCGACGACGGATGCGCCGGCGACGCCTGCAAGTGGTGCCGACCACTCGACCGAAGACCCCTCTGTTTCAAGTGGAACCCCACAACCCCAATCGAGCGGTTCGGGGGGTGTGTCTCCAGTTGAAACGAAGGGGTCTTCGGGGAGCCGAGACACCGACCCCTCGCTGCGCTCGCTGGAAATCGGCAACGACATGACCGGCCACTCGACCGGGATCGGCGAGTACGAGGACTTCGTGGCGACGTTTCGGGACCGCTACGACCGGCTTTCGGGGAAACTGAAGGGCCGGGTCAACCACCGCAACGCGACGGCGCTGCAGGCCAGCCCTGGCGGCGGCGACGCCGGCATGGTCGGGATGGTCTCGGACGTCCGCTCGACCGCGAACGGCCACTGGATTATCGAGTTAGAGGACACGACGGGCGTGTTCCCCTGTCTCGTGATGAAGGACAAGGACATCGCCGACCTCGTCGAGGAGTTGCTGTTCGACGAGGTCATCGCCGTCGACGGGACGCTCTCTGACGACGGGAGCATCATGTTCGTCGACAGCCTCCACTTCCCGGACGTCCCCCGGACGTACAAGCCATCGACGGCGGACCGCCACGTCCAAGCCGCGCTCATCAGCGACGTCCACGTCGGCAGCGAGGAGTTCATGGTCGACGCCTGGCAGCGGTTCACGTCGTGGCTCCACACCGAGGAAGCCGAGAACATCGAGTATCTGCTGTTGGCCGGAGACATGGTCGAAGGCGTCGGCGTCTACCCCGACCAGGACGAGGAACTCGACATCGTCGACATCTTCGACCAGTACGAGGCGTTCTCGGAGCACCTCAAGGAGGTCCCCGGCGACATGGAAATCGTCATGATACCCGGCAACCACGACGCGGTCCGGCTCGCGGAGCCGCAACCCGGCTTCGACGAGGAGTTACGCGACATCATGACCGCCCACGACGCCCGCATCGTCTCGAACCCGGCGATGGTCTCCGTCGAGGGCGTCTCGGTGTTGATGTATCACGGCGTCTCCTTAGACGAGGTCATCGCCGAACTCCCCGAGGAGAAGGCCAACTACGACGAACCGCACAAGGCGATGTACCAACTGCTGAAGAAACGCCACGTCGCCCCGCAGTTCGGCGGCCACACCCGACTGGCCCCCGAGGAGAAGGACTACCTCGTCATGGACGAGGTGCCCGACGTGTTCCACACCGGCCACGTCCACAAACTCGGGTGGGGGAAGTACCGGAACGTGCTGGCGGTGAACTCCGGCTGTTGGCAGGCCCAGACCGACTTCCAGAAGAGCGTCAACATCGACCCAGACGCCGGGTTCGCGCCGATTCTCGACCTCGATACGCTGGAGATGACGGTTCGGAAATTCACCTGACTACCCGTTTGTCGAACCGGCCACGTCTCATCGCCACTCGATGAAGCGTCGAGAGGATATTGACAAAAGCTAGCACATCTCTGATTTCTATAAATTGTTAATAAATATCGCGGCAAACAACGGTGTGTGACGGTGTCACATCGTCACCCTTATGTACTCAGTGTCAGCTATGCATATGCATGGCACAGGACACGGCCACTCCGGAGACGGTTTCCGAACCCGAGGTCATGGCGTCCATCGACAGCGACGCGAGCGGCGAGCGACTCATCATCGCCGAGCTCAGCCGGGAGGACGCGTATCTCGCCATGTCCACGGGAGCCACCGTCGACGTAGACGACTGGCGGTAACCGAGTGGTCCGGGGGAGGGGGATAGTGTAAACGGTGCAGCGGCCGCGCTGTCACGTTCCGAAACGAAACCGAGCGAGCGCGGGAGAACAGCTTTTTGCTCCCCGCCGTCGTTGCCGTGGATATGGATTACCAGCGCGTCGAGGGCGACCGCGAGTACGTCGCTCGACTGGAACACGGACGGGACTGGCGCGAGCAAATCGAGGCCTTCGCCGAGGCGGAAGGAATCGATTCGGCGTTCTTCTTCGGCCTCGGTGCGGTGCAGGACGCGACCGTCTACTTCTACGACCAGACCGAACAGGAGTACTACCCCGTCGAGTTCGACGAACCGTTCGAGGTGACGACGGCGCTCGGAAACGTCTCCCATCTCAACGGGGAGCGCTTCGCCCACACCCACGTCACCCTCTCCCGTGAGGACGGCTCGATGGTCGGCGGCCACCTCGATTCGGCGACCACGTTCGCCGGCGAGTTGTACCTCCGGGAGTTCGACGCCCATCTCGAACGCGAACACGACGACGTGACCGACCTCGACCTCTGGCCGCTGTAGATGCGAGACGACGACGAAGCGTACTTCGAGCGGTTGGAAGACGGCCTCGACGAGGCGATGGAACTCGCCCGGGAGGCCCGACAGCGCGGCGGCGACCCCACCGAGGACGTGGAGATTCCCATCGCCAAGGACATGGCCGACCGCGTCGAGAACATCCTCGGCATCGACGGCGTCGCCGAACGCGTCCGGGAGATGGAAGAAAACCCCGACCTCTCCCGGGAGGAGGCCGCCCTCGAACTCGCCGAGGACTTCGCCGAGGGACGGGTCGGCGACTACGACTCGAAGGCAGGAAAGGTCGAGGGTGCAGTTCGTACGGCGGTCGCGCTGTTGACCGAGGGCGTCGTCGCCGCGCCCATCGAGGGCATCGACCGCGTCGAAATCCTCGACAACGACGACGGCACGGAGTTCATCAACGTCTACTACGCCGGCCCGATTCGCTCCGCAGGGGGGACCGCACAGGCGCTGTCGGTGCTGGTGGCCGACTACACCCGAACGCTTATCGGCATCGAGGAATTCAAACCCCGCGACGAAGAGGTCGAACGCTACGCCGAGGAGTTGGCGCTGTACGACAACGAGACCGGCCTCCAGTACAGTCCGAAGGACGCCGAGACGAAGTTCATCGCCCGGAACATGCCCATCATGCTCGACGGGGAGGCGACGGGCGACGAGGAGGTCTCGGGCTTTCGGGACTTAGAGCGGGTCGACACCAACAACGCCCGCGGTGGGATGTGTCTCGTCTTGGGTGAGGGTATCGCCCAGAAGGCCCCGAAGATTCAACGCTACACCTCCCAACTCGACGAGGTCGACTGGCCGTGGCTCCAGGACCTCATCGACGGGACCTACAAGAAAGACAACGGAGAGAGCGGCGACGCCGAGGCGGAGGACGACACCGAGGAAGAGGCCACGGGTGAGGCTGAGGGCGCCAAACCCGAGGAAGACGCCGAATTCGAGGGCAACGACGGCCCACCACGTCCCGAGCCCTCGACGAAATTCCTCCGGGACCTCATCGCCGGCCGGCCCGTCTTCGGTCACCCCTCCGAAGAGGGTGGCTTCCGACTCCGCTACGGTCGCTCGCGGAACCACGGTTTCGCGACCGCGGGCGTCCACCCCGCGACGATGCATCTCGTCGACGACTTCCTCGCGACTGGCACCCAAATCAAGACCGAACGCCCGGGGAAAGCCGCCGGCGTCATCCCCGTCGACAGCATCGAAGGGCCGACGGTCAAACTCGCCAACGGCGACGTTCGCCGCGTCGACGACCCAGCAGAGGCCTTGGAGATACGCAACGGCGTCGAGGCCATCCTCGATTTGGGCGAGTACCTCGTCAACTACGGCGAGTTCGTCGAGAACAACCACCCGCTGTCGCCGGCCTCCTACACGCCGGAGTGGTGGAAACACGACCTCGCGGCCGCCGGCGCCGACGTACAGGCTCTGGAGGATTCCCCGCGCGTGGACCTCGAACACCCCGACACCGAACGCGTCCTCGAGTGGGTCGACGAGTACGACGCTCCCCTTCACCCCGAACACACACCCCTCTGGCACGACCTCGACATCGAGCGGTTCGAGGCGCTGGCCGAGGCAGCCAGCGACGGCCACTGGGCCGAAGCCGACGGGATGGCGATGGACGCCGACGACACCGTCGACGGATTCGAGGCCGCCGAACGGACACTCGTCCTCCCCCGAACCGAACCCGTCCGGGAGGCACTGGAGGTGCTCATCGTCGAACACACCCAGGGAGAAGAGACGCTGACGGTTCCCGACGCCGTGCCGCTGGTGCGTTCGCTCGGCCTCACCGACGACCTCGAACGGACGTGGGAGTCCGGCGAGCTGTCGTCAGCCGCTCGGAACTACGACGGGGGCGAAAACGCGGTGAAGGCGGTCAACGAGGTCGCACCCTTCGAGGTACAGGAGCGAGCGCCGACCCGCATCGGTTGTCGAATGGGTCGCCCCGAGAAATCCGAGAAGCGTGACCTCTCGCCGGCGGTTCACACCCTGTTTCCCATCGGCGAGGCCGGCGGTTCCCAGCGAGACATCGCCGCCGCCGGCAAACACGCCGAAACCATGCAGGACACGCCGGGCATGGTCGAGGTGCAGGTCGGACGGCGGAACTGCCCCGATTGTGGCACCGAGACCCACCGGGCACGCTGTCCCGACTGCAACGCGGTTACCGAGCCCCACTACGTCTGTTACGACTGCGACATCGACGTCGAACCCGACGAGGCCGGCCGGGCCATCTGTCCGCGCTGTGAGCGAGAGGCCGACGCCGTCCAGACGAAGACCATCGACGTCAACGACGAGTACCGCACGGCGCTGTCGAACGTCAAAGAACGGGAGAACGCCTTCGACGTGCTGAAAGGCGTCAAGGGACTCACCTCCGAGCACAAGGTTCCCGAACCCATCGAGAAAGGCGTCCTCAGGGCGAAAAACGGCGTCTCATCGTTCAAGGACGGCACCGTCCGCTACGACATGACCGACCTCCCCGTCACGTCGGTCCGGGCGTCGGAACTCGACGTGACCGTCGGCCAACTGCAGGCGCTCGGCTACGAGGAGGACATCCACGGCCAACCGCTCACCCACGAGGACCAACTGGTCGAGTTGCGGGTCCAGGACGTGGTCCTCTCCGACGGCGCCGCCGAACACATGATTCGGACCGCCGACTTCGTCGACGACCTGCTGGAGCAGTACTACGGCCTCGACCGCTTCTACGAACTCGAGGACCGCGACGACCTCGTCGGCGAGTTAGTGTTCGGGATGGCACCCCACACCTCCGCCGCAGTTGTCGGAAGAGTGATTGGTTTCACCTCGGCAGCGGTCGGATACGCGCATCCGTACTTTCACGCCGCGAAGCGTCGGAACTGTGACGGGGACGAAGATTGCGTGATGCTCCTCATGGACGGACTTCTCAACTTCTCGAAGTCTTTTCTCCCGAATCAGCGCGGGGGTCGGATGGACGCGCCGCTGGTTATGTCTTCCCGCATCGACCCCGCCGAAATCGACGACGAAGCCCACAACATGGACATCGCTTCCTCGTACCCGCGAGAGTTCTACGAGGCGACCCGCGAGATGGCCGACCCCGGCGAGGTCGAGGACCTCGTCCAAATCGGCGAGGATACCCTCGGAACCGAAGAGCAGTACCGCGGGTTCGAACACACCCACGACACGACCGACATCGCACTCGGCCCGGACCTCTCGGCGTACAAGACGCTGGGCGACATGATGGAGAAGATGAACGCCCAACTGGAACTGTCGCGAAAGCTCCGGTCAGTCGACGAGACCGACGTGGCCGAGCGGGTCATCGAGTACCACTTCCTGCCGGATATCATCGGGAACCTGCGGGCGTTCTCTCGGCAGGAGACGCGGTGTCTCGACTGTGGGGAGAAGTTCCGTCGGATGCCGCTGACCGGCGACTGCCGGGAGTGTGGCGGCCGGGTGAACCTCACCGTCCACCAGGGGTCGGTGAACAAGTACATCGACACCGCGACTCAGGTCGCCGAGGAGTACGGCTGTCGGGAGTACACGAAACAGCGGTTGCGGATTCTCGACCGCTCGCTGGAGTCAATCTTCGAAGACGACACCAACAAACAGAGCGGCATCGCGGATTTCATGTGACGCGACCTTTTTGCCCCATGCCGGCACAGTAGGGGGTAGATGGAACGCGAGGAGTTGGAGACGATTCCGGGCGTCGGCGCGAAAACCGCCGAGCGCCTGGCCGAGCTCGAGGACCCCGAGGCCGCGCTCGCGGCGGGCGACGTGGCGACGCTGGCGAGGGCACCCGGCATCAGCGACGGGCGGGCGGCCCGCATCGCTCGCGCCGCGATTCGGGACCGACACGGCGACGACGGCGACTTCCTCGCGACCGCCCGTGCACGAGAAATCTACGAAGACGCGCTCGGATTGCTCCAGGAGCGTGCGGTCACCCACTACGCCGAGAAGCGATTGGAGACGCTGTATCCGAGCGCCTCGGAGTCGCGAATCGAGGAAGTTCGGGCGTTCGCCAGCGAGGCCGTCGAACGCGAACCGACGCCGGAGGTCCGCGAGGCGTTGGAGGGGGTCGAACCGCTCGAAGCACCGCGAGACGTTCGAGTACGGGACCGGTGTCTGGCGACGAACGACGCCGAAACCTACTCGGAAGCGCGGGAGGCCGTCCCCGAGATGAGCGTCGAGTTGGTCGAAGACGCCCGCGGCATCGCCGATCTGGCGCGGGGGTACTCGACGGTCGTCGTTCTCGATGCCGGGTTCACCGGCGTCGAGGTCGACGGCGACGTTCGAGTCGAACCGAACGCACTGGAGGACCCGGTGAGCATCGTCCCCGAGCGGACGCTAGCCTTTTTCGCCCGCAATCGCGACCGACTCCGAGCCGCCGCGGCCGTCCATCGAGTTGCGGGCATCGACGCACCCTGTGACATCGAGACGCTGGACGAGGCGCTATCGCGGCTCAACGAGGACGGAACCGTCGCCGGCGACGACGACCTCGAAGCCCTCGAAGACGCGGTTTCGGACCTCGATGCCGCCGTTTCGATGGCCGAGGGCGTCGCCAACGACCACCTCCGGGAGGCCATCGAAGAACGCGACGTGACAATCGAGGGGACCGACCTGCTGTCGTTGGTCGAGCGCGGCGCGGGCGTCGACTCGCTTCTCGAACGGGAGTTAGCCGACGAGTTCGCAGCAGCGGTCGAGGCGGCGCGGGACCGCTTCGTCGACACGCTGGGGGTCGAGGACTACGAATCGCTGGCGCGGCAGGCCTTCGGCGAGGAGCCGACGTTTCCCGTCGAACACGACGAACGCGTCGTCGAGCGGTTGCGCGAGGAGTTGACCGCCGAGCGCGACCGACGGGCCGCGCGGTTGAAGCGGGACCTCGCCGACGACCTCGGCGAGATGCGCGACCCCGCCGAGGAACTCGTCGACGCGGCGCTGGAACTCGATGTCGAGCTCGCAATCGCCAGGTTCGACGAGGACTTCGACTGCGTGTTTCCGACGTTCGAAGGGCGGGGGTTCGAAATCGAAGGCGGTCGGTCACCGCTGCTCGACGTTGACTTCGAGGCGGTCGAACCGGTCGATTACGGCGTCGAGGGCGTCGCGTTGCTCTCGGGCGTCAACAGCGGCGGGAAGACATCGACGCTGGATTTGGTCGGGCTGGTCGTCGTCTTGGGACAGATGGGGCTGCCAGTGCCCGCCGAGAGCGTCCGACTGGAGCGCTTCGAGGCGCTGCACTATCAGGCGAAGACACAGGGAACGCTGGATGCGGGCGCCTTCGAGTCGACCCTCCGGGAGTTCGGCTCACTGGTCGCTGGCGAGCGGACCCGTCTCGTGTTGGTCGACGAGTTGGAGTCGATAACCGAACCCGGCGCGAGTGCCGTCATCATCGCGGGTATTCTGGAAGCGTTAACCGAGAGCGATTCCACCGCGGTGTTCGTCTCGCATCTCGCGGGCGAGATACGGGAGGCCGCCGCTGTCGACGTAACCGTCGACGGAATCGAGGCCCTCGGCCTCGAAGACGGCGAACTGCAGGTGAACCGTTCGCCGGTCAAAGACCACCTCGCCCGGTCGACGCCGGAGCTCATCGTCGAGAAGTTGGCCGAAGAGGGCACCGACGACGTGTTCTACAGCGATTTGCTTGAGAAGTTTGACTGAGACGGACCCGAAGTCCCGGCCGAGGCCTCCCCGCTCCCCCGAAGGCTTAACATCCGCCCCAGCGTGGTGAAAGTGAAATGGCGGACGACGACATGCTGTCGTGGGACGAGTCGGTGTTCCGCGACGAGCACGTCCTCGAACTGGATTACCTCCCGGAGGCGTTCTTACACCGCGACGAGCAGATGGAGACGCTGAAGTACGCCCTCCGGCCGGCCGTTCGCGGCTCCCGACCGCTGAACGTGATGGCTCGGGGGCCCCCCGGGACCGGCAAGACGACGGCCGTCCAGAAACTGTTCGACGAACTCACGAGCGTCAGCGACATCGAAGTCGTCCGTGTGAACTGTCAGGTCGACTCGACGCGATACGCCGTGTTCTCGCGGCTGTTCGAGGGACTGTTCGACTACGAACCGCCGACCTCTGGCATCTCGTTCAAGAAACTGTTCGGACAGATTACCGACCACCTCGTCGAGGAAGACGAGGTCCTCGTCGTCGCGTTAGACGACGTGAACTACCTCTTCTACGAGGACGAAGCGTCCGATACCCTGTACTCGCTGCTGCGAGCCCACGAAGCCCACTCCGGGGCGAAAATCGGCGTCATCGTCGTCTCATCGGACCTCGATTTGGACGTCATCGAGGAACTCGACGGCCGGGTTCAATCCGTGTTCCGGCCGGAGGAGGTGTACTTCTCGGCGTACGGCGAGCGCGAAATCGTCGACATCCTCCGGGAGCGCGTCGAACGCGGCTTCCGGGAGGGCGTCGTGGGGACGCGAGTCTTGGACCGAGTCGCTGAACACACCGCCGACAGCGGCGGCGACCTCCGGGTCGGTATCGACCTGCTCCGACGGGCGGGACTGAACGCGGAGATGCGCGGGTCGACCGAGGTGAGCGTCGAGGACGTCGACGACGCCTACGAGAAGGCCAAGTACGTCCATCTTTCCCGGCATCTTCGCGGGCTCTCGGAATCCGAAGCCGCCCTCGTCAGGGTGCTCGCGGAACACGACGGCGAACGCGCCGGGGACGTCTACGAGGCCTTCAGCGAGACGACCGACCTCGGCTACACTCGCTACTCCGAAATCATCAACAAACTCGACCAGCTCGGCCTCATCGACGCGGAGTACACCGACGTCGAGGGACGGGGACGTTCGCGGGCGCTGTCGCTGTCGTACGATTCCGACGCGATTCTCGACCGACTGGAAGAGTGAGAAGCGGGACTGCGTTCGGGAAGGCGTTCCGGGTCAGCGGTCGCCCGGTTCGTCGCCCATCCACTGCTCCGGCACCTGAATGACGTAGCGGCCGTTCTCCTGGAGGGCGATGATGTACTCCTCGCGGTCGTACAGCTCCATGAGGTTGAGTTCGTACTGGCCGGGTTCGACGATTTTGATGGACTCGAACTGGTCGTTCAGTTGCTCGCGGAGTTCGGTGAGGTCGGGGTCCTCGTCGGACGGTTCGCTGACGACTCGACCCCCGGATTCGGGTTCGACGTCCGCCAATCCGCCGACATCACCGTCGTCGGAGTCGCCCGCTCGCTCGGATTCGGGGAGTTCGTTCGAGGACACCACGTCGCTCCGGGCGCTCGCCTGTGCGTGGTCCTCGTCGTCGGCCTCCCGCTGTTTCCGGCGGGCGTCGGCGTCGATGATTTCGCCGTCGGACTCCGCCGTCGACGGATTCTCCGTCTCCGAACTCGAAGCCCCGGTTTCGCTCGGCCACTCCGCGTTCGGGTCGGGCGAGTCCTTCGGAGCGTCGGGCCTCGTGGAGACGAAATCACGGACTTTCGTCGTCGCACGACCGACCGTTTCCGCAACCGAAGAGTCCGGCGTCTCCGGTGACTCCGGCGGCTCTTCGGTCGAGGGAGTCTCTTCGGGATTCTCCGGAACCGGCTCACCTTCCGGATGGAACTGGAACTTGTTGCCACCACACTCCGGACAGCCGGACAGCATCTCCTTGGAGCCGTCGGCGAACGTGTGGCCGCATCCGGTACACTGGTGTGGCATAGGGTGATGGTTCGCGCGTTACGTGCGCGTGATGAGGGTACTGATGAGGGTCTCGTCTTTGTGCAGTGTCTCGATGCGGTTCGCCGGACCGATGACGGTCAGTTTGTTCGGCTCGTCTTTCCCCATGAGTCGGCCGAGGAACCCGCTGTCGCCGCTGTCGCCACCCGGATACGTTTCGATTTCGATGCCGGTGAAGCCGTCGGGGTTGATTTCCGACATCGTCACCTCGATGAGTTTCGACTCCTCTTCGGGTTCCAGTCCTTCCTCGAGGATGACGATGTTGCCATCGTGGACGCCGTCGAGGATGAGGCGAATTTTCTCCATGGTCCGCATGTCCTGCATCCGCTCGGCGCTTATCATGTCGATTTGGATGCCGTCGCCCAGTCCCTCGCCGTCGTCGTCGGTGGTTATTTCGGGCATGGTGTCACCCGAAGTACTCCGCTATTTTGTCGTACACTTCGTCCATGTTGTCTCCCTCCAGCGCCGACAGCGGAACCGTCTCGTGTTGGGGGAACGCGTTGCTGATTCGCTGAACGCTTGCCTCTTCGAGGTCGATTTTGTTCGCGAAAATCAACACCGGCAGGTCCTGGCTCTCGATGATGCCGATGAGCATCGTGTTCACCTGCGTGAACGGGTCCTCGGTCGCGTCGAGGACGTAGATGACGCCGTCGACGTCCTCCCGAAGCCAGTGCATGGCCTCGGCGACCCCTTCGGTCGCCTCGCGGGAGCGGCGGACGGCGTCGTCCTTCTCGATGTCGTGTTCGAGGAACTCCTTGTAGTCGACTTTCGTCGTGACGCCGGGGGTGTCCACCACGTCGATGGTGACGGACTTGCCGTTTCGCTTGATTTCCACGTTCTCCTTGCGACGTGCGCGTCGCGTTTCGTGGGGAACGTGGCTCTCGGGACCGATGGCGTCGCCGGTCCAGTCGCGAGCGATACGATTGGCGAGCGTCGTCTTGCCCGCGTTCGGAGGGCCGTAAATGCCGATTCGCTTCGGCTCGCTGCCCGCAAACAGGCTCGACGTCGCCCGGGAAATACTCGATTTGAGTTCGGTTAGCAGTCCCATCTCATCCTCCCGCGGCCCCGATTTCGACTCGAAATCGGAGTCGCTCTGCACGTACTACCATACCGCATTCACTTAACTGTGTGTCAGACACACGTAACGGAACGGACAGAACCTTCGGCGTTTCGAGCGACGTAAGCCCCGAATCCCGACGTATCGGGGGACTCACTCGAAGGGCGTCGCCGTATTCATCGCCGTATTCATCGCCGGATATGTACCGCACGAGTTCCGAGACTATGCACCACACGTACTCCGAGACGGTCGACGCGGGAAACTCCGACAGCACTCGGTCGGCGACCTCTCGGTCAGTGGCTGCTCAACCAGTGACTGCTGGTCAGTGGGTTGGGTCAGTGGGTTGGGTCACTGACGGTTTACCTGTGGATTCTCGGTCGACTTCAAGCAGAGTCGATGGGCGAGACACCCCCACCCCTTTGTTTCAACTGGAACGGTGAGAAGGGGCAGGGGTGTGTCGAGAAGAGGTGAGGAGTTGTTAGTGTATCTAGATATGGTGGACGAACTAGACTAGAATTTCGGTTGCTAGCTCCAGATTCCTAGCAACACAACAAGGAAAACAACTAGACTAATTCCTTTCTTCTCTAGTACGGCTTTGGTTTAAGTCTACTATATATAAATCTTACCTAGTTAGGAGACGTCCCACCCACGACTACCCCCTCCCCACCTCTCCACGTTCCACTCGAAACGAAGGGGTGTGGGGGTACTCCCCTCCGTTTCCCGTGCATCAACTGGAAATCTCATTCACCGCTATCTCGCCATCATCTCACCGGCTCCGAGACCTTCTCAAATGGGTCCCGACCAGCGACCGCGAGTCCCGAATTCGACCGTTACACTCGTCTTACCTCCTCGGAATTCACTCGTAGGCCCGTCCTAAACCCAGCTACTGAGCCCGTGTCCGTCACGACCCCTCGAGCGTGAGGGGCCGAATACAATCCCGTCGAGACTGAATCAATCGTGGTTTCAGGTAATCGCACCGCAACGTTTAATACCGCATTCCACCATCGGTTCCCCTGCATCAATTGGACGGCCGAATTCGACCTGATTCCACACAGCAGGCGTCTATCGCCTCTCTCTGGCCTGCTCGGCCGTCGCGCAGTGACGTTCCACCTGAAACAGGGGGGTTCAGAACGATGACAGACGACGATTCGAACACATCAACTGACGGAGGTGATAGTTCGGCGGTACCCGACGACTCGAACGTAGGTACCTCGACCACCGAGAAGAGCCGTGGCTCCACCGACGACTCGGCCTCGACAGCGACGGATGGCTCCGAGAGGACCGACCCGGCGACTGATGCGGATGAGGTACCGGCACCGGAATCCGAAGAAATAGCCCCAAACGACGGTGATTCTCCACCGGAAGCGGAGGGGTCGGCCGTCGACGCCAGCGTCGACGCCACGGACGTCGACACACAGGGTCGCAGCGTCGACGGGTTCTCCGGGGATGTCGATTTGGAGGACCTCGACCTCGACGCCGCCGCCGACGAGGAGACCGACGAGGCCTCTCGTGGGCTGTTCGACGACTTGCTCGAAGGCGAACCCATCTTCGAGAACAAGGAAGTCCTCCGACCCTCCTACACCCCGCGGAAACTCCCCCACCGCGAGGAGCAGATCAACAACATGGCGACCATCCTCGTCACGGCCCTGCGCGGGGAGACGCCGTCGAACATTCTCATCTACGGCAAGACGGGCACCGGAAAGACCGCCAGCGCGAAGTTCGTCTCCGAGGAGTTGGAGACAACCTCCGAAAAGTACGAGGTCCCCTGTGAAGTCGAGTACATCAACTGCGAGGTAACCGACACCCAGTACCGCGTGCTCGCACAACTCGCGAACAAGTTCATCGAGAAGAACGAGGCCTACATCGAGCGTCGACTCGACGAACTCGACGAACTTCGTGACGACGCCGCGGCGGACCCCTCCGTTCTCGAGGGCACCGAGTTCGACAGCGTCGCGGCGGTCGAAACCAAGATTCGGGACCTCGAAGACGACCTCGAAGAGTTCGAACCCGTCCCGATGACGGGGTGGCCGACCGACCGGGTGTACTCGACGTTCTTCGACGCGGTCGACTACCACGAACGCGTCGTCGTCATCATGCTCGACGAAATCGACAAACTCGTCGAGAAGTCGGGCGACGACACGCTCTACAACCTCTCGCGGATGAACTCCGAGCTGGAGAACTCCCGGGTATCGATTATGGGCATCTCCAACGACCTGAAGTTCACCGACTTTCTCGACCCGCGGGTCAAATCCAGCCTCGGCGAGGAGGAAATCGTCTTCCCGCCGTACGACGCTACCCAACTTCGGGACATCCTCCAACACCGTTCGGAAATCTCGTTTAAACCCGACACGCTCTCGGACGACGTGATTCCGCTGTGTGCGGCCTTCGCGGCACAGGAACACGGCGACGCCCGCCGTGCGCTCGACCTGCTTCGAACCGCCGGAGAACTGGCCGAACGGGACCGCACCGAGACCGTCGAGGAGAAACACGTCCGCCACGCCCAGGAGAAAATCGAACTCGACCGCGTCGTCGAAGTGGTCCGAACTCTCCCGACCCAATCGAAACTCGTCCTCTACGCCACCATCCTCTTGGAGGAAAACGGCGTCCACAACATCAACACCGGCGAGGTGTTCAACATCTACAAGCGACTCTGTCAGGAAATCGACGCCGACGTGCTCACCCAACGCCGGGTGACCGACCTAATCAGCGAACTCGACATGCTGGGCATCGTCAACGCCGTCGTCGTCTCGAAGGGTCGCTACGGCCGGACGAAGGAAATCAGCCTCTCGGTTCCGCTCGACGAAACCGAAGCCGTCCTGCTGTCTGACTCCCGGGTCGGCGAGGTCGAGGAGGCCCAACCGTTCGTGCAGGCGCGGTTCGATAACTAACGACCTTTTTGCACGCTCGGCGCTGCGCGCCTCGCGGCAAAAACGTCGATGAAAAAGACACTGCGGGCCTCCCTACGGTCGGCCCTTGATCCCACGCTCGCGCCTGCGGCGCTCGCGTGGTGAAACGCCTCGCTATCGCTCGGCGTACAATAGCATCCACAAGCACCGCAGGCACGAGCGGCTCACTCCGTTCGCTCGCGGATGCTCGTCCTCCATCGAACCCCTTCGTTTCGTATGGAGAATCGTATCCTTACTCGCCGACGACGGCCTCGGCTTCCACCTCGACGACGTACTCGGGGCCGATGAGACTCGACACCTCGACCATCGTCGAGGCAGGGCGTACGTCCCCGAAGAACTCGCCGTGGACCTCACCCACCGTTTCCCAGTCGTCGGCGTCGACGACGTATATCCGAGTTCGTACCACGTCCTCGCGACGACCGCCGGCATCCTCGATGGCGTCGACGACGATTTCCAGCGCTCTGCGGGTCTGTCGCTCCGGGTCGCCGGGCGCGACGGGCTCGCCGTCTTCGTCGGTCGCGGTCGTCCCCGAGACGAGGATTCGATTTCCGACCGCCACCGCTCGCGAGTACCCGACTTTCGGTTCCCACTCGGTACCCGTGGAGATGCGGCTCCGTTCCATACGCCACCCCGGAGCGCCGACCGCATAACTCCGACGCGACGGAACTGAAGGCTTTAAACGGGTTCCCGCGGAACGCTCGCATATGAGTCAGGCCACCAAAGTCGTCCTCGGAACGGTCGGCATCTCGGTCATCGTCGCTCTCGCGTTGCTCGTCGTCATCTCGATGGCGTGAAGCGAGATGTTCGAACCACGTGAACTCGACGGAGAACTCGAAGCGCTCCGGGAAGCAGAGGCTCCCGGAGCAATCGTCCTCGACACGGAGGGCGACTTCGAGACGCTTCCACCCGAAGTCGCGGAGAACCTCCTCCCGGTAGTCGATTCGCTCGACCCGTTGTCGTACCCAGAGGCGTGGGTTCCCGACGACGCACCCGAAACGCTCCACCGAATCGCAGGTGGGGAGTTCACCATCGGCGCGCCGGGCGACGGCGGCGTCGCGTGGACCCGACAGACCGACCCGCCGGTCGTCTTCGTCAAACCGCGACTGGAGGGGTCACCACAGGGGTTCATCGACTTCCTCATCGCCAACGCCGTAGTCGAAATCGGAACCGGCCTCCCGGAACAGTTCCTCGGGTTCTTCGAGGACCGATACGTCGCGCTGGACGAGGCGGTGCCGCTGTCGTCGGCCGACACCTATCAACTCGCCGCGGCGCTGTTCGACGCCTACGTCGGCCTGCATACTCGCCATGTCTTCGAGAACTGGGCCGAGGAGTACCCGGGATTGTACGAGGAGTGGGTCGACGCCGGCGAGCGCCTCGAACCTCGGCTGTCGGGACTCTCCAGCGATGTCGCGAGCGGGCGGACCGACTTCGCCGACGGAGCCGAACTGGCCTGTGCCGCAGTGAAACACGACGTCGAGATTCCGACGCCGTTCGCGGCGCTGAACACGGATGCCTACCGCGACCACGGCGCCGATTTCGCCGTTCGGTGGGCCGAAAAGACGTTCGAGGCGCTGGAAAAAGACTGAGTCTCGTCGGCTTTACTGGAACGCCTGGAAGCCGGTGAGGTCCGAGCCGAGAATGAGGGTGTGGATGTCGTGGGTGCCCTCGTAGGTGTAGACGGTTTCGAGGTTCGTCATGTGCCGCATCGGCGAGTAGTCGGCGGTGATGCCGTTGCCGCCAATCATCTCACGGGCGATGCGTGACTGATTGCGTGCCATCCGGACGTTGTTGCGTTTCGCCATCGAGACGTGCTCCGGGCGCAGTTCGCCGCGCTCCTTGAGGTCGGTCAGCCGGTAGATGAGCAGTTGGGCGAGGGTAATCTGGGTCGCCATCTCGGCGAGTTTGTCCTGTTGGAGTTGGAACCGCGCGATGGGGCCGCCGAACTGTTCGCGGTCGGTGGCGTACTGCCGAGCCGTCTCGAAGCAGTCACGGGCGGCGCCGACGGCGCCCCAGGCGATGCCGAACCGTGCTTGCGTGAGACACGAGAGCGGTCCCTTCATGCCTTCGACGCCCGGAAGCACGTCGCTTTCCTCGACGCGCACGTCGTCGAGGTGGATTTCGCCCGTAATCGACGCGCGGAGCGAGAGTTTTTCCTCGATTTTGTTCGTCGTCACGCCCGCCTTGTCGGTGTCGACGAGGAACCCACGGACGGTGTCGTCGTCCGAGCGGTCCTTCGCCCAGACGAGAGCCACGTCGGAGATGGGGGAGTTCGTAATCCAGGTTTTCGCGCCGTTGAGGACGTAGCCGTCGCCGTCAGCTTCGGCGTGGGTCTCCATCGCCGAGGGGTTCGAGCCGTGTTCGGGTTCCGTCAGCCCGAAACAGCCGACTTTCTCGCCCGACCCGAGGTCCCAGAGGTACTCCTCTTTCTGTTCCTCGCTGCCGAAGGAGTGAATGGGGTACATGACCAGCGCACCCTGCACGGAGGCCATCGAGCGAAGCCCCGAATCGCCGGCTTCCAGTTCCTGCATCAGGATGCCGTAGGCTCGCTCCGAGAGGTTCGGCAGGCCGTAGCCCTCGAGGTTCGGCGCGTAAAAGCCCAACTCGCCCATCTCGGTGATGAGTTCCTTCGGGAAGGTGCCCTCAATCCAGTGTTCGCCGACGTCGGGCTTGACGCGGTCCTCGACGAAGTCGCGAGCGGTGTCTCTGACCATCCGCTCTTCTTCGGTGAGGTCCGCCTCCAAGTTCACGTAATCCAACATACCAACCCCTTGGAGTGCACCACCAAAAACACTCGGCCACGCAGTCGGAGTTGTCGAGGGTCGACCGAGGAGAAAATCAGTCGCCTGCGGCCTGCTCGGGCGTGGGGGTCACCGCTCGTCGGAAGTTTTCGAAAACACCCTTCGCCGCCAGCGCCTCGGCGTAGCGCTCCTCGGTAATGTCGGCACAGACCGATTCGATGCGCTCGTCGGCGAGGTGGTCCTTCCCGCGGACGACATCCTCGGCGGTTTCGGGGTCGTACTCGGGGTGGGACTGCAGTCCCCACACCCGACCGTGACGGAAGCCGTGGATGCCGTAGTCGTTTTCGGCGATGCGGTCGGCCCCGTCGGGGAGTTCGGTCACCGCATCGGAGTGCGTCGTGAACACGGTGAACGACTCCGGAACGCCATCGAAGATATCGTCATCGGTGTGCTCGACGGTCCGGTAGCCGAGTTCGTACTCGTCCATCGGTTCGACGGTGCCGCCGAGGGCGTCGGCGAGCAACTGGTGGCCCCAACAGATGCCGAGTGCCGGCAGGTCGTGTTCGATTGCGCCGCGAACCCACTCTCTGGTCGCCTCTATCCACGGTTCGTCGTCGTACACCGACGACCGCGACCCGGAGACGACGACGCCGTCGAAGTCGTATCCCTCGGGAAGTCGGCCCTCCGAAACCCCGAACACCGAGAGGTCGGCGTCGAGTTCTCGTCGGAAGTTCCGTGGGGTGTTCGGGTCGCCGTGGGAGGCGTCCAACAGCGCGATGCGTGGTCGCATTATCGCTCGGTACTGGCCGAATCGATAAAAGGGCCGCGCCGCCGGGAAGGTTCGCGTCGACCTGTGACGCCGCTCGCCCGACCGAACCGTCGCTCAATCGTCGTCAGCAGCCGTCTCGTCGATAAAATCGGCTATCGCGTCCGTCACAGCCGCGGCGTGTTCGACGAAACAGAACCGCTTGCCTTCGACGGGCTCGAACCGGCCCCGCGGGAGGTCCTCGGCGAGTTCCTGTCCGGAATCGAGCGACACGACGGGGTCGTCGACGCCGTGACACACCAGCGTCGGAAGGGTCAGTTCGTACAGCGGGCCGGCCTCGAAGGAGCGGGCCGCTTCGAGGTGTCCGGTTCGGGCCTCGCCGGTGGCGTCTTCTTCGCGGCGCCACTCGACGATGCGGTCGACGAGTCCGGTTTCGGCGAAGAATCGGTCGGAAAACGCCAGCGACAGCGACTCCCGAAGCCGCGTCGGGTCGGCGGGATGCAGCGTCGCCAGTGTCTCGCCGTCGACGCGGTCGCC
>NZ_WPCC01000049.1 GCF_009741925.1 Natronomonas sp. CBA1123
TTGGAGCGTTCGCTGCGATGTGGCGTGATACGTTCCCGGCGCTCCACCGGGCGGTGACGCTCGTCGACGCCGCTGCCGACTCTCCCAAGGGTGAGCGCACGCGAGCGCTCGACCGGGCGATGGACGCCGCCCTCGACGGAACGCGGGAGCGGGCGGCCGACGCCGCCGACTCGCTCCGCGGGCCTGCGACGGCGCTGTACGCCTTCGGCGTCCTCCTGCCGCTCGCACTCGTCGGTGTACTGCCCGCCGCTGGTGCGGCCGGACTCGAAGCCACGATACCCGCCATAGTCGTGATTTACGACTTGCTGTTGCCACTCGGACTGTGCTGTGCCGGCGGCTGGCTGCTCGCCAACCGCCCGGTCGCCTTTCCGCCCGCCCGCGTCGGACCGGACCACCCGGACGTGCCGAACCGGCGCTGGCGACCGGTCGTCGCCGGCGGACTCGTCGCCGTCTGCTCTGCACTCGCTGTGTCGGTCGTTCTCCCGACGTGGAGCGTCCCGTTCGCCGGCGTCGGCCTCGGCGTCGGCGTTGCTCTCGTCGTCGCGTACCGTCCCGTCGTCGCCGTCCGCGAACGCGCCGACGAACTCGAGTCGGCGCTCCCGGATGCGATGTACTTCGTCGGCCGCCGAGTGGTCGATGCCGTCTCCGTCGAGCGAGCGGTCGCCGACGCCGCGGACGAACTCGACGGCGTCGCCAGTGAGACGTTCGCGGCCGCCGCTAGACGCCAACGCCAACTCCGTGTCGGCGTCGAAGCCGCGTTCAATGGCGAACACGGCGCGTTGAGGTCGGTTCCGAGCGAGCGCACGGCAGGTGCGGCCGAGTTGCTCGGAATCGCGGCACGGGAGGGACGGCCGGCCGGTCGGGCGCTGGTGGAAACTGCCGACCACCTCACCGACCTCCGACGCGTCGAAGCGTCGGCCCGTCGCGACCTCGCTCGGGTCACGTCGACGCTCGGCAACACGGCCGCGTTTTTCGGCCCGCTCGTCGGGGGGACGACCGTCGCCCTCGCCGACAGCGTCGGTACGGCACCGACGCTCGACGGTTCGGTCCCCGAAACCGCACCGCTTGCCATCGCCGTCGGTGTATACGTCCTCCTGCTCGCGGCCGTTCTCACGGCGCTGTCGACCGGTCTCGTCCGTGGCCTCGACCGGGCGACCATCGGCTATCGGGTCGGGGCCGCGCTGTGTGCGGCGACGGTGACGTACCTCGCGGCGTTCCGTGCCGCCGCGACCGTCACCGGAGGTTTATAACCGAAAACGCGGCCATCGCTCGTATGTTCGACATCCCCCTGGACGCGTGGTACGTCTGGGTCGGCCTCGCCATCGCCAGTGGTTCGGTGTTCGGCGTCGCCAGCGCGATGCCGGCTGCGGCTCCTCCCGAAGCGACCGAGGCGGCGGAGACGGTCGACAGCGTCGCAGCGAGTCGCTACGCTGCCGTCGGCGACCACCCGGTTCCGAACGCCGACGCCGCCCGCATCGGTGCCGAGTCGCTGTCGCTCCGCGGTGGGGGCGGGACGACGCACGCCCGGTTTCGGTACGGCCCCGTAACGCCGGCCCGAGGGTCCGAGCGCCTCGCCGATGTGTTGGAGGGAGCGCCTCCGGAATCGCGCTTCGACTCGCCGACGGCCTTCGAGCGAACCGCAAACGCGGCCCGAAGCGACGACCCGAAGTGGCGAGCCGTCGACCGAATCACTGCTCGACGAGTCTCCTGGGAGGGTGTCGATGTCGTTCTGGTCGGGTAGGGCACAGGTCGAACCACTGGCAGCGCTGGCCGCAGTGTTGGCCGTCTGCATCGGTTTGACACTGTACGCTGGCGCCGTCGAGGCGGCGTTGGTGTCGCTGTCGCCGGACCGGGCGGTCGCGCCGACAGCTGCCGACCGACTCGTCACGACGGCATCGTCGTTCGGCTCGATGGTGGTTCCGCTCGGCCCGAACGCGTCGAGCGCTCGACCGGCCGGCTACGAACTGAACGCGACCGTGGTCGCTGACGGGTCCACGTGGACTGTCGGACCGACCCCGCCGGATGCGAGCGAGTGTGCCCGGAGGCGGGTCAGCGTCCGCATCGACCCCGCGACCGTCCGTCCCGGTACGCTGGAGGTGTGCGTGTGGCCCGTGGCGTGAGCACCGTCCTCGACGTTTCGCTGTGTCTACTGCTCGTCGGTGTCGCCGTCACGACGCTGGTCGTCGGCGTTCCCGCGGACGACGAAGAGCCCGCTGTGCGCGCCGATTCGACCGCCCGGACCGTCGCGACGGCCACCGCGACGGTTCCGAGCGGCCTCGGCCATGCGACCCACGACACCCTCGCGGGCCATCTCGGGACCTCCGCCGTACTCGACAGCCGCATTGCGGGGGACCGACTGACGGACTCGGAGTATCCGGGTTCGGTTCGGGAAGCGGTCGCCTCCTCGACCGGCCGGCGAGTGTTCGTCACGGCACGGTGGGAACCGTACCCCGACGCCCCGCTTTCCGGCACCGTCTCGGTCGGCGACCGGCCGCCTCGTGACGCGTCCGTTGCCGTTACGAGGGTGACCACCGACAGCGGCGTTCGTCCACCGAGCGACGCCACGACGTTCGAAGACCTGCCCCGCGAACTCGCTTCGGCGTACATCTCGTGGCTGTTTCCGCCCGAGCGGACGCGAGCACTGCTCGTCGATGTCCGAACGGCACCCGTGGTCTCGAGTCGGTATCGTCGGGCCGGCGACGGCCTCGCTGTCGACGTTCGTCCGGCCGTAACCGATGCTCGCGTCCGGCGTGCGAACGATGTGCTTACAGAGGCTCTCGCGGCGCGGTTACGTCGGGACCTCCGGGAACGGTACGACTCACCCGCGGCCGCTCGCCGAAACGTCACGACTGGAACCGTCGAAATCGCAGTCAGGCGGTGGGAACCGTGAACGACAGAGCGCGAGTGCCGTTCGCACTCGTCGGCGTCCTGCTCGTCGTCTCCAGCGTCACGCTGACGGCGACGGTCGGACACGAGCGACCCGTCTCGACTCCGGCGGTCGACCGTGCGATGGAGGGCGTAACTGCTGAATCAGTGACCGAACTCCGGGGGGCTGCCGACGATGCGGCGACCGCCGCCGCGGCCCGGCCGGTAACCCGACCGGCGAACACGACGGCTGGTCGGGCGCTGAACGATAGCCAACCGTTCCGGGACGCGCTTCGATTGCGGTTGTACCTGCGTGCGGCGGCCCGCCTCGACCCCGTCTCGTTCCGCCGCGGCGATGTCGTCGCGACGGCATCGCTCCCGCCGGTGAACGCGACGACGGACGGCTACCGTGAGGCAATCGAGCGGGTTCGGCTCTCCTCGACGGGAACAGACGACACTGCGATTCGCGTCGAAATCGACGGCCTCACGCTCACGGCGACCCGAAACGGTGACCCGGTATCGACGGTGGAGCGGTCACCGTCGTTCGTCGTTGCCAACCCCGCGCTGTCGCTCCACGACCGGACCGAGCGCTTCGAGCGCCAGGCGAACGCCGCCGTCACTGAACCCGGACTCGGCCGGCGATTGACCGCACGGCTCTACCCCATCGCGTGGACTCGTGGGTACGCCCAGTACGGCGGCGCGCCGATTTCGTCGGTTCTCGGCACGCGACACGTGGAACTCGCGACCAACGACGCGTTGCTCGCCGAACAGCAGGCCGCCTTCGGCACGACGGACCCCGGTGGCGAGCGCGGCATCGCCGCGGCCGGCCGACGCGTCGCGACCACCGACCTGCTTTCCGCCGCCGGTGGCGAGAGCGCGTGGACGGACGCGGTGTTGGCGGGCGCCGACGAGTTCGGGCCGAACCCACCCGACGAGCGACCGGTCGGCACGTGGCGTGGGTCGCCACCCGCGGACCCGACGGTCGAAGTCGGGGTCAACGGTTCCGCGGACCACGCCTACGCCGATGTCGTCGGCATCGGCACGCCCGGAAACGTTTCGAGCCTCCTCGAGCGTGCCCACACGGTGGAGGCGAGAGTCACGACGGAAGTGGAGTCTCGGGGCGGTCGGCGCGAACCGACCCCGCCCGGCAGCGGCTGGCGGCCCGTCGCCACGTCGACGGACCACCGCGTCACGCTCGAAGAAATCGGCGGCCGTCCGCCCCACTCGACGGAGTGGTCGACGCGATACGGCACGGTGTTCGACGCCCGGGTAACGGCGATGACGACGCGAACGTGGCGACGGGACAACGAGACGACCACGACCGAAGCCGTCTCCGAGTGGTCGACCCGCGTCGGCGTCGCGGTTCAGGCTCGCACCGTGCCAATCGAGGGAGTCCCGACCGGCGACCTCGACGGCGTCTTGGAAGATGCGACCCGTCGGGCGAGTGCCGACGCACTGCAAGCAGCCGACGGCCTCCGCACCGCCGCCAGGGACGCCGCAATCGGAGCGTCGCCTTCGGTGAAGACGACGGCGACGGCACCCGCGACGGTAGAGCGGTCGGTACTCGTCGAGGCCCTCCGACCGCTTCGAGAGCGCACCCGAAACGTCACTGTCTCGATACCGGCACGGGCGGTCGGTGCAGGGCGAGCGAACCCGCCGTCGAAACTCCGGTCGGCACTCCGACAGCGCCGGGCGACCCTACGCGGTCCGAACGCGACGGACGCTCGGGGCCGAACGCGTCTCGCGGTCAGAGCCGCGTATCTCCAACGTCTCGATGCCCACCTCGATTCGCGCGCGGATACCCACGCCCGAACGAACGAGGGCATCACGGACGCCATCAGCCGCGGAATCGACCCCCGTAGACTCGACGGGGCGCTCGCGGCCCATCGGGCACGGAATCGGCCGGTCTCCGAGCGCCTCGTCGACCCGGCGGGAAACCTCTCGATATCGGTCGATGCGGCACCGTCGTATCTCCCCACGAGCGAGGTTTCTCGGGACCGTATCGACGTCCGTGGCGGCGGTTCGGTGTACCCGCTCAAGACCAGGAACGTCAACGTCTTCGCCTCGCCCCACGACACGGTCGCGGAATCCGTCGTCGACCGCATCCCGTTTCTCGGGACCGACCGCGTCGCCCTCTCGACGGCCGCGGGGACGCTCGCAGCGATGGGCAACGACACGGCGTCGGCTGAGCGGCGAGCACTCGACGCCGAAGTCGAGGCGGCGTCGGCGTACGTTCGCGGCGAACTCGCCGCGGCCATGGTCGCGGAAGGTATCCCCGAGGGTGAGGCGGAGTCGGCGCTTCGAACCGACACCTCGACGGCGACCGAGGCCCTGCTGTTGGCGAACGGGTCGGCAATCGACCGAGCGGTCGAGGCGGTCGACACCGAAGACCGCGACCGACTCCGCGTTCGACTGAACCGCCGGCTTGAGGTAGCCCTCCGCGACGAACGGGGCCGGCCGAGGCGAGCGCCCGCGAGCGAGGCAGGGGAGGCGGCTCGCAAGGCCTACCGGAAGGCACTCACCGATATCGTCGCGAACGGAACCCAAGGCGCAGCCGAACAGGCCCGAAAACGTGCCCTCGGCAAGCGCCTCGGCGCGCTCCCGGCGGGCCTCCCGATTGCCCCCGTTCCCGGCTACTGGTACGCCACTGGGAACGTCTGGACCGTCTCCGTCGGCGGAACCTACGAGCGATTTACGGTCCGGGCGAACCGCGGCGATTCGAGGGCACCGGTCACGTATCTCCGAGACGGCCGGACGGTGCGGCTTCGTCACGACGGCGAGTCTCGCCGTCTCGGAACCGCCGAACGGATATCGTTCCGAACCGAGACGGTCGTGGTGGTCGTCGTGCCGCCGGGGAAACGCGGCGTCGGGGATACCGACGGCGTGGTCGACGAACGGTCGCCGGGGTGGCCCCCGTGACGACCGAGACTTATCTGCCGGGCGGTCGAACGGCGATTATGAAGCCCTCCACGGCGATTCGAGCGGCAGCCGTCGCGTTGCAGCGACCGTCGGAGCTGTTGCCCGCGTACTTCCTCGCCCCGGCGATACCCGTGGTCGTTCGGGTGTTTCCCGTCGCCGGACTCGCGGTGACGTACCTGTATCTCTCGACGACGGGCCGACTCGCGGACCTCCGTACCGCGCTGTCGAACACCGACCTCGGCCCACCGCCACAGAACGGCGACCCGGCCGCACTCGAGGCGTGGATGGCCGACGTTCAGTCGATTCTCGAAATCGCGATGACACCGACGACGCTCGCCGTCCTCGGCGTTTCGCTGCTCCTCGCGGTGGTCGTCGCGGTCGCGCTCGGCGTCGTTGCCACCGCAGCACAGCTATCGGCCAGTTACGCCCGACTCCGAGACGAGCGCGGGACGGTCGCGGCGATTCGTGGCGGCAAGCGACACTGGCTGTCGGTGCTCGCCGTCCGGCTCTTCGAGGCGGTTCTCTGGGCTGTAATCATCGGTTCCGCAGCGGGCGCCGTCGCGGCAGGGGTTTCGGCGTCGCCACTGCTCGGCGGACTGCTCGCGTTGGTTGTCGTTCCGGTGTCGCTGTTGGCACTCGTCGCCGTCCGGGCCGTCTTCGCTTTCGCGCCGGTCGCGGTGGTCGTCGACGACGCCGGCCCCCTCGATGCGGTTCGCGGCGGATTGGGGTTCGTCCGCTCGAACCCGGTCGCGGCGCTGGTGTACTACGGCGTCGCGGTCGCCTCGCTGTTCGTCCTCGGTTCGCTCGCCGGGATACTCGCCGTCCTCGGCGGTGCGCCGCTGGTCGGCGTCGTCGGGTTCACCGCCGTCTCGCCGTTTCTGGACGTGACGAAGACCGCGCTGTACGGCGACGCTCGTGGGTCGGTAGCGCCGCCTGCACCCCCCGAGACGCCGCTCACTCCCCGGCTGAAATCGGGGCTCCGTCGCGGGTGGTCGGAGACGGTCGGCTTCGTTCGCTCGGCGCCGCTGTTGCACGCCGCTTCCCTCGGATTCGCGCTCGTCGGTGGCGCCGTCGGATGGACGCTTGCGGCGCCGCTCGCGGAGACGGTTCCGTCCTCCATCGCGGCGCGACTGGAGGGGCACAACCCGATTTCGGCGGCCGTCGAGTTCGGCGCGAACAACTGGACCGTCGCGGTGAGCACCGGCTTTGCGGGGCTTGCCCTGGCGGTTCCGACCGCGGTGTCGCTGTGGTTCAACGGAGTGGTTCTCGGCGCGATTGCGCGCACCGAGACGACGCCGTTGGAGCTGCTGGCGTTCGTGGCCCCACATGGAGTCATCGAGATTCCCGCGCTCGTCATCGCAGGGGCCCTCGGGCTGCATCTCGGCATCGTCGGCTGGCGCACTCGGTTCGTCCCCCAGTCGCCGCTAGCCGACGAACTCGAACGGGCGTTCTGGGTCTGCGTCGGCGTGGGCATCCTGCTCGCGGTCGCCGGCCTCATCGAGGGGTTCGTCAGCCCCTACTACTACCGCCCCTTCCTGTAGGGAATCCCGAACGCTACTTGAGAGAGGAGGCCGAAGTCGGGCCATGTTCCACGAGGTCGTCGACGCCCCCGGCGAGTACACGCCGGAGGAGCTGTACGAACTGTACGTCGCGGAGTTGGTTGCGGTCATCGAATCACACGGCGTCGAGGAAGTCGCCGAACGTGCTGGTGTCGAGACGGAGACGCTCAGGGCACTCTCGGACGGCGAGGACCCGGAGTTGACGCTCGAAGAGGGAGCGTCGATTCTCGCGGCGCTTTCGGAGACGCCGGACGCCGAAACCATCGCGACGCTGTCGCGTGACGCGCTGTTGATGGGGATGACGACGGCAGTTCTCGACGTCGAAGCGGTCGAATCCGGCGTCGGCGGGCAACTGGAGGCACGCGAGATTCAGTCGAAAGTCGAGGGACGGTTTCCGATAACGCTCCGGGAGTTCGCGCTGCTCCATCAGTACATCGAGTCGAAGAAATGAGGGTCGCGATTCTCGGCTGTGGATACGTCGGGCTCGAACTCGCCCGACAGCTCGTCGACGACCACGCCGTCGTCGGCGTTCGGCGCTCCGAAGAGGGCATCGAAGCGGTCGAAGCGACCGGCGCCGAAGCCGTCCGAGCCGACGTGACCGACGCCGACGCCCTCGAAGCGGTGCCGGACGTTGACGCTCTCGTCTTCGCGGCGTCGTCGGGTGGCCGAGGCGCCGACGCCGCCCGCGAGGTGTACGTCGACGGTCTCAGGACGGCCATCGAGACGTTCGGCGACCGCGAGAACAGCCCCGACCGCCTCGTTTACACCTCCAGTACGGGCGTTTACGGCGACCACGACGGCGAGTGGGTCGACGAATCGACGCCGCTGGAGCCGACCACCGAGAAGACGGCCGTCCTCGCCGAGGCCGAACGCACCGCCCGCGAACTCGCCCCCGAGTACGGCATCGACGGCGCGGTCGCTCGGTTCGCCGGACTGTACGGTCCGGACCGTTACCGGCTCGAACGGTATCTCGACGGCCCCGTCACGGAGGGGTATCTGAACATGATACACCGCGACGACGCCGCGGGAATCGTCCGGTTCATGCTGGAGTCGACCGACGAGAAACTGCTCGTCGCCGTCGACGACGAACCCGTCGACAAGTGGGTCTTCGCCGACTGGCTGGCCGACGAGTGCGGCGTCGAGCGCCCAGCCAAGCGGACGAAAGCCGAACGACTGGACGACGATTCGCTGTCGGAACCGGCCCGACGCCGCATCCTGACGAGCAAGCGCTGCTCGAACGACCGGGTGCGGGAACTCGGCTACGAGTTCCGGTATCCGACCTACCGTGAGGGGTATCGGGACGCAATCGAGGCCTACTGCGAGCGACACGGGTAAGGAGAGCCTTCGGGACGTATCGGGGGGTGGCCCATCGGTGACCGTCCCGGCCGAAGCTACTTACCCCGAGACGAGGTACACGGGGGTATGGAGCGTCAGGCCGTCGGGGAGGCGGCGGCGGTTAGCCAGCGGGCACTCGACGCCCTCGTCCAGCGGCCAGAACTGGTCCTCCTCATCGTGTTTCTCGTCGCCGCTGCGTTCCTCGGTGGTCGGGTTCTCAGACGCTATTTCGGACGGACTGCGGGCGACCGACTCGCGGCCGCCCTCGCCGAGCGTGACCGCGTGGCCGTGTTGATGCATCCGAACCCCGACCCCGACGCGATGGCGTCGGCGATGGGCGTCGCCGCCATCGCCGAGACCGTCGGGACGTCGGCGGTCATCCAACACCCCGGGCGGATACGCCACTCGGAGAACCGCGCCTTCGAGACGGTGCTGGAGTGTGAGTTCGACCGCATCGATCGGATGGCTGAACTGGAAACCGAAGCCGTCGTGTTGGTCGACCACAACGAACCGCGCGGCTTCGAGGGCGCCGAGTACGTCCACCCCTACGCCGTCGTCGACCACCACCCCGGAAACGGCGAAGGTCTGGCGTTTACCGATATCAGGCCGAACCGCGGGGCGTGTGCGAGCATCGTCGCCGAGTACCTCCAGGACCGCGGGTGGTCCGTCCACCACGACGACGACGGCAGGACGGTGACGCCGAGGCTCGCGACCGGACTCCTCTACGGCATCCAGTCCGACACGACGGCGTTCACCAGGGGGTGTACCTCCGCGGAGTTCGACGCCGCAGCCTACCTGTTCCCGGCGGCCGACGCCGACTCCCTCGACCGCATCGCCAATCCACAGGTCGACGGCGAGACGCTCGAAGTGAAAGCGCGGGCAATCAACCACCGCCGAATCGACGGCTCGTTTCTGGTCAGTCGCGTCGGCGAACTGTCGAACCTCGACGCGCTGGCGACCGCGGCCGAGGAGCTCGTCCGTCTCGAAGGCGTCTCCGCGGCCGTCGTCCTCGGCGAACACGAAGGGACGCTCCACTTCTCGGGGCGGTCACGAGACGACCGCGTCCACATGGGGAAAGCCCTACAGAAGGCACTGGAGCCGCTTTCGGAGGCCAGTGCCGGCGGCCACGCCCGGATGGGCGGCGGGCAGGCGTCGCTCCCGGCGGCGACCGACGGCGGGACTCCCGAGGACATCGAATCGCGGCTGTTCGACGCGATGAGCGGGACGATTTGACGGCTTCGAACCGCCGTCAGCGCTCGCCGCTGGAGCGTTTATCGCGGAGCCTATCGAGCCCGAACGTCGCCGCAAAGAGGACTGCCCCGAGGTACAAAAGCGACTGGGGGTCGGCGACGCGGGCGACGAGGGTGTTCCCGATGCCGATTGCGGTCCCGAGATAGCCGATTATCGAGGCGGTCCACCCGAGACCGGTGATTCCGGCCAGTTGGTCGAGGCCGTCCCTGTCCGACGCTACCATCGGTCCGAGAGGTGTTCGAGGTTCGGTTGTGCGGTAAGAAGCTTCATTCGTGTAGTAAGCAACGCTTACCCGGTGTGGGTCATGAAGCTATTTTCCGCATGGTTATGGGGTCCTTTCAAAGTGGTTGTCGATGGCTGTCGGCGGCCGTCGCTGCCCTCGATATCCCGATGTCGCGAGCGGGTGGCCTCCGACACGGTGCTTTTGTCCCCCTCTCTCCTAACGGGGGTATGGCGACGAAATCGGCGACGTGGGCGTATCGCGACCGCTTCCACGAGTCGTTCGCACGAACGTACTTCCGGCGGTTCGCGGACTGTCTCGTCTCGTCGGTCGGCGTCGGGACGTATCTCGGTGATTCGACCGACGCCGCCGACGAGCGGTATCACGACGCCATCGTCGAATCGCTCGAAAGCGGCGTCAACGTCGTCGACACGGCTATCAACTACCGGGACCAGCGCTCCGAACGCGTCGTCGGCGAGGCAATCCGCGACGCCGACGTCGACCGCGAGGCGGTCATGGTGTCGACGAAAGGCGGGTTCGTCCCCTTCGACGGCGAGCGCCCCAACGACGCCTCGGCGTACATCGAATCGGAGTTCCTCGACACCGGCGTCCTCGACCGCGAGGACCTCGTTATGGGCAACTCCCTCGCGCCCGACTTCCTCGAGTGGAGTCTCGACCGCTCGCTTTCGAACCTCGGTCTCGAGACGATAGACCTCTATTACCTCCACAACCCCGAGGCCCAACTGGCACAGTTCGACCGCGAGACGGTGTATCAGAACCTCGAAGACGCGTTCACCCGACTCGAACAGCGGGCGGCGGCGGGCGACATCCGCCACTACGGCGTCGCGACGTGGGAGGCGTTTCGGGTCCGGCCTGACCACGAAAAGCACCTCTCGCTGCCGGAGGTGGTCTCTCGTGCCCGAACCGCTTCCGACCGCGCCGGCACCGGTGGGACGCACTTCCGGGCGATTCAACTCCCGTTCAACGTCCACATGGCAGACGCGTTCTCGCTGTCGGCCCACGAGGGTGCCGACGGCGCCCAGAGCGCGCTGTGGTTCGCCAACGACGCCGGCATCGACGTGTTCACCTCGGCGTCGATTCTGCAGGGTGACCTCGCGGTCGAGGGCGAAATCCCCGACGCCGTCGACGCGAAACTCTCGGGGGAGACGCCGGCCCAGCGGGCCCTCAACTTCGCCCGCAGCGCCCCCGGCGTCACCTCGGCGCTGGTCGGGACCGGCTCGTCCGACCACGCCGCCGAAAACGTCGCCGCGGGGACGTTCGCGCCGATGGGTGCCGACGCCTTCGACTCGATTTTCCGATAGCGCCGACGTACACAAGACCTATTCCGGAGGCGTCGTCGATTCCGTTCGATGCGCCGCCGAACTCTGCTTGCGACCGCCTCCGCCCTCCTCGCCGGCCCGCTGGCCGGCTGTGCCCACCCGACCGCCGTCCTCGTGATGGACGAGGTCGACGACGAAGCCCTCGCCGAGCGGGCGAGTCGCGACGTGTCCAACGACCCCGATGGCAGCCGAATCGTCTCCGACGCCGTCGACAGCGGCAACGCGACCGCCTCCGGTCGGTCGCCGCCGCTGGAAACCGACCGACCAGTCGCCCACGACGGCGCGTACTACACCCTCTCGTTCACGGAGTCCTACCGTGGCGAAATCACCCAGTACGACATCGCTATCGACTACAACCCCGGGACCGACACGCCCGGCGGGTCGGCCATCGACTACGATGACCTTCCCGAAGTCGACCGCGAGGCGCTGGATTCGCTGTTACCGCCGCCGGAGGACCCCCCGACCAGCGACGGCTACGACATCGGCGTCGGCCAAGAGTACGATGAGGAGGCCGCCGAGGCGTCGGTGCTCGTCCCCGAACAGGAGTACGACGCCGTCGTCTACGAGGGGACGCGGTATCCGATTCGCGTCGACGACGGGCGGGAGATAACCGTCTACGATTACCGCTACGAGGCCGAGCAGGTGGCCGCCGACGCCGCCGAGTTCGCCGAACAGGTCCGTTCTGAGTACCGCTTTACCCTCTCCGGACTCTCGGAGGCCGAACGCGACATCGTCGCCGAGGCTATCGAGGACGGGTACTACGAGGGGTCGGCCAACGACGCCTTCCGCTCCGTGGCCGAGCGGTTCCGCGCCCACGAGGCCGTCCGCCCCGAGACTGGCGGCGGCTACTGGCTCGCCCGCTACGAGGGCACCGACTACTGGTCGGACCTCCGATACCCGTCGACGAGCGGGTGAGTCGGCTTCGATTCGTTCAAACCGCGCCGTCTCGAATCGCCGCCGTGTCCCGCCGCGAACTGTTCGGCTCGCTGTGTGCGTCGGTGTTCCTCGTCAACCTCGCACGAGTCGTCTTCGCCCCGCTGGTTCAGCCGGCGGCCGCCGACTTCGGCGTGACAGCGGCCTCGCTGGGCGTCGTCACCAGCGCCGCCTGGCTGGGGAGTGCGGCCCCGCGGCTCCCGACCGGCTACCTCCTGACGAGAGTGCCGCGGCACCGCGTCGTCGCCGCGACGGGGACGCTTCTGGTCGTCACGTCGCTATTTACCTCGCTATCGGAGTCGGTGACACACCTGGCAGTCGGCGCGTTCCTGATGGGACTCTCCAGCGGCATCTACTTCATCGCGGCCAACCCGTTGGTCAGCGAACTGTACCCCGAAACGGTCGGGCGGGCGCTCGGCGTCCACGGCATGGCGAGCCAGTTGGCAGCCGTCACCGCGCCGCTTGCAGTGAGTTTCGTCCTGTTGGTCGGCGACTGGCGGACGACGTTCCGCGGCATCGCCGTCGTCGCCGCACTCGCGACCGCCTTCTTCCTGTGGGCGGCCCGCCGAACCGACCTCCCCGAGGCGGGCGCCGAGGACAGGAGCATCCTCGCGGCCGCCCGCGCACAGTGGCCCATCGTCCTCACCGGCATCGCCTTCCTCGGGGCCGCGGGGTTCCTCTGGAACGGCCTGTTCAACCTATACGGCGACTATCTGGAGGTCGCCAAGGGAATCGACCCCGCGACGGGGCGGACGCTTCTGAGTCTGATGTTCGCCGCGGGCGTCCCCGCCTTCCTCGTGACCGGCCGGCTCGCGGACCGACTGCCGAACGTCCCGCTTTTGTTGGGCATCGTCGGCGGCTTCGTCGTCTGCGTCGTTGCGCTGACGTTCGCCGAGGGCCTTCTCGCCGTCGGCGCGGTCAGCGTCGTCCTCGGCTACGTCGTCCACTCGCTGTTCCCGGCGGCGGATACGTACCTGCTGGCGTCGCTGCCGGACCACCACCGTGCCAGCGCCTACGCGCTGTACTCGGCGTCGATGATGGTGGTGCAGGCGATGGGGTCCGGCACCATCGGCGTCGTCGTCGCAAGCGGCGTCAGCTACACGGTCGCGTTCAGGGCGATTGCCGGCGTCGTCGGCGCGGTCGTCGTCGTGCTGTTCGGACTGTATCTCGCCGGGCGACTGCCGGCCGGCGGCGTCCCCGGCGAAACCGTCGAGGGGACGACTCGGTAGCCGCTCACACACGATGCCGGAACGCCGGCCTTTTTCGATGCGTAGCCCCTCCATCCAATCAATGGAGTACGTACAGGAGCGCGTGACGACGCTCCACGACTTCGGCGACGCCGCCCCTGAGGCGCCGACGGACGACGCCGCCGTCGTCGTTCCCATGACCGAACGGGAACACGCCGGCCTCGCCGCCGAGCGCGTCCTCTCGGCGTTGGAGACGGTCGCCCCCCGAGCGGGTGGTCGTCCCGTTGCGGGCCTCCGCCGACTGCGTCGAATCGGTCGCCTCCTGGCTCGAGGGCTTCGACCTCCCGCTGGAGTTGCTGTGGTGTGACGGCCCCGAACTCGGCGCGTTACTCGCTTCGAACGGCCTCAACGGCACCCGCGGGAAGGGCCGAGACGTGTGGCTCGCCTTGGGCGTCGCCGCCGACAGCGACTACGTCGTCGTCCACGACGCCGACGCGAAGAACTACGACGCCTTCCACGTCCCGAAACTGTTGTTTCCGCTGGCCCACGGCCACGAGTTCTCGAAGGGGTACTACGCCCGCGTGGAGAACGACCGGCTGTACGGGCGGCTGTTCCGACTGTTCTACCGACCGCTCGTCGAGGCGCTGGACGCCGGCACCGACGCCACAGTCGTCGAGTACCTCGATTCGTTCCGGTACGCCCTCGCCGGTGAGTTCGCGACGACCGGCACGCTCGCCCGTCAGATGCGCGTCCAGCGCGGCTGGGGACTCGAAGTCGGCACGCTCGGCGAGGCGTTCAGACTGGTCGGGGCCGCGGGCAGCGCACAGGTCGATTTGGGCGTCCACGAACACGACCACCGGGCGGTGTCGGGTCCGAGCGGGCTGTCGGACATGTCCGAGCAGGTCGCTTCTGCGCTTCTGCGCGCCGTCGAGGACAACGGCGGCACGCACGACTACGAGACGCTCCCGGCGCGCTACCGACAGGCTGCCGAGCGACTCGTCGACGCCTACGCGCTCGATTCGGCGTTCAACGACCTCGAATACGACCGCTCCGGCGAGCGCGAACAGGTCGAGACCTACGCCGATGCAATCGCGCCGCCATCCGAGGATACGCGATTGCCGGCGTGGCAGGAGGCGGCGATTACGCCCGCCGAGGTCGCCGACGCCGCTGCGGCGGACCTCGAAGGAGCCGTCGAGTCCGTCGACGCCGTGCCGGAACGTTGAGGTACCGCGGCGAGTACGTTTCCACCGATGTTCACGCCCGACGAGTTGGCCGGCATCGTCGACCTCTTCGGCGCGCTCACCCGCGCGGAGTTGGCCGAGGCGCTCTCGGAGTTGGCCTACCGACAGGGTGAGTCCGTCCCCGACGGCACCATCGACGACGCCCTCGACGCGTTCGCGCTCGTCGTCGTCGAGCGCGACGATGCCGAGGACCTGCTCGCGCCCGGCCCGTCGGCGTTTCCGACGCTTCCGGACGGCGCCGAGGACCTCCCGCACATCCTCGACGTTGACACGCGACACGTCGACCGCGAGGCGGTCGGTCGCGCCGCCGAGAAGCGTCTGCGCGTCGACGCCGCCCGCGCAGTCGCAAACGACGAACCGGCCCGCGCAGCCGAGTTACTCGACGTGAGTTACGACCTCGAAGCGTGGGGGTGGCGTCGAACTGGACGACATCCGCGACCGCCTCGATGCCGCCCACGATGAGACGAACTAAGAGCGTCGGGGGCGTACGGCGAGTATGAACTGGGAGCGGCTCATCGCGTACGCCCCGGACGAAATCACCGGTGCGGAGCGTGAGGCCGCCGTTCTCGCGCCCATCGTCTCCCGCTCGGACGGCGAGTACCTCCTGTTTACGAAGCGTGCCGACCACCTCGGGGAACACCCCGGCCAGATGAGCTTTCCCGGCGGGGGTCGGGAACCCGAAGACGAAGACCTCGAAGCGACGGCGAAACGCGAGGGCAACGAGGAAATCGGTCTCCGGCCCGAGGAGGTCGAGGTCATCGGCCGCCTCGACGATATCCCGACGGTCACCGACTACGCGGTCCGACCCTTCGTCGCGAAGATCCCCGACCGCGAGTACACCCCCGATGAGAGCGAAGTGGCCGAAATCGCGGTCCTCGCCGTCGACGAACTCATCGACCTCGACAACTACGAATCGGAGTCGCGGGACCACCCCCACTACGGCGAGATTCGGGTCCACTACTTCCGGGTCGACGGCTTCACCGTCTGGGGGGGCGACAGGTCGGATGCTCGCACAGTTCCTCGAACTCGCCACTGACTGGGAGATACCCGAGGAACCCGACCGCGTGGTCGACCCCGACGCCGAGTTCCCCGTCTGAACCGGGAGAACCGTTTTCACACCACACGCCCATTCGAGGGGTATGACCGACCCACTCGACTACGCGGCCCTCGACCGCGGCCGGGACTGCAACTACTGGACCTACGACCGCGCCCTCCAGCGGACGATCCGACGGCGGAGCGCGGACCCACCCGAAGACATCCTCTCGTCGTTCGGTGAGACGATGGGAACGACGGTGACGAACAACGCCGACGTAGTCGAGGACAACCCACCCGAACTCGACACCTACGACCGGAACGGCGAGCGAGCCAACGAGGTGACTTACCACCCCAAACACCTCGAAAACGAGCGGTTGGTGTACGAAAACGGCGTCATCGCAAACCGCTTTTCGGCGCCGGCCGGCCGCGAGGAACCGCTCTCGGCCGTCGAACACTTCGCGCAGTTCTGTCTGATGGACCAGACCTCGAGTGTCGGATTGAGTTGTCCGGCGGCGATGACCGGCGGCGCCGCCGTCGTCTTGGAGAAGTTCGACGACGGAACGCTCGATGCGTACTACGACGCGCTGACCGCTCGCGAATACGACGGCCTCCGGACCGGCGCGATGTTCCTCACTGAGAAACAGGGCGGGTCCGACGTGGGTGCAAACGAGGTGCGGGCCGAACCGACCGACGACGAGGGAATCTACGAACTGCATGGCGAGAAGTGGTTCTGTTCGAACATCGACTCCGGGGCGGCGTTGGTGTTGGCTCGTCGTCCCGATGCGCCCGAGGGCACGGAGGGGCTGTCGCTGTTCCTCTTCGACCCCGATGACAACGACCGCGAGACGTACCTGTTCCGGCGACTGAAGGACAAACTCGGCACGAAGAGCGTCCCGACCGGCGAAGTCGTCTTCGAGGGTGCGACGGCGACACTCGTCGGCGAGCCCGAACGGGGATTCAAGTACATGTCCGAGATGCTGAACGCCGAACGGCTGTACAACGCCATCGGGAGCGTCGGTGCGGTCGCCCGGTCGCTGCTGGAGGCGAAAGTCCATGCCGCCAACCGGGAGGCCTTCGGCGAGGCGCTCGAGGACCAGCCGCTGATGCGCCGGGACCTCGTCGATATGACGGTCGCCCACGAGGCTGGACTGGCGGTGACTTTCGAGGCGGCCGAACAGTACGGCGCCCGCCAACGCGACGGCGAGGGCGCCGAGCGCGCCAACCGGCTCATGCGGATGCTCGTTCCCGTGGTCAAGTACCGAACCGCGCGGATGGCCGTCGACACCGCCTCCTATGCGATGGAGATACGCGGCGGCGACGGCTACGTCGAGGAGTTCGTCAATCCCCGACTCCTGCGGAACGCACAGGTGCTCCCCATCTGGGAGGGGCCATCCAACATCATGGCGCTGGACGTACTGCGCTCGATGCTCTCGGAGAGCTCCCACGAGGCGCTGCTGTCGGAACTCGAAGAACGACTGGACGCACTCGAGACTCCGGCGCTCGCCGACGCCGCCGAGACGGTCGAAGCAGAACTGGCGGGGCTTTCGGATGCCTTCGACGCCGTGGCGACGACCGACCCCGAGGCCGCACAACTGGAAGCGAAGGAACTGGCGGATTACGTCTTCGACGTGACTGCTGGTGTGATACTGCTCGAACGCGCCGCGTGGCGGCTGGCGGAAGCCGACGACGCCCGCGAGTTACTCGTCGCGAAGTGGTTCGTCCGGACGCGGCTGGAGGCCCCCGATGCGCGCGGCATCACCGACGATAACCGACTGCCGCTGGAGGCGTTCGAGGCTATCGCCCGCTTCGGTCGGGCCGAACCGGAACAGTTCGCCGCGGCGCCGGCCGACGACTAATCGGACCGCCGTGGCCGGTTTCAGTCGGCCCGGCCCGTCGAGTCGGCATCACAGAACTTCTCGAGGTCGATACCCCCACCGCCGTCGTCGAACTCCGCGACGGAGTCGTACGGGCGGTCGACGACGATGTTGCCGGCGCGCTGTTTACCGACGCCCGGCAACATCCGCAGTTCGTCCATCGAGGCGCTGTTGACGTCGAGTGGGTAGGGGACGCCCGACACCGACCGGAAGCCGTGGTCGGTGACCGCCACGTCGACGGTGCGGCCGAGTTCCCGTTCGCCCGGAATCCCAACCAACAGCGCGTAGGTCCCGAGTTGCCGGCCGAAGGTCTTGCCGTCCTGGTGGTACTCGAGGTAGACGTTCGGCAGGACGGTCCCCGGCGGGGCGACCCGCTGGAGCATCGGATTGTCGATTTCCTCACGAACCTCTCGTTTGTACTGCTTGAACAGTTTCTTGTGGTCGTGGGCGATGTCGGCGCCGGTTTCGGCCATCTCGGTGCCCTCGAAGGCCATCACCTGCCGGATGTTGATGCGCCGGAGCATCAGTCCCTCGTCGTAGACGTCCTGTAAGAACTGTTTGTTGTGTTCGAACGTCTCCCGGCGTTCGCCCATCAGGCCGTGGACGAGGTTGATGCCGGGCAGCAGTTTCGGTAAGCGGTCGGCGTTGGGGTCGACGGAGGGGCCGCTTCCCGGTTCCTCGCCGGGGCGCCAGCCGCCCTCCTCGTTGACGACCCGAACCGCCTCCAGACACTCCTCGGCGGTGACAAGGAGGTTGTTCTCCTCCTGTACGAGGGGGTCGGCCGATTCGAGGCCGAAGGCGGCCGTGTCGCCGGGCGTGTTGTGTTCGGCGATGATGCGGATTCCCTCTCGGGATTTCTCGGGGTACTCCGTGATAGTCACGGGGTTCATGTTGTCGAGATGCAGCGTCCCGAGGTCCGGCACTGCCTCGCGAATGCCGCCGTACAACTCCCGCAGCGCCTCGGGATTGGGTGCCTCGCCGTCGCCACCGTAGGCGAGGATGTCGGCCTGTCGGCCGAGTCGGAAGTGGCGTGCCCCGTGGGTCGCAAGCGAATCGACCTCGGAGACGACCGAACCGGGCGTCCGGAAGTCGGGGTCGCCGTACATCGGTTCGGTACAGAACGAACACCGGTAGGGACAGCCCCGGGAGGTCTCCATCTCACAGATGAGGTAGTCGGGGTGGTCGGGGTGCTGTTCGATGATGAAGGCACCCTTCGCGGCCCAGCGGTCCAACTCGGCGTTGTCGCGGTAGCGGTCCTCGAACCCCTCCAGGCCGCCGTGGACGAGGTCGTACACTGCCGCCTCGATGTCGGCGCCGGCGAGGAAGTCGTAATCGAGGTTCTGCCGTTCGGTCTCGGTCGCTCCCTCGTTGGCCTCGCCGACGCCGAACCGCACCGGCCCGCCCATCACGCTCGTCCCGTCGGCGGTCCACGCCAACTCCTTCACCTCGTCGGGTTCGGCGGGCGTGCCGCCGACGTACTTCCCGGGGACGGTCATGCCGCCGACGTAGACGAAGAGGTCCGCTTCGGCCACGTCGCGCCACTTCGAACGCTCCTCGCGGAGTTCGTCGATGGTGTGATACGTCACCTGCTCCGGCGGCACGCCGGCGTCGACGGCGGCGCCCGCCGCGAAGCGCGGATACGTCGAGATGTAGGGCGGCACGCCGAAGTGCGCCGGCTCGTCGACGTAGCCGTCCACGATGGTCACGTCCAGCGTCGCCGGCTCTTTCATACCCCGAACGTGGCGGTCGAGCGGTAAAACGGATGCGGATGGCGTCGACTCAGACGAAGATACAGCCCTCGCGCTCGCCGTAACCGCCGTCCGGGTCGAAGTCCCGCCGGACCGCGCGGGCGGTCGCGACCGCGGCGACGATGCTGTCGAGGGCGTCACCGCCGGTCTCGTCGACGGCACGCGCTCGTATCCCGTCGGCCAATTCGAGTGGCGTCGACTCGACGAGCGCGTTCAATATCGTCTCACGTCGCTGGCGAGCGTCGGCCGCACCGTCTTTGTACGTCTCGTCGACGGTTCCGAGACGGCGAAGCGTCCCAGCCGGGTAGATTTCCACGAGGTTTCGCTCGCCGACGGGCTGCATCGGCGGAACGGCGACGCGGCCGTCGGCCACGAGCGGCGCCACGACCTCGCGGATGCCGTACAACGTCTGGTAGTAGGTGATGAAACTGTACGGGGAGTTCGCGCCGACGGCGTCGTCGGTCCGTCGTTTCAACTCTACGCCGTCGGCGTCGCTGACTCTCGCTTTGCGCTTCAGTTCTTCGCGCATCTCGTCGGCGCTGGCTGCGGCGAACGTCGCTTCGAACCATTCGAGGGTTTCGCGCCACGTCTCACAGTCGGGGAGCAACGCGTCGGGCAAGCCGAACGAGAAATCCAGTCCTGTCGTCCCCGGTGCCGTTTCGAGAGCCGTTCGGAGCCGGCTCAACACGGCTGTTCGGTCCGTCACACCGAATGTCTCCTCGGCCGACCGACACCGTCGAACCGTCAACCGGTCACCGTCCCACGCCCCTTCGGCAATCCAGATGTCGTCGCCGGGTTCGGCCGCCCCGCTGAAGTCGACGCCGCGAATCTCCATGCGTCGGTTAGGTGCCGACGGCTCAAAACGCCGGGGCATTGATTAGCGTCTCGCCCCTACACCGGTGTATGCCCAAGACGCTCGAAGTCGTCTGTACGCGCAACGACTGCGATTTGGATATGTTCGAACTTCATTACCAGTACTCGATGCCGGACGGGACCGGTGTCGAGGCGTTTTCCTGTCCGTACTGCGGCGAAAGCGGCGGCCTGGAGGAAATTCACGTATGATTCGGGAGGTGGGGGAGTCGCTCGGCCGGGCCGTCCTCGACGGCATCGGCCGGGCGTCGAGCCGCGTTCAGGAGCGAAAACCGCTGGCTGCGGACGTACTGGAGAGCGACGACGCCGTGCTCGTCGTCTTCGACGCCCCCAGCGCGACCGCCGACGATGTCGACGTGAGCTTCGAGAACAACACCATCACGGTTCGTCTCGACCGGTTCCGGGAGTTCCACGACGGCTACGAGATGCGCTTTCCGGGCCGGGGGCTCGGCTTGAAAGGGTCGGCCGAACTGCCCGAGGATGCGTCCGTGGAGGCTGCCGACGCCGAGGCGACGGTGACCCAGAAGGGAACCCTCGAGGTGCGAATTCCGAAAGCAGCCGACGATTCCGAACCGGACGCCGACGAGACCGACTCGGAGGACATCGACGCGACCGCCGGCGCCTAATCTTCGAGCGTCATCCCCTCGACGATTTCGAAGGACTCGTCGCCCTCGAACCGCGTCGGGTCGAACGCGTCGATTCCTTCCTCCCCCAGCACCTCGTTTGCGAGCGCCTCGCCGATAGCCGGTGCGCGCATGAAGCCGTGACCTTGGAAGCCCGAAGCGACGTAGAGGCCGGGCGCACGCTCACCCACCAGCGGGTCGCCGTCGGGCGTGGCAGTACAGAGGCCCGCCCACGACCGTGATTCCGTAACTGACTCGCCGACGGCGGTGTCGAGATACTCATCACAGTTCTCGCGGAACCAGCCGTCGGCCGATTCTTCCCAGTCGGTCGGGTCGTATTCCTCCGGAATCGTCCCGTCACCGACGAACAGTCGGCCGTCGCGGGGGCGGAGGTAGTAGCCGCCGGTGGCGTCGTACAGCATCGGGACGCCGTCGGCAAGCGGGGTCTGCTCGGTCAGGAGCGCCTGCACGCGATAGGCTTTTACCGGGATGGGGTGGCCGGCCTCGCCGAGCAGTCGGGCGGTGTGAGCGCCCGCCGCGACGACGACGGCGTCGTAGTCCTCGCCGTCGACCCGACCCGTGCCGTCGAGTTCGACCGGCGTTTCCGTCCGGAGGTCGGCGCCCTCCCCGACGGCGAGTTCGGCCGTCTCGCGGGTGTACGCTGCGGGGTCGGCGTAGCCGGCGTTGCGGGCGATGGCGGCCCTCGCTACGTCGTCGGTTTCCAGCGTCGGCCACCGCGATTCGAGGTCGTCGGCGTCGAGGAACGACACGTCCCGGCCCTGCTGTCGCATTCGGGGGACGTGTTCGGCCATCGCCTCGGCGCTGCGGTCGTCGCCGGACCGCGCCAGCCAGACGTAGGGGTGGTCGGTGAGCGCGCCGCGTTCTCGAAACCGGTCGAGGGCGCGCTCTGCGATTTCGGCGTCGACGGCGTCGGCGAAGGCGTCATAACAGATGCCGGCCGCTCGGCCGCTGGATTCGGCGGCCACGTCGCCGGCCTCGAAAACCGTTACGTCGGCGTCCCGGCGGGCTAACTCCAATGCTACCGTCGCCCCGACGACGCCACAGCCGACGACAGCGACGCTCGGCAGCGCTTCGGCGGGCGGTTGGCCTCCGGCGGCCATCAGCGGAACGCCGCGAGGCCGCGAGCCGGGGGCGACGACGCGGTCGACGCCCACGGCTTCGAGGTCCGCGACCCGTTCGGCGACGGCGTCGGTGTCGCCGACGAGCGCGAAGTCACTCGCGGCGTCCAGTAGGATTTCTCGGGCCCGTCCCTCGGCGTCGGGCGTCGGTGGCGGCGCCGTCGGGCAGTGCTCTCCGGACGGGGCCGCGGCGGGCGACGTAGCCGCCGACCGAATCGAGGATTTCGTCGTCGTCGTCACTCAATACGGTTGGAGCGTACAGCGCGATGTCGCCGTCGAAGCCGGCGGCGCGCAGCGCCCGCAGTTCGCGGTCGGTGCCGCGGGAGAGCAACTCGAACTGCGTGCCGCCGGCGGCGAGGGCGACGCGCTCGATGCCTTCGGTTCCGACCCACGCCTCGGGGGGGGTCCTCGCGGGCGGCGTTCAGCCGTGGGCGATAGCGCGGCTGGATTCCTCGTCGGTCAGGTACGCGCCGTTGCCGGCGACGAGAACGCGGGTGGCCGCTTCCGGCATCCCCCGCGAGGAGGCCATCGTCGC
>NZ_WPCC01000016.1 GCF_009741925.1 Natronomonas sp. CBA1123
TAATTGTTACATTCCCTCCGTCCCCATACTCAGCTTAAAGAAACTGACCGCGTACTGACATGTGAATACTGCGGCGAGAGTAATTTGACCTATCTGCGAAAATCGTGGAGGCTGAGGAAGCCGTCGGAGTGGCTCAAGCCGGAATAGATGCTTGAGGAGACGCTCTCCGGGGCGATTAAACCGTTTGAACGGTAATGAAATCGGTAGAACGCCGTCCAACGGTTTCCCTGATTTATGTCTCTCACAGCCGTCGCGCCGAATGCAATGTCAGTCTCAAAAACGATGGTGGCGGTGCTGGCAGTATTGCTCGTTGCTGGAAGCGGTGCCGCAGTAACGGGTCTGGCCCAAACGGATAGCGGCGCGTCGTCGGCGTCCGTGTCCGACTTGGAGATGGATGCAACGCTCGATAACGAAACCGTCACGGTGACTGTGACTGACGACGGCACGCCCGTAGAGAACGCCTCGGTCACCGTCGAAGGAGAAGAAGAGGTAACTGTCACAACCGACGCTGACGGGACCGCGACAGTCAATCAGTCAGCGGTCAGTGAAGACGACGAGTCCCTCGAGGAGCTCGAAGTCGAGTACGAATCCGACCACGCGGAGGGCGAACTGGAGTACGTCGTTGCGGATGGCTCGCTGACCCTCGTCGAAGAGAAATACGAGTACGATGTCGATGAAGAAGATGACGAGGCAGATGACGACGAGGCAGATGACGACGAAGCAGATGACGACGAGAGCGAGGAAGACGATGAGGGCGAGGAAGAGGACGAACGTGACGAGTCCGATGACGAGGACGACGATGAGAGCGACGATGAATCCGAGGAAGGAGAGGACGAAGAGGCAGATGACGACGATGACGAGGAAGACGACGAAACTGAAGAAGCGGACTAACCGTTTGTAACGTCTCCCGCTCTACGGACGGCAAGCAGATTTTCTCGCCGACTCACTTCATTTTCCCACCGTTTAAGAAAAGGAGTGTCAAGACTCGGGAGCCAGACAGTAGGCGTGTCCGGGCGTTTCGACGACGGTCTCGGCGTCGTCGTTCCAGTATCCGGAGATATCCGCCCGCTCGGCGTAGTAGATACGGCCGTCGTGCGGCACCGCTTCGCTTGTCACGTGGCCGATGTTCGAGACGGTCCAGCGAACGTCGCCGGTGTCCTTTTCGAGGGCGTACAGATTGGTGTCGTAGGAACCGACGAGGACGGCGTCGGCGGTGACGGTGAGCGAGCCGATGACGTGGCCGCCGACATACGTCGACCATAGTTCCTCGCCCGTTTCGGTGTCCAGCGCGTGGACGTGTTGATTGTCGCTGCCGACGTAGACGACGCCCGAATCGGGGTCGATGCCTGGGTTCGACATGGTGACGGCGCCCGTCTCGAAGGACCACTCTTCGCTGCCGTCTTCGAGGTCGAGCCGATAGAAGTAGCCGTCCCAGGACCCGACGAATGCGCCACCCTCGTAGGTCGGGATGGTGCCCTTGATTTCGGCGTCGGTTTCGAACTCCCACACTGGTTCGAGGGAGGGAAACTCCCAGCAGTAGCAGACGCCGTCGTTAGAGCCGGTGAGCATTCGCTCGGTGGCGGGGTCGATAGCGGTCGAGGGGTGTGGCATCCCCCAGAGCCTGTCGTCGTGCCACAGGGGTCGGCCCGTCTCGGCGTCGAGCGCCCACATCGTACCCGAGGGCTCCTGCCAGGGGTAGTTGTACTCGGCGACGACGTAGAGGACGCCGTCCCAGTAGGCGGGGCTGGAGCCGATGGCGATGGCGCCGTGGAGCCGCCAGTTCGAGGTCTTCCACACTAGCTCGCCGCTCCGGACGTCGAAGGCGTACATCGACCCGTCGTAGCCGCCGATGTAGCCAGTGTCCCCGACGATGGTCGGCGTACCGTGGAAGCCGAGGCTGGTCGAAGCCCCCGTCTCGGTGGTCCACTGGCGTTCGCCGTCGGGTGTCACTGCGTGCAGTTTGCCCGTATCGTCGGGGATAATCAGCCGGTCGCCGGCCGGCGTCGGTCGGGGACTGGATTTCGCGGCCGTATGACCGATTTCGTTCATCGGTATCGACCACTCGACGTCGACCGACTGGGGGACGACCGCGTCGGGGTAATACCCCAACCGTCGGGTTCCGCGGCGGAACATCGTCACGTCGTCTCTGGGTGGGTACGTCTCGTCGTATGGGAGAATTTCGGGGTCGAACGACGACTGGTCGCGGTCGTAGCCGAGTCCCGGAAGGCTCGTACAACCGGCGAGGGCGGCGACCGCGGCGGTACCGGCGCTTCCGAGAAACCGACGCCTCCCGACTCGACCGCGCTCGCTCGAACCGTCTCCGGATTCGGACATCTGCCGGCGGTTCGACCCCACTCGACATAGATGCCCCGATTGGCTTCCGGAGGCGTGTTCAGTACGCTGCGATGCCGGCTTCGATGCGGTCCAGTCCGATTTCGAGGCGGTCTATCGAGTTGGCGAAGGAAAGCCGGAGTCGACCTTCGCCGGCCGTACCGAAGCCACTTCCGGGCGCCAGAACGACGCCGTGTTCCTCGAGGAGGTACTTCGCGAACGTGAGGGAGTCGGCATCGACTGCAGGGTCGAGAAACGCGTAGAAAGCCCCTTCCGGTCGGGGCGCCGACAGACCGTCGATAGCCTCGATTCGGTCGACGACGTAGTCGCGGCGACGCCGGAACGCCTCGTACATCTCCTCGAAGGGCCCCTGTGGGCCGGTGAGTGCCGCGATGGCGGCGTGCTGGGAGACACTCGACGCACAGGCCGTCGTCGATTCTCGCACCTTCAGTACCTCGTCGACGACGCTCCTGTTGCCCGCGAGCCATCCGAGCCTCCAGCCGGTCATCGCGTAGGTCTTCGAACAGGACCCGACCGTGAGGACGTGGTCGGGATGACCGCAGAGCGCCGCGATGCCGCGCGGTTCGCGGTCGTAGGTCAACCCGGCGTACACCTCGTCGGCGATGACGTAGACGCCGCGGTCGGCGGCCGCCTCGACGACCGCCCGAATCGCCTCCGGGTCGTAGACCCGCCCCGTCGGGTTCGAGGGCGTCGTGAGAACGACCGCCGCCGTCGCCGGTCCCATTCGGTCGATGAGTCGGTCGGCGTCGAGGTCGAAGCCGGTTCCGGGCGCCATCGGCACCTCGACAGGTTCGCCGTCGGCGAGAAACGCCTGTGTCGCGTAGTTGGGCCACGCCGGCCCCGGGTACAGCAACTCCTCGTCCGGCCCGACGGTGGCCAGCGTCGCCAGGTGAAGGGCCTCCATTCCGCCGACGGTGACGACGACCTCCTCGGGGTCGTGTTCGACGCCGTAGTCTGTCGCCATCGCGTCGCATATCGCCCGTCGGCACTCCGGGAGACCGGCGTTGGAGGTGTAGTGAGTGGCCCCCTCGCGGGCCGCGGTCGCGGCCGCCTCGACGACGTGTGCCGGCGTGTCGAAGTCCGGTTCGCCGACCTCCAGACGGACGATGTCGCCCTCCGTCCGGGCCGCGAGGTCGTACATCACGCGAATCTGCGAACGCTCTGCTCGCCGGACCCGGTCGGTCGGTTCGTGCATGGCGACTTCTCGAACCGGGCGTAGTAAACTCGCTCGTTCCGTGGGTCGGGAGTCAGTTCGCCTCGTCGAGGATTTCCTTCAGGCGGCTTTTGCCCAGTTCCTCGATGAGGACGGAGAGTTCGAGGATTTTCTCTTCGCCCAACTCCTCGACCAGCGCCGCTATCTCGTCGGGAGTGAACGTTCGTGCGAGACTCGCCATCGTCTCGACGACCTCGGCCGTCCGGTCTGCGACATCCGACGACGGCGCTACCGTCAGGGGACGGTTCACGAACTCCCCGTCCTTGTAGTAACAGAACCGGAGTTGGTTCTCGTCGCTGGACTCCGGGGTGACGATTTGGACGACGCCGTAGCCGTCCTCCCACTCGTCGACTTTCTGCTCCAGCAGTGTCCTGTATCTCATCGTCCCAACGGTTCTACCGTGTGTGATTAAGCGTTTTCGCTTGGAACCATCTTGGATTTGCCCGGTTGAGACTCGATTTGCGCTCCCGGGGGCAAGCATCGAGCAAAGAGCCACGCCCTCTTAGTCGGTCGTCACTACCAAGCATACAATATACTCATTCGCTTATGTACACAACCGATATCGATTGTGAAAGTTCAAATTTTATCCAGGATGGTTTCTCGGGCAGAACTCTCGACCACATAGAGTCGCGTTCCTCGGACGATTCGGATAACAAATTTAACTATGTTATTTCGTGGCGGGGCGAATCGAATCCGAATCGCCGGGGACCGCGGGGATGTGTGGGGTCTTTCAGAACGATTCGATGCGACGGTCCGCCTCGACGTTCGCTGCGTCCTCGGGGAGCAACGCGACGACGAGGTACTCGCTGTACTCCGCGACGTACTCCACGAGCGTCGCGATTCGGTTCGCGTCGATGGCTTCCAGCGAGTCGAGAACCATGAACGGGACGGTCTCGTACACCTCGTGGGCCAGATAGCCGGCGAGCGCGAAAATGAGCCCGGTCACTTCGCGTTCGCTCTCCGAGAGATGGTCGACGGTGTCCTCGTAGGTCGTCCCCGACTCCGTCTGCCGGATGATGTGTAAATCGAAGACGCTCTTGGTGACCTTCCGACGACCCTCCCGTACCTGCTTTTCCGTCCGCTCCAGCCAGATGCGGGCGAGGTTGTCGTACTCGAGGAGGTCCAACACCGTCTCCATGTGCTCGTTGAACGCCTCGATTGCCTGCCCTTCGATGCGTTCGATTTTCGTTCGCAGTTCCTGGATTTCCTCCGAAACCTCTTCCTTTCGCGTTTCGAGGTCGGTTTCCTCCTCGAGTCGCTCTTCTATCGTCTGGATGTTGTCCTCGACGCGTTCGAGGTCGTTTTCGAGGGTTCCGAGGTCGTATTCGAGCTGGTTGGCCTCCTTGTGGAGGTCGAGGACCTCCTCGTAGGAGTCGTCTTCGAGTTCTTCGATTTCCGCTTCGACGCTCTCGATTTCCTCGCGGAGTTCTTCTCGACGCTCGGAGAGCCGTTCGATGCGGGTCTCCGTCTCCTCGATTTCGTCTTCGAGTTCCCGTTCGCGGCGGTCGAGACGTTCACGCCGGCGCTGTTGGTCCTTCCGGTCCCGGCGCTTCCCCTTCAACTCCTCGAGTTCGTCGTCGATGTCGTTGATTTCGCTGACCGTATCTTGGCTCAGGCTTCGCAGTTTTTCGATGGTCGACTCGATTTGAGCGGCGTCGACTTCGCTCCCGCAGGTCCAACAGGTCACGCTGTCGTCGGGGAGGAGTTCGTCGGTCACGCCCGCACCACCGTCACCGTCGCGGAGGGCATCCGACACCTCGTCGCCGGACTCTTCGAGCATCTCCTGATTGAACCCGATGACGCTCTGGAGTTCGTTCAACTCGGATTCCAAGCCCTGTTTTCGGGTCCGCAGCGTGTCGATTCGACTCTCGATTTCCTCTAAATCCCCTGCCGGTGTCTCCGGGAGTTCCTCGTACTCCGCCCCGATATCCTGTTTTTCGGTCCGGAGGGACTGAAGGCTGTCCTCTTCAGTTTCCAGTTCGTACCGAACGTCTTCGAGGTCCGAACGGGTCTCACGCAGTTCCTCCAGTTTCGCCTCGAGTTCGGCCTGCTCCTCGCGGCTCTGTTCGACGTCGGCGTCCTTGGATTCGATTTGCTCTTCGAGCGCTTCGAGTTCCGACGTCGTCTCCTCGATTTGGTTTCGGAGGCGGGTTCGCTTTTCCTCAAGGGACGGCAGTCGGTCCTTCAGGGAGTCCAACTCGTCGATTTCCTCCGAGAGCTCCTGTCGCTTCTCGACGAGTCTGTCGATTTCCGCCTGAATCTCGTCGGTGTCGACGGGACGCATGATGAGGTCACGGAGGTCCGCGTCGGTCACGACGGCCCGACGGGCTTCGTTGGACTCGAGCAGGAACGCAAAGAGGTCGGCAACCGTGGGGTCATCGAGGTACGGGTCGCCGCTGGTCTGTACCGTTCCGTTCCGACGCTGAAGCATTCGCGTGTACGTTTCTCCAGCGATATCCAACTCCACGTGTGCCTCCTCGGCGTCGCCCTTCATCGAGACGTTGTCGCTCCCGAGCGCTGCCATGATGGCCTGCAGCAACGATGTTCTATTCGTCGCATTGCGGCCTGCCAGTACCGTCACCCCCGGCTCGAAGTCGACATCGGCCTCGTCGATGCCTCCGATGTTACGGACCGAAATTCGGCTACCGGGTTCGGTCTGCTTCGTACTCATATGTCCGTTCAATCGATTGAGTCACATATCAAGGTTTGGGACTCGTCAGGAATCGAACGGGACGCCGCCTGTCACTCAGAATCGCAGTTACAGCCACCGCGGTCGAACAGTTCGAGAACGTCGAACTGGGTGTTGCAGTCCTCACAGATGACCTGAATCTCCGCCAGCGTCCGGAACTCACCGAGCGTGAGGTGACCGCCGTCTCGGAGCTGTTCGAGTTTCCCCTCGGTGACCGAAACCATCCGCCCGCGCAGTTTCTGGACGTTCGTCGCTTCCCGCTCCAGAGGGTCAGTCTCGGCGGGCGTGTACTCGGCGCCCCGGTGCTCCTTGAGATACGTCCGAATCGCCTGATAGGTGACGAAATCCCGTTGCAGGGCGTCGACGTCGACGCCGTCGCGTTCGAGCCGCCGTTGAATCCGCGTCGATTCTGCACTGCTCACGTCGTCGTCAGTCAGCAGCCGGTAGGTGTTCTCCAGTTCCCCATCGAGGTGTTGGACGTTCGCCGCTTCGAGGGCCTCTCGGAGGAGTTCCTGATTGAACTGTGCGGCCAACTCCCGGAGGCTGCTCCGGTCCTCGTCGGCGGTCCAGCGCTGTTCGAGTTCCGCGCCGAGACCCTGGAGGTCGTACTCCTCGATGAGCCGGGCGACCTTGCTCCGTCGGCCACGCCCGGACCCCGGTGTGTCGTCGGACTGGTCCATATCCACCTCAACGGGAGTGGGCTGGTTGTACCTTTCGTCTCGTGAACAGAACACCCGTATCGGACCCGATACCAGGCTGAATGCCGGTACTCCTCTGCCGTGCACAACGCATATCGCTTATGTACTTAAGCGTTAAACATTGGTATAATGTTGCGAGTATACTACCTTGGGATGTGGTTCTCACTGCGCTGGAAATACGGAGCGTGCTTTATCCGGTCGCGTTCTACACCGAACACGATGAGTCCCGACGAGGGGAGCCGATACGCGTTCGTCTGCCCGGGGTGTGCGGAGTCCATAGCGGTAGACGAGTCGATGAGAGACGTACTCCTCGAGCGGGGCTGTGTCATCTGTGAGACCTCGGTGACGACGGCAGCGTTCAGGCGAGTCCGGTCGATGGATACGCGAGAGCTGTGACAAAGCCCGGCCCCCGCAAGCGACGACCGAAACGAACGCGGCGTCACCCAGTACGCCGAGCTTACTGTCGGAGGGCGGACGTCGTGGTGGGCTCCCGAACCGTATCGACGCGTCCGAGGGGGTAGCGTCCGCTTTCCCGTCGGTCCCGACCGCATACTGAAGTGACTCCTTTCGAATCGTAGGAGACGTATATGCCGTCAGGGATTCGAGCCACCGTGGAGTTCACAGGTCACGACGTTTGCCCGGTCGTGAACATCTCGGTGGCGGCAGAGACGACGGTTCACTCCCAGACGGCAAACGTCTGTCCCTCGGGTTGTTCGGAGAGCGTGACCGAATTCACGCTGGAAGCCGACCGCGCACCGGACGGAGACCTCACGCCGATTTTTTCGCGGGGCTCGACACACCGGTATCGGCTGCCCCACGACGGCGACGCGAACTGCCCGTGTGAGTGTCTCGGAGAAATCGGTTGTCCGGTGACCCGGTACGTCGCCCGGGAGGGGACCCTTACGGTGGTGTTCCACGCAGCCGACTACGACCAACTGCAGGCGGCAATCGGCGAACTCCGCGAGCGGTTCCCCGAGGTGAACGTCAAACGGTTCGTTCGGTCCCCGGCCGACGGCCAGCCACGGGACACCGTCTCCGTAAACCGAAGCAAACTCACGGCGCGCCAACTCGAAGTGGTGGAGACGGCTTACGAACGGGGCTACTTCGAGCGGCCGCGTCGGGCTAACGCCACCGAAATCGCGGCCGACCTCGGTATCAATCCCTCGACGTTCAGAGAACACCTCACCGCAGCGGAGTCGAAAATCCTCGGCGACGTACTGTGACGGTCGAACGCGACCGACGCGGAGGGTGATAAACGTGCCCGGATACTGTGGGTGTGGGTTCCTGCCGTCGGCCGGTGACAGAATGACGTATGAGCCAGTCATCGAAATCGTTTCCGAGCGACGACACCGACCGGTCGTCCCAGTGGGTTCGTGCAGTCGACGCCGAACCGGCGAAACAGCGGCTGCTCGATGCGCTCGACGACCGCGGCTGTCGTGCGATTCTCGATGCGACGAGCGACGAGGTGTTGTCCGCAAACGAGGTTTCCGAAACCTGTGACCTCCCGCTGTCGACGACCTATCGGAAACTCGATTTGCTCACCGACTCCGGACTGCTCGAAGAGCGGACTCGCATCCGGCAGTCCGGGAAGCACGCGAGCGAATTCTACCGGGCAGTCGAGGACGTTCTCGTCTCCCTCGGCACCCACGGTGGGATTTCACTGCACGTGATACACCGAGAGCATGCCGAGGAGGTCGTCCCGACCGTCCCCCGTTGAGGTCGGCAACGTGTCCAGCCCGCCGTAGTGAGCACCTTACCAGTCATCCGGAGTCGCGAGACTTATACTGCACCCAATCATGAACCCCAACAATGGACTGTACGAATTTTACTGAGGGGAACGTGATTTCACTCGAAGACCGCCTCCCCAGTGAAGCCGTAGTGAACGCGGTCGCCGATGTGGAGGATTCGGACGCGACGGACCTGCCGCCGCTGTACGGCGCCATCGACACCGATGCGTTGGACGCCATCTTCGCCGGGAACGCCGCCGCGAGCGTCACGTTCGAGTACCACGGATACACGGTCACCGTCGAGGATAACGAAGTCGTCTTCGTCCAACAGTAAACGAACGTTCGTCTCAGCACGCCGGACTGATTCTTATTCGATGAGAAACGGGGAGAGGGGTTTCCCCGCGCCGGCCGAAGCGAGACCATGTACGAGAGAATCCTCGTCGGAACCGACGGTAGCGAAGCAGCGAACCGCGCGATAGCCCACGCGCTCGAGCAGGCGGAGCGCCACGACGCCACGCTTCACGGTATCTTCGTCGTGGACACGTCTCGCTACGACGAGCCGGCACTGAGCAGCGAGGAGTTGGTGACCGACGACATCGAGGACGTGGGCCGGGAGTACCTCGAAGCAATCGAACAGCGGGCGCGCGACCTCGACATCGAGTTCGTCCGACGGTCTTGCCACGGGCGGCCACACGAGGAGATTATCAGTTACGCCGACGACATCGACGCCGACCTGATAGTGCTGGGGTATCAGGGCCAATCACACACCCAAACCGACACCATCGGAAGCGTGACCGAGCGCGTGGTTCGAAGCGGCGTTCGCCCCACGTTCGTCGCCTGAAGAAGACCCCTGCTGCCGTTTCGACCGAACGCAACTGCTCGACGGTCCGGAAACGGTGGCGAAGGCAGGGACCTGCCATATCGAGATTTCCTGCCCCCGCCTACGAAACACCCACCAGCAAACGAAAATAGCACTATCGCCGGACATTGCCCGTGTTTTATTTCTGCGGCCGTCCCGTGGTGCTCGCCGGCGACACATTGCGGCGGCCGGGAAAAACGGGCCGACGAAACGTTTTTTCGCCCCCGCTGGGACTCGAATATCGTATGGGGGGCGACTCCGAATCCGACGGAAGCGACGAGGATAGCGAGGTGTCTCGACGGGTCGTCGTCGGAACCGGCCGTGGACTCGACAAGCGCGACCGCTTCGAGACGCGAAAGCACGTCAGCACGGACTGGGACTTACAGAAACTCTCGTTGCTCGGTCCGATTCTGTGGAGCGTCGTTTTGGTGGTGTTCATCGCCGGAACGGTCTGGTACGTCGTCTTCTCCGCCGGCGGCTACCTCGATTTGCTTCTCGGATTGCTCGGTGACCTCGCGTCGTTCCGGCTTCCGGAAATAAACGCCTTCGCTCGGTCTCGAAGCCTCGAAGTCGTCTCCGTACTCGCGGTGACCGCGTGGATCGCACCCCGCGTCGTCGCCGTGGTGCGTGAGGAGGTCGCGAGCATCCGCGACAAGGCGCTGGCCGGACTGTATCAGGTCCGCCACCTCGGCGTCCTGTTGGACATCGACACGTGGTCGAACCACAACTACTGGCACCCGTTCACGTCGCATCTCTCCGACCGCGACCCGCTCGTGATGTTGGCGAACGCCGACCTCGACGCGACGGTCAGCGGCGTCTTCACCGACGTGCCGTACTACCGGAACGTGTTCGTCGACAGCGTGTACGTCACGTTCGATTCGCTGCCGGACCGAGCGACGCGACTGGAGTTGGGCTGGTTCGACTGGCGACTCGCCTACCCACGGCGATACGTCCTCGGAGCGGCCGTCCTGTTGCTCGTCATCACGCGGTTTCCGACGACAATCGGTGTCGTTCCGGCCCTTCCGTCGGTGCCGTGGTCGACGCTGGAGTTGGGCGCGCTCTACGGTCTCTCCGGCTACATCGTCGTGACGGCTTTCACCGACTACGTCGGCTTCCGGCGGCGGTTCTTCGGCAACTCCGCCGGTTTCTCGGAGTACGGTCTCCTCCAGAGCACCGAAAAGTCGACGCTGTTCGAAGACGAGGCGAAGACGGTCGACCGACTCGGCAACTCACTGGCCGGCTACGGACTGTTCTACGTCAGCGAGTTCCTCTGGAGCGTCGTCGGCCGCGACCGTTCCTATCGCGTCGAGAACGCCGTCGAAGCCGACGAGGACAACCGAGAAATCGCCGCCGAGGCGGGAACGGAACTGCTGGAACGTGCGATACCGGCGCCGACCACCGCCGAGACGGGAGACGGCGACAACGACAAACCAATCGAGATGCACCTGGAGGGCGTCGACTACCTCCGACAGGATATCCACCGCCGACGACTGCTCGAACGCGTCCCGGCCGTCGGCAAGCGCTACGGTCGCTCGGTCGGCGAGGGCAACGACCGGGGGTTGGACCACGCCGGCGCGAAACGCGGCGTCAGACTGCCGGTGAAGCGGTTCGTCAGCGTTCCGCACCCGTTCTTCGCCGACTACAACCTCGAAACCGACGACGAATTCCCGTTTTACTTCGACCGGACCTGGGACGAAGACGAGACCCACTACCTGCTGTTGGGCGGTGCCGAACATCAGGAAGCACTCGTGAAGTTCATCCAGTACCTCCGCTCGCCCGACGGGGCCGGCTTCGAGAACGTCGACCTCATCGAGAACGCCTTCACCGACGAGGACGACCTCCAGTTCGTCTCGGAGTACTTCGTCTCCTCCGTGTTGCGCGGCGACGACGACTTCCGCGGGTCCCGCGACGAAGACGGGAAGGTGTTTCTCGTGTTGCGACACCGCATCGACGACGACCGAACCGTCCACGTTGTCTACGGCATGGGCGCCCTCGAGAGCAAGATGGCGTTTCTGTTCTGGCTGGACTCCTTCCCGGAGGCCCCCTACGACGACGACGTACTGTACCGAGTTCGATACCGGGACGACGTCGACGACGTGGGTCGACTGTACGCCGACCCTTCGTGGCTGAACGACCCTGAAAAATCGGTCACCTTCGACTGGCAGACCGACACCGAGACGGCCGTCGTCGAGGGCGGAGAATCGACGCTCGACTGCCGACAGGTAGACGTGGAGGTGCGATTCGAAGATGGCGATGAATGATTACATCCCGTCGGCGTACGACGACCGCGTGTTCTTCTACGCGAACAGAATCGTCCACGACGCGGCTACTGGCGAGTGGGACGTACACGTCGACCCGGAGAACTGTCTCGTCGCTCTGAACGACGCGGCGAACGAGCGGCTCGGGACGGCGTTTCCGACCGTCGAAACCCTCGTCGACGAACCGGTCGAGCGTCGCGTTGCGGGCGACCGCGAAATATACGAAGGGCGACTGCTGTTGGGGGCGGGCGTGATTCCGATGGTCGGCGACGACCTCGTGCTCATCTTCAGGGACGCCGACGCGCCGGCGGACCCGCTCCGGTGGACCGCGGCCGACGGCCGCGTCGACGCCACGCCCACGCGGACGGCCTTCGAGGAGTTCCACGAGGAGTTGCTGGTGTTCCGGGAAGGGACGCCGGTGTACGTCGACGTACCGGGGGCACCGTCGTTGCGCGACACGTACACCGAGGCGCTCCGCGAGAACGGCTACGAGGTTCCGGACCCACTCCCGACCGTCGCGGGGACGGTGCCAGAGCGCTACCGCGAGTCGTTCGAAACCGTCCGGACCCACTTCGGCGAGGAACAGACGAGTGGCTCGTTTTTCGTCGATTGGTACCCCGAGACGGGCACCCTCGGTGCGGCCACAGTCGTCGCAATCGAGGGGTCGGACCTCACCTTCGCCGACGGGGAGTTCGACCGCTGTGTCGAGCGGTTCCCTCTGGAGGTGGCCGCCGACCGCCCAGCGGGGATGTACGTGGGAACCGTCGCGAGGTTTCTCGACTACGCTATCTGACGTCACAGGGCAGAATCGAAACGCTACACCGTCGCCGAATTTATATTAGTCGGGAGAAACTGCCGAATTATGGACGAGAAGCGCGCAGTGGTCGCCCTCTTCGGTGTTGCCGTGGCCGCAGTCATCGCCTACGTCGCCTACCGGTTCATCGCCGCACTGACCGTGGCCGTCTTCCTGTATTACTCGACGCGTGGCTTCTACAAGGCACTCACCCGGCTTCGACTCCCGAAGCGAATTCGTGCCGTCACGGCCATCTCGGTGATTGCGTTGCCGCTCATACTGCTCATCAGCTACACGGTCGTGTTACTCGTGACCGAGCTCCAGACGTTCATCAATCAGTCCGCACTCATCGAGTCGACGGCGAGCAACGTCTCGTGGCTGCAGGGGTTGGAGGACCCGCCGGAACTCACACCGAGTGGGTTGTACGAAGCGTACCAGAACGGCCAATTCGACACTATCATTGACTTTCTCTCCGACAACGCCTCCTTCCTGACCAGCGCCATCTCCGGGTTCTTCCTCAACCTCCTCATCGTCATCATCGTCACCTACTACCTGCTCATCGACGGCTCGAAGATTCACTCGTGGCTGTTGCGCTTCGACGACGACGCCATCGTCCGTGCGTTCCTCGAAGACGCTGACGCGGAGTTGGAGGCCGTCCTCTTCGGGAACTTGCTCAACGTCATCGCCATCTCGATTATCGCCATCGCCTCCTATCTCGCGTACAACGCCGTCGTTCCGGCCGCCGTCGAGGTTCCCTACCCCGCCCTCGCCGGCGCTCTGACCGGTATCGCGAGTCTCATCCCCGTCGTCGGGATGAAAATCGTTTATATCCCGCTGGCTGCGGCGACGGCGCTGCCGACTGTACTCGGCGGCGGTGACATCTCGTTGCTCGTGTACACCGCCGGGTTCCTCGTCGTCGCGCTCGTCGTCGTCGACACCATCCCCGACCTGGTGCTCCGGCCGTTTTTGAGCGGCGAGAAGACCCACGTCGGCCTGCTGATGCTCGCGTACATCCTCGGGCCGGTCGTCTTCGGGTTCTACGGCCTGTTCTTCGCCCCGATACTGCTCGTGTTGGGGCTGACGTTCTCCGACATCGCGCTCCCGCGACTCCTCGGCGCAGAACCACAGGACGACGGCCTCCCGGACGAACAGACCATCCTCGACGAGTTCCGGACCTGAGAGCTGAGTACCGGTCAAAATCTTGTGGATTATAAGTCGGCCTCGCGTGGTGACGAACAACTCTGGACCGACTCGGTTCTCGCGGCGGGTGTCGAATCCCCGCTCGGCCGTGGACGGGTCGGCAGCACTCACAAAGCATGAAACGACAATCTCTCGGTGCGATTGCGGCGGCCGTCTTCCTGACCGTCCCGTGGCTCACCATCTGGCTGTTCACGACGGTTCTCCCGAGGGTCGCCGCGCTGGTGGGTGTCCAATACACCCCGCCAGCCGTCCTGACGAACCTCCCGACGCTCGCGATAGTCGGTATCAGCGGACTGTCAGTACTCGGTGCGGCGTTCCTGTTGGCGTGGGGCGCCGAAACCGCCGAGAAAGACGTTCCGCGTGCCTTCGCAATCGCCGTGTTGGCGGTCCTCGCTGTGGCCCCGGAGTACGCCGTCGACGCGCTGTACGCCTGGAACGCCGGGCAGTTCGCGGGTACACCTCGTGGTATCGAAGCCGGTAACCTCGCCGTCGCGAACATGACCGGCGCGAATCGCATCCTCATCGGCATCGGGTGGGCCGGTATCGTCCTGTTCAGCGTCTATCGGAGCGGGTCGACGGCCGACCCCGCAATCGAGTCACGGCCGGGATTTCTGGCCGACACCGTCCAACTCGACCGTGACCTCAGCCTCGACGTAGTGTTCCTGCTCGCGGCGACGATGTGGGCGTTTCTGGTTCCGGTCAACGGCGGCATCGACATCCTCGATATGGTCGTCCTCGTCGGACTGTACGTCGCCTACATCGCAATCATCATCCGAGGCGACGTCGACCCAGAAGAGGAACACGTCGGCGTCCCACAGTACCTCCAGTCGTATCCGAAACCGAAACGCGTCGCGACCGTCGTCTCGTTGTTCGCCTACTCCGGATTGATGATATTCACGGCCGTCGAGCCGTTCGCCCACGGTCTCGAAGCGCTCGGCACCGAAATCGGCATCCCCTCGTTCTTCATGATTCAGTGGATTGCGCCGCTGGCCTCCGAATCACCCGAACTCATCGTCGTCGCCTACCTCGTGAACAAGGCCCGTTCGACGGCAGGGTTCAACGCACTCATCTCCTCGAAACTCAACCAGTGGACGCTGCTCATCGGAACGCTCGTCGTCGTCTACTCCCTCGGCCTCGGCCAGTACGGCCCCCTAATGTTCGACCAGAAGCAGGCCGGCGAAATCTGGCTGACGGCCGCCCAGTCGTTCTTCGCTATCGCCCTGCTCATCAACTTCGAACTCTCGGTCCGGGAGGCACTGGCGCTTCTGTTCCTGTTCAGTTCGCAGGTGCTTCTGGAGTTCTCACTGATACGCGGGTACGTCGAACTCCCGGTGACCGACTACGAACTCCTCCTCGGGTTCAGCGTCGTGTACATCGTCCTCGGGGTTGGCCTGTTCGTCTATCGAAGGGAGCAGTTCCAGTACCTCCTTCGGCGGACGGCCAGGACGGTCAGCGACGCCATCTCCAGTACCGAGACGCGGCCGAAAAGCGCCGACGACTGACTACTGGATGTAGGAGGGACCCTCGGCGTCGCAGTTGGCCTCGTGTTGCTTCGCGTCGGATTGGTCGTCGAACAGCAAGCCGCACTCCTCACACTCGTACCACGTCGACCCGTCCCGTTGTGTGGTCGCGACCATACCAGACAATGTGCCGTGGTAACGTATAGTCGTTTCTCCGAGCGGGGCCAGCGGAACGATAAAGCCGCCGGCGGCCCCACGTCGGGTATGGACAGGCGGGTGACGCTGACTGTAAAAGGGGCCGAGAAACGGGATGCGGGGCGCGGCGTCGCCCGGCTTCCCGAATCGGCCCGACGAGCCCTCGGCGTTCTCAGCGGCGACACCGTCGTCATCGACGGAGAGCGCCCCACGGTCTCGAAAGTGTGGCCCGCAAGCGGTGACGACGGCGTCGTTCGCATCGACGCCGACACCCGAGCGAACGCCGGCGTGAACATTGGCGAGACCGTGACCGTCCGGCCGGTTTCCGTCGCCGAAGCCAATCGAGTGGTCGTCGAACTTCCCGTCTCCGTCGACGACGAACTGCTCGATGCCGTCGCAACGGACCTCCGTGACCGCCCCCTCCAGACCGGCGAACAGGTCCGCCTCGAACGGCCCGGCGTCCGGGCGACCGTCGTCGAGACGACGCCCGACGGCACAGTAAGGGTCACCGACCGGACGAACGTCCGCGTTCGGGAGGCTCCCGAGAGGGCCGACGTAGACCGAACGCCCACCGCGGACGACGCGGGTGGAACCGACGGCGAACTCGCGCCGACGCCCGAACCGACCTCCGAGGCCACCTACGAGGACATCGGCGGACTCGACGACGAACTCGAGCAGGTTCGGGAGATGATAGAACTCCCCCTCTCGGAACCGGAACTGTTCCGAAAACTCGGCATCGACCCGCCCTCCGGCGTCCTGTTGTACGGCCCGCCCGGCACCGGCAAGACCCTCATCGCCAAAGCGGTCGCCAACGAAGTCGACGCCCACTTCGAGGTCATCGACGGCCCCGAAATCGTCTCGAAGTACAAGGGTGAAAGCGAAGAGAAACTCAGAGAGACGTTCGAACGTGCCGTCGAGAACTCCCCCGCCGTCGTCTTCATCGACGAAATCGACTCCATCGCCGGGACTCGCGACGACGACGCCGACATGGAGAACCGCGTCGTCGCCCAACTGTTGACGCTGATGGACGGCCTCGATTCCCGCGGACAGGTCATCGTCATCGGTGCGACGAACCGCGTCGACGTAATCGACCCCGCGTTGCGCCGGGGCGGCCGCTTCGACCGCGAAATCGAAATCGGCGCCCCCGACGAGACCGGCCGCCGGGAGATACTCGACGTCCACGCCCGGGGGATGCCGCTCGCCGACGACGTCGACCTCGATTATCTGGCCTCCCGCACCCACGGCTTCGTCGGCGCCGACATCCACTCGCTCGTCACCGAGGCCGCGATGCGTGCACTCAGGGACCGCGAGGAGCGCGAGGACCTCCTCGTCACCGCCTCGGACTTCGAGGCCGCCCTCGCCGCCGTCGACCCCTCCGCGATGCGGGAGTACGTCGCAGAGACGCCACACGTAACCTTCGAGGACGTGGGCGGCCTCACGGAGGCCAAACAGGTGCTCACCGAGGCCGTCGAGTGGCCGCTGTCCTACGGTGCGCTGTTCGAGGCGACCAACACCGACCCGCCGTCGGGCGTCCTCCTGTACGGCCCGCCCGGTACCGGCAAGACGCTTCTCGCCCGCGCCCTCGCCGGCGAGAGCGACGTGAACTTCGTCAGCGTCGCCGGTCCCGAACTCATCGACAAGTACGTCGGCGAAAGCGAGAAGGCCGTCCGAGAGGTGTTCGACCGCGCCCGGCAGGCCGCCCCGTCGATAATCTTCTTCGACGAAATCGACGCCGTCGCGGGCGTCCGCGGTGATTCCAGCGACGCCGCCGAACGCGTCGTCTCCCAACTGCTGACGGAGTTGGACGGTCTCACCGACAACCCCAACGTCGTCGTCATCGCGGCGACGAACCGCCGGGAGGCACTCGACCCCGCGCTGTTGCGGCCCGGGCGCCTCGAAGCCCACGTCGAGGTTCCGGACCCCGACGAGGCCGCCCGCCGAGAGATTCTGGCCGTCCACGCCCGCGGGAAGCCGCTCGTCGACGATGTCGACCTCGACGAACTCGCCGCCGACACGGAAGGATTCTCCGGCGCGCAACTGGAGGCACTGCTCCGTGAGGCCTCGATGCGAGCGATTCGGGAATTGGCGACCGACCTCGGACCCGAGGAAGCGACCGAACGGGCCGAGGAAATCGAGATTCGCGAAGAACACGTCGCGGCGGCTCTAGAGTCGATTCGACGTTCCGAACGCGGTGGCTGAGACTGCCGTCTCGACCGACGCCGGTCAGTCCCAGAAGGACTTCGTCTTCGCGTACTGCCGTTCCCGTTCGAGGATGTCCCGGTAGAAATCCGTCTCGTCCTCGCGGTGGTTGTTGATGATGTAGGCGGCGTTCCGCGGGCCGACGCCGCGAGCAGCGAGTGCGACGACGGCCTTCTTGCCGTGGCTCTGGACCAAACTGGCCGCCTTGTAGGCACGTTCGGTCTGTTTCTGCTGTTCGTCGTCCTTCTCCTCGCTTCGGACTGCCTCGAGCACCTCGTCGGCCCATGGGTTCAGTGCGGCGACCCGCGTCGACCCACAGTTCGGACACTCCGGTTGCTCGTCGACGCGGCGCACCTGCTGGCGGCGGTCCCACTCCTGGCAGTGGAGACACGCCAACAGCACGCGGTCGCTCTGGATGCGTTCCTTGACCGTCTCGATGACGGAGGCGTCGGCGTTCTCCGGTGACAGCAACTCCCGGCCAGAGGAGCGCCCGCCGCGACCGATTGGCGTCCGTTCGCCGACCGTTTTGAGGTCGAACTCGCCGGACTGGAGGCGACGCAACGCGTCGGCGGCCCCGTCGGCGTTCAACTGCTCGTGGAGGACGACCCGAACCGCCTCGTCGTAAATCGGCGTGTCCTCCAGTGCCTTCAGCAGGCGGTCCTTGCCGAAGCGGTTCTGACTGGACCCCTTTCCTTTCCAACGCTTCAGCGACCCGAACTTCGCGGCGACCTGTGCGAGCGTGAACTTCAGCGCGTCGCTGTTCTTCAGGCTCAACTCCACGAGCGTTCCGACGTGGTCGGGGTCGGTCGTCTCCAGTATCTCGACTACGTCGCCCATCGTCGTCCCGCCCGGCACCTCCAACTCGATGCGATAGGGGTCGGCCTCCATCGCGACCGACGACCCGGTCCGCTGGCCGATAAGCGCCGACAGCAGGCGGCCGAGCGTCTCGTTTATCGTGTGGCCGAACGCCGCGTTGACGACGACTTCCCGGCCGTACCCCTCGACGACGATGCGGTCGTCGGCGGGGAAGGCGGCGTCGTGCCGTTCGACCGGCTCCAGCGCCCGACTGGCGGTGTACTCGTCCGTCGGGAAACGGTCGGCGAGTCCGCGGGCGACGAGTTCGCGGCTGGCACCGGCGTCGAACCGCGTTCTCGCTTCGGCCCGCGTCCGGCCGACGTGTTGGGCCACGTCGTACGGGACTGGAATCTCCTGGCCGACCCACGACGGCACCTCGCCGGTTGGGTCCTCGATTGGCGTCACCAACACCTCCTCTTCTTCGTCGTCTATCTCGGTGATGCGCCACATCTCCCCGCGCTGGATGAACGTCTCACCCGGTTGGGCGAAGGTGACGACGAACCGCTCGGCGAGGGTGCCGACGGTTCGCCCGGAGGCCATGTCCTTGACCGTGTAGTTGGCCTCGTCGGGAATCATCGAGAGGTTCGCATAGAAGTACTGCCAGGTGCCGCCGGATTTCTCCAGTCGGTCCTCGGCTTCGTCGAGCCACAGAACCCGGTTCTCCGATAACTCCCGAACGACCGCTTTGAAATCCGCTTCGGTGAGGTTTCGGAACGGGTACGCCCGAGTGACGATGTCGTAGGCCCGCGCGGCCGACAACTCGCCGAACCCCATCAACAGGCCCGGTATCTGATTCGCGACCGTATCGAGGCTGGCGTGGTGGATGCCGGCCGCCTCCACCTCCCCGCGTTCGGCGCGGTCGACGATGGCCAGCGCCTCGAAGGTGTCGTCGGGGTGGGTCGTCAGTACCGTCCCAGAGGACGTTTCGTCCCGACGGTGGCCCGCCCGGCCGACTCGCTGGAGCAGTCGGCGAACCTCTCGGGGACTCGAGTACTGCACCACGTGGTCGATGCGGCCGACGTCGATGCCCAACTCCATCGACGAAGTACACAGCAGTGCGTCGATTTCGCCGGCCTTGAACCGGTCTTCGACGTCGATGCGTGCCTCTTTCGACAGCGACCCGTGGTGGATGCCCACGTCGGTGCCGTATGCCTTCAGACGCGACCCGAGTCCCTCCGCGGTCTGTCGCGTGTTGACGAAAATCAGCGTCGAATCGTTTTCCGCGACGAGTTCGTCGATGGCTCGGACGTGGCTCGCGACCGTCGCGTCGGTCAGCAACTCGCCGGCGGCGCTTTCGTCTTCGGATTCGACTTCCGGCTCCCGCACCCGCACGTCGATGTTCGAGCCGGCTTCGACCTCGACGACCCGACAGCCGCGGTCGCCCGTGAGAAAGCGGCCGACCTCATCGGGGTCGCCGACGGTCGCCGAGAGGCCGATACGCTGGAACGCCCCCGCGTGCTCTCGGAGATGTTCGAGGCCGATGGTCAACTGTGCGCCGCGTTTCGAGGCCGCGAGTTCGTGGACCTCGTCGATGACGACGTGTTCGATATCCTCGAGCGCCCGCCGTAGTTTCTCGCCGGTGAACATCGCCTGTAGCGTCTCCGGCGTCGTCACGAGCACGTCCGGTGGGTTCTCCGCTTGCTTGCTCCGCTGGTAATCCGTCGTATCGCCGTGGCGCACGTCTATCGTGATGTCGAGGGTCTCGCCCCACCACTCGAGGCGCTGGCGCATGTCGCGGTTCAGCGCCCGCAGCGGCGTGACGTAGAGCGCCTGAATCCCGTGGCGGTGGTCGCGGTCCTGGATGGCCGACAGCACCGGCAACATCGCCGTCTCAGTCTTCCCCGACCCCGTCGGCGCGACGACTAGGGCATGCTCCCCCGCAGCCAGCGGCGGAATCGCCTTCCGCTGTGGCGCCGTCGGCGTCGAGAACCCACGCTCCGACAGCGCCTCGCGCACGTCGGCGTGAAGTCGCGAGAAGGCGTCCATCCCGGCGGCACGGCCCTCACTCATTGTCGACCGTTGGAGCGCGAGCGGATTAAGCGCCGCGCTCGCGGACGCCGGATATAAAAAGCCGGCTGTGTCCCGCGATGGTGCTTTGTCGCTGTATCGACCACGAACGGATACGGAGAACGGGAGTCCCCGAGCCCTGTTCTCCGCTGTCTCCTGTCTCCGATTACACCGACCGATAGTCACCGAGTCGCGTCCCGTCGAGCAGGTACGCCTCACCTTCGGCCAGCCCCTCGGGCAGAAACGGCGAGAGAAAGTCGTCGCTCTCGTTGACCAGCGTCCCGCCGGAGAGGTCGTTGAACGCCGGACAGACGACGATACGCTCGCCGACGCGGTCGTAGTCGGAAAAGCCCGCCTCGTCGAGGCGGCCACGGAGCCACACTCGCTCTCGACGCGACCCGCCCACGTCGTCTTCCAGTCGGACCATCGGGTGTTCGTGGGCGGTACACAGCGTCGGCGCTGCGACCACCTCCTCGCCGGGCCAGGTGTGACCGTGACAGAAGCCAACGTCGCCGATTCTGACGCCGGGGCCGTCGACGACTTCGACGCCGTCGATTTTCTCTACAACCGACTCGATGCGACCATCGTGGTTCCCCTTCGTCAGCGTTACCGGTACCCGCTCGGTGACAGCGTCGAACAGCGCCGACAACTCCTCGCGTTCGGCGCCGCTCGGTTCGCCGATGGCGTCGCCGGCGTCGCCCAACAGCACCAGTCGGTCCACGTCGGAGTCGGCCAGCAGTCGGAGCAACGACTCGCGGCGCTCGGCCGCGTGGCTTCGAATCTCGACGCCGTCTCGTCTGAGTCCGACCTCCAGACCGGCGTGGTAATCAGCGACGACGAGGGCTCGTTCGACGCCACAGTCGGCGACCGCCGCCGGCCGGCCCGACACCGGTTCGAGCATTCAGATGGACTTCAGGACGCCGTCAGAGGGCTCGTAACACCGACCGCTCATCAGCGCGTCCTGGATGGCATCCTCGACTGCGTCGGCGGCGACGCCGTGCTCTTCGACGAGCGTCGCGACGAGTTCCTCGCGGTCGGCGCCGTCGCCGTCGTCCAGCGCTTCCATCGTCTCCATGACGGCATCTTCGAGGTCTACGTCGTCGGCTCCCGCCGCGTCTTCGGCGTCTTCAGTCGCTTCCGGTTCGGCTTCGGATGCCGGTTCGGGTTCGTCGCTTGCTTCCGCTTCGGCCGTTTCGAGTTCGTCTTCGGGCCCCGGCGTCTCGATGCCCGCTTCCTCGACTTCCCCGGCCGTCGAGAACTCGGTGCCGTACTCCTCTTCGACCTCGCGGCGCTCCTCCTCGTCGAGTTCGAACTCGCCCGGGTCGAAGTCGTCCAACTCCTCTTCGACTTCCTCGCGAACGTCCTCGTCGGCGCCGGCCGCCGGTTCGGTGGCCGTCTCCGTGGGTTCCGTCTCGGCGGCGGTCTCCTCGGCCGGTTCCGAGTCGGCAGTCGTCTCGACCGGCTCGGTGTCCGATTGGGACTCTTCGGGTTCTTCAGGTGTTTCGACCTCGTCGGATTCGTCGGTTGCGAGACCCCCCTCTGACTCTGACTCCGATTCCGTGCTCGTGTCGGTGTCGGAGACTGCCGGTTCGGCCTCCTGTGTCGACTCCGTCTCGGCACTCACTGGTTCAGGTTCCGTCGTCTCGGCCGATTCGCCTGCGTCGTCGGAGTCGTCGGCCTCGGATGCCGATTCAGCCTCACCCACACCTGCCGCAGCGGCGGCTGTCTCCGGCGACGGCGCCCCCGAGAGGTCGAGCGTCGCGAGCGCGCTCGCATCGCCCATTCCCTCGTCGGGGGCTACGTCGAGTCGGCCCACTTCGTCTTTCTCGCCGGCGACGACGCGGAGCGCATCGAGAGCGGTCTCGCGGAGCGCGTCGAGGTACGCCGGCGTGGTGCCGTAGTAATCCAAGGCGAGTGCGACGCCGTCTGCGAGGCGTTCGTCTACGCCCGCCTCCAAGAGCGCGGCCCGTAACTGCTCGCCGGCGAGGCCGGATTCGATGGCCGAGGCCATGATGCCGATTCGTTCGAGCGTTCGCTCGGCGGTCGTGACCACCCAGCGGTCGCGGGTCTCGGCGTCGACTTCGCTGACCGACTCCGGGCGGACCGACGAGTAAATACGGTCGCCGTCGTCGGGTTCGAACGTTCGGGCCTTTCCCGAAAGCGCGAGGAACGTCGGCGGGTCGGCGCGTTCGAGGAACGTGAGCGCGTCGGGTTGATACTGACCGGCGTAGGTGACGAACGCCCCGGTCGGGCCGACGACCCGGCCACGGACCATCTCGGGGTTGACGTCCTCGACTTCGGTGAGGACTCCGACCGCAAAGAGGCGATTGACCCGCGCTCCGGTCGGCGTGACGACGTAGTTCGGTGCCCGTTCCTCGTCGGATTCGCTGTAGTCGAACTCCGAGTCGTCGAACTCCGCCGCGAACAGTCGGTAGGCGACTTCCCGGCGTCCGGGGCCGTCGTCGCTGGAACTCATCGACTCACCTCCGCGAGCATGGCTTCGGCACGTGCAGCGGGGTCGTCACCGCTTTCCTCGAACTCCGTCGCATCGAGGTTCGCGCCGTACTCGTCGACCGACAGCGCCCCGCGGACGCGGTACTCCCGTCCGACGACGCCCGCGGCGATTTCCTCCGAGACGACTTCGCGGTCCATCGCGTCGCGGGCGTGGTCCAACGCTTCCTCCAGCGTGCCGCCGTACACCTCCTCGGTCAACTCTCGGCCGAGGACGACCGTCACCGTGTCGGTCCCGTCGTCGAGGATGGCTTTCACTCGCATGTCGTCTTCGGCCTCGACCTCGCCGTGGCTGCGGCACTGGCCGTTCTGGACGACCCGACCACACTCGGGGCAGCGCTGGATGAGGCCGGACCCGTCCCGGACTTCGATGACGTTGCCGACCAACGCCACGTCGAAGACGCCGCCGGCCTCGACGGCCTCCCGGACGCCCATCTCCGTCGCGGAGTCGCTCACGTCCACGTCGGCGGTCGGTTCGACCGTCGAGAACTCCGTGACGTTGACCGAGGGCACGCCACGGAACTCGCGGATGTAGGCGTCCTCGATGCGGACGGATGCGCCTTCGGCGATGTCGGCGTGTGGGTCCCAGTCGGTAAAGGGCAGTCGGGCGGTTTCGTCGCCGACGACGCCGCTCAGGATGTCGGTTTCCCCGTCGCGGCCGTCGATGGTCTTTTCTTCGACTTCGAGTACCTTCACCTCGACCGTCCGGCCACGGTCGCCCGGCCGGAGGTCGATGAGGTCGCGCTCGCCGCCGACCTCGTAGGGGACCTCGAGGGACTCCTCTTCGAGCGTCACCGTCGTCGACTCCCCGAGGTTGAGTTCGGGGTCGCCCTCCCACTCGCGGACGCCCGCGTTGCCGGCGGTGATAGTGTCGCCCGGCGACAGCGAGAAATCCGTCCACGCTGTGTAGGAGATTTTGCCCGTCTCGTCGGCCAACTCGCCCTCGAAGATGACCTGGTCGTCGCCCTGATACCGGATGGAGCGCTTGCCGACCGTCAGTACGCGCGCGGTAACGCTGACGTTGCCCATATCGGGTTCGATGTCGACGATGTCGGTCGCCGGTGGCTCGCCGCCACCGCCGCCTCCGCCACCGGAATCGCCGTACTTCCGGCGCAGGCTCTGTTTGGCCTCGTCCATCGGCACCGAATACGAGACGAGTTTCTCCAAGTCCTCTTTGACCTCCGCTTTGTCTACGCCGAGGGTGGAGGCGAGCTCCTCGGCCGCGTCGTCGAGACTCATTTCAGTCGGGGGTTCGTCGCCGTGGGTCAAAAGCGTTCGCCGCACGGACGAACCTCCACGCACTCGGCGACGAGGTCGCACAGTCGAGCGTCGTGGGTTTGGGTACGCGTTTCACAGCAGATGTTGACACACTTCGTGTGCCATTTATGTCGCTTCGGCTCCAACTTTAAGTCGTTATGAGAGATGTGAGCCGACGACGATTCGTGCAGGCTACCGGCGCCGCAGTCGCGGCCGGTACACTGGCGGGCTGTACCGGCAACGGCGGCGGAAACGGGAACGGAAACGGGAACGGAAACGGCAATGGCAACGGCGGCGGTGCCGAAGTTCCCCAGGAAATCGACGACTTCCTTTCGGAAGCCAACCTCTACGACGGCACTATCGCCGACATGACCGGCGAGGACGAGGTGACCATCATGGTCGGTGCCGGCGACGGTGGACTGGCGTTCGACCCCGCAGCGGTTCGCATTACCTCCAGTACGACGGTCGTCTGGGAGTGGACCGGCGAGGGCGGCAGCCACAACGTCGCCTCCGTCGAGGACTCCGAATCCGACTTCCAGAGCGAAATCGTCGGCGAGCAGGGCCACACGTTCAACCAGTCCTTCGACAACACCGGCATCCAGCTGTACGTCTGCCAGCCCCACGAAGCACAGGGCATGAAGGGCGCAATCGAAGTCGTCGAAGAGTAAGCCGCGACGAGCCGCGACCGCGTTCTTTTATTCACCGCTCGCCTACCGCCCGGTGTGAAGCGCGTGACGGACCGGGTGTCGAACCCCTTCGGAATGACTGCCCCGGGCGAACCCGCCGTGTACGGCTACGGTGACGCCAACGCCGACTTTCACGTCCTGGGTCTCGACGGCGAGACTCACGGCGGCACCGACAGGGGCGTTCCGTTCACCGGAACGCTCGCCGGCCGACGGATACAGGAAACCCTCCACGCCGTCGGCTTCGCCGCCGAGCCGTACAGCGACGCCCCCGAACTGTCGAACTGCTATCTCTCGTACCTGTGGCTCTCCCCCGGCGACCCCGCGGACCTCGAACGATACGCCGACGCCGAAATCCGTGCGGTGAACGCCCACATTCTCCTCCCGGTCGGCGACGAGGCGCTGTCGTACGTCCTGACGGAGTTCACGACGCAAGCGCAAAAGCTCCCACACGACGCCGCCCGACTCCACGCGACCGAAGTGCGGGGCCGCGGCTTCCTCGTCGTTCCCGTCCGCGAGCCCGCAGAGTGGGAACCGGGCGACAGGCCGGCACTCGTCGACCGACTCGAGGCGCTGCTGGACAGCGACTATCGGCAGACGAAAGGCGTCGCGACGACCGTCGGTTAACTTCGCTCGACGAAAGCGGCTATCTCGTCGGCGATTTCCTCGCCTTTGTCCTCCTGGAGGAAGTGCATCGCACCCTCTATCCACGTATCGGGCTGTTCGCTCGCGGTCGGAATCAACTCCCGGAGCGGGTCACGGGCGTTACGCGTGATGGGGTCGGAATCCGAAAACAGGACGAACGCCGGTTTCTCCCACTCGCTCAACCGCTGTTTGGCGGCTTGCATCGTGTCGGCGCCTTCGTCGTCCGGCGAGTGCGGGATGAGGAAGGGCAGCACCCGAGCGCAGGCCTTCGACTCCTCGGTCGGGAACGGCGCCTCGTAGGCGGCGATGACCTCCTCGGATAGCTCCTCAGCGGTGGCGTTCTGAATCAACATCCCGATGGGCAGTTCCTCGACGTTCTCGACGAAGTCGGCGAACTGGTGCCACGCGTCGGACATCTCCTGTGTGCCGTCGGGAACGCCCGTGTTCATCGCTACGAGGCGGGCGAACCGCTCGGGATTGTGGCCCGCGAGCGCGAGGCCCAGAATGCCGCCCCAGTCCTGACAGACGAGGGTAATCTCCGAGAGGTCCAACTCATCGAACAGCAGCGTCTCGAAGGCGTCGTAGTGGAGGTCGAAACTGTAGGCGTCGGGATCGGTGTACTTATCCGAGCGGCCGAGACCGAGCATGTCCGGAACGATGACGCGGCCGTGCTCGGAGAGTGTGGGTATCATCTTCCGATAGAGGAATCCCCACGTCGGTTCGCCGTGCATGAGCAGGAACGTCTCGTCTCCGTCCCCCTCGACATCGACGTAGGCCATCTCCGCGCCGTCGTCGGTGACGGGAACCTTCTCGTGAGGATACTCGTAGTCGGGTACGTCCTCGAACCGCTCCTCGGGTGTGGTGGTGAGAGTCACGGGCGCAACTCCCGCGGGGCGCCCAAAAGCGTTCGGGTGACGTTTGCGTCACCCGGTATCATCGAGGGCAGAGGGGTCTATTTGAGGCTCGACCGCCTATCGGGGATATGGAACACACCCCGGAACACGAGGTCACCGCGGAGAAACCCGACAGCCCAGTCCACACCATCGGAACCGACCACATGACCGTGATGGGCGGCGACGCCGCGAGCACGCTCGCCTTCTATCGGGATTTGCTGGGGATGCCGCTCGTGCTCGAACAGCCGAACCTCGACGCCCCGGAGTTGACACACCTATTTTTCGACACCGGTGACGGCCGCATTCTCACCTTCTTTGTCGGCGAGAACCGCTCGCCGCGACCGTACCGTGGCGCCGGCAACGTCCACCACCTCGCTTTCTCCATCGCCCCCGAGGAGTTCGACGACACGAAGAACGCACTCCGTGCCGCCGACTACGGCTTCAACGAGTTCGACCGGGGGGGCGTTCCACTCGCTGTACACCCAGGACCCGACGGGCCTCGTCATCGAGTTAGTCGTCGAAAAATACGACTTCCCGGCCGAACGCCGTGGCGAAGTGCTCGCTCTCGCCCACGAGAAACGCGTCGAAGACGGCTCGGGGTTCGTCGACGACGAGCACATGCAGGCGGCCTTAGAGGAGTTGGGGCTGAACCCCGAACCACGGTTCGAAGGCGACGCCCCGACCGGGGCGGGCGTATAATCGACCAGTGAGGAATCGACGGGGTCGAAGCTCCTGACCGACATTGCTGCCGAGGGAAAGCTTTTGCCGGACAGGCGACCACCGTGTGGTATGCAACTCCACTTCGAGTTCTACGCGACGCTTCGCGATGCAGTCGGTGAGAAATCAGTGGTCCGAACCGTTCCAGACGGGGTCACGGTCGCGGATGCCCTTCGAGCCGTCGCCGAGGACTATGACGGCCTGCAGTCGCTGCTGTTCCGCGAGAACGGCGCGCTGCGCTCTCACATCACCGTTGCACGGAACGACCAGCCACTTCTCGAGGACCGGGACGACGTGGTGCTCTCCGAGGGCGACACGCTCGTGTTGTCGCCGGGCGTCTCGGGCGGAACGGCGACGGCGCGACTCGCGGAGGCCTCCCAATGACGGACCCCGCCCTCGATTTCGAACTCGGACTCGTCGCGCTCGGTAACCACGCCTTCGAGGGGAACAACAACTGCTACGTTCTCGGTCTCGAAGACGGTGCGACGACGACGCTCGTCGACACCGGCGTCGCGTCCGATGACACCCGGAGACAACTCCAGGAGGGGTTGGCGAGGTACGACCTCGCGTTCGCCGACATCGAGCGAATCCTACTCACGCATCACCACGCCGACCACACCGGCTTGGCCGGCGAGATACAGGCCGAAAGCGGCTGTCCGGTCAACGTCCACGAGGCCGACGCGCCGCTCGTCGCCCAAGACCCCGACGCCACCGCCGCACAGGAGGACCGACTCCGGAACGCCATCGACGAGTGGGGGATGCCCGAGGAGAAACAGGAGGAACTGCTTGCGTTCCTCGACGGCAGCGCGGGCATGGACGGCGAGGCTCCCGAGGTGACTACCTTCGAGGACGGCGCCACCTTCGACCTCGGCAGCGTCGAACTCGAGGCGGTTCATATGCCGGGGCACGCCGCCGGACTGGCGGGCTTTGCCTTCGAAGGCCGTGATGGCGAGGAGTTGTTCAGCGGCGACGCGCTGTTGCCGTACTACACCCCCAACGTCGGCGGCGCCGACATCCGCGTCGACGGTGCGCTCGAACAGTACCTCGACGCCCTCCTCGACATCATCTCACGACAGTACACCCGGGCGTGGCCAGGCCACCGCGGTCCAATCGTCGACCCGCCGGGACGGGCCGCCGACATCATCTCCCATCACCGCGACCGAACCGAACGCGTCGTGGGCGTGCTAGACGACGGACCCGCGACGCCGTGGGAGGTCAGCGCCGAACTGTTCGGCTCGCTGTCGTTCATCCACATCCTCCACGGACCGGGAGAGGCGTTCGCCCACCTCGAACACCTCCTCGAAGCCGGTGTCGTCGCACGGACCGGTCGCGCGTTCGAACTGCTGGAATCCGAGCCGGACCTCGATTCGCTGTTCCCCGACGTGCCCGCCGCCCTCGACGTCGGCCGTCGTCCCGGTCACTGACGGGTGTGCGCGGTGGCTACCCAACCGACCCGGGATTAAGCGGTATCCGCCCGTCGATAGCAGTATGTCTGATGCCGAATCCGTGGTCAAGGACCTCCCACCGAGCGCGAAACTCGTCTACAAGACGCTCGAGTACGAGGGTCCGATGACCCAATCGCAACTCGCCGAGGAGTCGCTGCTGCCACAGCGGACGGTCCGACACGCCCTCCGGAAACTGGAGGACGCCGATATCGTCGACGAGTCGGTGTATCTCATGGACGCACGAAAGTCGACGTACGCCGTCCAGACGGGTGAGGAACCCGACGCCGCGACGCCAGCCGCGTAAGCTCCCTTTCTTACAGTTCGTCGATTCGTTTGACTCGACCGACCAGTAGGTCACCGTCCGTCCCGCGAAACGCCCGCACGACGCCGTCGCGTTCGCGTTCCTTCAGCCGAACCGTCGCGTGATTCTCGCTTGTCCCATCGTCGAGGCGCAGTCGCAGTTCCGCACCCTCGGCCACGACAGTGCCGACGAGTCGTTGGTCCTCCCGGGGCTTCGGAACCGTGAGTTCGACACGCGAACCGGCGAGTGCCGCGATATCGTCGAGCGTCGGTCGGCTCATACGCCTCCGTAACGCAGGGGTGGGAGTAAACGTCTCGGTAGCGCCGATTAGATTCTACACTGTTTCGAGCGACACACCGAATTCGATACAGGGCGTGACGGGAGTGAGAAAACGCGACGCGTTTTCGAACTACGCCACGCGCGTCGAGTGAGCGAAGCGAACGAGACGGGTGTGACGGGATTCGAACCGGAGAAAGACGGTCGCCTCGCTACGCTCGGCGCTGCGTCTTTCAGGGTTCGAACTCCGTGCCCGTTCGCTCGTCGCGTCCGCTCCTCGCAGAACGGGCGTGGCGGGATTCGAACCCGCGCTCTAGAAGTTAGGAACCTCTCGCCGTAGTCCGCTTGGCCACACGCCCTACCGAAAGTGGGCGCGGGAGGCTGAAAACGATTGCTGTCCGACGGTTCGTCAGTTCGTCTCGGTTTCGTCGTCCGACTCCGCCTCCGCGATTTCGAAGTCCTCGTCGTCTTCGTCTTCCGCGGCGTCGGTCGTCGCGTCGCTGTCAGTTTCGGTCGACGATTCCGTTGTCGATTCCGTTGTGGATTCCGTCGACGAGCTACTCGACGACTGCCCCGTCGCGCCGTCGCGCATGTCCTTCAGCTCTTCTTCGACCTCCTGGCGGCCTTTCTGGAACTCGCCCATCGCTTCGCCGGTCGAGCGGGCGAGTTTGGGAATCTTGTTCGCGCCGAACAGCAGCACGGCGATGAGCAGGATTATCAGCACCTCGGGCCCACCGGGAAGCCCGAACTGCATTGGAAGCAGGTCCATCATTGCTACCCGAGGCTAGCCTAGTGTTGATTATAGGCTTTTTCCTCGGAAAGCGGAATCGAGTCGGCGAAAAACGGAGTTCAGGCGTTCGAGCGCTCGGTGTCGCCGGACGTTTCGGCGTCGGACTCCGCGGAGACTTCCTCGTCTTCGTCCTGTATCTCTTCGAGTTCTTCTTCGACCTCTTGGCGGCCCTTCTTGAACTCGCCGGTCGCCGACCCCATCGACCGTGCGAGTTCCGGGAGCTTGCTCGCCCCGAACAGGAGAATCAGGATGCCGGCGATTAACAGCAGTTCGGGTGGACCCAGCCCACCGATGAACAGTGGCGTCGTCATACCTGTTGCTTCGCGTGCCCACTTGTAGGCTTTTCGCCACTCGTCGCCCGGTCGCCGGAAGCCGGAGATTCAAACGGGCGGGTCACGAGGGGCCACACATGGTCGATGTAGGCGACGACGCACCGACGTTCAGTGCACCGATGACGACACCGAGTGGCGACATCGAGGAGTTCTCGCTGGCCGACGCCACCGATGACGGTCCCGTCGTGTTGGCGTTCTTCCCCGGCGCGTTCACGAGCGTCTGCGCCAGCGAGATGACGACGTTCCGCGACCGACTCGACGACCTCACCGATGCTGGCGCCTCGCTGTACGGGGTCAGCGTCGACTCGCCGTTCGCACTCGAGGAGTTCGCCACACAGAACAACCTCAACTTCCCGCTGGTCAGCGACATCGCCAAAGAGGTCATCGACGCCTACGACGTATCGATGGACTTCGATGCCCTCGGCGTCGAAGGCGTCGCAAAGCGCGCGGTGTTCGTCGTCGACGCAGACGGCACTGTCACCTACGAGTGGGTCTCCGACGACCCCGGAATCGAACCTGATTACGAGGACGTCGAGGCGGCCGTGGGCGACGCCTGACTCGCCGGACGTTTTTTCTCGACACCCACCCTTGTCGCGATATGAGCGACTCCGATACCGCCGACAGAGGGGAACCCGGTCGCGTGTACGACCCGGATGCGGACCACGACTTCCCCGACGAGCGCCTCAACACGGTGCTCGAAACCGTCCAGAGCGACACCGAGATTACCACCTACCTCGAAGCCCAGAACGTCAACCCCGTCGACCGCAAGGGGTACAACGACCACGGCACCAAACACATCGAAATCGTCCGCAATCGGGCGCTGTGTCTGTACGAACTGCTGAAGGCCGGCGATGTCGAGTTCAACGGCGCCGAACAGCAGGGCCTCGAAGAGGCCGACGAGTCGGTCATCATCGCACTGGCCGCGACGCTACACGACATCGGCCACGTCGTCCACCGCGACGACCACCCCTACTATTCGATTCCGCTAGCGGCGGACGTACTCGACCGACTCCTGACGGAGTTCGATTTCTACGACGCCGCCGAGCGCGTCCGAATGAAGGGCGAAGTGCTGCACGCTATCCTCTGTCACCACACCGAGGAGACGCCGCTGACGACCGAAGCCGGCGTCGTCCGCGTCGCGGACGCTCTCGACATGGAGCGAGGCCGCTCCCGAATCCCCTACGAGAAGGGCGGTCGAGGCATCAACACCATCTCCAGTCGGGCGATTCGAAAGGTATCGCTGCAACCCGGCAACGGCATGCCGGTCATGGTCGAAATAGAGATGACCGACGCCGCCGGCGTGTATCAGGTCGACGAACTCCTGAAGCACAAACTCCACGACTCCCGAATCGAGGAGTACGTCCGCATCGTCGCGCTCAACACCCACAGCGACGACGGCGACCTCGTCGAACGAATCGAACTGTAACGGTGCGTCGGCGTCGGAGTCCCTCCTCCGTCGTCGGGAATCACCTCGCTTTTGGGCCCCGATTCGCTACCCCGAGACGTGTCGAGTACCCTCCGTGCCTTCCGCGACCCGGAGTTCCTCTCGCTTTCGGGGACGGCGTTCGCCCGCGCACAGGCGTACTCGACTATCGCTATCGCGTTGGCGCTGTACGCCGACCAGTTCGGGACGACGAGTACCGTCGAAGGACTGTTCGGCACCGTCTTCGCACTCACGCAACTGATTATCGTCCTCCCGCTCGGCCGGTACATCGACACGCACAACGCAAAGCGGGTGTTACTCGTCGGGTTTCTCGTCAACGTCGCCGTCTTCGTCGGGTTCGCCCTCGTCGAAACCGTCTCGCACGTCATTTTGGTCCGGATGGTACAGGGAGTCGGGGCGAGCCTCCTGTGGATTACCGGTTCGACTGTGGTCGGCGACATCGCTCCCGACGGCGAGCGCGGGCTCTGGTTCGGCACCTACAATCAGGTCGGCGCGTTCTCCAGTCTCGCCGGCGACATCGTCGGCGGCGCGCTGCTCGCCGTCTACGGCTTCACCGAAACGTACGCCGTCCTCTCGGCGATTACCCTCGGGGCGTTCCTCGCCGTCGCCGCGGTCCTGCGAACCAACCCCGGCGGGCGCTCGACTGACGACCGCAGCGGCCGGGAGACGTTCCGCGACCTCCTCGGTCGACGGACGCTTCAGGCCCTGACGGCGTTTCGGCTCGGAACCGGCTTCGGAAAGATGGGCGTGCTGTTGTTCCTTCCAATCTACGCCCGGACCGGGTTCGGGATGAACGCACTCGTCGTCGGTATCGTCCTCGCGGGCGGGAAACTCACCAAAGCGCTCACACAGGGATACGTCGGCGAGTTGACCGACAGCATCGGCGGCAAGAGCCGATTTATCGTCACGGGGGCGCTGCTGTACACCGTCGGCACGCTGGCGATTCCCTTCGCGGAGTTCGCAGACGGCCTCATCCCATCGGTCGCCGTCAGTTTGGTCGGACGCTCGCTCACGTTCCCGCCGGCGTTCGCCGTCCTCTTCGGGGCGTTCGCACTCTGCGGCGTCGCCGATAGCATCCGCCTCCCGGCGAGCATGTCGCTGTTCATCGAGGAAGGTGAGGCCGTCGACGCGACGGCAGGAAGCATGTCCCTCCGGTCCGTGTCGTGGAAAATCGGGCAGGTCGTCGGTCCGCTGACGATGGGCATCGTCTGGGATGCCTCCGGCGTGTTCGCCGCCTTCGGGGTTGCAGCCGGTTGCATCCTCGTCTCGACTGCGGCGTTCATCGGCCTCAGTTCTCGCAGTCAGTGACCGCCGAAGGAGACGCTACTGTGAGAACCCGCTTCCGCGCAGCGTGAGTTCCTCGCGGCCGACCGACACCTCGGAGTCGAAGACTGCACGAATCGTGTTGTGCGCCTTGTCGTCGTGCATGCTCGGGTTCATCGTGAACACGCCCAGCATGTCGCCCGAGCGGATGCGAGCGGTGAACACGTGCAGGAATCTGAACATCGTTCGCAGTTCCGCGTACATCAGCGCCGTCGACACCGTCGCGAATCCCACACGAACCGGCTTCGTGTCGTCCTCGTCGAGCAGTTTCGCAAACTCGAGGCTGATGCCCGTCAAATCGCCGGGGGAACTCAACTGCTTGACTGGCACGCCTTCGACATCGCTGTCGTGGTTGGTGCACTCGATGACACCGAGTTGTTCGCGGGTGGCACCGCGGTCGAGCAGTTCTTCGACGACGGTTTCGGCGTCCGTGTTCGTCGTGATGACGATTGCACGCTCGCCGGAGGCGGGTGTGACGGCGTCGAACAGCCGCTCGTTGGTCTCCGGCGACGGCCCGGACACCAACACGCTCGTTCCGGCGTCGAACGTCGCGAGTTCGCCGAACCCGTCGACGCGATAGCTCACCTGTCCTCACCCCCTCCCTCGTCGGATTCGCCCTCGATGTCCCGGACCATCGCCACGAACTCGTCGCTCTCCATCTCCGGCAGCGTCGCATCGAGTTCCGAACGCAGCTCCGAAAGCCGACTTTCGAGGTCCGCGTACTCCTCGCTCTCGGCGAGTTCCTCGTCGGGTTTCGAGGACCGAAGCGCCGCCTGCTTGGCCGACAGCGAGTACAACTCCTGTTCGAGGTCCGCGAAATCCGACCGCGACAGCAGTCGCTGGACGGTCTTCAACAACTCGTCGCGCTCGACGGGCTTGGTGAGATAGTCGTCGAAGCCCATCGTAATCACGTCGAAGTCGGGCTCGACGGCCGTCACCATCGCCACCTTACACTCGGTGGTCCGTTCTCGAAGTTCGGCAAGCACTTCGTCACCGCTCATCCCCGGCATCAACCGGTCCAGAAGCACCACGTCGACCGAATCGTCGAGTTGTTCGAGTGCCGCCTCACCACCTTCCGCCGTCAGAACCTCGTAGTCGTCCTCCAGCCACCGAACGTACAGTTCGATGAGCGCCCGTTCGTCCTCGACCACGAGGACCGTCGGTTTTCCATCTCCCTCGCTCATTAGATATCTCGTCTTTTGGTGGGGGCTACGTATAGTTTGGCGTCTGTCTCTTCAAGAGTCGGTGTAAAAATAGCATTTCGTAGTACTACGGCAGAGCCTCCGTCGTATTATCTGAATTCCCGTTACGATCGTAGACCCGGATATCAACGCTAGTAGGCTCGCCTGCTTCGTCGTGATTGATTTGCGGTGAACGGAAGATGCCTTGGCTTTGAGCTCCTTGAACCCTCTCAGTTGAATTCATTAGGGTGTTACCATTGGAATCCACTACTGCCAGCTCAATGTAGTCAAGTCCAGAACCACCAGTATCAGTCACATCGTAATCTACAATCATCTGCGAAACCGTTGCGGTTGTGAGACAGCTGGTAACAGTGTCACTAATCACAGGTATAGTAACATCATTGAAACTCGTACAGACAGTGAACGCATCTTCAGATAGTGTGGCGTCCTGAATAGTCGGGTCCGTCTGGTCAAGACGGGGGTTGAACGACACGTTGAATCGGATATCCTCCTTATTGTCTGGATTGAAACTGGAGTCGCTCGGTTTTCGCGCGTAACTCGCTTCGACCTCCACAACCCCTGCACCGCTACCTGTGTAGCGGGCACTCGGTTGTCCATCGTCCGTAGTAGTCGTTTCGATGGTTTGGTTCCCGTTTTGGAACTGCCCGGTATCTACGCTAATGTTGATGCTCTCACCGCTCACGGGGTTATTGTATCGGTCTCGTACCTCGATTGGTAGCCGGTTCGCTTCACCAATCTGCAACTGGCGGTTCGAGGCCCGCGTCACGTATGTCGCTTCTGTATCGGGGGTATCACTTCCCACCCCTATCTGTGGCATCCGGAGATTGTACTCTTTGGTCTCATTGAGTTCGATTTCCACGAAGTCACCACCGCCAGCAGAGCGTACGTCTTCGACGTTCTCCTCTTCCGAGAGGAGTTCCTCCCATTGGGAGGCGTCTAGGCGTGAGGGGAGTCGAAGAACCATTGGACCACCCGAAGGCTCGACGGTTACTGTTCGGGCAGGTGCGCTCGTCGGCTCTGCTTCAAGGGACATGGAACCACCGGAAGCACGAGAGAGGTTTCCGGCGAACAGCGTGAGAGAAATATCGTTTCCGCTGACTACCTTACCGGGGTCGTCGATAACCGTTTGATTGTCGAAAGCACGATAAACAGTCCCGTATTCGAGAACATTCGTCGGTGGGTTCCGGTACTCGTTGTAGTTCGCACTGTATTCCAGACGTTTTGCTTCTAAGTTAGTTATTGACCCATCAATATATTCACTAGTCTCGTCGTCAGTGGCTGTGACGTTCTGGATACTAGCCGTTTGGTTTCCGGCTAAGCGAATCTGTCCAGTCGGGTTCTGAGGGTTGAAGAACAGCAAACGCGTCGGATATGATGTCCCCATCTGTACTTTCACCGATTCAGGGTTCCCACTGGAACTAACCCTCGAGGTTGCGCTACTGAACTCAACCAAATCACTCTGGACCTGTTGGCTATGTTTGAATTCTACCTCCTCGTTCGCCGCCGGTATCGCCGTCGTCTGAAAAACGGCCAGTAGCGCGACGAACAGCCCGAACACCAGTATCGCGCCGACGACCTCCGAAACACCTCTGTTGTCTGTGATGAAATTCATTGTTCTATATGAGGACGAACACGCCAAGCGTGAGCACTGCCAGCACGATGCTGAACTTCAGCCCGGCGAGGACGTTGTTCTCCGCGAGTTTCCCTGCGAGTAGCCCGCTGCCGATACCTTGGATGAGCGCCGAGTGGAAGAACACCGTTCGGTAGATGTCGACCGGCACCTCACCCACCGACAGCGGCGTGCCGGCCGCACCGCCGGCTTGGGCGCTCGACGGCGGCGCGGTGTCGGCCAACTGTCCGATTGGCGTCAGATAGCTCGTATCGAGCATGACGATGACCGCGAGGTACACGAGGAAGCCGATGATGACGATGGCGGTGTAGGCGCCCATCTCGCTGCGGCGCTTCCGTTCGATTTGATAGCGGTTACGGGTGTCCTCGGCGGCGATGGAGATGATTTTCGAGAGGTCGCTGGAGGAGTGATTGCCCTTCGCGATGAGCTTCATCGTCCGAGTGACCTGCGGAACCTTCAGGCGGTTGGCGAATTCCAACAGCGCCCGTTCGATGTCGCCGTTCCAGCGGATGTCGTTGCGCACCTTCCGGAGTTCATCGGAGAGGGCGCCCTCGGACCACCGCGAGACGAGGTTCAACGCGTCGACGAGCCGGATACCCATCTGGTTCGCACTCGAGAGGATGTTCAGCGTGTCGGGGAACCGCTCTGCGATTTTCTTCTCGCGGCGACGCTGGCTCTCGTAGAACAGCGTCAGCGGCACCGACGCGATGAGGAACGGCACGACGAACAGTCCGATTGTCGCCCGAATCGGGACTTCGAGGATGCCCTCGATGGACGCCGGGACGGCGCCGGAGATGAAGGCGAAGCCGACTGCCAGCAGTGCAATCGGGACCGTCACGAGCAGCGACAGAAGCGGATTTCGGTCCCGAATCTGGTCGATGGGGTTGTACAGCATCTCGAGGCGTTTGTCGCGTTGTTTCTTCTGTTCGTACGTCTCGTATTGGGGGTCCTCGGTGACGCGGGAACTCCACTCGCGGTCGAACTCGACGTCTTCGATTTCGAGTTCGTCGGTGTGTTCGGCGTAGGGTTTCGAGAGGATGTCGACGGCCGCGAGGAAGCCGAGCATTCCCAGCGGTAGGCCAACGTAGACGAGGAAGTACGTCTGCAGCAGCGCCTGTCCGCCCAGCAAACTGATGACGAGCAGGGTGACGATGAGGAACAGCGGCGCGGCGACGAAGGCGACGACGAAAATCTCGGAGAGAATCGACAGCGTTCCGAGGAAACTGTCCTGTTCGTCGCGAGCCTCGTCCATGTAGGTCTCAGCTTCGTCTTCGAGGAACACCGAGAACTCGCTGCCCGAGTCCAGCACGGAAATCATATCGTCGAGGAACTGTTCGAGGTTCTCCGACGGCGTGAGGTTGCGGGCGTCACGCAGCGCCGTAAAGAGGTCGTTGCCGAACAGTTCCACGTCGCGGACCACCATGTCGAACTCGTTGGACACCTCGCCGTACACCTCGTCGGCTTCGGCGAGTTCCTTGACGACTTCGAAGGTGTTCATCCCGCCGTAGCTCAGCGCGTACATGTAGACGATGGCGTGCGGGAGCAGGATGTTGATGCTCCGTTCGCGCGTGCTCGTCCGCATGCGGGGGTAGTAGTACCCTGTCGCGAACGCGCCGCCGGCGAACAGCACGACGGAGAAGACGACGACCGCGATGCCGAGAAGGGCCTGAAACACCACCTGGTTGACGCCCAGTTGGGAAAACCCGCCGAAGAGCGTCAACTGGACGGAAAGTAAGGCTCCGAGGAACAGCCCGACAGCCGCCGCGATGAAGGTGTAGCCCGTGATGCGGGTGAGGTAGATGTCGTAGGTGTAGCCCATCCGCGCCTGATTGAGCCACCGCTGGAGGTCACGGAACCGTTCGGGATGGGTGAGAAACCACGTCCGCAGGTAGCCGTGCTGGTCGCGGAGTCGCTCCTTGTCGGCCTCCGAGAGGTCGTGACGTTCCGGGAAGTACTGTTCGAGTTCGTAGTCCGGAATCGGCGTCGCGTCGTCGATGTTTCCCTGGCTCATTCTGTGTCTTCGAGGTCGCCGGGCTCTAAGGTGCCCTCGTTGACCATCTTCAGCAGTTTCTCCTTGTTGCTCCCGAACATGTGAATCGCGCTCGTGACCTCGTTGTAGCCCGAGATGTCGTTGTCGACGAGGTACTGAAGGAACTCACGGCGCTGGCGGAGTTCCTCGGCCAACTCCCGACCGCTCCAGCCTCGGTCGTCGGCGATTTCCTGCAGCACCTGGGAGTTGTTCACTCGCTGAATGGTGTCGGAATCGGCGTCACGTGCGAAGATGTCGATAGCGCGAATGGACTCCTCGGCGTCGCTGCCGGGGAGGATTTCGGTGACGCCGTCGTTGCGCCGAACACGGTCGCCGTCCTTGAACGTCTGTTTCTGGACGGAGATGATGTCCAACTCCAAGACCATCTGTGCCGGCACGTTGAGCGGCTTGTTCTCCAGTCGGTTCAACACGCCTTCGACGCTTTCGGCGTGAATGGTCGTGTAAGCGGTGTGGCCCGTCCCGATGGCCTGGAAGAACGTGAACGCGACGTTCTGCTCGGTTCGAATCTCACCGACCAGCAGGTACTCGGGGCGCTGTCGGAGTGCGGCCTGTAGCAACTCGTACATCGACACCTCGCCGCGGCCCTCCGAGGTGATGGACTCCCGCGTGAGGCTCTGGACCCAGTTGTCGTGCGGGAGCGTGATTTCGCGGGTGTCCTCGATGGAGACGACTTTCGCGTCCTCGGGGACGAACATCGAGACGGCGTTCATCGAGGTGGTCTTCCCCGAACCCGTACCGCCGGAGAAGATGAGCGAGCGGTTGTTCTCGATAGCGAGCCAGAAGTACGCCATCTGCTCGACGGAGAACGTCCCGCGTTCGACGAGGTCGACGGGTGTGAAGGGGATGTTGGCGAACTTCCGGATAGTGAAGTTCGACCCACGGGTCGCAACGTCCGACCCGAAGGTCAACTGCACGCGGGAGCCGTCCGGGAGCGTCCCGTCCATCAGCGGTTCGGAGACGGACACCTGTTCGCCCGCTCGCTGTGCAAGCCGCAGTGCGAACGAAGAGAGGCGCTGTTTGCCGAACGTGATGTTCGTCGGCATGTCGCGGTGTTCGGCGTGGTAGACGTAGACGGGGATGTCGATACCGTCACAGGAGATGTCTTCGATGTTGGGGTCTCGCATCAGCGGGTCGATGCGCCCCAGGTGGACGAAGTCCCGCAGGAGGTAGTATTTGAGCTTCAGAAGCGAGCCGTCCTCGATGGTTGCGGCGGCGTGGTCGGAGATGATTTCTTTCGCCTTCTCCTCGAAGATTGCCTCGCGGTCGTCGTCGGCCTCCAGGTCCTGATACATCAGGCTGTTTCGGAGAATCTTCACGAGGTCCTCGCGGACGTACTCCTCGAACTCCGTCAGTTCTGGCTCGTGGACGTGGTATCGGAGCCGTTCTTCGTCGTCACGCCGCAGGATGGAGACGTACGCGTAGGGCTTGTTCACCCACAGCCGCTCGATTTCTTCGTGGTTGTCGAGATACGAGAAGTCGAAGAACTGACCCTTGATGAACTCAACGTCCGGCCGCTCGGCGAACGATTCGTCGATGTCCGCCGTCTCGAAGTACTCGTGGACCTCCCGAAGAATCTCGCCCTTTATCGGGTGGTCGGAGACGATTTGTCTGTCTTCCTCGCGCGGACGGCGGGCCTCGGCGACTGCCGGAGAGTCCTCCTCGGTGTCTGACTCGACTGACGACGCTTCGCCCTCCTCGGCCGTCGCGTCGGCCGCCCCCTCCTCGGAAGCCGACTCTTCGGGTCGTTCTGTCGTTTCGTCGTTCCACTCGAACTCCTCGACCTCACCGTCCGAGGAGTCGCTATCACTGCTCACAGTTCCTCCGTCTGTCACCGGTGTGTCGGCCGGCGAACCGTCGTTTTCGTCCCCCATTTGGCTCGAACCTACGTGTGCCGTTTTTGTGTATCATCATTAGTGTTATACCGGGTTTGTACGGGGCTACTTATGTGGCTGGTCCTTGGGACCACGTCTCAGTGTCTCACGGGGAGTGTCATCGGGACGCGACAGAGACGTGTGTTAACTCAGGCCTAAAAGCGAACGGTGTTATTACTGACGCACGAAACGAACAGTGAATCTACCGAAAGTTTTCATCAGAGAGCGGCCACGGTTCGACGGATACCGGGAGTCGATACCGCGAGAATCACGCGTCGAGGCCGACGGTCATCACGGGGACGGGTGACTGCTCGACGACTCGCTGGGAAACGCTGCCGACGATGTTCCGCTCGTAGCTCCCACCGCTGGTTCCCATCACCACGAGGTCGATATCGGCCTCGTCGATGTAATCGAGAATGGCCTCTGAGGGGTTGCCGACGTCGACATCCGACGCCGTTTCGATTTCGTGTCCGTCCGCCGTGGTGACGGCCTCGTCGACAGCGGCAAGCGCCTCTTCTTCCAGTTCATGGCGAACAGTTTCGACGCGGTCGTCGTCGAGGGTCAGAAACGCACGGTCGTCGACGACGGATAGCACGTGAAGCGTTGCGTCCCGCGTCTCGGCGATATCGAGTGCGTACTGCAGTACCTTTTGGGAGTGGTCGGTGCCGTCCGTTGGAAAGAGAATCCGGTCGAACATCAACAGTAATACCGAAACGTTTCGGATACATAAGTCCGCCGTGAACCCGCCGATACAGACGTGCTAGCGTGGTTCTCGGTGACACAGACGACCTGCTGTCGAGCACAAAGAGTGGTTTGTGAGTCGCTCGTCTCGTGGTTCACTTCGTTCACCGCTCGACTGTACGAGGCGTGACCAAAGGGAGCGCCTCGCTATCGCTCCCCGTTCATATTTTCGAGGCCTCACTACGTTCGGCCTCGTAATGCGCCGGCCGGGAGAGAAAAAACGTGAGGCGTTTTCGAACTACGGCCGGCGCACGACCACAGGGAGTGCGCCGGCCGGGATTTGAACCCGGGCCATGAGCTTGGAAGGCTCAGGTCCTGCCACTAGACCACCGGCGCTCACTTCGTTCGCGCCGAGACTCGCGGTTCCGACGGAACCGCTCACCACCGGCGCACTCGATACCCCACAACGGGGCGTATCTGGACCTATATCCGCCACCCCCTAAGGAGTTTTCCGTTCCAACCGACCACCAATACCGGTTGGGGACGGCAAACATGTTGTCCGTATGATTGTCCTGGTCACTGTCACGCTGGCGTGACGACGGCGTAGCAGTTCCCACTCGAGATTCGCGAGTCGACGACTTCGAGTTCGCTCGCCGCAATGTCGGCGTCGAATTCGGCCGGCGCGTAGATGTGATAGAACCGCGGGACGGTCTCCCCGCCGGGGAGCGTCCAATCGACGTCCGTATCGAACCCCTCCGTGGCGTCGGCGGAGGCATCGAAGGCGTCGTGGGCGGTACTCCACGCGCTCACGAGCGCCTCACCGTCCGGAGTGAGGACGCGCGCCACCTCGTCGAGGCTCCGCCGGCGCAACTCCCGGGTGGGAAGGTGATGCAGCGTCGCAACGTACACCGCCAACTCGGCGCAGTCGTCGGTCAGGGGAAGTGCCGAGGCGTCGCCGGCGAGAAACGACCCCCCTGGCGCTCGCTCCCGTGCGAGGCCGAGCAGTCGACGGCTCACGTCGACGCCGACCACCGTCTCCGCGTGGTCGGCCAAAAGCGCCGTGTGCCGGCCGTTGCCACAGCCGATGTCGACCGCTCTGTCGGCGTGGCGACCCGCACAGAACGATTCGACCTCCGGCCAGGGGTACTCCCGGGTCGCCGCGAAGTGGTCGGCGATTCGTTCGTACGTCGCCCGAACCGCCGCCCGGTCGTCGTCCATACCGCGCGTTCGACGAGGACACACAAGAGCGCGACGGTGGACGGCGTCTCATCCCAACAGCGCGGAAGGGCGACTCAGCCCAGAAGCGTCAACACGAGATACGTCACGGTGAGCATTATCGTCGAATGTTTGACGCCGTCTTTTACCGACCCACCGCCCATCATGCCACCGACCAGTCCCGAGAGCGTCGACTGTATCAACGCGGTGTGGAAGAACACCAACCGATAGGCGTCCTCGTCACCGCCCGTGAACCCTCCGAGGACGCTCGGTGCGTTCTGTGCGAGGTCGCCCTCGACGGCCCCACTATCCGGAAGGTTCGGGATGAGGACGAAGTCGAGGGCGACGATGACGATGAGGAAGACGACGAAGGAGACGTAGATGACGACGAGGTAGGTGAACATCTCCTGTCGCCGCTGGCGGCGGAGTCGCTTGTCAGCACGGGCCTGTTCGGCGGCGATGCGGAGCACCGGCCCGATTTCGTTCGAGGCTCGCATCGCGTTCGTGATGAGCGTGACGACCCGGGTGACCGAGGGCGTCCGAACGCGCGTCTCGAAGCGGTCCAGCGCCTGTGCGACGGTCGCCCCCCACTGGATGTCCCGCCAGATGCGGTCGACCTCCTCGTCGAGGGCGCCGATATCGCTGCGTCGAACCCGGTCGAACGAGGAGACGACGGCGATACCCGCCTCGTTGAGACTCGCCAACCGTTCCAGCAGGTCTGGGACGGCCTCTTCGAGGCGTCGAAGCCGCCGTTGCTTGATTTCGTAGACGACCGCGAACGTCCCCATGAGGAAGATGGCCGCTTGCACCAGTAAATCGTCCAACAGTCCTACCTCGATGGCGCCGTCGACGACTACCGAGGGCGCCCGGTATGCAGTCACCAGCACCGCAATCGGAACGGTGACGACGAAGACCAGTGTCGGTCGCTGGATGACCGACTGCAGTGGGGCAGTAATCGTCTCGCGAATCGACCGGAGGCGGTCGTAGGCACGCAGACGCTGGTGGTTGGTTTCGGAGTTCGGATAGTTGTAGCCGCCGTCGGATTCGATGCCGACGTGTTCGACAGTCACGTTCGACTCCGCCTGGAGGATTCGGCTGCTGCTCCCGGTCGTCTGTAGCGGTTGCAGCACCTCGATGAGGTACGCGAGAAACAGGAGGTTCCCCGCCGGGAGGACGACGTACGCGATTGCGCGCATGAGAAACAGCGTATCGCCGGCGGTCAACCCGATGATGAGGAGGATAGTCACCAAAAACAGCATCCCGGCGACGACGGTGGTGACGTACACTTCCGCGGTCGTCGCGAGCAAATCGAGGATTTCCTCCTGCTGTTCTTCGGCCTCCTCGCGGTACCGTTCGTACTGCTCTCTGAGGAACTCCGAGATGTTCCGTCCGCTCTGGAGGACACTGGAGAGGTTCTCCGCGAACTGCTCGAACTGCTCGGAGGGCGTCCGCTGGGAGAGGTCCCCGATTGCCGACACGAGGTCGACGTTGAACAAATCGATGTTGCGGACGGCGACGCCGACCTCGGCGGCCCCTTCACCGAAGACGCCCTCGTTTCGCGACAGCGCTCGCATCACGTCCGGAAACGCCATCCCGCCGCGGGTCAGGGCGTACACGAACGCGACCATTCGCGGCATCCCGGCGTCTATCTGCCGTCGCCGGGTGTCCGCCCGGAGCGACGGAATCCGCCAGCGAACGGCGTAGGCACCGCCCGCTGCGAGTAATCCGACGAGACTGCTCGTCGCCAGCAACACGACGAACACGAAGCCGTCGAACACCTCGATGCCGAACGTCGCCCCCGGGAGTTCCGAGAGAACCGGTACGTCGGCGATGCCGTCGAAGAGCCCCAGCGAGGGCACCGTAATCGTCGTCGAAATCCCCACCTCCCGAAGCACGGCCAACAGGCCGACGCCGACGTACACGCCGAGGATACCGCCGGCCATCGCCGAACCGAAGACGTACAGGTACGTCTTGGCGGTGTACTCCCGGTACGGCGTTCCGATGGCGGCGCTGCGGAGCAACCGCTCGCGTCTGACGCTCGGTTCGATGCTCTTGCCGTCGAACAGCCTGAAACTGGTTCGTGACAACAGCGACGAGAGCCCCTCGCTGTACGGCGTCGCGAGGAACACCCCCACGAGTGCGAGCGCTCCGAGCAGCGGGAGAAACTCCAGCATCTATTGGCTCGGCGTCTCGACGGCGTCGGCATCCATTTGGGTCGCCTCGATTCGGTCGATGACCTCCTCGGGGGTCGCGTAGTAGCGGTTCACCATCGCCGTGAACTCCTGGTACTGGTTTACTCCCTGCTCCCAGAGGTACTTCAGGAACGTCCGGCGGCGCTGCATCTCCCGGAGCAGTTCGGATTGGGACCACCCTCGCTCCTCGCGTATCTCGTCGAGTAGCTGCTTGTTCCCCTCCCGGAAGGAGTCGTTGGCGGAGTTCCACTCGTAGGCACCGGTGTAGTCGAGTTCACCCGTCCGCTGGTCGATGCCCTCGATTTCGGCGATGGCGTCCGCCCGGCGAACCCGCTCGCCGCCGAAGCGAGCGAGCGTCTGGACACACAGCACGTCCAGCGACTGAACCATCGGCCGCGGAACGTTGATGGGTTCGTTCTCCAGTCGGTTGATGACCGTCTGTACCGAGTCCGCGTGCATCGTCGACAGCGTCGTGTGGCCGGTGTTCATCGCCTGAAACAGCGTAATCGCCTCCTCGCCACGCACCTCCCCGACGATGATGTACTCCGGGCGGTGCCGGAGGGCACTGCGGAGCAGGTCGTACATCGTCACGTTCGAGGCCTCGTCGAGGCGTTCGCGGGTGACACACGACAGCCAGTTGTCGTGATACAACGCGAGTTCGCGGGTGTCCTCGATGGTGATGAGTTTCGAACGGGGCGGAACGAACATCGAGATGGCGTTCATCGAAGTCGTCTTCCCCGATGCCGTCCCGCCGGCGAAGATGATGTTCTTGTTGTGTTCGATTGCCATCCACAGGTACGCCATCTGATGCAGCGAGTACGTGCCGAACTCCAGGAGGTCGATGGGCGTGAACGGTTCCTCGCTGTACTTCCGGATGGTGAACGCCGACCCGCGTGGTGTCACTTCTTCCCCGAGTGCTAACTCCGCCCGCGAACCGTCCTGGAGGGTCGTCTCGACGACGGGGTTGCCGACGGAGATGTGTCGGCCCGCCTGCTGGGCCATCCGGACGATGTAGTTGTCGAGTTCCTCCTCGGCGAAGGAGATGTTCGTCTCGATGTCCTGATACCCGTCGTGGTAGGCGTACAGCGGGATGTCGTAGCCGTCACAGGAGATGTCCTCAATCGAGGGGTCGTGCATCAGCGGGTCGAGACGGCCGAATCCCTGAAACCGACGGTACAGGTAGTAGTACAGCCGATAGAACCCTGCAACGTCGATTTCCATGCCGTACTTCTCGAGGCGGTTCCGGAGTTCCTCGGCCAACACCTCCTCCGGCGTGCCGTCCCGGGAACTGTACAACAGCGGCGTTCGGACGTCGTCGTACAGCGTCGAGAGGAGTTCGCCCTCGAACCGGTCGAGTTCCGGTTCGATGACGCGGTAGAGGTGTTTGTCGTCGGTGTCGCTGTAGGTCACGACCGCGTAGGCAAACGGCGCGTTCAGCCAGTAGCGCTCGATTTCCCGGTCGTCGAACTGGCGGTCACCGACGACGTTGCCGTGATGACCGGGCTGGTACTGCGTCGCCGGAAGCTGAGAGCCGCTGAACGTCTCCGCCGTCCGACGAATGCTGTTGCGGATGGCTTCGAGCGGACCACCGGCTTGATTGCCTGACATTTGTTAGTACCCTCCTAACGGCAGTTATAACTCCGTTATCGCCGGGTCGGCATAAAACCACGCCGCAACTCGCGGTGTGTCCCGCCGTCGGGCGGCCACGAAACGTCGAGCGTCAGGTTCGTTCGACGACGAGCAACAGCCCGCCCAGCAGGTACATGAAGAGAATCCCGACGGGAACCGTGATGCCGGCGAACCCGGTGAACAGGAAGTACGTCGACGCGGTCAACGGGACTGCCGAGAGAAGCAGCAGCGCACCCATCAGCCGAACGGGGTCGACCGGCGACTCGGCTTCCAGCCGTTCGTCGTAGACGTAGTAGACGGCGCTCAGTGCCAACGCGACGGTGAAGACGGCGGCGGCGAGTATCCACAACTGGTAGCCGAAGGCGACGCCAGCGTTGTCGGGAAACCCCGGCGCGCGATAGACGAGTAGATACGGGGTATCGTACTGTCCGAAGTCGACGCCGGGAATGAACTGGAAGAACAGATAGAGGAAGTGGATGCGGTACAGTCGCAGACCACCTTGGCTCGCATACGAGACGCTCCACGGCAGCAGCGCACACAGCCACGCGGACAGCACCGCGAGTTCACCGGCGTACTCCGAGCGGACCCACATACCACCTCACCCACGCGGGGGCAAATAAAAGATACCGCATGACGGTCGCCGAACGATTCGTTTCGATGAGTGTGTACTGAACGTCTGACGCTGGCGTTACGTTCATCACTACGGCGACCCTACGTCGTAGTAGCAAAGGGATGCGGCGTGACTACTTCACTCTGACCGTCGACGGGATGGACGCGGACGACCCACAGCGGCCGGTCGTCACGATTACCTACGAGGGACCGGTCGGTCAGCTCGAATCGAGGCTGACCAAAGCCGACAGCGTACTCGAAAGCGACGAAATCGACGTCGCCTTCCGGCTCAAAGAGCCGCTGGACTCCGATGAGGCCAACGGCGTCGTCGCCATCGCCGACCGCGTCACCGGCGAGTACGTCTTCGAACTCAACGCCACGGCCGGCGACGTGTTCTCCTTCGTCGAAGCCGCCCGCGAGTTCGGCCAGCGAAGCGACTCCGAAAGCCGATACCGAATCGTCCTCGAAACCGAAGACGAACACCTCGCGACCTACGACAAGTCCACACTGCTCGTCTACGACGCCGACGGCGACCTCCTCCGCGGGCAGAGTCTGATTCCCAGCGGCGTCGAACTGTAAGAGCCGTTTTTACCCGGCGAGAAAGCGACCGAAGAGATTACTGGACGAGGCCGGCGACGACCCGTGATTCGGCCTTCCGGAGGTGCTCGTCGACCGTCGACGGCGCACAGCCGAGGTTGTCGGCGATGTCCTTGTGGGTGGCTTTGCGCGGAACGTCGTAGTACCCCTCCTCGATGGCCGTCTCGAACACTTCGAGCTGTCGGTCGGTCAGCGGCGACAGCAGGTCCTCCGAGCCCGGGACGTACGTGCCGGCGTCACCGACCGAGAACTCGAGGGCGTCCGGTATCGCTCCGAGTGCCCCACGGAGGTTTTCGTGTGTTCCGACGAGCGTCGCTCGCAGTCCCTCGTCGGTGAACTCCAGCGGCGTGTCGATGATGAGCGCGTACTCGTGGGCGATGTCCAACAACGCGTTGCCGTGGGTCGTCGAGTCCGCCTGGATGAACGCGTGGTACCCCTCGCCGACGATGTCGACGACCTCGTGGTCGTGGACCGACGGCTGGTCGTCGAGGGCGTCTCCGAAGGCGTCGCCGTCGCCGACGACGCGGTACAGCAGTACGGTCGTCCCGTCGGCGCGGGAGTCGACGTGTAAAAGCGACTCCCGGGAGACGGCGTCGTGGCCGGCCACGAACTCGTCGATGGGGTGAATCGCCCGTTCCGTGGGTGAGATATCGAGCTTGAGGTATTTCATGGGGTCTCCGCTCTACCGAGTTCGGGGCCGTGTTGGGGATTTAAGCTTCTGACAAAACCATCCAAACGAAGCCGGCGTCGGGAAACCCAGAGCGGAAACGCTTTTGGGACGGGTCACCGAGTGGCCCGTATGGACTGGCCCCACGACCCCGACGGCGAGGAAGGCTCCGAGGGGATGCGCAAGTACGGGCAGGCGATACTCGCGAAGAAACTGGACGAAGAGGAGGGATTCCCCCTCTCGAAAGCCGACTTCGTCGAGGAACACGGCGACGAGCCGATTCGACTGAACCATCAACGCGTCGTCAGCGTCGACGACATCTTCGAACACGTCGAGGAAGACGAATTCGAGGACATCGTCGCGTTCCACAAAGCCGTCGGGCGCGCGATGCGCTCGGCGGGGATGTGGGAAGTCGAACTCTCGAAGGGCGCCTGAGGTCCGCAACCCACGGTTTTCTCCGCGGCATGCCACGTCTCTAGCACTGCCGTCGTGGATGGTAAGGCAAATACCGGCGCGTCGAGAATCGTCTGGCGTGACGAACACGCAGGTAACGCTCATCCAGATAGACAACTACGGACCGTGGACTGTCACGCCGGAGCCACGCCGCGAAGTCGACCTCCAGACGCTGCAGTCACGACTGTACGCCGACCTCTCACAGCTGTTCGGCAACCGGGAGGGGTACGTCTTCTTCACCCGCTTCGACAACATGGTCGCAGTGACGAACGGCCTCGACGCCGACGCCCACGCCCTGATTCAGGAGTCCGTCGGCAACCGCTATCCGGTGTCGATTAGCTTGAGCATCGCCGTCGACGCTGCGCCCGCGGAGGCCCTCGGGGTCGCAACGGACCAACTGCAGGACGCCGGCAGCGCACAGGACCGCGGCCGAACCGAGGTGCTCCGTGGTGAGCCACTCGCCGACGACGAACGCACCGACGACGACGTCCAAATCGCTCACTTCGACGTCAACGACGCGACGGGGAAGTACACCGACCAGCTCAACGAGTTCGACTCCTTCATCAACATCGAACAGGGGTACGCCGAGTTGATGCGCTACATGCGGAAGGCACACGACTCGCTGTCCTTCTTCGTCGGTGGCGACAACATCATCGCCGTCTGCGATGCCGTCGACCGCGAGGGGTACGCCGATGCCATCGAACACGTCCACGAGACCGTCGGTGTCGACCTGAAGGTCGGCGTCGGGACCGCCAAGACCGCCCAATCCGCTGGCATGGCCGCTAAACACGCCCTCGAGACGTGCCGCGAAGAGAACACCGACGTGGAGTTCGGTCACTGAGTACGGCTGTATTGCTGACGATACGCCATGATTCGCCCTGGGAATCGCGCCCAAGGGGCGCATCTTTATAACGTATCAGTTTATATAGGAACCCGGTATGCAACGCAACGTACAACGACGTGACGTGCTGAAGGGTGTTGGTGCAGCAGGCGCCACCATCACTCTCGCTGGCTGTATCGGTGGAAACGGTAACGGAAACGGCAACGGCAATGGGAACGGCAACGGGAACGGAAACGGTGGCCGAGCGCTCAAGCAGGGCGTCCTCCTGCCGCTGACCGGCGACCTCAGTAACCTCGGGCAGCCGATTCGCGACGGAGCCATTCTTCCCGCCGCCGAACTCGAAGGGGCGACCAGCTACACCATCGACATCCAAGAGGAGGACACGGAGACGAACCCGCAGGCGGGTATCTCCGGTGCCGACGCGCTCGTCGACGCCGGCTATCCGGCCGTCACGGGACCGGCGTCCTCGGGTGTGAACATGCAGGTGACCCAACAGTCGCTCATTCCGAACTCGACGGTCGGTGTCTCGCCGTCCTCGACGTCGCCGGCGGTCACGGACCTCGACGACGACGACTACATCTACCGAACCTGTCCCTCCGACGCCCTGCAGGGGCCGGTCATCGCTCAGGTCGGCGCCGAGACACTCGGCCAGAGTGACGCCGCGACGTTGTACACCAACAACGACTACGGCCAGGCGCTATCGAACGCGTTCACCGCTGCCTTCGAAGACGAATACGATGGCGAAGTGAAACAGCAAGTCTCCTTCGAGCAACAGCAGAATTCGTACTCCTCGCAGTTGGAGTCCGCGCTCAACGACAGCCCCGGACTGCTCGTCGTCATCGGCTATCCCGAATCCGGCAACCAGCTGTTCCGCGACTACTACAGCGACTTCGATTCGGGCGAGGACATCGTCGTCACCGACGGTCTCATCGACAACGAACTTCCCGACAACGTCGACAACGACATGGGCAACGTCACGGGGACGGCACCGAAGTCCAGCGGTCCCGGACTGGAGAACTTCACGGAACTCTACGAAGAGGAGTACGACCGCGCACCCGGCGTGTTCAACGCTCACGCCTACGACGCGACGGCCGTCTGTCTGCTCGCCAACGTCTACGCGGGCGAAAACGACGGGACGGCGATTCGCGACAACATGCGAGCAGCCGCCAACCCCGAGGGTGAGGAGTTCGGTCCCGGCGAACTCGCGGAGGCCATCGAGGCCGCCGACGCCGGCGACGAGATTAACTACCAGGGTGCGTCCTCGTCGGTCGACTTCGACGAAAACGGCGACATGAAGGCCGTTTCCTACGGTATCTACGAGGTCGAAGACCGCGACTTCGTCGAGGTCGACAGCGTCAATCTCGGCGGGTAATCCCGGAGCGCAAAAATCGATTTTTTAGCGGCGACGACCCAATCGCGATCTACCCGCCGAGGAACTCCTGTCGGACCTGCTGGTCGTTCAGGAGTGCATCGCCGGAGTCCATGAACCGGTTTTGGCCCTGTACGAGCACGTAGCCACGGTCACAGCGCCGCAACGCCTCCTTGGCGTTCTGTTCGACCATGAGGACGGCTGTGCCCGCCTCGTTGATGCGGTCGATGCGGTCGAACATGTCTTCGACGAGGTCGGGCGCCAACCCCGCCGAGGGCTCGTCGAGCATGAGCAAATCGGGGTCCAACATGAGCGCCCGCCCCATCGCGAGCATCTGCTGTTGGCCGCCCGACATCGTGCCGGCCTTCTGTCCCTTGCGCTCTTCGAGGATGGGGAACCGCTCGAACACCTCGTCGAGGCGCTCCTGTGGGACCTCGTCGAGGATGTACGCTCCCATCTCGAGGTTCTCCAGCACCGACAGCGACGAGAAGATATTGTCGGACTGAGGAACGTACCCCAACCCGAGGTGGATGATGTCCTCCGGCATCCGACCGGTGATGTCGCTGCCGTCGAACTCGACGGTACCGCCCATGACGTTCGTGAGTCCGAATATCGACTTCATCACCGTCGACTTCCCGGCACCGTTCGGGCCGACGATGGTGACGTATTCGCCGTCCTCGACGTTCATGTCGACCTCCTCGAGGATTTTGAGGTCACCGTAGCCGGCATCGAGGTCGCCGACCTGCAGGAGGCTGTCCTCGGACGTGGTGAAGTTCGTCGCGTTGACGTCCGCGTCGGTCACGTCGCGTTGGTCGCCGGTGCCCGAACTCATACGTCCTCACCTAGGTATGCCTCGATGACCTGTTCGTTGTTCTTGATGTCCTCGGGCGACCCCTCCGCGAGGAGTTTGCCCTGGTGCATGACGATGACGCGTTCGCAGTTCTCCATGATGAGGTCCATGTCGTGTTCGACGAGCAGGAACGTGTATCCCTGCTCGCGTAAGTCGTGTATTCTGTCGAGTAGTTTCTCCTCCAGCGAGGGGTTGACGCCGGCGAACGGTTCGTCCAACAGCAGCATATCGGGGTCGACCATCAGCGCACGCGCGAGTTCGAGCAGCTTTCGCTGGCCGCCCGAGAGGTTGCCCGCGTACTCCTCGGCGAGGTGGTCGATTTCGAAGAACTCCAGGGTTTCCCAGACCTCCTCACGGAGGTCGGTCTCCTGGGCGACCACGTCGTCGCGGAGACCGGGCGTGACCGCGTTGACCAGTTTCTCGCCACGCTGGCCGCGAGGTGAGAGCATCATGTTTTCGAGAACGGTCATCTCTTCGAGTTCGCGGGCGATTTGGAACGTCCGAACGAGACCGCGGTTGGCGATTTCGTACGGCTTCAGGCCGGTGATGTCCTCGCCTTGGAACAACACCGCGCCCCCGTCGGCGTCGTGGACGCCCGTGATGCAGTTGAAGGTCGTCGACTTGCCGGCGCCGTTGGGGCCGATAAGCCCCGTCAGCGACCCCTCCTCGACTTCGAAGGAGACGCCGTCGACGGCGGTGATACCGCCGAAGCGCTTTTCGAGCCCCTGAACCCGCAGCGGGAGTCCCCGCGGCGTCTCTTGGGCAGCTTTCTCGATGTCGCTGTCTTCGACCTCGGGTAGTTCGTCGGGGTCTTTACCCTGCGGGGCCGGCGTGTCGGTGGCGTCACTCATCGGACTCACCTCCGTCTGCCGCCGCCGACTCCCGCTTCCGCGGCGTGCGGTCGCTGAGGTCGATGCTCGCGGCGATTTCCTTCCGGTGGCCCAAGAGGCCATCCGAGCGGTTCTGCATCAGATACACCAACACCGCCCCGAGGAAGACGAACTTCAGCGTCGAGACGTTGTCGATGGTGTAGCCGAGCCACGCCAGGGGGTTCAGCGACACCACCGCGGCGTAGAACGTGGTCGGCGACGGGAGCGACCCGAAGACCGACGTGACGAGCACTTCGACGATTCGGGCGAGTTGCCGCGGCCCCTCGAAGAGGAACGCGGCGAAGACCGCCCCACCGATGACGCTGCCGGTGTTCGAGCCGGCGCCGCCGACGATGAGCGCCGTGAATATGTAGAACGTCACAATCGGTCGGAACGTGTTGGGGTTGACGAAGCCGAAAGAGCCTTGCCAGAGGATGCCGCCGAGGCCCATCAGCGCACAACCGACCATGAACACCTTGACCTTGAACCAGCGGGTGTCTTTCCCGAGCGATTGGGCGACGAGTTCGTCCTCTCGGATTGCCTTCAGCACGCGACCGAACGGCGAATTGCCGATACGGACCAACAGCACGTAGTACAGGGTTACGACGACGAGCAACAGGAAGAACGAGTACGTAGCGCCGTTGACGACGCTGGAGTTGACGCCGACGGATTCGGCAGCAGCGTAGACGGCCGACCCCAACGCGTTGGGGTCACCGCTCGGACCGTACAGGAGGTCACCAAGCGAGGTCGTCGAGTAGAGGAAATCCGCAGGCGAGGACGTCGGCGTGTTGATGCCTTGTCCCCCACCGGTACCGAACTGGATACCGAAGATATCGACGACGTTGTAGCCGCTCGCTTCGGGGTCCTGTACCGTCCCGGCGAAGTAACTCGCGTTGAGGACGAGGCGGATGATTTCGGAGAACCCGACGGTGACGATTGCGAGGTAGTCAGCATCGAGTTGCAGCGCTGGAAGCGCCGCGATCCCGCCGACGAGGGCGGTGATGGCGACGGCACCGACGACGGCGACCGGAATCGGGAGTCCGAGGCCGGGCGGGGAGCCGGTCGCCGGGGCCGCGAGAATCGACATCGAGTAGACGCCGACGGCCATGAACCCCGCGATACCGATGTTGAACAGACCGGTGTACCCCCAATGGAGGTTCAGCGCCAGGGCCATGATGGCGTAAACCGCGATAAGGAACGTGATGTTCTGGAGGCTGTTCGCGACTGCTGGCAGTATCGCTGCGTTGTTCGCGATTGCGAGGAACGTCTGTGCGAGAATGTAGAGGAGGTAGGTGAAAAGCAGGACTCCGGCGATGAGTTGTCTGTCGCTCTCCTTGACGGAGTCGGGAACCGCTCCCCACGCGCGTTGTGCGACACTCATGCTGTTTTCACCCCGCCGAAGAGACCCTCGGGTCGGTACAGCAACACGAGAATCATCACGGAGAACGCCGCCACGCGAGCGAAGTCGGAGGGAATCCACACGAGCGAGACTCGGGAGGCGATGCCGATGACGATGCCGCCGGCCATCGCGCCGTAGACACTCCCAATACCGCCCAAGATGACGCCGGCGAAGATGAGAAGCAGGAGCCGCCAACCGATGTTGAAGCTGAGCGTCCCGCGTTCGAGGACGATGAGAAAGCCTGCGATGCCAGCGAGGGCGCCGCCGATAATCCACGTCGCGCGGATGACGCGTTCCGTGGGGATGCCAGTGACCTGTGCGAGGTCCTTGTTGTCGGCCATCGCACGCATCGCTTTGCCGAGTTTGGTCCGCTGGAGCAGGAAGTGGATGCCGAACATCAACACGACGGCCGCGACGATGAGCGTCCCCTCGTGAAGGTTCATCGGAATCGTTCCGTCGCCAGTCGGAATCGCCACCTCCGGAATCGAGCCGGTGGCGGTCACGCCACGGGACCCGGTTCCGAAAATGAATACGATGGCGTAGCGGAGCGCGAGTGCGACCCCGATGGATGCGATGAGAAGCGGGATACCACCTTTATCGCGCATCGGTCGGTACACGATGCGGTCGAGAAACAGTGCGGTGAGTACGGCGCCGAGTCCCGCGAGGATAATGCCAACGACGATTGCCAGCGGCGAACTGAACGCCGAGACGAGCGACGGTGCCTGAATCATCAGGAGTCGACCGATGGGTTCCTCGACACCCAACGTGAAGGCGCCGACGAGGTACGCCGCAATCCAGCCGCTGAACGCACCGGTGGTGACGTAGTCCCCGTGTGCGAAGTTCGCGAAGTTGAGAATGCTGTACGTCATCGAAAGCCCGACGCCGGCGAGGCCGACGACGAGGCCGACGATTAATCCGTCGAGAAGGAACCGACCGAACGTCGAAACGGCGAGTGTGCCACCGATGACCTCGACGCCCATGAGTTCGACCGGAACGTTTGCGAGTCGTAACATGAGGTCGACGAACAGATACAGAAGTGCGACCCCGAGTAGGCCGACCGCCGGTCGCTCGACGAGGAGCCGTCTACCGTCCGAATATGTCTCAGCTACGTCCATGGCTCTTTTTCACGCAGTACCTTCGGAATTCGGAGCACTAAATAAACCGGCGGTACCGACCAACGCGGTTGTAATGAACCCTCGGAGATGCACGGCAGTCGACGGTACTCGACGGCAACAGACGACGCCGACCGCGAGTGGGGTTGGGGGAGAACAAAACGCCTATGCGGGCGCCGTGGGCACGGGGAGATATGATACGGACGCTCGACGACCTCGACGCCGAGGGTAAGGCGCTCGGGGTTCGCGTCGACATCAACAGTCCGATTGACGGGGACGGACTCGCCGACGACGCCCGGATTCGCGCCCACGTAGACACCATCGAAGAACTGTGTCGCCGCGGGGGTCGCGTCGCCTTGCTCGCCCATCAGGGTCGGCCCGGCGGCGACGACTTCTCTGACCTCTCGACCCACGCCGAACGGTTGGACGAACTCCTCGAGGCGCCGGTCGGCTACTGTGACGCCACCTTCACTGCGGCCGCACGCGAACGCGTGGCCGACCTCGACGACGGCGAGGTCGTTCTTCTGGAGAACACCCGTTTTTACTCCGAGGAGTACATGTCCTTCGACCCCGCCGAAGCCGCCGAGACGTATCTCGTCGAGAAACTCGTCCCCGCACTCGATGCCTACGTCAACGACGCCTTCGCGGCCTCTCACCGTCGACAGCCCTCTATCGTCGGCTTTCCGAAAGTGCTCCCCTCCTACGCCGGCCGCGTCATGGAACGCGAACTGGACGTGCTCGGCAACATCTCAGAGAGCCCGGAACCGCGCGTGTACGTCCTCGGCGGCGCGAAGGTGGACGACTCCATCGAGGTCGCTCGGTCGGTACTCGAACGCGGCCTCGCCGACTCGGTGCTTACCGCCGGCATCGTCGGCAACGCCTTCTTACTCGCCGACGGCGTCTCTCTCGGGGCAGCCTCGGCGGCCGTCGTCAACGAGCGGAGCCACGACGCCGTGAAGGGCGCCGGCGACCTCCTCGACGACTTCAGCCACCGCATCTACATGCCACGGGACGTGGCCATCGAGCGGAACGGCGAACGCGTCGAACTCGACCTCGAGGACCTCCCCGCCGAGAACCCCGCGATGGACATCGGTGCTCGGACGCTGGCCGCCTACGCCGACATCCTCGAAGACGCGGGAACGGCCATCCTCAACGGCCCCGCGGGCGTCTACGAAGACGACCGCTTCGAGCTGGGTACCCGAGAGCTGTACACCGCGGCCACGCGCTCGGAGATGAGCATCGTCGGCGGCGGCGACACGGCCGCTGCGCTGCGACGCCTCGGCGTCGGCGGGTTCGACCACGTCTCCACCGGCGGCGGCGCCGCACTCAACATGTTGACCGGCGGGTCGCTCATCGGCGTCGACGTGTTGAACGACCAGTCGTGACCGCGACGTGTCCGTCGGACGTGACCATCGGGGGTGCCGAAAGCGACGACGCCGCCCGACTGGCCGACATCTGGGTCGACCTCGCGACGGACCAGCGGGCACACGGTTCGAACCTCCTTCCAGCGGAGAACCGCAACCGGGTCCGTGAGGCGATGCTCCAGCATATCGTCACGGATACCGTTCTCGTGGCTCGACGCGAGGGCACAATCGTCGGCTTCGTCACGTTCGGCAGAGAAACCGAGCATTACGAGCAGGACGTCCACCGCGGCGTCGTCCACAACATCTACGTCACCGAGGGCAACCGCGGGGCGGGAATCGGAGCCGCGCTGCTGGCCCGCGCTGAGGCGGCGCTTTCGGAGATGGGCGTCGACGCCGTTGCGCTGCAGGCAATGGCGAAAAACGACGACGCCCGTCGGTTCTACCGACGGCACGGCTACCACCCCCACCGAGTCGAGTTCGAAAAGTCGACCGAAAGCGACACTCTCACTACGGGCGACGAATAAGACGCGAACGCGCCAGGGGAGCTTGGGTGGTTCAAGCACCCGACTTGTAATCGGGAGTTCGAGGGTTCAAATCCCTCCCCTGGCTTGTTTTCTCGCGTTCGAAGCCCCCAAAAGGCTGTTTTCAGCACTTCAGAGAAGTCAGTGTAATGAGTACCTCACAACGTCTCCTCGGTCGGCCGTTTTGAATAGCGCGGACGTTTTCATTTCTTGGGAAGTACCCACTCGGATTTGATTTAGAGGAATAATCGTTTAGTATGTCTAAGAGGGCTTCTTGGCGTCAGCGAACATCGAACTACAACATGTGGAGTCGGCGGAATTACCTCGTGGCGACAGTCGGGGTAGCAGCACTAAGCGGGTGTACGGGAGACACTGGTAACGGGACAACCGAACCGGAAGGCGAGGAAGAAGAGGAAGAAGGGGAAGGAGAGGAAGAACGACCAGAGGGAGTCTCAGCGGAGGAATTCGAAAGCGGCCCCGTGCCTGACGTGTACATGTCTGCGACATCGCTGGGAAACGAACAACGCAATCCCGACGAGTTAAGCTCGAAATCGGACGTCGGCTTCTCCGAATACGAGGAGGCTCTGGAGAACGACGCACACCAGCCTGGGACGTGCTGTGCGAACTGTGCCGACTACATCGTGGACAAGAACGGAGACACGTTCGGTGCCTGTGTGGAGGTCGAGGGGTACATCGACGGTGCGGACTGGTGTGTGATTTACGAGGCGTTGCCCGAACCTGAAGTCCCCGAGGGGATGTCCGAAGCGGAGCTTGCGACAGCCGAGGTGCCTGAGGAGTACCGGACGGCGAGTTCGCAGGCTGGTGAGGAACGCAATCCCGACGAACTGCAGAGTCAAGAAGCCGTGAGCCTGATGGAGTCCGTCGATGCCATCGCGGACGGGCCCGCTCAACCGGGACAATCATGTGGGAACTGTGCGGAATTTATCCCGGACGAGAACGGCGACATGTGGGGCGCCTGTGCGAAGGTTGAGGGGTACATCGCAGTCGAAGATTGGTGTACTATCTGGGAACACGTCAGCGAAGAGGCCTGAGTGCCGTCGTGAGAGACGGAGTCACGATTCGAGGGCAGGAACCGACGACCGCGAACGGAGGCGGACCGTCTCCGGGCGAACCCGGAGCGGTCGGACGCCGACGGCAGCACGACGGTGGTAATGGTTATCCGTAGTGTCGGCGCCCATCGTTCATTAGGACCCGAGCAGCCTAATTCCCTTGCCACGTATTGACGGGTGATTAAACGTGTCTGCTCGGTCAGAGCGGAATCGGTTCGGTTTTGAACGCGGCCGGCGGAGTCGACGGTATGACAACGGACGACGACCAACCGGAGATACCCATCGTCTGTTCGGACTGCGGGACGCGGACGAAGATACCGTTCTCGGAGGTCGAAGACGCGGTCGCACGTCACAACGAACAGCTACACGACGGCGACGCCGTCGCGGAGGTCGACCCCGACGTGTTCGACCAACTGGCCGACTACGTCGCCGAAGACCTCGGATTGCTGGAGTAGTCGGGTCGGTTACTCCTCGCTCCGTTCTCCGAACAGTCGCTCCCGAAGCGTTCGATCGTGTTTCTTTTCGGCGATAAGCACCGAACAGTCCACGTCGTTGAGGACTCCGAGGACTAGCGAATCGCTGGCGAGACGGGAGATGACGCCACGTCCGGCAGCGCCGATGACCAACAGCGTGGCGTCCTCGGCCGCCTCGGCGATAGCGGGTTCGACCGGTCCGGTCTCAGGCCGGAGGATGGCGTCTTCGAGGTCGTGCTCGGCGGCCCACGACTGGAGGAACTCGCGGGCTTCCTCGCGGTCGCCGGCGGCGTGGAACAGCGTCACTTCGGCGTCGAACTCCGATTGGAACACCTTCGCGACGGCCGCCGAGAGGTCGGAGTTCGGCCCACCGGCAGTCGGCAGGAGGATACGCGAGGGGTCGAAGCCACGGTCCCGGAACACGAGGAAGTCACACGGCAGGGAGTTGGCGAGTTCGTCGACGAGTCCCTCGCTGCGGTGTGGTGCGTCGTGGGAGCGTTCTCCCCATCCCATGATGGTGAGGTCGGCGCCGTAGCGCCGGGCAGCGTCGAACACCTCCTCGAACCGCCGGTGTGAGAGGACGGTGTGGGTCTCGATGTCTGCGCCGAACGTTTCGGCGTCCGCGCGGGCGTCCTCGAGTATCTGACGCGCTGCTTCGTGGTCGCCCTGTTCGCGGGCCGCCGCAAGCGAGGTCTGGTCGGGGACCTGCTCGATGTGGACGGCGACGACGGTTCCGTCACGCTCGTTGGCGATGGCGCTTGCGAGGGTGATGAGTTCGGTCTCGTGTTCGGGGTTCGCCAGCGGCACCATCACGCGGAAGCTATCGCCTTCTGGCCGGACTGACGTAGCCGCCGACACCGCCGCGTCCGGGAGGTCCTCCGAGCGGTCGAGTATCCACGAGGCGAGAACGCCTGTCGATTCGACGCGGCTTCGTGCGTACACCAGATACCAGACGGCTGCGAAGGCGACGAACGCAACGGAGAGGACGATAACGCGCCACTCGATGTAGGCGATGAGCGCAAAAGAGACGACCGCGCCCACAATCGGAACGACGGGGTAAAGCGGTACTTCGAAGTCCGGGTCGTAGCCCGGCGGGTCGGCCTCCCGCATGACGATGAGCGCGAGGTTCAACAGGCCGTAAACGATTAGGTGAAGCACCGACCCCGCGGTCGCGAGCAGTTCGAGGTTCCCAACGAGCAGAAAAACGATGATGAGCGCTCCGGTGACGGCGATGGACTTGTACGGGGTTCCGAAACGGGGGTGGATATCGTTGAGTTCCGGGGTGATAATCTTCTCTCGACCCATCGCGAAGTTGATTCGTGACGACGAGAGAATGGAGGCGTTTGCCGAAGAGGCAGTCGCCAACAGCCCGCCGAGCAAGAGCAGTCCCGCACCGAGCGTTCCCAATCCGATACCGAAGATTCCGTACTGGCCGAAGAGGAGTCGGGCGGCATCAACGACGGCGGTGTCGTTGCCGGCGACGAGTTCGTTCGGGACGGCCGCGAGCAACACCAAGAGGAACAGCGCGTAGACGACGGTAACGATAACGACGCTGCCGATGACGGCCCGCGGAAGGTTCCGACCAGGGTCTTTGATTTCCTCGGCGACGGACGTAATCTGGACGAATCCGAGATAGGAGACGAAGACGATGGCGGTCACCGGCAGTACTTCCGATGTCGTCCCGGGTGGAGCCAGCGGACGAAGGCTCTGGAGGTCCGCGTTGAACAGGCCGACGAGGGTGAACAGCCCCAGAATACCGAGCAACAGGAGGACGATGACGTTCTGGAGGCCGCCGGTCTCCTTGGCGCCGGCGTAGTTGACGCCGATGAACAGCAGCGCACCGATGAGACCGATAGTTTGGGCCGCGGACAGCGACAGCGGACCCAACGCGAGTGCGGGTGCGCCCACCAGCGTGTTGACGTACTCACCGAAGCCGTACATGTAGAACGCCGAGGCGAAGGCCAGCCCCATCCAGTTGGCCCACCCGCTGATGGACCCGAACAGCGGACCGAGCGCGCGATTGATGTAGAAGTACGCGCCGCCGGACTTCGGCATCGCGGTACCGAGTTCGGAGGCAGAAAGCGCGGTGAACAGCGCGATAATACCGCCGAGGACGAACGTGGCCGCGGCGAGCGGTCCGGCCCGCATGACGGCGGTCCCGGGGAGGACGAAGATACCAGCACCAATCATCGTCCCGATACCGATGGTCAACGCGGCGAGCGGCCCGAGGTCCTTCGCGAGTTCCTCGTCGCTCATCGGTCACCCGAACGCCCGCATCCACGGTTCATCCCTGTTACGGAGACGACTAGGTTCGGCATACTCGCCCTGAGGACTCGACGCGGTTTATATCTCACCAACTGCGAGCGAGGCGTGTGAGGAGCTCCCAAGTAAAGTCCGTTCTCAGAGCCTGAAAAATCGAGCGCCGTTTAAGCGATTTCGGAACTAACCTTCTGGTATGCATCTGGCCGCGAAGACTGGGTTGTTCGTGCTTACGGCCGTGGTGGTGGCATCGGTCGCCCTCGCCGTAACGTATCTCGGAACGACACTTGCCTAAAGCCGGAAGAGGAGGTTCGATTAGGCGGTCACGTCGGCGAGCGTCTGGACGCCCCGGATTTCGAATCTCGCGCCGCTGTTGGCGCCCTCGGCCGCGGAGATTTCCCAGCCGTGGGCCTCGGCGATGCTCTGGACGATAGCGAGGCCGAGACCGGTGCCGTCGTCGCCGGTCGTGTAGCCCGCTTCGAAAATCTCGTCGCGTTTGTGTTCGGGGATGCCGGGGCCGTCGTCTTCGACGTAGAACCCCTCGTCGTCGAGCATGCCGACGCGAATTGTGGCGTCGTCGCCGCCGTGTTCGATGGCGTTCCGGAAGAGGTTCTCGAACAGTCGCCGAAGGCGTTCGCTGTCGGCGGTCACGGCCGGCAGGTCGTCGTACTCCACTTGCGCCCACATCTCGTCGACGCTTCCCCACGCGAGTTGGACGACCTCTTCGAGTTCGACGCGCTCGAACTCGTCGACGTCTTTGCCCTGTCGGGCCAGCGTCAACACTTCCTCGATGAGCCGTTCCATCCGTTCGAGCGACTCCTCGGCGGTTTCGAGTTGGTCGGCGTCGTCCTCGCGGCTCTTTGCCATTCCGATGTTGCCGATGGCGACGTTCAGCGGGTTCCGGAGGTCGTGGCTGACGACCGAGGCGAACGCCTCGAGTTGCTTGTTCCGCCGTTCGAGCCCCTCGACGTGTTCGCGCTCCTCGCTTCGGTCGGCGACGACGAGGACGTAGCCGAGCAGCGACTCCTCACCCTCTACCGCCGAGAGGGTGCCCGACCCGTAGAACGTCGTTCCGTCGGCACACTGGAACTCGCCATCGATGTCCACGCCGTCGGTTCTGAGCGCCCGCTGGAGGTGCTGTTTGGCCTCCTTGTCGTCGTCTTCGGGGTACAGCGCGTCGAGACGGGCGCCGACGATGTCGGCGTCGGCGTAGCCGAATATCTCTGCTGCGCCGTCGCTCCACTCCTCGATGTACCCTTCGGGGTCCAGGCGGGCGACCGCGAATCCGTGTGCGGCGTCGAGAGTCCCTTCGGCGACGGCCACCCGTTCGGAGAGCTCTTCGACCGTGTTCCTACGTCTCGTGTCGACGAACGCGGCGGCGGCGGCGCCCGCGGTACCGACCGAGGCGACCGCGGCGACGACCAAAAGCGGGTCGAGCGGGGCGCCGAACGCTCGCGTTCGAAGCAACACTGCGTCGGCCGCCCCACCGACCGCGAAACCGCCGACGACGGTCCACAGGAGGATGCGACCCGCGTCGCGGAGAGCGTGGTGACGCGGTAGCCCAGCGTCAACAGCACGCCCCCGGCGAGGAACATCGGTGCGAGCGCGAGTACGAAAATCGGGTCGATGGTCTCGGCAGCCGTGGCTCGCTGTCCAGCCACGCCGATGGCGACGACGCCACCGAGCGCCAGGAGGATACCGACCGGAACTGCATCCAGGGAGCGTTCCATCGACACGTGTTTCCGCGCCATACGGTATAATGGCTCGCATCGGATAACGATTCGACCCGCATCTGCGGTCGAAAGGGCTTTTCACCACCGGGTTCCCCCAACGGTATGGTCGAACCGACGGTCCAGTTGGTCGCTGCCGTCGCCGTCGGAGCCCTCGCCGTGGCTGTCGCCGGCTGGATGGAGAGTCTCCCGTTCTCGGAGGCCACAGTCCCCGCGACGGGGCCGTGGACCGTCGCTGCCGGCGGTGTCGTCGTCGCTGCGGAAGTCGGCGTCTACGACGGGGTTCCGTTCCTCACGGTGCCGACGCTGTTGGTGAGCCTCCTCGTCGTCGCACTCGGAATCTGGTTTGCCTTCACCGGAATCGCGGAACTCCGAAAGCGGCCACACAGCGAGCGATATCTCGCAGCGTCGGGGACCGGGACAGCGGCGGTGGTCCTCGGTGGGCTACTGTACACTGCCCCCGCAGTGTCGGCGGTCCGTCTCGCATGGATTGCGTTGGCCGTTGTCGCCGCCCCCGTCGTCGCCGTCGGTCCCTATTTCGTCTTGTCGTTGGTCTACACCGACGCGGTTGCTCGACTCCGGTTCGCGGGACTGTACGCGGTCGCGGCCGTCGTCTTCGACGGCGTCGCCTCGGCCATCGCCACGGAGACGCTCAAAACCGGCCGCGAAGCGGTCGTGACCTCGTGGCTGTCCCTTACTGCCGAAGCAGCCGGCGTCTCGCCGTCGGGCTGGCAACTCCTCGCGGCACACGCGTTTGTCGGCGTCCTCGCCGTCGCGGCGCTCGGTCGAATCGGACGGTGGCGGCCCGCCGTGGGCTACGCCGGCACCGCCGTTCTGTCGGTCACTGCGTTGGGTTCCGGGGCGGCCGTCCTGCTTTCGGCGGTGCTGTTCGGGTAGCGACGCGTCGTCCGTGACTGCGTCGATGGGGCGGTTTCTTCACGGGCGCGGCCGATGCAGCGACAACGCATGCAGATACGAGATACCGTCGGGACTGGGTTCGCGCTCCTCGTCGGGGCGTTGGTCGGCGTCGTCCTCTCGGCCCCCGCCCTGCCTCGGACGGTTCCGTTCGGCGTGACCACGATTACGGTGAGTCCCGCGGGCGCCGCGCTGTTGGCCGGCTCGTTCGTGGTGTTGGTCGTTCCGATGGTGATGCTCCTGTTGTACCTACTCGTCGCCGGGAGCGAACGATGACGCGGGCGCGAAACCTCGGACTCTTCGTCGCGCTGGCGGGACTGTGGGGACTGTCTTTCCCGGCGATTCGAGCCGGTCTGCCGTCGCTGCCGCCGCTTCTGTTCGCTGCGGCCCGATACGACGTCGGCGGGGTGCTCCTGTTGGCCTTCCTCGTCGCTCGGGGCATCGAGTGGCAGCCACGGACACGGGAGGACGGCCTCGCCATCCTCGTCGCCGGGGCGTTTCTCATCGCTGGCAACAGCCTGCTGTTCGTCGGCCAGCAGTCGATACCCAGCGGCATCGCCTCGATACTGTACGGTCTCGTCCCCATCCTGACGACGGGCTTCGCTGCGGCGTTCCTCCCGGAGGAACCCATCGGCATCCGGCGAATCGCCGGCGTCGTCGTCGGCCTCCTCGGCGTCGGCATCATCGCGCGACCGGACCCCGAGAACCTCCTCACCGCCGAACTCGTCGGAGTGGCGTTCGTCGTCGCCGCGGCCGGAAGCGTCGCGTTGGGGAGCGTCCTCCTGCGGAATCGCCGACCGACGCTCGGAACCGCCGGAATGACGGCGTGGGCGATGATTGTCGGTGGGCTCATGCTCCACGGCGGAAGCCTCGCCATCGGCGAGCGTGCCGCAGACGTGACGCCGTCGCTCGTCGCCGTCGCCGCCGTCGTCTACCTCGGCGTCTTCGCCAGCGCCATCGCCTACGTCATCTACTTCACGTTGCTTGCTCGCTTCGGCCCGCTGGAAATCAATCTCGTCTCCTACGTCGTCCCGGTGTTCGCGACGGCGGGCGGGGTCGTCCTGCTCGACGAGACCGTGTCGCTGCCGATGGTCGGCGGGTTCGCTCTCATAACGGGCGGGTTCGTCGTCTTGAAGGCTCGCACTATCGCTGAAGAACTCGATGGGTAAAATCGACCGTGAACGGCGAACTACTCGAGGAGTCTAAAATCGTTGCTACCACACTGACAGTTGGGGTTTCCGACCGCGTGGACGCCTCCACCGGGTCGGACCTCCACCGGTTGGATGGAATCGCATTTCTCACAGATGCCGATTCCATGCCTCGCCTCGTCGGTACTCGACATACGCGTTACAACTCGGTCCGCTGTCTAAGTGATGTGTTATCATACACCGTCCGAGTCCGGCAGAAAATTTAAATAACAGAACGGGCTCTCAGAACACTCGGGTCCAAAAAAACGGATACCAGGTGTCGTCAGTCGAGGACGACCAGCGGGTCGCCCTGGTTGACCGACTGTCCTTCCTCGATGGCGACTTCCTTGACCGTGCCGCCGAGTTCGGCGATGACGTCGTTTTCCATCTTCATCGCTTCGAGC
>NZ_WPCC01000022.1 GCF_009741925.1 Natronomonas sp. CBA1123
GAGCGGCGCGACGATTGCCGAGGAGGCACCGGGCGTGTACAAGGACGTAGACGAGGTGGTTCGCGTCAGCGACGAACTCGGTATCGGTGACAAGGTCGCCCGTGTCTACCCGGTCTGCAACATCAAGGGATGAGTTCCTTCGAACTCCCCTTCGGCGATGGGACCATGTCGGTCGACCTTCCGGACTGCGACGTGACCGTCGCAGAGCCACCCGGGGGCGAGGCAGTCGAGGTCCGACCGGCCGCGGAGGCGGCCCTCGCCGACCCCCTCGGCTCCGACCTCGCGACGCTCGTCGACCCCGACGACACGGTCGCAATCGTCGTCACCGACATCACCCGCGCGACGCCGGACGGCGTCCTCGTGGACCTCCTGCTCTCGGAACTCGAACGCGCCGGCGTCTACCGCGAACAGGTGACTGTCGTCGTCGGGTTGGGTCTCCACCGACCGATGACCGACGCGGAACTCGACGAGATGCTCGGCGAGCACGCCGACCTCGCGGTCAACCACGACCCCGACGACACCGTCGAGGTGGGGTCGGTCGACGGAACACCCGTCGAACTCAACCGGACCGTCGCCCGCGCCGACCGCGTGCTCGCGACGGGGATGGTCGAACCCCACCAGTACGCCGGCTTCTCCGGCGGCGGCAAAACCGTCGCCATCGGCGCCGGCGGTGAATCGCTCATCCGCTATACGCACGGCCCCGACATGCTCTCCGAGGACGGCGTCCGCCTCGGGAGCATCGACGGCAACCCCTTCCGGGACGCCATCGACGCCGCCGGTGAGGCCTGCGGCGTCGAGTTCTGTCTCAACGTCACCCACGGCCCACCGGGCATCCTCGACGTGGCGGCGGGAGCGCCGAAACGCGTCGTACGGTCGCTGGCCGACAGTGCGAAGGCGGCGCTGTCGGTGAGCGTCGACGGCGAGTACGACGCCGTCGTCGGTGGCGTCGGCGCGCCGAAGGACGCAAATCTGTATCAGACGACGCGGGCGGCGACGTACGTCCTCTTGGGCGCGAACAACCCACTTCGCGACGACGGGCGGGTCGTCCTCCCCGCCCGCCTTCAGGAGGGCGCCGGCGAAGGACGCGGCGAACAGCGTTTCTACGAGTGGCTCTCGGGTGCCGACAGCGCCGACGAACTGTACGAGACGATGCGAAGCGGCTACGAGGCCGGCGCCCAACGCGCCTTCGTCGTCGCTCGCGCGTTGCGGGACCACGACGTGTACATCACGAACAGCGAGTCGCCGGAGGTCGTCGAGGAGTGTCTGATGACGGCTCGTGAATCGGTCGCGGATGCGGTCGAATCAGAAAGCGACGTGCTGGTCGTTCCGGACGCGCTGAACACGCTGTTGGTTTGAGGAGCGTCAGGGGCGAGCAGTCGGCTCTGAGTCGGTCGCGGCGTCCTCCGACGGCCGCGGCATCGCCTCTATCTCCCGAATTTCCGGCGTCTTGGTGACGCGGTCGTACTGTTTGCGCCACGCCTCTCGGGGAAACAGCCCGTTTCGGTCGAACAGGTCGCGGGCCGACTCGGTGACGCGATAGAACTTGTAGGGGTACCCCCGGGTCCGCTCTCCCGCGGGGACGACGAGCTCTTCGAGGACATCGGCCTCGACGAGCAGATTCAGGTGCCGGCGGATGGTGTCCGCCGAGAGGTCGGGGTTCATGTAGTCGAGTTCGTCGACCGAGGGCGCTCCTTTGGGGTGGCCGACCACGTCGGCGACGATGTTCGCCCGCGTCCGCTCGGTCACGCGCTGGAGCGCGAGCCACGGCCCGAAGCCGTCGTCGGGAGTATCCGCATCGGCGGGTTGCATACACGGTGATACGGGGTTCGGGAAGATAAACACTTGGGAAAATAAATTGGGTAGTTCGTAGATAGTTCTTCAAGTAGTTCATCAACTAATTCGTCGACTACTCTCCGGGTGGCAAGAAGACTCTTGTATCGAACGCGTGCTTCGCCAGTATGACGAACGGTGACCGGAGTGGTACTCCCGGAGACGGGGAGAAGCCACCGGAGCGTCCTGCCCTCGACCTCGAGGGACTGTCGTTCACCCCGGAGCAACACCAGCGACTCAAGGACCTCCTCCACGGCCGGCAACTGAAGGACATCGCCTACAGCGACCGCCGATACCTCGTCGCGGGTGCCGGCGACGGCGAGGCGGCCCGACGGCGCATGCTCGTCGTCGAGCAGTTGGACGGCCGCCCCTATTCGACGGCGTTCAGGCTGGAGGACTTCGATTTGGGTCCCGAGGACCTCCCGCTGTGGGCCGCCGCCTTCGAGATACTCTGTGAGCAGGCGACCCACGTCGTCGGCGTCGTCGAGGACTTCGACGGCGGCTACGTCTGGGAACTCGGCCTCGCCTTCTACCGCGACGTGCGCAGGAAACTCTGGATTCTCAAGCGAGCCTACGACGACCAGCGAGCAGAGCGACAACGGTACGACAACGGGATGGCCGCCTCACAGATGGCGGCACTCACCGAAGCGGGCCGGACAATCGAGTGGTCCGACACCGACGAACTGCGCGAAGCCGTCGAGGAAATCCCCTGAGAACCGCTCAATCGTCAGTTCGAACGGTGACGCTGTCGCCGTCGTCGCCGATTTCGGCCATCACGCGGTCGTGGAACTCCTGAAGGACGGCGGATTCGTCCTCTGCGAGCACCACGTCGCTAGCCATCAGCGTCGCCAGTCCGAACGCCCGTGGCGTCGGTGAGTCAACCGTCTGGACGCAGACGTCGATGTCGCCCGACGCTACCCCGGCGACGAACGTCTCGACGGCGTCCACGTCGAGTTTGTCCGCCAGTATCTCGCGGTAGGTCTCCTCCATCACGGCGAAGTTCTCCTTCTCGCGAGCGAAGCCGATGAGCATCTCGCTTGAGACTTGCTGTTGGCTCGCCGACTTCTCGTAGCCCTTGTAGCGCTTCAGAATCATCAGCGCCCGGGTGGCGTTGATGCGGAAGTACCGCTTCAGGAGGTCGGTCCCGTCCAGTGCGGCCCGCAAGTCGCCACGCACCTCCCACGGTTCGATGTCGGCGACGATGCCGTCGATGTCGACCTTGCGATTGAGCGGCATCGACAGCGTGAATCCGTGGTCGGCGACGGCGACTTTCACGTTGGCGTTGGCCTGCTGGGCACACCGGTAGGCCAGCAGTCGCGAGAGGCCGTCGTTGAACCGACGGCCGTAGTTGGCGTGGACGTGGTAGTTCCGGCGGTAGGCTTCGCGGTCGAGTTCGATTTCGACGGCGAGTCGTCGGTCCGTCGAGACGCTCTCGACGCCGGCGTAGCGAACTTGCGCGTCGAACATTCGCGTTATCGCCCGCACCGTGTTCTCGTCGAGCGGGAACTCCCGGAGCCACCGGCGGACCTCGGGCGGCCCGCCGGATTCGAGGCGGTCACACAACTCTCGCTGGAAGGTCAACACCTCCCGCCCGAGGTCGTAGGACAGCGGCAGGCGTTCGGAGTACCACGACGGAACGGTCGCCCGCGCGCTCGTCGGGTCGACGTACACCTTCGACCCCCGCCGGTAACTGTACTCGTAGTTTTGCCCACCCAACACGAACACGTCGCCGGATTCGAGCGTGTCGAGATACGACTCGTCCAACTGCCCGACCCACTCCTCACCCGACCGGGTGAACACGTCACAGTCGAAGGAGTCCGGAATCGTGCCGATGTTCGTCATGTAGATGACGCGGGCGAGTCGGCCGCGTTTGCCGACCAGCGGCGTGCTGGGGGCGTACGCCTCGTAGTGGTGTTCACCGCCGGGCGGGTCGTTCTCGTCGCGCCAGACTTTCGCGTAGACGTTCTTCTCCTCCATTCCCTCGTAGTCGGCCGTGAGATACCGAAACAGCGACTCGACGTCGTCCTCGTCGTAGTTCCGGAACGGGTAGGCCGACCGGAGCGTCGACAACAGTTCGGCTTCCGGAAGCGGTCCGTTGATGGCCATCCCGTAGACCTGTTGGACGGCAACGTCGTGGGCGTTCTCCGGGACGAACACGCGGTCGACGAACCCCTCTTCGGCCTTCTTCAACATCACGGCACACTCGATGAGTTCGTCGCGGTCCAAGGCGAACACCCGACCCTTGACCGTCTCGCCCAACTGGTGGCCGGCCCGGCCGACCCGCTGGAGCAGCGAGGCGACGGATTTCGGCGACCCCACCTGTACCACGAGGTCGATGTGCGGCATGTCGATGCCCAACTCCAGAGAGGTCGAGGTCGTCACCACGTCGAGCGTTCCCTCCTTTAGCCCCGCCTCTATCTCTTGGCGTCGGTCCTTCGACAGCGAGCCGTGGTGACAGCCGGAGTTCGACTCGTCGTAGTCGCCACGTTCCCGGAGGTTGTTGAGAACGCGTTCGGCGCCCGACCGCGTGTTCGTGAACACCAAGGTGTTCGTGTGGTCTGCGACGAGTTCGTCCAGTTCGCCGTAGAACCGCTCCGTCACCACGCCGTGCGGCGTGTTGATGAGGTCGTCCGTCGGACAGCGAAGCTCCATGTCGAACTCGCGAACGAACCGCGCATCGACGATTTGGCAGTCGCGAGCGTGCCACGTCCCGTCATCGTCGGGGTCGCCACCGACCAGAAAATCGGCCATCGCATCGAGCGGTTCGACCGTCGCCGAACAGCCGATGCGCGTCGGTGAAGTCTCACAGAGGCGTTCGAGCCGTTCCAGCGACACCGAGAGGTGGGTCCCGCGTTTGTTGTCAGCGAGGGAGTGAATCTCGTCGACGACGACGTACTCGACGGTTTCGAGCTTCTCCTTGAACTTCGGGCTGTTGAGGAGGATTGCCAGCGTCTCCGGCGTCGTGTTGAGGATGTGTGGCGTCTCTTCGAGCATCGCCTGTCGGTCGCTGTCCGAGGTGTCGCCGTGCCGAATCGCGTGCCGCAACTCGGCGGACTCCCCCCGAGCGTCGAGTTTTTCCGTGATACCGTCCAGTGGCTCGGCGAGGTTGCGGTGGATGTCGTTGGCCAGCGATTTCAACGGCGAGACGTACAGACAGTAGACGCTGTTGTCGAGGCCGTCGTCGGTCCGCGCACGCTCGAAGAGGTCGTCGATGATGGCGGTGAAGGAGGCGAGTGTCTTCCCCGACCCCGTCGGCGCGGCGACCAGACAGTTCCGCCCCTCGTCGATGAGCGGGACGGCTTCCTTCTGCGGTGGGGTGAAGAACCCGCCGTTGTCGGGGACGAACGCGCCGAACTGCTCGACCCACCACTCCCGGACGGCGGGGTCGAGGCGGGCGAACGCGTCGGCGTCGTCTATCTCGGCCGCGTCGATTCCGTGGCGGTCGAGTGCCTCCCTGGCGACGGCCTCGGCTTCCTCCGACGGGCCACCCTCCATCGACGCCGGCTACGTCTCCGAGCGGCAAGTGGGTTCCGACACCAGAGTGAAAGTGAACCGACCGCAGGGCACTTGCCCCTCGCCGCCGAGGCGTCGGTATGCGCGTGACCTTCCTCGGAACCGGCGCCGCGATGCCGACCGGCGAGCGGTTCCAGACCGGCCTGTTGCTGGAAGACCCGGACGGCGAAGCCGATTCGCTTCTCGTCGACTGCGGTAGCGGCGCCCTTCACGGCCTCGCCCGCACCGACGTAGGCTACGCCGATATCGGGACCGTCCTGCTGACCCACCACCACCTCGACCACGTCTCCGACCTCATGCCGCTGTTGAAGGCTCGCTGGCTGGCCGGCGAAACCGACCTCGAAATCGTCGGCCCCGAGGGGACCCAAGACCTCGTCGAGGACCTGCTGGCGGCCCACGACTACATGGAGGACCGCTTCGAACTCACGTTCCGAGAGGTCGAACCGGGGACGTTCTCTGTGGCCGGCTACGACGTCGAGGCCGTCGAGACGATTCACTCGATGTACTGTCTCGCCTATCGCTTCGAGAGCGCCGGTGCGACGTTCACGTTCTCGGCGGACACCGAAGCCTGCGATGCCGTCTCGGAGTTGGCCGAGGGGTCGGCCATCCTCGCTCACGACTGCTCGTTTCCCGACGACATCGACGTTGACAACCACCCGACGCCGTCCCAACTGGGCGAGAGCCTCGCCGGCCGTGACGTTGGACGGGTGTATCTGACGCACCTCTATCCCCACACCGACGGCCACCACGACGAGATGCTGGAGTCGGTTCGTGAGGCCTTCGACGGCGACGTGCGGATGGCACGAGACGGTCTCACCGTGTCGGTCGCCCGCCGCTGATTACTCCAAGCGATACCGCAACAGCGCGGCGACGCCACCGAGGTTCGACAGTTGCTTGCCGGGGTCGAACTCGTGAGAGAAGACGGTCACGTCGCCGCCCTGTCGCTCGACGGTCTCGACGAGTTCGTTGGCGTCGACGTCCCACTCGCCTTCGCCGGCTCGCTCCTCACGGAGGCGCTCGTCGAGCAACAGGAGCGTCTCGACTGCGCCGTAGTCGGCGGCCTTCATGACTTCGTCGATGCCGTAGGCGGCTTTCGCTCCCTCGCCGATTTGTGCCATCAACTCGTCGATGAGTTCGGCCTCCTTCGAGATACGGGTCTCCGTCTGGACGCGGTCGACGGCGCCACGCTTCAGTACCTCGTGGACGCCGCGGTCGCCGACGGAGGCGGTGTCGACGGTCTGTATCTTTTCGGCAACCTCGGGAGCCTCGTCTTCGATGTAGTCGAGTGCGTCCTGTTTCGTGAATCCGGGGCCCGCGAGGATGATGGCCGAAACGTCCATCCGTTTGAGCACCTCGGTCAACTCCGCGAACAGTTCGTCACGGCCGCGGGCGTACTCGCCTTTTCCCGTGGTCCCCGTAATCGAGGCTCGTTCGTCGACGCCGTACTGGGCGACGGTGTGGACGTGTGCCTCGCCCTCCTCGACGGTGGCGATGGCGACTTCCGGGTTCTCGGCGGCCTCGACGGCCTCTTGGAGCCGTTCGAGTTGGTCGACCTGCCACTTCTTCTCGATGGTCAACTCGTCGTGTTCCTCGACGTTGAGCGTGTGGTGGAATCCGAGTTGGTCCTCCCGGGAACACTCGATTATCTCCCCGCCGACCCGGAGCCGGTTGGCGAACTTGGCGAACTCCACGTCCGACACCTCGATTTTTATCCACATCGGCTCGCGTTGACCGCCGGTGTCGCGGGTCTTGTCGTCGTCCCGCTGGATGCGACGCGTCGTGTCGCCGTCGACGTGGTCGCCCGGCTCTAAGACGTAGGTGAGATGCCAGAGGTCGTCGAGGCTCTCGGGGACCACCGAAATCCGCTCGCGGCCGCCCTCCGTCCGTGTCCGGTCGGCGATTCGCATACCGACCCCTCCGGGCGGGGTCCCTAAGTGCGTACTGTTCTGGTCGGTATCTCAGCTCGACCCATCGACGCGCCGTACCGCGGGCGCGAGGTCGTCGAATCGCCCACCTTCATCCGGGGTCGTGCCGACCGGCTCCCAGCCGAGGGCGGCGCCGACGCCCTGTCCGTAGCAGTAGCGGACGGCGACCGCAGCGAAGAAATGCAGAAAGAACCCGACGAGCACCGCCCTGAGCAGGTAGGAAACCGGAATCAAGAGCACCTGAATCAACACCGAGACGACCCACGCGACGGCGTAGTCTTCGGTGAGTGCGCCGGCGAGAACCGTCCGAAGTTCGAACGCCGCGGCGAAGCGGTCGGTGTAGGCGAAGTTGGCGACCGCCACCGGGAGGGCGTACAGCGCGCCAATGAGGTACAGCAGTGCGAACAGCGCGAGTAGGCCCGTTACTGATAGTGCGGCGTTTGAAAGCGCCGTTGGGAGCCCGATTCTGGCGAACAACGTCGGTAACTCGAAGCCCGTCGTTCGGGCGAGGACGAGCGGTCCGAGGACGACGACGGCTGGAAGCAGATAGAGAACGGCGATGCCGACCGCTCGGATACCGTCGACGAACAGGCTGCCCACACCACCGAAGCGCGGCGGCGTCGGGTACTCCCGGCCGATTGTCGTCCTGACGACGCGGACGTAGTAGCCGCGGACGAGGAGCCACGGCAGCACGGCGACGAGGGCGACCGGCGTGTATTCGAGACCGATTCCCGCGATTGTGACCGGAATGCCGACGAAGAGCAACAGCGCGCCGCCGACGAGAACCGACCGACTTCCCGCCGGCGGTCTGGTCGGATAGTCCAGCGCATCGCGGAACATACCCAAGAGACGACCGCACCGGCTTTATATCTCGGGAAAGCGGGGGACGCCCGTCAGTCGTCGAGCATTCGACTGCCACCGTTGGGGCAGAACTCCTGAATCCGGTCGGCGCTGGCGATTTTTCTGACGAAACTCGTGTCCTCGAAGCGTTCCCGGAAGGTCCGGTAGATTCGCTTTGCGATGTCGTTTTGGGCGAACTGCCCGGGTTCGAGTCGGACCGACGTTTCGACGCGCGGTTCGATGGCCGACGGTGGCCCGCCGACGACGCGCGTGTCGGGTTCACACTTGATGCCAATCGAGACGCCGACGGGTACGTCGCGGTGGTAGGTTCGGTCGCCGCGAATCACGAAACTCCCCTTCTCGATGTACTCGCCGCTCTCGGGGGTCTTCGACACCTGGTCGGGGTCGACCTCGTAGGCGTCGCCCTCGAACTTGCCGTCCTTCCAGACCGAGGAGTAGGAAACCGCGAACTGTGCGGCCTCCTCCGTGCTCGATTCGGGGATGTCGACCTCGCGGGCGGCCTCGTCCGGTTCGGTCGCTTTCAGTATCGTGACGGGCGCGCCGTGGGCCTGTGCGTGGAAGAAGCGGTCGGAGGGCTCCATGTACTTCTTGACCAACTCCTCGTTCTGGTCGGCGTTGCGCCCGCCCAACACGAGGAAGCCGTCGCTCGTCCGGAACCACCGGAACCGCTCGTACCACTTCTCGTCGTAGCGAACGGGCACCGACCCCATCGAGAGGTAATCGCGTTCGAACTGCTCGCCGTCGTCGTCCTCGCTCTCGTCCTCGTCGGCTTCCTCCCACTCCTCGCGGCGCTGTTTGACGGCTTCGAGGTCCTCGCGGGTGTCCTCGATAGCCGCCTGTGCGCCCTCTTTCTTTCCGCGAATGCGTTTGGCTTCGGTGTACAGTCGGTCGGCGTTCTTCTCGACGCCCATCGAGGGGTCGACCTCGATGTCGGTGTCGTCGAGTTCGATGGTGACGGTGCCCTCAGCCTCGTCGATACCGACGACGGCCTCGGCGTCCTCGATACCCTGTTCGGCACCCATCTCGAATTTCTCCTCGATATCGGCCCAGGGGATACCCTCTTTTCGTGCTTCTCGTATCGTCGAACAGACGTCGTCGACGAGGTCGTAGTTGCCGTACAGCAGTTCGGCCTTCCCCTGTTCGGCCTCCGCTTGGGCTTCGAAGTCCTCGATTGCGTCCTCCTGCTGTTCGATGATGCGTTCGTACTTGGCTACCTCGCCTTCGAAGTCCGGCCGGTCGCTTCCCGGTTCTTCGTGGACCTCCTCGTCTTCCAGTTCCAGCCGGTGGAAGTACTCGTCGATGGCACCGTTGAAACTGTCGAAGGCCGTCGCGACGTAGCCCTCGGCCTCGTGTTCTTCGAGGTGTAGCGGTGTCGCGTCGACGACCTCTCCCTCGTCGTTCTCGTACAGTCGCGGCTCGGTTCGACCCTCGAGTATCGGCTCCCGGAGCCGTTCGAGTGCGCCGAACAGCGCTTCGTACTGCTCCTCGCCGGATTCTTCGATCGCGAGCGTTTTTCTCGACGCCAGCGCGGGTACACAGCTCTTCGGCGTACAGTCCACCGAAGTTCAACTGCGTGGCGAGCGTCCGGACGAGGTCCGTGTCCGATTGACCCATACGGGCAGCGAAGGTATCGTAGTCGCAGTCCAGCGGGCTGAACCGTTCGTCGGGGTAGCCGTACTGCGACCCGGGGGCGACGGTTCGAGAGCGCAGGCGGACGGTGTCGAGACAGTCGATGACCTCGTGGTCCTCGTTGAGGACGGCGACGTTACCGTCGCCGAACAGTTCGGCCACTATCAGCGTCGTCTGGTCCTCGCGCTCGAAGCGGAACGTGAGGATGCGGTCGAAGCCGTACTGCTCGACGCCCTCGAAGTTCGCCCCGGCGATGCGGTTGCGCATCATCATCGCGAAGTTGGGCGGACGTCCCGGCGCGTCGGGGACGTGTTCGGGCGCGGCGACGTGGGCGCGTTTGGGGTCGCCCACCTCGACGATGAGTTCGATGCGACCCCGGTCGTAGTCTCGCATCTTCAACCGCACGAGGTCGTCGCCGTAGAGATAGGCTTTGTCGACGACGGCGCCGGTAAAACCGCGCAACTCGCCGACCAACGCGGCGAGGTCGACGCTCGTCATCGCCCGCTTTCTGTCCATGTCTACGTCCTAACGGGGCCCGGAGAAAGGCCTGACGGGTTGGGCCGCAGTCCACAACCCATTAACCGCCGGTGGCCGGACGGCGAGTATGGACAGTCGTCTCACCGCCGCCGTCGCCGTCGGCGTCGGCGTTGCCGTCGCCACACTCGGCGCTATCCGGTATCTCTCGGCCGGCGCGCCGCCGTTCGACCCCTTCGCGACGGGTCTCTTCGTCGTCGGAACCGGCGTGCTGTTGGTCGTCGCGGGTGGACTCGCCTTCGCGAACGCGCTCGACCACCTCGCGTTGCGGGCGGCGACGGCCGTCGGAGCGGTGACGCTGCTTTTAGCCGCGTTCTCGCCGGGGTCGCTGCGCTTCGGCGGCGTGTTCTGGCTGGCGTTGGTCGCCTTCGCGCTAGTCGGGGCCGGCAGTTACCGGACGATACAGGCGAGTCGGTAGGAAAGCGGACGGACACTCAGTTCTCGCTGTCGGCCGATTCTACCGCCGCAGCGACGTTCAAGTTCCCGGCACCCAGTTCTCCCCGGTCGGTCCCCGTTGCGGTGTCTGCTGTTCGTTCGATTGTCGACTGTATCTGGTCGGGGTTCAACGAACTGTCGGTCGCCGCGAGTAACGCGGCGGTGCCTGTCACTTGTGGCGCTGCCATCGACGTGCCGGCGAAGTAGGCGTAGGCAGCACCGTAGATGTCCAGCGGTGTGGTCGAGAGGACGAGGTTCGTCGGGAACGCCCACTCGGTGTCTTGGGCGAGAGTCTTCGCCAGCGTCTCGTAGCCACCGCCCGGCGCAGCGAGACTGAGTTCGTTGGCGCCGTAGTTCGAGTAGAACGCCCGCTCGCGGTTCGGGCCGGTCGCCCCGATGCTCATCGCTCCGGGGACGCTGTTCGGAACGGTGAACACGCCGCCTTTGTTCAACGCCGTATCGCTGTTCCCCGCACTGACGACGACGACGCTGCCGGCGTTGACCGCATCTTGGACCACGAGTCGATACGCCTGCCGGAACCCCTCCCGGTTGGCCTGTGGCGGCAGCGGTGGCGTGCCGATGGAGAGGTTCATCGCGTCGACGCCGAGTTCGTTGGCGGCGAAGTCGATTGCCGTGAGGATGTCCGCCGTCGTCGTGGAGGTAACCACGAGTTCCCGCGTCTCCTCGACTCCTTCCTCGGGTTCGTACGTGACCTCCTGTCGCTCCCAGTAGAACACGCGGTGGGGGACGACGGTCGCGTCGGGAGCCGTTCCAGCGATGCCGGTGCCCCCCTCGAACACCTCCTTGCCGACGGAGGCAGCAGCGATGCCCGAGACGTGACTCCCGTGGCCCTCAACGTCGTCGGAGGCGTTCCGGCTTTCGAGGTCGAAGCCCGCCGGTTCGTAGCCGACGACCGTCCCCTCGGCGTTCCTGACCGCGAACTCTTTGAGGTCGGAATCTGGAACCCGCACATCTGTCTCCCCAGTGAACTGGCCATCGACGAGCGAATCGACGACATTGTCCCCCCCGACCAGCGACGCGGCGGAACAGCGCACCTGACCTGACGTTCGGTGCGAGGTCCGGATGGTCGAGGTCAGTCCCGGTGTCGATGACGGCAATCGTCGCGCCCTCACCGGTCGTCGTCTCGTGGGCCGCCGCGACGTTCGTGTTCTGTTTGTCCCACTGGGCCGGATACAGCGACTCGTTTTCGGTATCCGCCGCCGGGTCCGGAAGCGGCGCTCGCTCGACGGGCCGTTCGAGACGCAACCGGACGTTGCGTACGGCCACTCCGACACCGGCTACGTCTGCCGGTGATTCGGCACCCGAAACGACGAGTACGTCCCCACCCGCGAGCGAGCGGACGACGGTGAACCCCTCACGTTCGAGCCGTGTTCGTGCCTTCGGTCCACTCGTCGTAACGAGGTACTGTTGGGAACGCTCCCCACCAGCGACTCCGACAGCCGAAACCGAGATTCCTCCCGCGACGACGCCTTTCAGAACGTCTCGTCTGGTTGGTTTCGTCTCGTACATGGTTCGACCCCGAAGCATATTTACGCAGAATAATTAATAAAACCTAGTCTATAGAAGGCTATTACAACTCTTTTATAAACGTCCGCTTCGGGTCACGGCCCCGAGAACCTATGTGCGACTGCGACGACGTTCGAGTATGCCCACCGAAATCCTCCCGGGGGTCTACGACATCACCTGCACTCGGACCGAATCCGGCCGAATACGGGCGTTCTGCTTCGAGGACGGAACGCTCGTCGACTGCGGGCTTCCGAACACAACCGATGCGCTGCTTGACGGCATAGCTCGGACGGGAATCGACGTCGAACGCCTCGTCATCACCCACGCCGACCGCGACCACGTCGGCGGCTTCGACGCCGTGGTTCGGGACCTCTGGGTCGAAACCTACGTTCCCGAGGGTGCGGAACTGGACACCGAGTTCGACCCCGACCACCGGTACGGCGACGGCGACGAAATCGGCCCTTTCGAGGCCGTCCACGTGCCGGGCCACCGTGACCACCAACACGCCCTCGTCGACGAGGAACGCGGGGTCGCGGTGCTGGCCGATGCCCTCTCGGGGGCCGACCAACGTGGCCTCCCGAAGGGGTACTTCCACCTGCCGCCGGAGACGTTCACCGACGACATCGGTGAGGCCGAGCGGTCACTGGAGCGACTGCTCGACTACGAGTTCGATGCCGGCCTCGTCTTCCACGGGTCGTCAGTTCGGTCGGACGCGAGCGAAAAACTGGCGGCGTACGTCTATCGGTGAGCCGTTGTGTCGCCCCGAGATGTCTGACGGTTTTTCATCGTATTTCATACTGGTTCTCCCGATACCACGCCCAAACGGTTCTTAGAGGCCCGTTTTGCGGTTGTCTTTCATAGTCAGAATAATACACAACGTTGATAATCCGATGCGACCGTTGTAACCGACATGCTTCCGTCACCACGCCGTGTCTCCGAACTCGCGGGTACGGTCTGTGGGATCGGCGGACTGCTGGTCCTCGGAATCGTTTTCGGCGTCGAACTCGTGACCATCACCATCGAGTCCCTCTCGGTTACCTTCGACTTCTTCGGTGGAGCGGTCTCGGTGTTCATCGCCACTGCAATCATGGTCGTCGGCGGCGCCTTCGTCGTCCGCGACGTGTGGCGCGACCCCGACGCCGACGAGAAAGTCCTCTCGGGGCCGGACGTTTGTGCCATCGTGCCGGCGTACAACGACGCCGAAATCGTCGAGGTTAGCGTCGAGAGCCTCCTCGACAGCGAGTACGACTCCCTGTCGGTCGCGGTCGTCACCGAACCCGACGACCCCCGGACGCGGGCGAAGGCCCAAGACCTCGCCGAAGAACACGAATCCGTCACCTGCCTCGTCAACGGCAACCCCGGGTCGAAGGCAGGGGCAATCAACTACGCCGTCGAGTGGAGCGACGCCGACCACTTCACCGTCTTCGACGCCGACGAACGCGTCTCTCCGGAGTTCGTCCCGCTGGCGATGACGGAACTCCTCGGCGACGCTGACGTGTTCCAGGGACGACGCATCCCACGCCCGAACGGCGTCGTCGAGACGCTGGCGTACTGTGAGCGCATCGCGGTCCAGACCGGCTACGCACTGGGCGAGTTGGGCGGCTTCACCCACTGTCAGAGCTCCTCGACTGCGTTCACTCGCGAAGCGTTCGAAACCGTCGGCGGATACGACGACAAACTCACCGAGGACATCGACTTCTCGCATAAGGTGTATCGGGCGGATTTGACCGTCCGACAGAACCGACGCTGTACGACGACGATGGAGGCACCCCACACGCTCCGGGACCTCTGGGGACAACGGAAACGCTGGCGCATCGGCCACGTCGAGGTCGCCGACGCACGCGCCCGTGAAGCACTCGACGGCGACCTCGGATTCAGCGACCTCCTCTCTATCGGCCGGGCGGCCGGCAGCATGGTCGCCGGTGCGCTGATGCTCATCGTCGTCGCACAGGTTCCCTTCCTCGTCGCCCAAGACGTCGAATCAGCCTTCCTCGTCCCGTACGGCCTCGTTTTGGCCATCGTCGGCTCCGTCTGGCTCAAGGACGTCCTCGAGGGCCGCGTCGTTCGCCCGACGTGGGCCGTCTCCCTCGTCCCGCTCGTGTACCTCGGACACGGCGTACTCACCGTCAAAGCGTTCCTCGAGTACTACCTGACGTGGGACGGGGAGTGGTATCAGGTGACGAAAACCGAGGCGTGAGGGCAGCTATGACGAACACCTCGTCCAGATGACGACACCAGTTCGGAATCGAGCCACCGTCAGACCCGGAGGAGCCTCACCGCGGGCCGTCGAGGACGGCGAGGGAACGTCGTGACCGGGAGCGATGGGGGGGATGGCGTGGCCGATGGACCGCGGCACCACGCTAAAACTCCTCGTGGGGTTCGCGGTCGCTCTGGTTCTCGTCTACCTCCTCGGTGCCGTCATCGGCTGGGACCGAACCATCGAACGGTTGCGAACGGCTGACCTCTACTGGGTCGGCATCGCCTGCGCGTCGACGCTTCTGTGTCTCCTCGCGTGGACGAAAACGTGGCAGGTCGTGTTGGGGGCTGCCGGCGTCACCGTCCCGTTTCGCAAACTCGTCGTGACGTTTTACGCCGCGACGTTCGCCAACTACATCACGCCGATGGGGCAGGCCGGCGGCGAACCCTTCATCGCCTACATCCTCTCGCGGGACACCGAGGCGAACTACGAGGAGAGCCTCGCGAGCGTCGTCACCGCCGACCTGTTGCGGATGTTGCCGTTCTTCAACGTCGGGTTGGTCGGCCTCGGCTACCTGTTGCTCCAGTCGCAACTCCCGGAGGGGACCGAGCAGTTCGCGGCGCTGCTGCTCGGACTCGCCATCACTCTCCCGGTCGGTATCGTCCTCGCGTGGCGCTACCGGGACGCCGTCCAGCGTGCGGTCGTGAGGCTGTTCGCCCCACTCGCAACGCGGACCCACCGATTCACCGTCGACGGGGTCAGAAACCGAATCGACCGACTGTACGAGTCCATCGACCTCATCGCCGAATCGCCACGCGACCTGCTCGTTGCCGTCGCCTTCGCCTACGTCGGGTGGGTACTGTTCGCGCTGCCGCTGTACTTCTCCGCGCTGGCGCTGGGACTCGAGATATCGCTGCTGTTGGTGGCGTTTCTCGTCCCCGTAACCGTCATCGCGGGGTCGACGCCGTTGCCCGGCGGATTGGCCGCTATCGAGGGCTCGCTCGTCGTGCTCCTGACGGCGCTGTTGGCGTTTAGCGCCGACCAAGCGCTGGCCGTGACGACCGTCTATCGGCTGACGAGTTACTGGTTCGTCGTCGGTGTCGGCGGCATCGCGACGTTCTGGGTGCTCGCTCGGGTGTAGGCGTCGGGGGCGTCACTCGAAATCCGCGATGCGCTCGGCCGCGTCGAGTCCGGTTTCGACCGCCCGATGGACGCGGCCCTCGCCTGCGGTCCAGTCGCCGGCGACGTACAGTCCGGCCTCCTCGGCAGTTCGAAGCGTCTCGGCGTCCCCACCGTCGTCCGGAAGCGCGTAGCGCCACCCCTGTCGGTCGGTCCACTCGGGGTCCGCCAGCCGTTCGTCGTCGAGGAGGTCCGCGACCAATCGCGCCGCATCTGCCTTTACCTCCTCGCTCGGGTCGTCGTAGCGCTCGACGGACCACGCTGGCGACATCTGGGCGATTAGAAGCGACTGTCCGTCGGGGACGTGGCCGGGCTTCAGTTCCTCACGCGCCACCCATCCAACCTCGTGTTCCCGGTCGGTGTCGAGCAGCGCGTACCACGGATGGTCGAGTTCGAAATCGTAGTTCAACACGACCGTGTAGATGGTGCGGAACGGGACGGCGTCGACGGCGTCGTGGAGTTCATCGAGTCGGGCGTCGTCCCACGAGGACGCCGCGAGGAGGTCGGCGGTCTGTGGCGCCGGCGGCGTGAGAAGTACCGCGTCGAAGGCGCCGAGTGCCTCGCCGTCGGTGTCGTGGAGTCGCCAGATTGTGCCATCGCAGTCGAGGCGCCCCACTCGCGTCTCGAAGCGTATCTCGGCGTCGGTCTCGGCGAACAGTCGCTTTGCGAGTTGTGTGATGCCGGCCTCGTAGGTCCACTTGTGTTCGTCTCGGTCTTCGCCCGGGCCGATTTTGCCGTCGGCGCCGAACGTCCAGACCGGCGCCTCGATGTCCGCCAATCCATCGGTCGGCAACGTTTCGGTGAGCAGTCGGTCCACGCGGTCGGAGCCGGATTTGACGTAGTTGGCGCCGTGGTCGTAGGTACAGCCGTGTTTCCGGCGGGTCGCGGCACGGCCACAGACGCCCCGGGACTTCTCGAAGACGGTCACGTTCCAATCCGTCCTCCGGAGGTGGTAGGCGGCCGCGGCGCCCGAGGCCCCGGCGCCGACGATGGCGAGGTTCATACTGGGAGTAGGTTCGGCGCGTTCAAAAGCGCGCGCTCGCCCTACAACTCTGCCGCGAGTTCCCGAAGCCGGTCGCTCCCACCGGGAGAGACCGGCCGTCCGTGGCCGACGCAGGCGTGTTCGAACGACTCTCCTGCGACCCGGCGGATGCTGTCAGCGATGCAGTCGGTATCGTAGGAATCCAGCCACGGCGGGGCGACGAAGTGGCCGTCGGACTCCCAGACGAGGTCGCCCAGCAATCCTGCGTCGAGGCCGTCGTTGAGGTACACGGTGTGTCCGGGGTTGTGACCGGGCGTGTGAACCGCCCGGAACCCTCCGATTCGGTCGCCGTCTTCGACGGTTCGGAGGTCGATTTCCGCAAGCGAGTACAGCCGCCTGACGAGGCGGTGAAAGGCTCCCTTGTGATGGTTCCACGGTGGCGACCATCGACGGCGAACGAGGTCCGCGTCGGCCGCCCCGATGTAGACGGGGGCGTCGACGTCGAGTCGGGCCAGACCGCCCACGTGGTCGACGTCGTAGTGGGTCAGCAGGATGCGGTCGATATCGGCGGCCCCGTAGCCGGCGTCGTGGAGTTCGCCGTCGAGCGAGCGGCGCGGAATCGGCAACCCGGCATCGACGAGTGTCACCTCGCCGTCGTCGACGAGGTAGGCGTTCGAGCCGACCGGCTCGGGCCAACTGACTCCGAGCAGGTACACGCCGTCGGCAACGGGTCGCGCCATACTCGTTCGTACGGGCGCCGGCGGTATCAACCCAGTGCGTCGGCCGGGTGGAGGAAAGCGTCAGCGGGTTGGATAGTCAGGCCTCGGTGCCGCCACCGACGGTGTCGGGTTCCGGCGGGTCACTCGACCGAACGTCGCTCCAGGTGTGGCCAATGACGTAGTACGCCGAGACCACGAAGTAAAACGACACGAACACGCCCACGATGGAGCCCAACACGGGGACGACGTTCAACACGCCGGCGATGACCCCGCCGATGAGAACCATCACGAGGGCAGTCAGCCAACCGACGGCGTACCGTCGGTCGAAGAGGACCCCCCGGAGCGTGCCGAACTCGAAGCCCGACCCGATACGGCGCGTCTCGGTGTAGTTCGCCAGGGCGGCCGGCGTCACGTACGCGACGACGAGGTTGAGCGCGAACGCCACCAAGAGGCCAGCGGCGAGTGCGAGCCCCCCGAGTGCGGCCGTGTTCTCTCCGCCCGCGATGCCGAGGAACCCGATGCCGATGGCGAGAAACGCCACGATGGCCGGCAGCAGGCTGTACGCGAAGAGAATCACGAACGCCTTCGCGCCGTCGATTATCATCGCCTCGTAGTCGTCGAACACCGGCGGTTCGTCGTCACCCTCCGAGGTACGGTCGATGACTCGGAGGATGTAGCCGAGCGCGAGGAATCCGGGCACGAGAAGCCACGCGAACAACAGACACAACCCACCGATGACGACCGTCTTGACGACATCGTCGCTCTCCCGTGGATAGTTGAACGCGCCCTCTATCATCGGTTCTCACCCCTCGTTACCGTGGTGAGTCGGACCGGTTCGCTACCGGTGGCCAGACGACGATACGACAGTGCTTCCGGACGTTCTTGATACATGATTACACCGCATTGCGGTCGAATCGAATACGCCGTCCGAGTATATAGCTATTCGTAGCGTATTCTCCAATAAGCAGTGATTACACGGCGAAAGTGGCTTAGAAACGCGTCGAGACGTAGGGGCCGTCCTGGTAGTATCCCAACTTCTCGCGGTAATACTCCCGGACGCCGATTCCGGAGATGACCGAGAGTTTGTCGTAGCCAGCGTCCGCGGCCATGTGTTCGGCTTTCTCCAGCAATCGGCGACCGTAGCCCTTGTGTTGGTGGTCGGTTTCCGAGGCCTGTCCGACGCCGACCTCGTTGCCGTAGACGTGGAGCTCTCGGACGAGGGCGGCGTTGTCGAGTTCGCGCCGAACCGGGTCGTTCGGGAACCGCAGTCGACAGAACCCCACGAGCAGGTCTTTCTCGAAGTCCTCGAAGGAGATGAAGTGCTCCGTGCCGCCGGCGACCTCGTAGGTCAACACGTCCATCTCGACGTTCTCGGGGTCCTCGTCGTTCATGCCGACTTCTCGACACCGGATGCAGTCACACTTCCAGCCGTGTTCTTCCATCCGCTTTCGGGCCAACTGCCGGAGGTTCGACTTCCAGACGCCGGCGTCGATGAAGTCCGCGGGGATGTCGCGTTGGACGCGCTGGAGGCGGGTGTAGCGCGGAATCATCGACTTGATTTCGGCGACCAACTCGGCGGCCTCCTCGTTGGTGAGGGGGTCGTACTCCTCGTTGCGCCACATGTCGTAGGTGATGGTGTCGCGGACGACGAGGGTCGGGTAGATTTTCAGATAGTCGGGCCGCCAGTCGGGGCTCTCGAACAGTTCCCGGAAGTCCTCCAGACACATCTCCTTGGACATCCCGGGTTGGCCGGGCATCATGTGGAATCCGACCTTGAACGCGGAATCCCGGAGGCGGCGGTTGGCGTCAATGCTGGCCTGGACGCCGTGGCCGCGGTGCATCTCCCGATTGACGCGTTCGTAGGTGGTCTGGACGCCCACCTCGACTTTCGTCCCGCCCACATCCAGCATGCGGTCTATCTGTTCGGGGTCACACCAGTCCGGCTTGGTCTCGAAGGTGGTGCCGATGTTGCGTATCTGGCCGGTCTCGTTTTCGGCGATAACGTCTTCGAGATATCGGAACTCGACATCGTCGGGGTCCGGTTTGAACGACTCCTCCTCGCTGGGGTTCGGCTCGCTGTCGAGGTCGTAGTCGTTCATCGCTTCGAGGGCGCGCTTGACGAACCACTCCTGGTAGTCGTGAGAGCGGGCGGTCATCGTCCCGCCCATCAGGATGAGCTCGACTTTGTCGACGGGGTGGCCGATGTTCCGGAGCTGGTGGAGCCGCAGCGTCACCTGTCCGTAGGGGTCGTAGTCGTTCTGGACGCCACGGGCCGCGGCGGGTTCCTCGCCCGTGTAGCTCTGCGAGGAGGAGAACTCCGAGGCAGGCCCGCCGGGGCAGTACAGACACTTCCCGTGGGGGCAGGTGTGCGGGGAAGTCATGATGGCCACGGGAGAGACGCCGGAGGCGGTCCTGACGGGCTTGCGCTGGAGAATCGGCTCTAGCTCCTCGCGGCGCTCATCGGGGGCGTAATCCAGCAACTCGGTGTTCTTCGGCACCTTCGGCGAGGAGTACTCCCGGCAGGCGTCCATCTTGGCGGTTTCGAGGTTCTCGCGGTCGATGTCGCCGGCGAGGATGTCAGCTACCAGCGACTCACAGACGCGCTCGAAGGCCTCCGTCTCCGCAGGGTCCGGCTCCGTGTCCGCGCTCATTCGTTGCCGGGACAACGGGGCCCGACGGTAAGTGGCTAGCGGTCCTCGGCGTCGACGGTCCGGACGGTGAAGACGATTCCGTCGTGTTCGAGACGCGTCTCCGGACCCACGTCGACTGCTCTGACGGGTGCCTCCGCGAGGTACTGAAACACCAGCGGCGCCGACGCAGTGTTGATTCGAACCGAACGGACCTCCGACAGCAGCGGAATCGTATCCCGGAACATCGGTATCGCGCCGATGACCTCCGGAATCACGGGGACCGCGCTCTCCGGGTCGTCGTCGACGCGCTCGAAGACGACCGTCCGTTCGGCGAGTGGACTCCGGACCAGCGTGGCTACGTCGCCGTCGATTCGCGGCGACCCCGCGGGCCGTACCTCGTAGTCGGTTCCGGATACCTCGAACAGCGCGCCGAGCGGAACACTCTCGCCACCGATTTCCCCGTTATCGATGCGAACGTCCTCGATGCGAGCGTACAGTCCCGGTCCCAACACCGGAAGGCTGAACACGTTCGTGATACTGTGGCGACGACGCCACACGCTGTTCGGGTCGACCGACGTGAGCCCCCCGCGGTTGATGTGTGGCGCGAGGATTCGGACCCACCGCGAGCCAGTGAACTTCCGTAATCCCCACCCCGACGACACGTACAGCGCCGTGTCGCGGTCGTTCCGAAGACGTATCGGCGCGCTCGGTGCCTCGGGTGTGAACAGTTCTCGGTTCGGCTCTACGGCCATCTTCTCGTCGCCGGACAGTTGGTGGAACAACCTGACTCCCTCTGGCGTGGGGGTGTCGGCGTCGAATCGCGAGTCCGCCGGCGACAGTGGACCGCTATCGCTGCCGTCCTCGGCCGGGACGCCCACCGGAGTTACCGTCGGCGTCGGTTCGGACTCCCGGCCGCCGCTACAGCCGGCGAGTCCCGCCGCGAGAGCCGCGAGAACGGTCCGTCGGCGCATACCACTCGTTGGGCCGCCGGTGGTAAAACCCAACCGCCGCTGGCGGTGGCTCGTATCGAACTGCAGAAGCGAGAGGACCGCTCAGGCCGAAGCCGTGACGACCTGTTCGGCAAGGGCGTCGATGAGCGTGTCGAGGACGGCGTCGCGCTCGCCGGCGAGGAACTCGAGTTTCGGTTCGCGGGCACCGGGGTTGTCGACGCCGGCCTCCGGCGATTCGAGTTGCAGCGAAGCGACGATGGCCTCCAAATCCAGCGCCGCGTCGGTGCGGATGTGGAGTTCGTCGGTCGCGACGCCGACGACGGCATCGACGTCGAGCCGTCGGGCGAGCTCGTCCAACAGGAGTCGGGTCGGCGGGAAGTCGTAGGTGTGGGTGTAAGCGTCGGTGTCGAGGACTGCCACCGTGGTACCGTCGACGCTCCGCTCGTCGAGGTTCGCGGTCGCGGTCTCGAGTTCGTCTTCCAGTTTCCGGCCGAACTGCTCGGAGACCTGTGCTGCGAGTCCGGTTCGCTTCTCGAACAGCAGGTCGACGATGAGTTCGCGCTTGTCCTCGTAGGACTGATAGAACGCCTCCAGTGCGATTGCCTCTCGGAGTTCGGCGGCGGTGTCATCGTCGACGCCGGCCTCGGCGGCCAACTCGACGTACACCTCGGGCGTGTCGTCCCAGTAGCTGATAGCCGGCAGGTGGGTGAGGTCGTCGCGAACGTCGCCGTTGACGGCGGCAGCGACGTTGGCCGCGACTGTCGTCGCGGTCCGTTCGGCGACGGTGACGAGCGAGTCGATTTCGTCGACAACTTCGCTATCGGCGGGCCGGCCGTCGAGGACGACCCGCGGGGCGCCGTAGATGTCGAGCAACTCGAGGCCGTCCGTGGAGGCGGCGGTCGAACCGGCGGCGGCGAAGACGAAAAGCGGGAGTTTCTCGTCGTGACGCTCGCGGTCGCCGAGCATCCGGGTCACGTCCTTCGTCGCGTCGTTCATGTCGTAGACGCCGTCTTCGAGCGGTCGTCGGTCGAAGTAGTGGTAGACGGCGTCGGCGGAGGCGTGCTGCTCTTTGACGAGCGGGAGAATCGCCCGCTCGACGGCGGCGCCGGCGACGTAGCCGTCGGTCGTCGCGTCGTGGCGGACGACGACGGGTCGGGATTCCAGCACCGCACGGCGGATGGTCGTCGCCGCGTCGCTGATGTCGTCGGTGATGGCTTCGATGGCGGCGTCGTCGGCCAGTGACTCGACGGAGTCCGCGCTGGCCTGGTCGTCGAGGGCGTCGTCCATCCGCTGTTCGACCTCCGCTTTGGCGTCGGCCTCGAGTTCGACGAGGGATTCGGTTTCGACCTGAATTTCGTCGCGTCGAAGACGAACTTCGCCGTCGAGGCGGACGTAGTCGTCGGCCTCGATGTCGGGGTAGGCGCGAACGCCGGCTTCGACGAAGGCCGCGCAGTCGACGACGCCGGTCTCGTCGCGTAGTTCGAACACCGTAGGGCCGGAGGTCTGTCGGGCGGAGACGACTTCGCCTTCGAGCCGGACGACTTCGCCGACGTGCTCTCGGAGCGTCTCTACCGGCACGCGGTCGATGTCGCCTTCGGCTTCGTCGGTCTCACTTCCGGCGGCGTCGCTCTCTTCGGTGACCGGTTCGTCTTCGGCCGCGATGTCGGCGAGTTCCTCGTCGCTCGGATTGCCGCCGGTCTGTTCGTCGGCCTTCGCCTCGGTCGGTTCCGCTTCGGCCGGCTCGTCCTCCGTCGCCTCCTCGGTGGCCGTCTCCGGTTCCCGTCCTGATTCCGACTCGGCGGCGGACTCCTCGGTCGATGCCTCGGTGTCGCTCTCCTCGGATTCCGCTTCGTCGTCCTCGCCGTACTCGTCGGCGAGATAGTCGCCGTCGGGCGAGTCGACGAGAACGCCGCGGAACTCTCGTTCGGACTGGCGGATGGACCAACCGAGGTCGATGTCGCCGTTGTCTCGGATGTTGTTCACTTGGACGAACACGTCGTCGCCGACCTCCCAGTCGAGGCTCTCGAGTCGGCGGTCGAGTTTGCTCCGGTGGAGTAGTCCGGTGACGTTACCGATGTTGATGAACACGCCGAACTCGGCGTAGCCGTCGACGGTCCCCCGGTAGAAACGGCCTGGGGTCAGTTGGGAGGGCTGGTCGCCTCTGAACTCGAAGACGACGTCCTCCTGGTGGACATCGCAAATCGGCCCGTCGGAAGACGTGCCGCAAATGATACAGTCGGGCATTACTGTGAACGTACAGTCGGGGCTTAAAACGGTTGTCGGATTCTATCCGCTACCGCGGGTCCGGCGTGATGTCGATGCCGACGGCGGCCTCGAAGGCCCCGATGCCGCCGAAGGCGAACCCGAAGACGAACAGCGCGGGCACGCTGGCGGCGAGGACTGCCCGCGGCATCGGCGTCTCGTGGACGACGCTTATTCCGACGACCAGCAGGATACAGCCGTACAGGGCGGCGAGTGCCTGTATCGCCGGAACCGGAATCGCCGCGAACGCGCCGGGAGCAGCCGCGTAGGCGATGATTTGAACCGTCTCGCTGACGCCGCCGCGGTTCTCGGCGACGGGAATCAACGCCAGCGTCCCGGCAGCGGCCGCGAGGTGCAACACGAGCGGTGCAACGAGAAAGCAGGCCGCGACGAGGACAACCGCCGCCGAGAGGTAGACGCTTTCCGTCGCCGCGGCGATGCGACCGTACCCCGACAGCGTCTCGGGGGCGAGGAGCAGTCGACCGCCGACGTAGGCGATGGCGACGGCGATGGCGAAGGTCAACCCCGGTGCCTGGTCGCCGGGTGCGACCCCGTTCTCGAAGAACCGTCTCGGTCGAAGTAGCACCTCGACCCACGCCCGAGCGAGTCCGCGCGGCCCGCGGGCACGGCCACCGCTCGGATTTTCGACCCACTGCGTCACGTATCGACGTTGGTGGGGTCGCTGTATGAGGGTTCCGGGACGGAACACGGTGGGTTATCACCGGGGTATTTAGTGAGTGGCGACCACACCCCGGCGTATGTCCGCCCTCCAACGACGGCGCTTGCTCGCCCTTCTCGGTTCGACCGCAGCAGTCGCGGCCGCTGGCTGTATCGACGATTCCTCGCTTCCGACCGACGGCAACGGTGACGGCAGCGACTCCGACGACAAGGGGGTACTCCGAGACGGCGCCGTCGTCGACTACCCCGGGATGGTCGACGGCGACGCGTCCGTCTCCGGCGACGAAGAAAAAATAACCTACGAGGACCCCGAAGCGACGTTCACCTTCCAGTACGCCTACGAGGGTGACACCGACGACCCCTCCCAACTCCGCGTGAGTCGGGACCTCTCCGGGGAGACGATGGCGGCGTTCATCGCCCCCGTCTACGACGCTGAAGCCGAGGCGTTTGCCTACCACGCCTTCGCCAACGAGGCGTTTCTCGAATACGCCGACTGGTACTACGTCTCCGGGCGGTCGAACGACCCGACTGAAACCGGAAGAGCGTCGTTCGAACCTGTCGGAAACGGCGTCTCACGATTCGTCATCGGGCCAATCGACGTGGGGACGGCCGGCCTTATCGACGCCCCGCCCGAGGAGGCTCAAAGCGGGGGCGGGGAATTGACTGGCGTCATCCTCACGAACGGCTCGAGCGGTGGTACCCCATCCCCTGCCCCGAACGTGTCGTGGGGCTTCGACTACGACAGCGCCGCCGAAGAGGTCACCATCACCCACGAGGGCGGTGACACCGTCCGAGGCGCCCAACTCGAAGTCGTGGTAACCACCGACGACCGGACGACGACCAGCCCCTTCGAGGGAGAAGTGGCGGCCGGCGATTCCGTCGCCGTCGACGCACCGCCGAACGCCGTCGTCCGGATCATCTGGGAAGCCGAAAGCGGCGACTCCGGTGCCGTCCTCGCCAGATGGGAGGGTCCCGAGGCCTAATTCATACGGATTGTCGTAGTCTTTTACCAGTCAGCGCCGCTTATACTGGCGCTGACCCCTACATCGTTACAACAATCCGTATCAGTCGTCGGCGCCGACGTTCTGTTCGGCCTCCATCGTCCGTGGGTCGGGTTCGATGTTGGCGTACTCGACCATCCGTCGGCCGAGAGTGTGGATGCGCTTTCGGGCGTCGTCGTCAGTCAGTACGCTGTCCTCGAAGGTGTTGCTGACGCGCGGCAGTGCGACCTGATGTGGGACGACCCACGCGTTGACCGACCGGCCGACCGACCGCAGGTGGTCCAGCGTCGTCGTCGGGAACGACCCGCCGGCGACACACAGCAGGCCGACGGTCGTATCCTCGAACTCGTCGAAGCCGCAGTAATCGAGGGCGTTCTTCAGCGCCGAGGAGTAGGAGGCGTGATACACGGGCGTGCCGAAAATCACCGAATCGGCGGCCTGTACCCGCTCTCTGAGCACTTCGGCGTCCCCGGCGTCGTCTTCGTCGGCGTCGTACACCGGGAGGTCGAACGTTCGAAGGTCGATACAGTCCGTCTCGACGCCGTCGAACTCGCCGGCAGCGTCAAGCGCCTCCTCGCAGGCCAACCGCGTGTAGCTGTCGTCGCGGAGGCTGCCCACGAGGGCGGCCACTCGTACGTCGGTCATACCGCGCGTTGGCGCGGTGGGAATAAATGGGATGTGGTCACTTTCGCAGTCCTGCGACGGGCGTTTCGTCCTCGTCGTCGAGTTCGACCAGTCCGTCGGCTTCGAGGTCTTTGAGCAGTCCACGGAGCCACTCGCGGCCGTACTCGCCGTCTGGTGTGTAGTCGACGCGGACGCGTGGCCCCAGTTCGTCGAGGGTGAGTTCGTCGAACTCCCGAAGCGTCGCGACGACGCGACCCCGCATCTGCCGACGCGACCCCTCGAATTCGGGTTGTGTGGGCACGTCCGGGGCCGTGAAGTCGCCGCTCTCGTAGGCGTGACACCATGCTCGCCACGGACAGCCAGCCTCCTCACACCGGGGCGTCTTCCCACAGGCGACACCACCCAACTCCATGATGGCGTTGTTCCAGACGCGCGATTGGCCGTCGGGCAGCAGCCTCGACGCCACGGCCCCGAATGCGTCGTCGTCATCGGGCACGTCGAAGGCCCGATACAGCACGCGCTTGACGTTCGTATCGACCACCGCATCACCGTCGTTGAACGCGAAGGAGGCGACGGCGTTGGCGGTGTAGGGACCGACGCCCATCAACTCCTGTAGGCCTTCGGGCGTCTCCGGAAATTCGCCGTCGTGTTCTTCGAGAACCTCGTTGGCGGCCTCGTGGAGGTACTTCGCGCGGTTGTTGTACCCCAGCGAGTGGTCGGTCCAGAAGCCGACCACGTCGGCGCGGTCGGCGGCGGCGAGGGCTTCGACGGTGGGCCACTCCTCGAGGAAATCGGTCCACGCCGCGACCACGCGGTCGAGTTGGGTCTGTTGGCTCATCACCTCCGAGACCAGAATCTCGTAGGGGTCTTCGGTCTGCCGCCAGGGGTACTCTCGGTGGTCGGCCTCGTACCACTCGACGAGCGCCGACTGCACCGCGTCGGTGTCTTCGGGGAGATACTCGGCGGCGTCAGTCATCACCCTCCGCTTTCCCCGCCCGGCGTTTGTGTGTGACGGTTCCGGCGGTCTCGGAGTCGGACGTTCCGTTGAACGAAACCCACTTCCCCGACCCGGACCGACCGAGCGGTATGGGACTGGACGACCTCTCCGAAGACATCGAAGCGACCTACGCCGAGTTGGGCGAGGAACTCACCGTGGAACTGGACGCCGAAACGCGCAACGAACTCGCGATGCTCGCTTGCGCCTACGACCCCGACGACGTGGACGAACTCCTCCGGCGTGCGGTGCACACCCTGTTTCAGGGTGCCGTCGAGACGGGCAACCTCGATTTCCACCTCCGGAGCGGGTACGACGTCACCTACGACGAGTACCTCTCGGGGATGACGTTCGAGGAGATGACCGGCGGTGCCGGCGGCGTGAGTGACCAGTACCCGCCGCAGGACGACAACGCACGTCGGTATCAGTTCTAAATACGATTAGGCGGCCGCTTCCGCGGCGTCCGACAGCAACTCGATTGCCATCGTGATTTCGCGTTCCCGAACGTCCAGCGGCGGCAGTAGCCGGAGCGTCTTGTAACCACAGCCGAGCGTCAACAGGCCACGTTTCATCGCTTCGTCCTGTACGTCGTCGCGGCGTTCTTTGGTGTCGAACTCGACGGCGAGCATCAGCCCCCGACCCCTGATGTCGATGGCTCCCGGAAGGGTCGCGTCGTCGAGTTCCGCGGTCGCCTGCCCGCCCCGAGTGACGGCGTTGTCGAGTAAGCTCTCTTCGTGAATCACGTCGATGGTGAGCGCGCCCTGCATCGAGTCGACGATGTCGCCGGCACCCCACGTCGAGGAGAGTCGCGACTCCTCTTCGGGGAAAATCGCCTCGTTGGCGATGGTTGCGCCGACGCGGGCACCCTTGGCCGCACAGATGACGTCTGGCTCGACGGGGAAACCGTCCGACGCCCAGAAATCGCCGGTACGTCCCATTCCCGACTGGATTTCGTCGGCGACGAGCAGGATGTCGTGTCGGTCACAGATGTCGGCGACCTCCTGCATGAACGCGTCGCTGGGGACGTGGTAGCCCCCTTCGCCCTGTATCGGTTCGAGGATGAGATACGCCACCTCGTCGGCGTTGACGTACCCCGTCTCGGGGTTCAACATCCGCCTGAGCTTCGTGGTGTCGCCAGCGAAGAACCCACACTCACACGTCGCCGCCGTACAGCTCTCGTCCCGACAGAACGGCACGTCGTGGACGGGCCCGATTTCGGGGAACTCCCGGCGGTAGATTTCCTTCGAGCGGTTCAACGACAGCGTCCCCAGCGTCCGGCCGTGGAAGGCCCCCTCGAAGGTGATGGCGTACTTCCCGCCGGCCCGGTCGTAGCTGATTTTCAGGCCGTTCTCGACGGCTTCGGCGCCGGAGTTCGAGAGGAACACCGTATCGAAGCGTTCCGGTGAGGCGTCGACCAGTCGCTCCATCAACTCGGGCGGCCCCGGGAAATCCACGTCGGCGGGGTCACCCGCCGTCGAATAGAAATCCTGTCCGGCTATCTTCACCGGGTCTATCATGTCGAAGGCGTCCATCCGTTCGAGCAGTTCGGGGTTGTTGTACCCCAGCGGCGCGGCGCCGACGTGACCCGTGAAATCCATGAGGACGTTGCCGTCGGCGTCCGTACAGAACGGGCCGATTGCGGGTTCGGTCACGTCCCAGACGAACTCGTAGACGTACGTACTCGGGGCGGCGAGCGAACGATGGAAATCGACCCGCTCTCGGGCCTTCGGTCCGGGTAACTCGTCGACCTGCGGCGTCGTCGTCTCGCGGTCCATACACGATATTGGGCGAGTCGCGTGTTAATAGTTCACACCTTCGATTCACGCGAGGAGAACAAGTGCAGTCACGGCGGCGGCGACGCCCAACACCGCAGCGCTTCGGAGGAGAACGCTCCGGGCGAAATCCCGATTGGGCGACATCGCCGACAGCCCCGCTTTCACGGCGATGCTGGCGGCGGTCGCCAGCAGGATGGCGACGGTCGCCTCCGTTCCCGTGATGCTCCCGTTGGAGTAGAGGACGACCGCGGAGGCGGCCGCTCCGGCACTGGAGACGAGCCCTGCCAGCAGTGCAGCGACGTACAGTCCACCCGTGCCGAACTGTGCCTCCGCGAACCCACCAATCAAAAGCACCGCGAGGAACAGGGCGCCGACGCCGAGGGCGTACCGGAGTGTAAACGGCGTGTCAAGTTCCATCTCGATTGTTGCCGACCAATCCGCGGTAGTCGCCGCGACGACGACAGCACCCACGATGACCGCACCGAGGGGAATCAGCGGTTCGTAGAGTACCCCGGAGCCCAGCGTGAACACGATAGCGATGGCCAGATTCCGGAGCGCCATCGAGGCGTTCGCCAACAGCACAGCAGCCACGCCGTAGTCGGTCACCTCCCGGTTCTGGCCGACGTGGTCGAGTATCGCCCCGACGACGGCGGTCGAGGAGGCCAGCCCGCCGAAAAATCCCGTCACGACGATGCCGCGACTACCGTACATCCTGACGATGGCGTAGTTGACGATGCCGATTCCGGCGACGAAGACGACCATCAGCCAGACGACCCGCGGTTCGAACGACACGGAGAGCGTGGCGACCGAGAGGCTCTGCTCGCCGGTCGGCAACAGCGGGTAGACGACGAACGCGAGGATGGCGAACTCGGTTCCGGAGCGGACCTCCTCCCGCGAGAGCGCGTCGGCAACGCCGTGGAGTTCCTCCCGCAACACGAGGACGAATGAGGAGACGACGGCGACGGTCACGCCTTCGACGACGAATCCCGAGGCGACCAACGCTCCGACGCCGTAGGCGACCAGTAGCGACGCCGAGGTCGTAAGCGAGAGGGTGTCGACCTGTCCGAGCAGCCCCTGCACGCCGAGGACGACGCCCAACGCGACGACTAGCAACGCCCCGGCGACGAGCAACAGCGGTTCCTCGAGGATGGTAAACACCGCCGCAGAGAGGCTGACGAGCGAGAACGTCCGGATGCCGGCGGTCTTCTCGGACCACTCGCGTTCGAGGCCGAGAAACAGCCCCAGCGCCGCCGCCAACACGAGCGCGACCACGCTGTCGTCCAACACCGCCGGCCCCAGGGAACTCATCGACGGCCGTTCGCGGGCGGGGGTGGTAAGGCCATCGGCGGGTCGGATTTTTAATCGTCGGGGTCCGGGGTGGGATATGGTCAGCGAATCCTCCCGCGGCCGATTGGGGTGGTGGGGCGTCGGCTTCGCCCTCGCCGTCGTCGTCGCCGCGACGTTCTACGTCTTCGTCGGGACGGTCGTCACAGCTCTGTTTCTGTACTACGTCTCGCGGCCGCTGTACCGACACCTCCGTGGACACCTCCGTCCGACGTTCGCCGCGGCCGCTTCGCTCCTCTGTCTCTCCGTCCCAGTCGTTTTCCTGTTGGCGTACACGACCGCCGTCGCGTTACAGGAACTCAGAACGCTCGCTCAAACCGTCGACCTGGGTCCGGTCCAGAGCATCGTCTCGCCGTACTTCGACGTGTCGGCCCTCGTCGAAGACCCGGCGACCCTGTTTCAAAACCCCGACGTCGTCGACGCACTCCTCGTCGTCTTCGACGGAATCTACGACTACCTCCCCTTCGTCGTCTCGGTGCTTCTGCATCTGTTCGTTGCGCTCGCGCTCACGTTCTACCTGCTCCGTGACGGACCGAAACTCGCCCGCTGGGTACGCGACGTCTTCGGCGACGAGGCGGGTGTCCTCGACGCCTACGGCACGGCGGTCGACCGCGACCTCAAGAGCGTCTACTTCGGCAACATCCTCAACGCCGTCATCGCGGCGGTCATCGGAACCATCACCTACAGCCTGCTGAACATCGTCGCCCCGCCCGCGCTCGCAGTCCCGTACCCGGCGCTATTGGGAATCCTCGTCGGCGTCACCAGTCTCGTTCCAGTGGTCGGAATGAAACTGGTGTACGTCCCCGTCGGCGGATTGCTGTTCGGCCAAGCTCTGCTTCGGGGTGACCCGCTGTGGTTTCCCGTGGTGTTTTTCGTCGTCTCCGGGATTCTCATCGACTTCATTCCGGACCTCCTCCTGCGCCCGTACGTTTCCGGCCGCAACCTCCACGTCGGTCTCGTGATGGTCGCCTACATCCTCGGACCGCTGTTGTTCGGCTGGTACGGGCTGTTCCTCGGGCCACTGTTGCTCGTGTTGGTGTTTCACTTCGCCCGATTCGTCCTCCCGGAGCTACTGGACGGCACGCCGATTCAGCCGATAGTCGTCTCACCTGCCGCACTGCGGCAGTCACACCACAGCAGCCCGGCCACAGCGGAGTCGGTGGCGGCCGAGTCGGAGGTGACTGACTCCACCGGAGCCGAATCAGTGGAGGACAGTGCAGAAGACGACGACATCGAAGGCCCTCAGTAGTCGTCGTCCGTATCGATCAGTCGGCTTCCGTCCCGCGGACAGTAGTCGTAGGACTCCTCGGTCGTCCTGAACCCACACCTGTCACACCGTTTCGGCTGTCGCGCCGATTCGTCGGTGAGGCCGCCGGAGCCGAACAGGAACGGAACGAAGGGAACGAACAGGAAGAACAGCACCGACCCCGTATACCAGTACAGCGCGACGCTGACGGCGAGGCTGGCGAGAAGCCCGGCGAGCGCCGTCAGGGTTCTGGAGCCGACCATCACGTCCGGGTAGACGCGGCTGTCGGTTGTCGGTTTCGGAGCGGGCCGCTATCGGGCGTCGGAAAAAATCGAGGTGGAATCGACGTTACTTGCCTTCGAACTCGGGCTCGGTGTCGCCCATGAAGGCCGTGATGCCCTCCATGAGGTCGTCCGTGCCGATGAGGTGACCGAACGCCTGGGCTTCGAGTTCCAGACCGGCTTCGACGTCCTCGAAGCCGCGGTGCATCGCGCGCTTGGTCAGTTTCTGGGAGACCGGCGGACCGGCGGCGAGGTCGGCGGCGAACTCGTGGACGCGCTCGTCGAACTCCTCGTTTTCGACGACTTCGTTGACCACGTCGTAGTCGTACATCGTCTCGGGGTCGTACCGCTCGGCGGTGAAGACGATTTCCTTGGCGCGGCCGAGGCCGGCGATGCGGCCGAGTCGTTGGGTTCCGCCCCAGCCGGGGAGCAGACCGAGGTTGTGCTCGGGGGTGCCGAGTTCCGACCGCTCGGAGGCGATACGGAAGTCACAGCACAGCGACAGCTCGAAGCCGCCGCCCAGCGCGAAGCCGTCGATACCGGCGACGACCGGCATGTCGCAGTCTTCGAGTTTGCCGAATGTCTGTTGGCCCTTCCGGGAGAGTTCGATGGCTTCCAGCGGTTCGGCGTTGGAGGCCATCGAAGTCACGTCGGCGCCGGCGGAGAACGCGCGGTCACCCTTGCCCGTGATTAGGAGGGCACGGACCTCGTCGTCGTCCTCCATCAGGTCGATGGCTTCGGCGAGTTCGTCCAGCAGGTCCGGGTTGATGGTGTTCATCCGGGCCTCGCGGTCGAGGACGATTTGGCCGACCATGTCGCCGGGGTGTCGAATCTCGATGTTGGTGAACTCGACTTCGCCGTCGTCGTCGCCACCGTGGAAGCCGCCGTCCTCGGCGGCCTCACGCAGGCCGTCGGAGACTTCGAAGCGGGGGTGGCCCGTCTCGTCGCTCAGCTCTTCGAGCGTCTCGACGAGCGTGTCGAGTCCCATGTCGTCTGCGAGCTTCGCCGGGCCGTCCGGGAAGCCGGCACCGAGCATGACTGCCTCGTCGATGTCGGCGGGGTTCGAGACATCGTTGCCGACGAGGTTGCCGACTTCGTTGGCCATTACAGCGACGAGTCGGTTGGCGATGTCCTCGCTGCCGGCGTCGGTCGGAATGTCCGGGCCGTCGCCCTCCTCGTAGTCGTAGAAGCCCTTGCCGGTCTTCTTGCCGAAGCGCTCCTCCTCGACGATTTCCTCGAGGTACGGTGCGGGTTCGTACGGTTCACCCAGCACTTCGTGCATGTACTCCAGCACGTGATAGGTCACGTCGTTGCCGACCTGGTCGCCGAGTTCGAACGACCCCATCGGCAGGCCCATGTCGAACTTCGTCGTCGAGTCGATTTCCTCCTTCGTCGCGGCGTCCTCCGAGACCATCCAGCAGGCCTCGTTCATGAGGGGCACGAGGATGCGGTTGACGATGAAGCCGGGGGAGTCCTTGCGGACGCGAACGGGTGTTTTGCCGAACGCTTCGGCGAGTTCCTCGGTCGCTTCGAGCGTCTCCTCGTCGGTGTGAGCGCCGGAGATGACCTCGACCAGCTGCATCCGAACCGGCGGGTTGAAGAAGTGCATCCCGCAGAACTGCTCGGGCCGTTCGGTGACCTCCGATAAGTCGGTAATCGACAGCGAAGACGTGTTGGAGGTGATGATGGCGTCTTCGGGGAGGTGTTCCTCGACATCACCGTAGACGTCCTTCTTGATGTCCATCTTCTCGGGGACGGCCTCGATGACGAAGTCGGCGTCGCCGACAGCGTCCTCGACATCGACGTACGGTGTCACGCGGTCGAGTGCGTTCTCGGACTCCTCCTCGGAAATCTGTTCCTTCTCGGCGAGTTTTTCGAGCGACCACTCTATCTGCTCGTAGCCGTTCTGGACGAACTCCTCTTTGATGTCCCGCAGGTTCACGTCGTATCCCGCAAGAGCGGCGACCTCCGCGATGCCGTGGCCCATGTTGCCGGCCCCGAGCACCGCGATGGTCTCGATGTCGTCGAATTCCATTGTTAGCAGGCGAGACCACACTCGGAACGTGTTTCAACGTTTCCTTCTCGGCTTGTTTTCGTACTGAAGCGTCGACCATCCGACCGATTGCGTCAATTGAGAAGTGTTATGTGGTGGCAATGCTGTTGAACAATCATGGACTTTGGGCTCTCCGACGAGCAACAACAACTCAAAGAAGAGGTCAAGCGCTTCGCCGACAACGAAGTCCGACCGAACGCACAGGAGTACGACCGCGAAGAGAAGTTCCCCCACGACATCGTCGACGAGGCCGCCGAGATGGGTCTCTGTGGCGCGACGATACCCATCGAGTACGGCGGCGCCGGCTACGGCGCGGTCGACTCGGTGCTCATCGCCGAAGAACTGTTCGCGGCCGACCCCGGTATCGCGCTGTCGATTCTCGCCACGAGTTTCGGTACCGAGGCCATACTCGAATACGGCACCGAAGAGCAGAAAGAGGAGTATCTCGAACCCGTTGCCCGGGGCGAGGCCATCTCCGGAGCCGCCATCTCGGAACCTGACACGGGTTCGGACGTGTCGTCAGTGTCGACGCGTGCGGAGAAGGACGGCGACGAGTGGGTAATCAACGGGAACAAGATGTGGATTACCAACGGCAGTGTTGGTGATTTCTTCGTTGTCCTGTGTAAGACAGACCCCGACGCCGACGGCCGCTACAACGGCTTCTCACAGATTATCGTCGAGTCCGACCGCGACGGCTTCACCGCCGACAAGATTACGGGCAAGATGGGGATTCGTGCCTCCGACACCGCCGAACTCATCCTCGACGACGTTCGCGTCCCCGAGGAAAACCTCGTCGGCGCGGAAGGTGCCGGTTTCCTCCAGCAGATGAACTTCTTCGACGCCACCCGAACCGGCGTCGCCGCACAGGGCGTCGGTATCGCGAAGGGCGCCGCCGAGCGCGCACTGGAGTACGCCCAAGAGCGCGAGCAGTTCGGCCGCCCCATCGGGGACTTCCAGGCCATCCAGCACAAACTCGCCGACATGCACACCGAGGCTGAAGCCGCACGCAACCTCACCTACAAATCCGCATGGGAGGTTGACTCGGGCGGCCAGCCGAACACGATGCTCGCATCGATGGCCAAGGAGTTCGCCTCCCGAATCGCCGTCAAGGCAGCCAACGAGTGTGTTCAGATTCACGGCGGCTCCGGCTTCGTCGACGACTTCGACGCCGAGCGGTTCTACCGTGACGCCAAAATCACCCAAATCTACGAGGGCACCACCGAAATCCAGAAGATGATTATCGCCCGCGAACTGCAGGGTAAGGCTTCTAGGAACACCCACTTTTTACTCCCTCGGGTGTCCTCGCGCGCCTCCGGCGCGCTGCGGGCACCACTCGGTCGCAAAAACGTGGGGAAAAACAACCCGGACGCTCCCTTCGGTCGCGTCCGGAGTGGTTCGAAAGACGCCTCTGGCGTCTTTCGTCATGCGAAAAGAGCGCGAAGCGCTCTTTTCAGCAAACCGCGCTCGCTTCGCTCGCGCGGATGCTTGGCGTTGGTTTCTCTCTTTGGTCGAAACGCACACTTTACCCGGTAGCCACCGCTACGGCGTGTCATGAGTAGCCTCGTGACCGACGACCTCACGCGCGCAGCGACGTTCTTCACCCTGGCGCTTCTCGTCACCGCCATCGGCGGGTTCCTGCTGGGTGAGGTTCGCCTCGGCGTCGAGTTGGGACTCGGACTCGGCGTCGCCTTCGGCGTCCTCGCGTACTTCTTCCTCGTTCCCACGGAGAACGACGAAGCCGCCGACGACGAGTCGTGACGACTGCCTCGGCAGCGAGTTATAAGCCACCGGAGGCCGAACGCCTCGACATGAAGATTTACACCGGTCGCGGTGACGAGGGAATGACCGACCTTCGAGACATGTCCCGCGTCTCGAAGACCAGCGCTCGAATCGAGGCCTACGGCACCGTCGACGAGGTCAACAGCGTCATCGGACGGATTCGTCCCTCTGGGTACGACGACATCGACGAGAAACTGAGCGCGGTTCAAAACCACCTCCACATCATTCAGGCCGACTTCGCCAATCCCGACCGTGAGGACGCCGACGCCCCGCATCTCGAGGAACACCACGTCCAGAAACTCGAAGACTGGATGGACACCTTCGACGACGAACTCGACCCGCTGCAGAGTTTCATCCTCCCCGGCGGCAGCGACGCCGGGTCGAAACTCCACCACGCCCGAGCAGTCTGTCGACGCGCCGAGCGACGGGCGGTGTCGTTGGCCTCCGACGAACCCGTAAACGGCGCCGCGGTCGCGTATCTCAACCGCCTCTCCGATGCGCTGTTCGTCTGGGCTCGTGTCGTGAACAAACGTGAAGGCGTCCCCGAGGAAGAACCGGAGTACTAGGGCTTAAGCCCCATCCGCTCACGGAAGGCAGTATGCAACAGGTAGACGTCGCCGTCGTCGGTGGCGGCCCGGCCGGGTCCTCGGCCGGCTACGCGGCCGCCAGCGAGGGCGCCGACGCCGTCGTCATCGAGAAGGGCGTCCCCAGAGCGGACCGCGAGGAACTCGGACCCGATTCGACGGACGCTGCCGGCATCCTCGACTACTGGGTCGACCTGATGGACCTCGACGAGCCGATTCCGGACCATGTCAAACACCAAGAACTCGACGCCGCGGAGTTCATCGGCCCCTCCGAGACGTTGGAGATGACCGAAACGGGGATAGACGCCACCTATCCGAACTTCGGATTCACCGTCCACCGCGCGCGATTCGACGACTGGCTCCGGTCACGTGCCGAAGACGCCGGCGCCGAGTACCGCGTCGGAACCGGCGTCGCATCGGTCGATTCCGACCTCACGGGCACGCCTTCACACACGCTGACGCTGCGCGACGGCACAGAAATCGAGACGGAGTATCTGATTCTCGCCGACGGCCCCCAGCGGACGATTACCGGGACGGTGCTGGAGAAGTGGCTCGCCGACGACCAGATGGCAAAACTCGAATCCCGGACGGCCAACCACATCGCCTACCAGGAGTACCGCCGACTCCCCGAGGAGTTGTTCGAACGCGACCGAATCAAGTTCTGGTGGGGGTACATGCCCGGCCACACCGCCTATCCGTGGGTGTTCCCGAACGACGAGCCCGTCGCACGAGTGGGACTGACGATGCCCATCGGGATGGACCTCGATGAGGTGTCAAACCGCGAGGCCTATCGGTTGCTCCACGACGAGGACGAACGAGTCCCACAGGGCAACACCTACATCAAGAGACTCATCGAGGAGGTGTATCCGGGCTACGACCTTGCGAATTTCCCGCTCGTCGAGGACCGCGGGAAGTCCGGCGGTACCGAGACCTATCCCATCTCTTCGACGCGTCCCATCGAGTCACCGACGACGGCCAACGTCGCTGTCGTCGGCGGCGCGATGGGCGCGACCTCGGCGTTCCACGAGGGCGGCGACCACGTCGCCATTCGGACCGGCCAAATCGCGGGGCGACTCGCCGCCCTCGGTGCATTGCGGGCGTACAACGCCGAATGGCACCGCGCCATCGGCAGCGAAATCCGCCGAAACTGCGTGTTCGCCGACATGGTTCGCGGGTACGAACCCAACGACTGGGACACCATCTTCGGGTTGGTCAGCGACGTGCAGGGCGACGACGGCTTCACCCCCTACGAGGCGGTGTACGCTGGCCTGACTGGTGCGAAACTGTTCGGCGAATACAAATGGCGGAAGTTCCGCTTCCGTAACGGCGGCTACGCACAGGTTCGGGAAGATGACTACACGGTCTGAAAGCCGAAAGAGGATTACCGCTCGACAGTGTAGGTACGTTGCGCACCTTTAGTCCCCGACCGAGCAGCCCTTTGGGCAGCGATGACGGACCGGAGAACCCGGGTGTGCGACATACTCGATTCGTCGTGATGGCTTCCGCCGTCTCGGCATTCGGGGACACTACGTGTCCCCCGCCCGACACGAGGGTTTCCCGACCGACCGCGGCACGCCGCCTGGGATGAGGTCGGACGTTAGTGTTTCGGGCGTACATCTCACGATACCGAACAGCGGGGGCGCTGTCGAACTAAGCAACGCTGTCCACCTGTCGGAATCGGATGGTTGTGACAAAACGTGTGGTCGGCCGGCAGTTCTCTCGCCGATTCAGTCTTCGGGCACGGCCTGGGTCGATTGAGTTGTCGCCGGTGCCGGTGGTTCGTGCGTTCCGAAGTCGGGATGTGTCTCTTCCATCCAGACGTACACGACGGCCCCGGAGACGAACATCAGGGCCGCAGTCATGTAGAACGCCGCTTCGGCGTTCACGAACTCCATCGAGAGGCCGATGAGGATGGCCCCGACCGCATAGCCTGAATCGCGCCACATGCGGTAGACGCCCATCCCGGCCGACCGCCAACTCGGATGGGCCGCATCGCTCGGGACCGTCATCAGGTTCGGATACAGCAACGCCATTCCAAGCCCGGAGATGGCGGCTAGAACGGCCCACAGGAGGTACCCCTCGACGAGTACCATCCCAAGCACGCCGGCGCCGGCCAGGAACATACCGGCGATGACCGGTGGGCGCCGGCCGATTCGGTCCGCGAGTCCGCCCGTGGCTATCTGGAGGAAGTACATCGCGCTGTGGACGCCGACGACGACGCCGACGGCCGCGATGCCCAGCCCCTCGCTCACCAGATACAGGGGGACGGCAATCCAGAACAGCGTGTCCACGAAGTTCTCGATGTGGCCGGCCTGTGCGGCAGCGAACAGCGTCCGGTCGCCGTAGGTCGCCCGTTTCACCACGTCTTTGAACGGGAGGTTCGCGTCGTGGTGGTCGTCGTCACCTTCGGCCTGTGCGTACTGGACAGTCTCCTTGATGAGGAAGATAGAGATGAGGAACGCCAGCACGACGACGACGGCGAGGAAGTAGAACGGCTCCGGCCGGAGGTTCCACTGGCCCGCGATGAGGCCCGTAATCCAGGCGCCGACGGCGACGCCGGTGTATCCGAACGACTCGTCGATGCCGACCGCGAGGCCGCGCTGGTCTGGGCCTGCGAGGTCGATTTTCGCGTTAATCGCCATACTCCAGGTCAGCGCCTGGTTGATGCCCAGCAGGATGTTCCCGACGGTAATCCAGCCCCAGCTGGGGGCGAAGATGAGGATAATAGGCAGGGGGAGTGCCGTCGCCCACCCTGCGACGAGGACGGGCTTGCGGCCGTAGGACTCACCCCACTTTCCGGCGTAGAGGTTGAGAATCGATTTCACGATTCCGAACGAGACGACGAACGACCCGATGACGAGGAACGACTCGACGCCGAGTACGTCCTCTCCCAGCACGGGAACGACGGTGCGTTCAGACCCGATGGTCAACCCGGTCGCGAACACCAACAGGACGTGCAGCGAGAACTGCCCGAGGTGTTCGCGGATTCCCTGTCTGAGTTCGGTTGTCGTACTCATCGATTACTCGGCGGCGCAGTTGTTCGGCCCCAGTTCCAGTTCGGCCAGTTGGGTTTCGGGAACCGACTCCTGTCCCACGTTCGTCCGCTTGACGCGCTCGAAGTTCGGGGGATGGTCCGGGATGTCCGAGGCGAGTTCCTCGATGAACGCCTCGCGGTCGCGGCCGAGGTCCTCGTTTCGGTCTCTGACCTCCCCGAGGGTTGCGGTCACCGGTGGTTCGGGAGAGCCGGGGTCGTGTGCTGGTAAGACGAGTGCGTCCTCCGGCCGGTCGAGCAACCGCTGGAGGCTCTCGTAGAGCGTCGCTGCGTTCCCCTCGACGTCGGAGTCTTCGATGCCTGCTTCGACGCCGAGTTCGACGCGGCCGACGCTGTCGTGGAACAGCGTATCGCCCGTGAGCAGTGCCACCCCTTCGACGTCGAAGGAGACGCTTCCTTCGCTGTGTCCCGGCGTGTGGATGACTTCGATGTCGAGGTGGCCGACGGTCATGCGTCGTCCGTCTTCGAGTGGCGTCGCGTCGAGAGCGAGAGCGTCCTTCGAGTGGAGGTAGTAGGGCACGCCGTGTCGGTCGGCGAGTTCCGATGCGCCGGAGACGTGGTCGGCGTGGGCGTGCGTATCGAAGACGCCGACGAGGTCCGCGTCGTACGCCTCGAGAATCGCGTCGTACTCCTCGAGGTAGTGTGAGGGGTCGAAGACGGCGGCCTCGCCGTCCGAAACGAGGACGTGGGCGAGACAGCCCTTCCCCGGCCGTGCGACTTGCACGAGCGTGCCCTCGATGTCGACCGGGACTTCCGCGTGCCGGTGGACACGGCTCCAGCCGTTCATCCCGTCGGTGAGCGTCTTCGCATCGTACCCCATCTCCTCGAGGACCTGGGTTGCGGTGTCGGCGACGATGCCCGCATTACAGACGGTCGCCACCTCCCTGTCTTCCGGGAGATCTTCGAGGACAGCCGCTGCAGCGTCGGGGTCGTCGGTCAACTCCTCGTACACGTCGACGTTGACGCTGTCCGGTACGTGCCACTCCTCGTACTCCGCTTCGTGGCGAATGTCGAGTACGAGCAAGTCGTCTTCATCGGCCTGTAACCGTTCTCCGAGTTCTTCGGGTGAAATCTCCGCCATCAGTGGTCTGTCTTATGAGGGGTGTCTGAATATAGTGACTGCCGGACATGACCGGCACCGATAATAACCTCTAGCTCGAACGTGTCCACATGAGTCTGTACGAGGCCTCCTTTCGGGTCAAACACGAGTGTCCGTATCGAGAGATATCCGAACGCTACCCGGACCTTACGATTCGTGAGTGGTACCTGAACGACTGCCAGGTCATCGAAATCACGGCTCCGGGGTCGCCGACCGAGGACCTACTCGAGGAAATCGACGAACTGGGGACGGTGCTCCACGAGTCAATCGACGAGTCCGGGCTCCACGTCGTCACCCAGTCGTGTCTCTGTTCGCTGGAGGACTCCATCATCGAGCGGTTCGAGTCGTACAACAGCCTGTATCAGCCGCCGACGATTCACCGTCAGGGCTGGGAGCATTACACGGTTATCGCGTTCGACGAGGGCGACGTTCGAGACCTCCTCCAAGATTTGGAGGCCGACCGGGACATCGAGGTCCTCTCGAAGACCGCGATTACCGAACAGCGGATTCCCCACAGTATGCTCGCACCGGTCGACCAGCTGTTCGAGGCGGTGACCGAACGGCAGCTGGCGGCGCTTCGGCTGGCTCTCGAGAGCGGCTACTACGAACAGCCCCGGAAGACGTCGCTCCGGGAGTTGGCGGACCGAACCAGCGTCGCCCGTTCGACCTACGAAGAACACCTCCGGAAGGCGGAGAACAAACTGCTCACGAACGCGGGGCAGTTCCTGCGATTGGTCACCGCGACCTCGACGGCGGACCCGTTGGACGTGGAGGGACGCCGACGGAACGAACAGCCCGCCGACTGACGGACGCTCCAATCGGCCGTAACGGTCATCCCCGCTGGGGACGAACGTGGTCCACGAATGACCGACCCTGCCCCGTCGCTCGACAGGCGAACGGTGCTCGAAGCGCTAGCCGGCGCCGGGGCGATGTCGATAGCCGGCTGTTCGGCACTCGAATCCGAATCCGACGACCCGACGACCACGATGGACGGCGAGACGGCCCGTGAGTTGGCCGTACAGTACGCGCCGACGCTGTATTTCGACACCTACGAGAAGTGGTTCCCGACGGACCCCCGGTCCTACGAAGTCGAACGCGATGGAGAAACGGTCGTCGACGGGTTCGAAGCCTTCGACGGCTACACCCGGCGGTTCAAGGAGGCCGAGACGCCACCGGACCCGACGGTGTTCTTCAACGTCGTCCAGTACGAGGAGTCCCCGCTTGCGGTCGTCCAGTACTGGCAGTACGGCGCCTTCGACCAGTTCACGACGAACTTTCACTGGCACGACTGGGAGGTGTTGCACGTCTTCGTCGACACGGAGACCGACACCCCGCAACTGTACGTCGCCAGTTCCCACTCCCGGAAGATACCGAACAACGAGTTTCTCGACCCCGACCGGGAGATGGTCCCCCGTGTGCTCTCGGAGTTGGGTTCACACTCCAGTGCGCTGTCGGTCAACGACGTTCCCGACCGATTCCAACGCTTCCCCATCGGCGAAACGTTCGCCGACATCACCAACAGTGCGATAGAGGGCATCGAGGACATCGAGGAGATACCGGTCGCCTACGGCTTGCCCCGCGACGAGGGGTCGGCGCTGCCGTACCTCGTGCCGGAACTCGACGGCGAGCCGATTTACGAACACGAGCGACTGCCGTCGGTCGAACGGTCGGATTTGGTCGACGAATCGCTGACGATACGGTCGCTGGACGCGCTGACTTCCCCGCCGGAGGAGCTACCGGAACGCAGTACGGGACTCGTCTTCGAACACGTCGACAGAGGGAGGGAGGACGCCGATGTCGAGTACGAACTCGTCCCGTCGATCGAACTCGAACACATCGAGGCGTTCACCGGGCCGCAGTTGAGCTTCGAGTTCGACGTTCCGCAGTTCGCCGAGGACGCCGTCGCTGGTCACATCACCACGACGGGTCTGCCGTGGGAACAGCCCCGATACGACAACCCGGCAGCCGACATCACCGAACCAAATCACAGGGTGGCGCTTGCGGACCGCTACGACGCCATCGGCGAGGCGGCGCCGGTTCACACCCTCGTCGCGAGAGTCACCGAAGCAGTCTCCGACGAGGAGGCACCGGACGGCGAGGGGGTGACGACCGAGCAGTCCTCGACGGAGGCGTTCGCGTTGGTCGAAAGCGACCCCGAAGCGGTTCCGACGTTCAGCGGATACGTCGTGGCCCAAGATATCCCGGAGGGCGAGCATCGATTTACGGTCAACGGTGCGGGACTTACCCCCCACAGCGAGGCAGTGTCGGTGAGCGGCGAGGCCGGCACGACGATGGCCGGCGTCGACGGCGAGATTCCGCTCGTCGCCCGCGAGAACGCGACGAAACTCGAAATCGACGCGGAGGGAACCGACGCCGACCTCACCGGCGTCGCCGTCGAGGACGACTTCGGCGGACGGCTGTACGACGCCCCGGTTTCGGGCCGCGACGCGGTGTACGTCCACCGTGGCGGCGCCTACACGACGGAGGTCCGCGACAGCGACGGCGCACTCGGCGCCTTTCGGGTCAACCCCGGCGAGGAGTCGTCGGTCCGAATCGACCGCCCGCGAACCGGAAAGGCGTCGCTCGCGATGTTCCTCGCGAACATCTCCGAGGAGACTGCCGAAGAACTGTCCGAACTCGATGACGATGACGATATCGGCGGGGGGTCGGTCAACGCCATCGGTGGACTCGCACAGGCGCTGTCGTCGGTCGGAGACGCCGCCCGCCGGGCAGCCGAACAGGCCGAAAGCGGAAACCGCGGTGCTGCCGACCGGAACATCGACAGCGTCATTTCGTTGCTCGAACAGGTCGAGACTCGATTGGAGGGCGCACGCGGGTCGCTTCCCGACGACATCGCACGCGCCGTCGAGCTGCGACTTGAGCAGGCCCGCCGTCGCTCCGAGCAGGCGAAAGCAGAAGAGAAGCTCTGACCGGGAGGGTCACATGTACATCCGGTCTTCCGGACGCATCTCCTCGCGTTGGGATTCCAGTCGAGCAGCGAGTTCCTCGTACTGCTCCGCCAGCGTCTCGGCGAACTCCTCGAGAGGCCCGGTGTCGATGTCGAGGTCGTACACCGAGTCCAGCGCGCCGATTAGTCTGAGCGCGGCGTCGATGTCGGGGACTTGCTGGTGTACAGGTGTCGTCAGAACGCAGGCTTTCAGCGTGGAGTCGACGGCTCGCTCCATCAGTTCGCCGTTGATACCGTCGAGGAACCCGCCGGGCATCGCGGTTATTCCGTGGTCGCCGTCCAGCCGTGCCGACTGGTAGTCTTCGCTGGCAACGTAGAACGCGCGATGGTCGTCGGGGCCGTGCTGGATGGGGACTCCCGAGAGTACAACGATGTCCTCGACACCGTGTTCGTCGGTGTAATCGAGCAGGGCGTTGCCGAACGGTTCGGCGGCGTACGGCGGGACGAACAGTTCGCCGACGACGACGGTGATGTCGAGGTCCGGTTTCGAGAACAACCGGGTGTGGTGTCGAGGCGTCCCGTTTTCGAACGGTGTCACTGCCGGCAGTTGCTCCACCCCGATGTGGCCGGTCCGTTCGAGTTCGAGCGTTTCGGTGACGTAGTTTGCGGCCGTGAGACCCGCGAGACCGAATTCCGCGAAGCCGGCCACGAGCGTCGAAGTCGGTTCTTCGTGTTGAATGTCGAATGACGGGGACGTTCCTTGACCAACCATACACCAATGACGGGACCGCCCGTATTAGGTGTCAGGGCGGAACGCTTTTTCGGGCGCCCGGCGACTGCCGGATATGGACGTGACGACGGCGGTGTTGCAGACTGGGGGACCGACTCCAACCCCGACGCCGACGATTCGGACCTCGGAAGGGCCGCTTCCCCGTCCACCGTGGCTCCCCGATGCGATTCCGTCGTTCGCATTTCGGTTGTTCATCGCAGTCGCGGTTCTCGTCGTCGCCTACTACGTCTCGAAACTCGTCCGACAGGCACTCGGACGGCGTATCGCACGGCGATTCAAACGGCCGTCGGTCACACGGACGGTGCTCAGAGGAGTACAGGTCGGAATCATGCTCCTCGCGCTGTTTACGTCCCTGGGCATCTTCGGCCTCGGATTCGGTAACATCGCACTCTCCGTCGGTGTGTTCTCCGCAGTCGTCGGTGTCATCCTCGCGCCCATCATCGGTAACATCCTCAGCGGCATCTTCATCCTGAACGAACAGCCCTACGAAATCGGCGACATGGTAGAGTTGGCGGACACCGACACCAAGGGGTTCGTCGAGGATATCACGCTGTCGTACACGAAGATGTTCACGCTCGACAACACGTTCATCGTGTTGCCGAACGGGACGATGCGGGACCGGGACGTGGTGAACTACTCCGCCGAGGACACCCGCATTCGAATGACGCTGGATGTCGGCGTCACCTACGAGAGCGACATCCCGACGGCCAGAGAGCAGATGGAGGCCGCCGCCCGGGCGGTCAAGGGCGTCATCAAGGGTGGCCCGGACATCCGCGTCGGGAGCGCGCGCTATCCGGCGTCGCCGACCTGTTACATCCGTGAATTCGGCGACAGCGAGGTTGCGTTGCGACTCCGCTACTGGGCCAAGGAGCCCTACAAGCAAACGGCGATTCGCTCGAAGGTGCTGACGAACGTCTGGACGCGCTTCGAGGAGCACGACATCGAAATCCCCTACCCGCACTCCCATCTGGTGTTCGACGACACCAGTGGCGAGATGCAGGTCGCGACTCGCGAGATAGATGCCGAGGCGCCGTCCAGTCCGGGTGGAGCGACGCGTCGAGAGGCCGACGCGGGGACAGAGGAAGCCGTCGAGGACCGCGAAAACGAATCGGACGCGGACGCTACAGACTCGCAGTGATGACCTGACAGTCGAGTTCCCGACGGAGGAACGACTCGATGTCGGGGTCGTCGACCAGTCGACGGAGCATTCGCCGCCAGCGGCTGGCCTGTTTTCGGCCGATGACGACGTAGTCGGCGCCTTCGGCTGCGATTTCGTCGAGGATGGTGTCCTCGACCATGAACCCCGACCGGACGACGTACCGTGCGCGGTCGATGCGTCCGCACTCGCGTTCGGCTGCCGACTTGAGTTCGGTTCGGGTGACTCGCTTGTCGTTTTGATAAAGGTTCACGTGAAGAACGGTGAGTTCGGCGTCGTGTTCGTCGGCGACTTCGATGGCGCGCCGAAGGGTCGCCAGCGAGTGCTCCGAAAGCGGATAGCGGACCGGGACGACGACCAGCGTCATTACCGGGGAAAGCGGACCGCGGTGCCTCAACCTTCCGGTTGTGCGCGAGGCTCAGAGCCCGGTCCGAACGATTCGCCCCTTCAGTTGCGGGGCCACGCCGACCTCGCGGGCGTATTCCGCGAGGATGTCGTACTGGACGTCGAGCGTTGCGATTCGTTTGGCGTCGGTCAGCGTCGGGAACTCGGCGTCGGTGTGCAGGAGGAACTCCGTCGTCGCAAGCGCGTATCGCGCGGTGTGGTCGATGGCCTCGCCGCCGACCTGTGCCTCGATGAGTTCGTCGTCGTTGTAGTCGTAGACGAGCCGTGCACCGGAGACGTGGGCGTGCCACCAGTCGGACTCACCGAACCCGGGGGTGTCGGCGGCTTCCCGGAACGTGTCCAGCAGTTCCGACCCGGAGCATTCGAGGACGACTACCGGCTCCTCGAAGGGGACGAGACTCACGAGGTCGGCGACGGTTACCTCGTCGGCCAGCGACGGCCCGGTTCGGATGCCGCCGCTGTTCTGGAGGCCGACGACGCGCTCCGTGGCGTCGAGTTCCCGCTCGGCGGCCCAGCGGTAGGCGTCGGCGACGAAGTTGCCCACGCGGCTCTCGCCGCGGAACGCCTCCCGTTCGGTTCGCCGAATCGGTTCATCGACGCGTGCGACGACGGTGTCGAGTCCTGCCTCGTCGAGCCGTCGGCGGTAGCGTGCCGTGAGTTCCTCATCGAGTGGCGCGTCGGCGACGACGTGACGGGTCACTTCGAGTGTCGGTAACTCGACTTCCAGAAGGACTTCGCCGCCGGTTCCGGGCCGTGTCAACAGCGTTCCGGCGACGCGCTCGATGCGCTCGCTGTGGACGTGACCGCCCAAGATGACGTCGACCTCGCAGGCGGCAGCGAGGCGCTCGTCGCCGCGGCCGAGATGTGAGCAGACGACGACGTACTCTGCGCCGTCCGCTCGCAGTTCTCGGGTCGCCTCTCGCGTCGCGACGATTGGGTCGGTGAACGTCAGTTCGGTGGCTTCGGGATTGGCCGAGGGCGTCGTCGGGTCCGTAACGCCGAGAAAGCCGACGCGAACCCCGTCGACCTCTCGGATGGTGGCGGCCTCGACGCCGGCGAAGCGCTCGCCGCCGTTGTAGACGTTCGCGCTGAGCCACTGCTGGGGGGACCGCTCGACGAGTTCGGCCGCCCGGTCGGCGCCGAAGTCGAAGTCGTGATTGCCGAACGTCGACACCGTCGGCGAGACGGCCTCGAAGAACTCGAGGGCGATTTCCCCGCGAGTCACGAGTGGGAGAACGCCGGGCGCGATGTTGTCACCGGTGCCACAGACGACGGTCTCGTCGTCGCGGAGTGCGTCGACGAGGCCGGCGAGTCGGCCGACGACCTCCGGGTCGTCGTGGGCGTTCTCGATGTCCGAATAGTGGAGGAGTCGCACTGTGTCAGTCGAGGCGTCCGACGCGCAAAACCGTATCGAGACCGTGACGGTTTTGCCGCCCCGCGGCCCACCGTCTGTATGGACGAGCGCACTGGACCTGACGGAGAGACACTGTACGTTTCCCGCGAGGTCGTCCGCGGGAACAAGGGGCCGTTCCGGGTGGTGTACGCCGACCCGGAGGGTGAGCGTCGCTGGGGGTTTTTCTGCACCAACTGTGAGACGTTCGACAACGCCGTCGACGCGATGGGTCGCATCCAGTGTAACCAGTGTGCCAACTTCCACAAGGCCGAGGAGTGGGACGCCGCCCACGAGTAATCCAACCGATACGTTTTCGACGATACGGACTTCGTCTGACGGTTGTCTGACTTGGTGTATCTTACAGGTCACCGAACGGGTACGTGCTAATCTTTATCTCTCGGCGCGCGCAATCTGCGTACGAATGGGTGCTGTTAGCACATCTCTCGTCGAGGAGGCACGAACCATCTTCTCCGACCTCGGGTACGAGGTTACGGAGGACGGAGACGAACTCCGCGCCGAACGCAAGTGGCGAACCGTCCACGTCACGACTGACGACCCAGACGACGCGGCCACGCATGGCCGACTTCGATGTTTCGTCGCTCGCGGTGACCAAGCGAACACCGTCCGCGAACGGTTACTTTCGACAGAACCCGACTACGATTGGGCAGTAATGCGCGTCGACGACGGGGAGTATCAGGTACTCCACCCGAGCGGTGACGTCCTACCGGCGCCCTAGAGTCGCCACCGCCGCTTCGACGCCCGCGCCGGGTTCGACGCCGACATCGGCCGACGCCAGCGTCTCGCCCAGTGCACCGAGCGTTTCGAGGACGGGACCGCGACGGGCGCCGTAGCCCATACAACCGACGCGAATCGCCTCGTCGGCGAACGCGCCGAGTCCCGTCGCGATTTCGACGTCGTACTCGTCCCGCATCGTCGCGACGACCTCACCCGGCTCCAGCCCCGACGGGAGTCGGGCGGTCGTGAGACTCGGCAGTCGCACGTCCGACTCGACGACCGGTTCCAGTCCCAGCGCCCACAGTCCATCCTGTAGGGCCTCTGCGTATCGCTCGTGCCGCTGCCAGCGATTTTCGACGCCCTCCTCGTCGACAAGCCGGAGCGCCTCCCGGAGCGCGTAGACGTTGTTCACCGGGGCCGTGTGGTGGTAGGCGCGTTCCTCGCCCCAGTAGTCGTCGAGCAGCGATAAGTCGAGATACCACGACCGAACCGGCTCCTCTCGGTCGAGGATTTTCGTCATCGCCCTGTCGTTGACCGACAGCGGACTCGCACCCGGCGGACAGGAGAGACACTTCTGGGAGGCCGCGTAGGCGGCGTCGATACCCCACTCGTCCATCCGGAACTCGACGCCACCGATGGAGGTGACACAATCGGCGACAACTACGGCGCCGTGGTCGTGGGCCGCGTCCGCAATGGCAGACATCTCGGGTTGCCGGACCCCCGTCGAGGTTTCGGCGTGGACGACCCCGACGACGGCGGGGTCGTGTTCGGCGCAGGCGTCCCGAACGTCGGCGGAGTCCAGCGGCTCCCCCCACGGGGTTTCCACCTGGACGGCGGTGCCGCCGGCGCGTCGGACCATCTCGGCCATGCGGTCACCGAAGTAGCCGTTCCCGGGGACGACGGCCGTCTCGCCCGGTTCGACGAGGTTTCCGATGGCGGCTTCCATCGACGCCGACCCGGTTCCGCTGACCGGAATCGTCCACTCGTTGTCCGTTCGAAGCGTCGCCCGCAACAGCCGTTGTGTGTCGTCCATCACGTCGATGAACGCGGGGTCGAGGTGGCCGACGGGTGGCGTTCCGAAGGCGTCCAACACGCGGGGGTGAGTCTCGCTGGGACCCGGACCCATCAGCAGGCGGTCCGGGAGCCGCAACTCCGCTACCGGAGGTTCCATACACGAACGTGGACAGCCACAGCACAAAAGGGGTGCGGAAGTGCTCAGTAATAGTATGTGTTCCGACACGTCAAGGTAGTTTTACTAACCCCCAGTGAGAAGGTCACATGCGATGGTCTTCAAGAAAATAACGCTCATCGGGACGAGCGACGAGAGTTTCGACGCGGCGGTCGACGAGGCGGTCGACCGGGCCGAAGACACCCTCGACAACGTCAAGTGGGTCGAAGTCGGGGAGTTAGGCGTCGAAGTCGCCTCCGTCGAAGGCCGGGAGTATCAAGCCGAAGTCGAAGTCGCGTTCGAACTCGCGTAACCATCGCGGCCTTGCACGCGCAAGGAGGGAAGGAGCATCGTCGTGCCGTTCGGCACGACGGCTTTTCGTGGACTAACCGACCAGCGTCAGGTCCGGAACGACTCGCCACAGCCGCACTCGCTTTCGGCGTTGGGGTTCTCGACGTGGAAGCCGGCGCCCTGTAGGCCGCCCTCGAAGTCCAGCACCGACCCTTCGACATAGTTCTGGCTGGCCGAGTCGACGAACACGCGCAGACCGTGGTGGGTCGTCACCGCGTCCTCGTCTTCCGGTTCGAGGTCGAAGCGCAGTCCGTAGGAGAGTCCCGCACAGCCACCCTGTTTGACGAACAGCCGGAGGCCGGCCTCGTCGGTGTCCAAGCCCTCGTCGCGAATCAAATCGAGGGCCTGTTCGGCCGCTTCCTCGGTTACCTGTACCGGTTCGCCCGTCTCCGCTCCCTCGCCTGCGTCGGCGGTCTGGCTCATGAAACTTGCTACCACGCCGACGGCAATAATCCTGACGCCGTTGTCACGACTCGCCCGGTGGCTGCTCTCTTGGGACGAACGTGCCCACTACAGGATTCAAAAAATAGTAATAAATTAGATAGAATCGAATGAGACCCCACGACTGAAGAACAGTGATTCAGTGTATCACAAGTGCCACAACGGCTATATCTGCTGGCGGAGTAGTTACTCATGTAACATGAACAAGCACTTCCAAGACACGAGATACTACCTGAAGCGTGCGGGCGAAACGACGAAAGCGGGCGTCGTTGAGGAGCTGAAACCGGTGGAGACGAAGGTTCGGGGATTTACGGCCCGCGAGTCCGAACCCGAACCTCGGCGGTTGGACGTGGTTCGGACCGAACTCGTCGACTTCGGTGAGAGAGCCGAGGCCAGAACGCGTACCGCGATTCGGAGTGGTCGCGAGAAACTCGGAACTCGTCGCCGCGAGCGTACGGCTGCTTGAAAAGGGTTAAGTTCGGGGCGGGGATATTTTCGGCCGCAGGGTCGGTGGTCTAGTTGGTTATGACACCTCCTTCACACGGAGGAAGCCGACGGTTCGAATCCGTCCCGACCCATCCGTTCACTTCCGTTTTCTGCAGGAGCATTTCCCGTCGTCTTTTTTCGGGTTCGGCACGGACACCTCAGGTATGACCGACGAGACCGAGACTAACGAGGCCCTTGAACAGTGGAAAGCGGAGATGCAGGCCGAACACGAAGCCGCCATCGAGAACCCGGACCCCGACGAGAACCACCGAATCGAGGGCGTCGCACAGGTGAGCTATCGGGTCTCGTTTACCTACGACGCGGAATCGGACGAACTCCAACGGGCGGAGACCGAACAGGTCGAGGAGTTGGCCGACCCGGAACTGCTCTCCTGTTCCTGTGGCGTGCGGGGGATGACGCGGGCGGAGGCGCGAACCCACGTCGTGGCGGCACAAAACGAACAGGGGTGAATCCGCCCGGGGTCGGCCGGTTTCACCGTTTCAACTGTCCGTTAGGTCTATTGGGTCCCTCCGAGAAGCCCGCGGCGTGACGCGAAAGTCGCCCGACGAGGGCACGCGGAATCGGCGGTCGTTCCTCCGTTCGACGGGGGCACTCGCCGTGGCAACCGCGATTGGGGGATGTTCCAGTGACCAGTTGACTGGCGGCGACGAACGGCACCAGCCGGTTCGGACGTTCGCGGAGGGGTTCAGAAACGACGACGTCGACACCATCAGGAGTTCGCTTCACTCCGAGTCGCCGCTCCGAGAGTCGCTGAGCGAACAACAGGTCAGTGGGACGAGCATCGACATCGTCACCATCGAGACGAGTTCCTCGGAGGGAGATAGGGCGACCGTCCACGCACAGTTGGAGTTCAGCGGCAGTTCGGGGACTCCGGACGGGCAGGTCTGGTACACCTTCGACGTTCGTCGAGACGGCGATACGTGGGGTATCTGGCAACTCCAGCGGGGTCGAAGGACACCGACACCGACACGAACACGGACGGAAACGGAGTCCCCGACGGAGTCCGAAGACACCGATACGGAGGACGACCCCGAGACGGAAACGGAGACCCCCGGCGACACCGTGTTCTACGATGGGTTCGAGGACGACCTCAGCCAGTGGAACGTCGTCGAGTCGGCGTGGCGTCGGACGAGTACGTCCGCAGTCTCCGGGGCGAACAGCGTGGGCATAGACGCCCGCGGTGGGGTCGGGACGATTGCGACGGCCGACTTCGATTCGGCGCGACGGATTGGTGAGTTCAGGTACTACTGGTACGAGTCGTCCGCGAGTTGGGGTGGCGGTATCCGGCTGTTGAACGACGCCGGCGATGTCGAAATCGGCACGACCTCGGACAATCCCCAGTGGGTCGTCGACGACGGTGAGGGCATCGCCCAGGTCGATTCGGGCACGGAGTACCAACGGTGGGTTCGTGTCTCGCTGCGGTTCGATTGGTCGGATGGGACGGCCGACGTGAGATTCGAGGACACCGAGTCGGGGGCGTCGTACACCGGGACACACCCGCTCAAGCAGGGGGAGAACGTCCAACGGATTCAGGTACGTGGGTTCACCAGCGAACGGGGCTGGGAGACGGACGAGTGTCACATGCTCTGGGACGACATCCTCGCGCGGGAATAATACCGGCCCGCGACCGAACGCGATTCGACGGGGCGTTTTCTCGCGGCGATAACACGAACCTCGATTTATATGCCTAGGGATGGTAGTGGTACTTAGCGATGAGTACTACGCGCGGTCGTCGCGGGTCGGACGACGTGTCGGTTGCCCCTCCGGGGAACGTTCTCCTTCGGGCACCGGCGTTGAGCGACGGGAAGCGGAGCATCTGTCCGTCGCTCCACGCTGGCGACGATGTGAACCTGTGTGTCGTCTCTCTTTCCGGAACACCGGACCGAATTCTCGATACATGGCGCCGTCACGGCGGCTTGTCGCAGAAAGTCGGCATCATAACGGCCGACGAGACGCGCAGTGCCGCGGCAGCTGACGTTCCGTCGGCAACTGTCGGTCCCGACGGAACGACGGTATCGACGACAACCGTCTCCGAGCCCGGTGACCTCACCGGCATCGGAATCAAGGTCAGTCAGTGTCTCTCGGCGTGGCGCGACGACGACGCGACGACGGTGCTGTGTTTCGACTCGCTCACGACGCTGCTACAGTACGCGGACCTCCAGCGTGCGTTCAGGTTCCTGCACATGCTCACTCAGCAAATCGAGAACGCGGGCGCACTCGGGTACTTCCACATCGACCCCGCTGCCCACGACGACCGAACGGTTTCGACGGTGGCGAACCTCTTTTCCGAGCAGTTCGAGTACGACGCCGAAACGGGCGGCTGGGACGAACGTTAACGCGGCGTCAAACGCATTCTGACCGGATTGCGCGGGTGCATCGTCAGCGACGGCCGGAGTTCCAGCGGTTCGTCGTCGACGCGTTCGAGTTCGAACTCGCTCGCGACGGCCGCGAGGATGAGTTTCGACTCCAGCAGCGAGAACTGTTTACCGATACAGATGCGTGGGCCGCCACCGAACGGGAAGAACGCGAACCGCGGGCGTTCTCGGGCGCGCTCGGGGAGCCAGCGGTCGGGGTCGAACGTCTCGGGGTCGTCGTAGTACCGCGACGAGCGGTGGACGACCCACTGCGGGAGCATACACAGCGCCCCCTCCGGAAGGTCGTAGCCGGCGAGTTCGACGGGTTCGGTCGATTCCCGAAACAGGGTGTACACGGGCGGGTACAGCCGCATCGCTTCGTTGAGCACTCGGTCGGTGTATTCGAGGTTTCGCACGTCCGCGAACGTCGGGTCGTCGCCGACGTCGTCGAGTTCTGCGTACAGTTTCCGGCGAACCTCCGGATTCTGGTCGAGGAGGAAGAACGTGTAGGTGAGCGTCAGCGCCGTCGTGTCGTGGCCGGCCAGAAGCATCGTAACGAGTTCGTCCCGAAGTTGTCGGTCGGTTTGTTCGCCGCGTTCCTGTGCCCGGAGCAGGACACCGAGCAGGTCGTCGCCGTCGGTACCCATCGCCCGACGCTCGGCGACGATGTCGTCGAGGATATCTTCGAGCGTGCCGATGGCGTCGTGGAAATCCCGGTTCTCGGCGGTCGGCAGCCAGTTCGGTAGCAGGAACCGACGGGCGTCGGGTTCGAACCGCGCGCCGAGCGGTTCGAGGGCGGCCTGTATCGTCGCGGTCGTCTCGTCGTCCAGCGTCGCATCGAACATCGCCTCGGCGATAATCTTCACCGTGAGTTCGGCCATCTCCTCGCGGATGTCGACCACGTCGCCTGCGGCCCACCCTTCGACGAGCGTTCGGGCGTGGTCGGTCATCATCGACGTGAGGTCATCGAATCGAGCGGGGTCGAACGCCTCCGTCGCGAGGGTTCGCTGATGGCGCCACGCCTCGCCGTCGCTGAGAAGCAAGCCGTTGCCGAGCAGTTCCTCGACGGCGTCGTCGCCGAAGGCCGGCTTTCGGAAGCTCTCGGCCTCGCTCACCAGCACGCGTTCGATGGTGTCCGGCCCGGTGAGCATGTACGTCGGCTGTCCGGCGAGTTCGAAGGCGGCGATGTCGCCGTAGGCGCGACCGACCGCGTCCATGAAAACGAACGGGTCGCGGGCGTACCGGTGGGTACTTCCGAGGAGGGGTACGCCGTTCGGTCCGGGCGGCTGGTCGTCCATCGACATACCCAACGTAGGGTCTCGCGGGGCAATAAGACCGGGGTGGCGGCGGGGACGGCCGCTTGTGTTTCGGCGACCCCGTATAAGTCACCGGGTATATTCTGCGGAGAATTTATACGTATCTTCTCGTATCATTTCCCCAAGGACAGAGCGCTCTGTATCGCATGACCGAAAACAACGAAACTCCGGACGACGACCGAAGCGAGGCCGAGGTCGGCGATTTCCAGTTTGGAGTTCCCGACGGTGGTTCCGAGGAACCCGACGACAAACCACCGACACGTACCGACGGGGCGGGGAACACCAACAGTCGCTTCGACTTCGACTCGTGGCTCGGTGACGTGATTCCGGATACGGGTGATGAATCGACGGCTTCCGCCGCCAAGACGACCACGGCGGCGGAAGCCGAGGGGACCGTCGGTCCGGCCGACTTCGCCGGCTTCGAGTTCGCCGAGTGGCTCGAAGAGACCGAAGCCAAGGCGACGACGACGACGGAAGCCGAGACGACGACGGAAGAAGCGGCCGAACTGGGTCCCGTCTACGACGGCTTCGACTTCGGCCGTTGGATTACCGACGACAGCGAGGCCGGGCCGAAAGAGCCGCCGGATATGCCCCGCGTCGTCGGTTCCTCGCCCGAGCGTGCTGTCTCGGCGCGCTCGCGACTGCTCGGCGTGCTGCCGTTCTTCGGTTCGCCGGAACCGGTCGACACGTACCCCGGCGGGTTCGACTTCGCCGGCTGGCTCGGTGAGGGTGAGTCGGACTTCGAACCGGTCGCCGCGACGCCGGAGCCGACGCCCGACCCCGACCCGGCTGCCGCCGGTGCGACCGTCGGCGGGGAACCGTCGTATCCGACGCCGGGGAGCGGTGGCATCACCGACACGCCGCCCATCAAGGTGGCTGCGTTCGCGCTGTTCGCAGCGAGCATCGTCGCCGTTGCACTGA
>NZ_WPCC01000068.1 GCF_009741925.1 Natronomonas sp. CBA1123
TGTCGAGGGCGTCGACGCCGCCATCTCGGGGTTCGCTCCCGGAACGGCGTGTCACGACTGTCTCCGCGGACGAGTCGCTGCGGCCGACCCGGAGACGGACGACGGAGCCTACGACGCCGGGACGGCACGCTTTGCGGGTGCGCTCGCGGGACGGGAGTTGACGACGCTCGTCGCCGGCGGGCAGTCGGCAGTCGTCGGGGGCGTCGTCGAGGTTCCACACAGCCAGCGTCGCGTCCTACCGCTACCGTACTGTGATTGTGCGGATTCGGAGGACCGACGGCTCCGCCGGAATCACGACCCGCGGCCGCTGGAGGAGGCGCTCACGATGGCGGAACTGACCTTCGACGAGCGTGTCGGGCCAATCGCGAGCGTCGGCGAAATCGAGTCGTTCCCGGTTCCGTACTACCTGTCGACGCTCAACGGGACGCCGTTTTCCGACGCCGACGTACCCGAACACGCCGCCGGCGTCGGATTGGACTGGGACCCGGCGTTCATGAAGGCACTCGGCGAGGCCTTAGAGCGCTACAGCGCCGCCGTGTATCGGGAGTCGGCGTTCGAGCGCAACCCGACGAACCCAATCGACTCCACTCGGTTCGTCGCACCTGACGACGCCGTCGACACCGACTCGGTCCAGCGGTGGCATCCAGCGAGGCACCTCGAAACCGGCGATGCCGTCGAACTGCCGGCGGAGTTGGTCGTGTTCCCGCCACCGGAGCGTCGGATTCGTCCCGCGATTACGACCGGCCTCGGGTTGGGCAACGGCGGCGTCGAGGCGCTGTTGTCCGGACTGTACGAAGTGATAGAGCGGGACGCCGCGATGCTGTCGTGGTACTCGACGTTCGAGCCACTCGGGTTGGCGGTCGACGACGAGGGGTTCGAGACCCTCGCCGCACGCGCACGGAGCGAGGAACTGACCGCGACGGCGCTGTTGTTGACACAGGACGTGGACGTCCCGGTCGTCGCGAGTTGCGTCCACCGCGAGGGGGAGTGGCCGCGGTTCGCGGCGGGGATGGCCGCCGACTTCGACCCGGAGGCAGCCGCGCGGGACGCCCTGGAGGAAGCCATCCAGAACTGGCTCGAACTGCGTCGGATGGGCCCCGACCGTGCTGCCGACGAACCGGGGGCAATCGGCCACTACGCCGATTTCCCGGCGACAGCACGGGAGTTCGTCGACCCGGAGACGACGATACCGGCGACGAGCGTCGGCCCCGAAGCGCCGCCCGACGGGGAAGCCGAACTCGACGCGTTGGTCGACCGCGTCACCGAGGCCGGACTCGACGCCTACGGTGCGCGGGTGACGCCGCGAGACGTGGCGACGCTCGGGTTCGAGGCCGTCCGAGTGGTCGTTCCCGAGGCTCAGCCGCTTTTCACGAACGACCCTTACTTCGGCGAGCGAGCCGAATCGGTGCCGGAGTCGCTCGGATTCCAACCCCGACCGGACCGCGACCACCACCCCTTCCCGTGACGCTCAATCCGAGAACGGTTCGGCGATGTGGTCGACGACATCGATATCCCGGCGTCGGAGTTCCCGGATGAGTCGAAGCGCGAGCCCGTAGCCGACGACGGCGACGACGACCGCGATGATGACGTTCCCGACGAGGAGTCGAACCAACACCTCCGGCCCGAGCGAAAGCGACAACTCCGAGACGGAGGCGCCCTCGACCGGCCCGAGGATTTGCGAACCGAGCCAGAAGCTGGCGGCGTAGATGGCCCACTTCACCGGCGGGTTCATCACGACGATGGAGGCGAACAGTGCGAGTTTACTGACCCGTTCGAACGCGTAAGCGAGTGCGACGAACAGCACCAAGGCGATGCCGAGATTCGGGAGTGCGGAGACGAACACGCCGACTGAAAAGCTCGTCGCCACGTCGTGTGGTGGAAGTTCCTCGGAGAAGGCGTCCTCTAACGACGCTCTGACCCGGTCGCGATACGCAGTCAGCCGTCGCCGAGGCATGGTAGTCAGTCGCTCTCCACGGGTATCAACGCTCCGGGCGAAACCGCATCACGGCCCCATGAGCACCCGTTCGCGGATGAGTTCCGCGACGCCGGAGAGGTGCGCCTGTCCGAAGACGGCCACGAGAATCGCACCGAGGGAGTTGAACATCAGGTCCCGGACGGTGTCGTCGAGACCGTGCTGGGAGACAGGCATGTCGAGGCCGGTCGCGTTCGCCGCCACGTCGAGGCCGAACTCGAAGAGTTCCCAGACGACGCCGAAGGCCAACACGACGACGAGCAAGTAGACGAAGAAGAAGCGCCGCGGGATGAAGATGTCGTCGTTGTGGAGGTCCACAGCGCGGGCGAACGTGTAGCCGACGGCAGCGACGAGCGACGCCGACATCGCGTGGGTGATGCTGTCCCACCAGTCGAGTTGCGCGTAGAGACCAGCCGACCCCAGCGTGTGCAGGAAGACGGCAAGCGTAATCCAGAGGGCGAGCCAGGGGTCCAACGGCAGGTCGTAGCTCCGCCTGAGCAGCGCCGGGACGAAGGTGATGACGAGTGCGATGGTGCCGTTGGTTATCGCCTTGGGCTGGCCGAACAGAAGCCCGAAAGCGACGATACCGACCAACAGGACTTGCATCCCTCGGGTGAGTCGGCGCTGATTCCGACGCGATGGCCGGGGGAGGAAACTCATCCGCGAATCACCGTTCGGATGCGCCGTCTGAGTTGCCGACCGCGGCGTCGGAAGTACGCATCGAAGATGACCCCGGCAGCAAATCCGGCCAGCGTGACGTAAGCCCATTCGGTCATCAACGCGGCGTTGGCAGCGTCCTGACCGAGGCTGGAACCGCCCAGAAACTCGGTGCCGAGGTATTGGTCGGCGTTCCACCGAAGAACCGTCCACGCCGCCTCGGCGGCCATCGTCGTCATGATGACGAACGTGATGGCGAACCAGTGGGTCATCCGGAGGGCCGTGAACATGTGCAACTCCACGGAGACGATGAGCGCCAGGGCGGCGATGGAGAGGTAAAACGAGAACGTCCCGAGTTCGCCGCCGACGGTGCCGCGAACGAGAATCGGCAACAGCGCGAGCACGAGCAGTTCCCACGGGAGCATCACCTGCCACTCGCGGTGGGCGAGTGGCGGTAGCAGGACGACGGCGGCCGTCGCGGCGACGAAGGCAATCCACAGTCGGTCGAAATCGAGGAGGCTCTCGACGAACACACCCACGAGAACGGCCACGAGCAGCCAGGACAGCACGGCGTTGGTCCGGCCACTCCGGAACAGCCGCGAGAGGGCGTCTTCGAGTTCCTCTCGCGACATCGACTCCGTCGAGTCCTCGCGGTCTGACATCGGTCGTCCGGAAGCGTCGAGTAGGGATAAAACCACTCGCCGTCGCCGCCCGAACGCGGCCCGGTTTCGGCCCTGAAACGGGTTGGTATATAAGCACACGGCGATGCGTAGCACAACATTCAATTGGATGTGCGTTTCATGAGCGTACGCAATGGTCGACAAAGACGACCTCCGTCAGCAGTTTATCGACGCGTTCGAAGGTGCCGACTACCCCGTCAACAGCCCGATGGACCTCGTGCCTGCCCTGCCGCAGGGCCCCGGCACGACGTTCGAGTCCGGCGAGTTCTCCATGACCGCCATGGAACTCAACACGAAGGGCGGGGGCAGCCAGGACTTCCCGTACGAGGACGTCGAGTCCCTCGTCGACGACATCATGGAAGGCCTCGAAGACGAAGGTCACCTCTAAACGCCGACAACACCCTTTTTATTTGCGCACGTCCGAGTCGGTAGCGACTGCTGATGCGACAGAACACGTTCGTCCGACTCTCGCTTCTCGCCTTCGGGTTGGTCATCGCGAGTTTCATTCTCATGGGGACGTCGCGACTCGTCCTCGCCGACGACACCGCACGGCTGTTGTCGGCGCCGACCATGCTCGCCGGCGGCGCCCTTATCGTCTTTCTGACGCTTCGGTCGGTGCTTGCGGTGTCGGGAATCCGCCCGCTCGAAGAGTGAAATGGCGGTTTGAGTTACCGGAAGGGGTATTTCCGCATCTCGAGTACGACTCGGCAATGAGTCTGTTGCCGAGTCGACTGGAGGTGTCACCGTCGCCCGACGAACCGAAGGTACTCGACATCGACGGCGAAGGCGCCGACGCGGCGTTCGACGCGCTGGGGTCGGAGACCGCCCGGAAGGTGTTGGCCGCGATTTACGACGAGCCACGAACGCCGACAGAGGTCCGCGAGAGTGTCGGTACCTCCCTGCAGAACGTCCACTACCACCTCGACCGACTGGAGGAGGCCGGCCTCATCGAACCGGCGGGGATGGGCTACTCCGAGAAGGGCAACGAGATGACCGTCTACGGGCCGGCGAGCGAAGCCGTCGTCCTCTTTGCGGGCCGTGACAACGACAGTTCGCGGCTCAGAGACACCCTCCAGCGGCTGTTCGGATTGTTCTTCGTCGTCAGTCTCTCGACGCTGGTGTTCGCGGCGGCCTCGGAGTTGCTCCGACCGGAGGCGGCCCCACAGCCACGTGGCGACGATGTGGGGATGATGGCGGAATCACAGTCGGCGGCCGACGCAGCCACCTCCAGCGTCGTCGCACTCGACCCGCTTTTGGCCTTCTTCCTCGGCGGCTGTGTCGTCGTCGCCGCCCTCGGGTTGGTGTGGGGACTCCGCGAGTACCGGGCCCGAAAGACAACGTCGGTCTGACCGTCAGACCTCGGCTTCGCTGACTGACGCCGTTTCGATGAGTCGAGCGATTTCCTCCGGGAGGCTCTGTTTGCCCTCGGGGGTCCGAACGGTGACGAGTCCGAACGGTGCGATTTCGACGATTTCGAGTTCGACGCCGGGTTCGATACCGGCCTCGGAGAGATAGCGCAACTCCTCGTCGCCCTGATGGCGGATGCGCCGGACGACGACGTGGTCGCCCTCGGCTGCCGAGGAGAGACGCCGCGTCTGCTCGTCGACCTCCGGCAGTCGGAGGTCGGCGTCGGGTATCGGGTCGCCGTGGGGGTCGACGCCGGGGTTGTCCAGCGCCTCGGCGATGCGTTCGGTTAATTCGTCGGAGACGTGGTGTTCGAGACGGTCGGCCTCCTCGTGGACGTCGGCCCAGTCGTAGTCGAGGTGTTCCGTCAGGAAGGACTCCAGAAGCCGGTGATGACGGAGGATTTCGAGGGCAACGACTTCGCCCTCCTCGGTGAGCGTGACGCCGCGGTACTCCTCGCGGTCGACGAGTCCGCGCTCCTCCAGTTTCTTCACCATACTGGAGACGGTCGGCGAGGTGACGTCGAGGTAGTCGGCGAGTTCCGACGTGCTGACGCGCTCGTCAGTGTCGTTGCCGATGGTGTATATCGCCTTGATGTAGTCCTCCATGACGGCGCTCAGCATCGTCCGAGTCTTGGCGACCGGAAGGCATAGTGTTTTTCGTCCGATTGGACGGCGGTTACAGCGTCTCCTCGGGGTCGTACTTTTCGGCGGTTCGACTCGCCGCGTCGGCGAAGTACTCGCGGTCCTCCGGGGGCGTCTCCCCGAGGTTCGCGGGGTCGGCGTCGATGGCGGCGGTCGTCTCCCGTTTCGCGCCGGTGAAACTCGTCAGCGCGCGCTCTTTCCGCAGGTATCGCTCACCGTCGGGCGTCGCGTAGGTGAGGATGACGAGGTTCAGTTCGTCGTCCCCGTACGTTCGCTCGACGAGCCAGACCCGGACGGGTTCCGTCGCTGTTTCGGCCATATCGGAACTAGGAACCGCGGACGAATGAGGCCGTCGTTGGCGTGTACCAACTCCGACGATGGAAACCGCTTTCCGGCCGCACCGCCGAACGAAACGTATGAACGTCAGGAAGGTCGCCGACCTCTCGCCGACGGAGCGGGCGGCGCTGTTCGAGCGGGATGCCGGCGTCGCCGACGCCCGCGAGGCGGCCCGGGACATCGTCGACCGGGTGCGGACGGAGGGCGACGTTGCGCTGCGGTCGTACGCAAGCGAATTCGATGGCGTCGAAATCGGAAACCTCGACGTGACGGACGAGGCCGAACGCGCCTACGAGGAAGTCGACGACGCGGTTCGGGAGGCAATCGAGGACGCCGCCGAAAATATCCGTGCGTTCCACGAGCGGCAGGTACCCGACGACTGGCGGGAGGACTTCGAGGGGCGTGAGTTGGGACGGCGCTACAGACCCTTAGAGCGCGTCGGCGTGTACGCACCCGGCGGCACGGCGGCGTATCCCTCCAGCGTCCTGATGGGTGTCATTCCGGCGAAAGTCGCTGGCGTCGACCACGTCGCGGTCGCGACGCCGCCGGCCGAGGAGTTGAACCCCGCGACGCTGGCGGCGATACACGTCGCCGGCGCCGACGCGGTGTATCAGGTCGGCGGCGCACAGGCCATCGCGGCGCTGGCCTACGGTACCGAGACGGTGTCGGCCGTCCAGAAAGTCGTCGGCCCGGGCAACAAATGGGTGACGGCGGCGAAAGCCGAGGTGCGCGGCGACGTGGAAATCGACTTCCTCGCGGGTCCCTCCGAGGTGTTGGTCGTCGCCGACGACACCGCCGACCCCGAACTCGTCGCTGCGGACATGGTCGCACAGGCCGAACACGACGAGAACGCCTCGGTGGTCTGTGTGACCGACGACGAGGCGACCGCCGAGGCAGTCGCCGAGGCCTGCACGGAACAGGCCGAGGACCGCGAGCGCCGGGAGGTCATCGAGGCGGCGCTGGACAACGACGCCTCGGGTGTGCTGCTGGCCCGGTCGATGCCCGAGGCCGTGCTGTTCGCCGAGGAGTACGCCGCCGAACACCTCTCGCTGCAGACGGCAGAGGACGAGGCGATACTGGACCGCATTGACTCCGCCGGCAGCGTCTTTCTGGGCGCCGCCTCGCCGGTCGCCGCCGGCGACTATGCCTCCGGCCCGAACCACGTTCTCCCGACTGGCGGGTTGGCGAAAGTCGCCGGCGGCCTCTCCGTGGACCACTTCCTCCGCTCGACGACGGTCCAGAAACTCGACGACGACGCGCTCGCGGACATCCGCGAGACGGTGACGACGCTCGCCCGCGCGGAGGGACTGGAGGCCCACGCCGAGAGCGTCGACCGGCGTTTCGCGGGCGACGAAAGTTAAGGGGGTCCGCGCCGTCGGGTGTCGTATGTCACAGTACGACACCATCGAGGTGACCCGCGACGGGTCGGTCGGTCGCGTCGCTTTCGACCGTCCGGACGCACACAACTCCCTGAACGAGACGATGGGCGAGGAACTCGCGGCAGCGGCCCACGACCTCGTCAGCGACGATTCGGTTCGCTGTATCACGCTCACCGGCAACGGCGCCGTCTTCAACACCGGCGCCGACCTCACGATGTTGTCGGGCGACGAGAGCGACGAACCCACCCTGCGAAAGCTGACGAACCTGCTGCACGAGTTCGTCGCCCAACTGATTCGGGCGCCGAAGCCGGTCGTCACGGGCGTCAACGGCGTCACCGCCGGCGGCGGCCTCGGCCCGGCAATCTGTGGTGACATCGCCCTCATCGCCGAATCCGCACGGCTGGAGTTCGCCTACCCCCGAATCGCGCTTTCGGGCGACGGCGGGTCGACGTACCTGTTGCCCCGACTCGTCGGCATGCGAACCGCACAGGAAATCGCCTTCCGAGACGAGCCAGTCGGTGCCGAGGAGGCCGTTGATATCGGCCTCGCGACGGAAGTCGTCGCCGACGACGAATTCGAAGCGCGCCTCACCGAGGAGGCCGAACGGCTCGCCTCGGGACCGACGAAGAGCTACGCGGCGACGAAGGGACTGCTCCGGAAGAGCTTCGACAACTCGCTGAACGAACAGCTCGCCGAGGAGGGCGACACCATCGCCGGCCTCACCGACACCGAGGACTTCTCGCGAGGACACGCTGCGTTCAACAGCGACGAGGAACCGGAGTTCACCGGGGAGTAAGGCGCCTCAGTCGTCGACGACGACCGCCCGACGTTCGGCATCGTAGGTTTCGACCACCCCCCACGCGACGAGCGCGGTCGCGAGGAAGCCGACGAGACTCGCCGCGACGAACGCCAACTCGTAGCTGTACAGCGTCGCGACGCCGCCGACGAGGGCGGGACCGAAGATGCCGCCGAGCCCCTTCGCCGTCTCCCGTATCCCCATCAACTCCGATTCGCGGGTAGCCGGCGCCACGTCGCTGATGAACGCTAATCCGCCGATTGTCATCGCCGAGAACGACGCCCCCAGGACGACGAAGGTGGCGACGCCGAAGGCGAGACGGAGAACGCCGGCCGGGACCGTAGTTAATCCGGCAGCCATCAACGCGAAGACCGAACTGCCGCCCATCCCGACGACGACCAGCGGTTTCCGACCGACGTTGTCGGCGACGACGCCGAGGGCGTACATGAACAGCACCTGCGAGCCGTGGTTGAACGCGAGCAGCACGCCCATCAGGACCTGAGAGACGCCGACGACGGTGATGAGATACGGCGCGACGATGGCCATGATACCGAGGACGGCGAGGTTGCGGAGCGCGACCGCCGCGTAGAGCCACAACAGCCCGTTCGTCGTGAGATGACCTCGCTCATCGGGTGCGGGGAACAGTCGACGGCGCGTCTCGGCGGCGACCTCGCTCGCGGTCGGTTGCCGCTCCGGCGTCG
>NZ_WPCC01000039.1 GCF_009741925.1 Natronomonas sp. CBA1123
CGAACCGACCGAGACGCCGACGGAGACGGCGACACCGACTCCCGAGCCGCCCTCGGACCCCGACCAGCGAGTCGCGGTCGGTGACGGCCTCAACTTCGACCCCGAGGCGTTCGAAATCTCCGTCGGCGACACCGTCCTCTGGGAGTGGGTCGGAGCGGGACACAACATCAAGTACGACGACGGCGGCGTCCCCGACGGGACAGACTGGACCGGCACCGAGGGCAGTCGCACGACGACCTACGGCGAGGGCCACGTCCACTTCCACACCTTCGAGACGGCCGGCGAATACGACTACTACTGCGTCCCCCACCGGAGCAGCGGGATGACGGCGTCGTTCACCGTCACGGAGTAGCGACGCCACAGGGGCGACCGGAGACTGAAACCGTTAAATGCCGCGGGCGGCCACTACACCAACAACGGAGTTCTTTCTATGTCTGACGCTCACACCACCGACGCCGGGGACGAAGCGGAGTTACGGACGCCTATCGTCGCCGTATTGGGCCACGTCGACCACGGGAAGACGAGCCTGCTGGACAAGGTCCGCGGGTCGGCGGTCACGGCCGGCGAGGCCGGCGCCATCACCCAACACATCGGCGCGACGGCGGTCCCGCTGTCGACGATTTCGGACATCGCGGGCCGCCTCGTCGACCCCGACGACTTCGACCTTCCGGGACTGCTGTTCATCGACACGCCCGGCCACCACTCGTTTTCGACGCTTCGGTCCCGCGGCGGCGCACTCGCGGACATCGCCATCCTCGTCGTCGACGTCAACGACGGCTTCCAGCCCCAGACGCTGGAGGCCATCGACATCCTCAAACGCACCCAGACGCCGTTTATCGTCGCGGCGAACAAGGTCGACACCGTGCCGGGGTGGAACCCCAACCCCGACGAACCGATACAGCAGACCCTCGAAAAGCAGAGCGACCGCGCGGAGGACCGCCTCAACCAACAACTGTACGAGATTATCGGCGAACTCTCCGACAACGGCTTCTCGGCGGACATGTACTGGCGTGTCCAGGACTTCCGGGGTAACATCGGCGTCGTCCCCGTCTCCGCCGAAACCGGCGAGGGCGTCCCCGACCTCCTGACGGTCTTGATGGGCCTGTCCCAGCGGTATCTCAAAGAGGAGATGTCCATCGACGTCGGTGGCCCCGGCGTCGGGACGGTTCTGGAGGTCAAGGAGGAACGCGGCTTCGGGACGACGCTCGACATCGTGCTGTACGACGGGACGATTCGGGCCGACGACACCATCGTCGTCGGCGGGAAGAACGACCCCATCGTCACCGACGTGCGGGCGCTGTTGCAGCCGCGACCGCTCGCCGAAATCCGGACCGAAAAGCAGTTCGAGCAGGTCGAGGAGGTCGGCGCCGCGGCCGGCGTGAAAATCGCCGCGCCGGACCTCGACGACGCGATGGCCGGCGCACCCGTCCGGGTCGTCCGTGACCGCCCACTGGAGGACGTTATCGCGGAAGTGCAGGCCGAACTCGCCGAAATCGACGTGGTCACCGAAGAGGACGGCGTCGTCGTCAAAGCCGACACCCTCGGGTCGCTGGAGGCCATCGCCTCCGCACTGGAGGACGCCGAAGTCCCCATCGTCCGCGCGGAGGTCGGCGACGTGGCCCCTCGCGACGTGGCCGTCGCCTCCACCGCCGAGGAGGGCAAACACCAGGCCATCCTCGGGTTCAACGTCGACGTGCTCGAAGACGCCGAACGGGAGGCGGCCGAAAGCGACGTCAAACTGTTCGTCGACGACGTGATTTACCAACTCGTCGAGGAGTACGAGGACCACGTCGAGAGCATCGAGCGCGCCCAACAGGAGCAGGTACTCGACAAGATTCAGCGGCCCTGTCGGTTCCGTATCCTCGAAGACCACGTCTTCCGGCAGTCCAGTCCCGCCGTCGTCGGCGTCGAAGTCCTCTCGGGCACGCTGAAGCGCAACTCCCGCGTCGTCAAGTGGGAGGGCAACGACACCACCCGAGTCGGCGAACTCAAATCGCTGCAGGACGCCGGCGAAGATATCGACGAGGCCCGCGCCGGCGAGCAGGTCGCGGCCTCCATCGACGGCCCGACGGTCGGCCGCCAAATCGAGGAGGGCGACGAACTGTGGACGGAAATCCCCGAGAAACACGCCAAGATTCTCGAACAGGAACTCTCCGAGGACATCCCCACCGACGAACTCGAAGCCCTCGGGATGTACCTCGACAAACACCGCAAGCGGGACCCCTTCTGGGGGAAGTGATTTGGAGTAATTAGATTTAATTACCACCGTCCACACGTCCCGGGTATGACGGAGATGTCCACTCCGAGTCACTACGACGGCCTGTTGGCGGCGATGCCGGCGTCGGTCGCCGGCGGCGCCGCAGTCGGGTGGGCGCTGGCGGTTCCCGTTCTCGTCGGAATGGCCGCAGGCAGCCTGCTCGCGGGGCTGTTGCTTACGGTGTCGATACTGTTGGTGCCGCCGCAGTAGAACGGAACCGCGTTACTTCGCTATCTGCGGTACGTCCTCGTTGGCGTGTTTGGCTTCCAGCGCCGCGCCAGCGGCGAGTTCACGCGCGAGTTCGACCTCGTCGGCGTCCTCGTCGAAGGTGAATCCGGCGGAGACGACGGAGCCGGCGGGGGGTTGGACCGCGACGGTGGCCTGCAGGCCGTCGGCACCGTCGACGATTTCGGCGCCGACGACGAAGGTGTCCGGGAGCAGCGAGCGGGTAGAAGACGTGATGGCCTCGATGTTGCGACGCAGCGCTTTGCGCGCCTCGGTGGTGGGCTCCTCCGTGACCCGACCGGCGTGGGGCGTGTTTCCGTGCATGAGAACTTGGTCTGCCTACAGGAGGTGTCGGTAAAAACCCGTCGGCACCTGTACGGTGCAGTACATATGTCTCGGGCGGGCGACGGAGGCGTCCGTCGGTTAGCTTCCGGCGCTCTGTTTGTCCAGTCCCGCCGACTGGATGTCCTCGCCGTCGACCGACGAGCGGAGGGCGTCCATCCCGTCCTCGCGGTCGATGCCGAAGTTGTCCTCGTAGAGGTCGGCGACGCGTTGGAGTTCCTCGTCGGTGAGGGCGGGCACCTCGCTGGCGGCGGCCCACTCGTCGATGTCCTCGCGGGTGCGGAACGTCGGCGTGACCGAGGCGACGTGGTCCTGTGAGAGGAGCCACTGGAGGCTCGCCTGGGCCATCGTCCGCTCGCCGTCGCGTTCCAGGAAGCGCAGCGTCTCGACTTTCTCCCAGCCGGTCTCGTACCACTCGTCGGGGCGGAAGCCGCGGTGGTCGCCCTCGTCGAGTTCCGTTTCGGGGGTGACCTGCTCGTTGAGCAGTCCCGAGGAGTGCGGCACACGGGGGATGAGACTCGTCGAGGAGCCGGTCCGTTCGAGGGTCTCGAGGAAGTGGTTGCCGACCTCCTGTTCGAGGAGGTTCCACACCAACTGCACGGAGTCGAACTCCTGTTCGATGGCGAGGTCGCCCTCTGCCAGCCAGCCGATAGAGGGGCCGAGCGCCAGTCCGATGGCGTCGGCGCGTCCCTCTTCGCGAACCTCGTCGAGGAACTCCAAGACGTCGGCGTCCATCTCCTCGACGTTGGCGTTGTGCAGTTGCAACACGTCGACGCGGTCCATCCCGAGGCGGTCGAGTGACTTCTCGAAGGCCTCCTCGAGGTACTCCCGGTTCAGTTCCTTCGGGAGTTCGCCGTGGCCGGCCTGGGGGTTGTTGTAGAAGTCGTAGCCGAGTTTGGTGGCGACGGTCACCTCGTCGCGGTAGTCGGCGAGTGCCTCGCCGACCAACTCCTCGGAGCGGCCGTGGCCGTACACGTCGCCGGTGTCGAAGTAGGTGATGCCCTGTTCGACCGCGTACTGGAGCATCTCGACGGCCTGCTGTTCGCTTCGGTCGCCCCACCAGTCGGTACCGACGACCCAGGCACCGAAGCCGATTTCGCTGACCTCCACATCGGAGTCGCCAAGCGTCCGATAGTTCATACCGTCCCGTTGGGAGGTGACACACTTAGCGGTCGTGGTTCGTCTCAACGAGTGGGACAGCGAACGAACGCGACCGCTCGACGGCGGTTTCGGTCGCTTCGAGTGAATCACCGACGCCGTGGGCTGCCGGCACTTCAGGTAACCGCGGTCGTGCGCGCCCGTCACAACAGCAATCCCTAACACCTCTCGGTCCCCTCGAACTGACAATGACGAAGCGACACGTCTCGCTGCCGGCCGACGCCGAGGAGGGGCTTCGAACCTTCATCGACGAGGTCGACCGCCGGCTATCGAGCGACGAGAGCACCTGTGAGGTCGTCGAGGACGTTCTCATCGACCTCCACGGCGACCGCGACGCCTACGAGCGGTGGCAGGCCGGCGGCGACGTTTCCCCGGCCGAGCGCGTCCGCTTGCAGGGGTACGACCCGTGTAACTCGACGCTGGAGAGCGAGTACTACGCCGAAAAGGACGAAGAAGCATTCGAGCAATCGAAACACCTCCAGTGGCTCTGGCGGCAGTTCGACGCCACACCGATGGCCGACAACGTCGAGTTCGCGCTTCGGTTCCGTCGGATGCTCGCCGACCACCTCTTCGAGTCCTGCGGGGAGAACTGTCGGTTCTTCAAGGGCATCTCGTTCACCTACGGCCACAACATCTCCGTCGGCGACAACGTCGTCGTACACGACGATGTCCACCTCGACGACCGGGGGAAACTCACCATCGGCGACCGCGTCTCGATTTCCGACGGCGTCCACATCTACTCCCACGACCACGACATCGTCGACCAGACCGAAGTCGAGAACTTCCATACGATAATCGGCGACGATGCCCGAATCACCTACGACGCGATGGTTCGAGCGGGCGTCAGAATCGGCGAGAACGCCGTCGTCGGCTCCCGTGGGGTCGCCCAGTCGGACATCCCTGACCACCACGTCGCGGTCGGGATGCCTGCAAAAAGCGTCCGCGTGAAACCCGGATTCGAGGACGTTGCGGAACCAATCGACGGCGACCAGCCCGACGACCGCGAATCGCGACGCATCCCCTACGAAGTTCCGGACGACATCAGGGTGTTCGACGAGTTCCAGCGGGACCTCGACCGACCGTAACTCTCAGTCTCGGCGATACGTCCGAACACCCTCCCACGTGAGTCCGACGACACTACCGAGCATCGTCAACAGCGCGAGTAGCCCCGGCAGGCCGACCCACGAGGGGAACACGAAGCCGATCCACGATTCGGCGAAGGCAATCGTGCCGGAAAGGCCGCCCCCGTAGTAGGTTCCTTCGAGGTCGTCACCGGGCGGGACGTTTTCGGGTTCTTCGCCCATCTCCCCGTCCGGTCCGAGCGGGTCGACGTCGTAGACGATGCCACGCTCTTCGCTGAAGTCGTGCCCCCAGACGACCTTACCGGTCTCGTTGACTTCGAGTATCCGGAAGTTCCGGGAGTCCGCTATCATCGTGTTGCCGTTCGGCAGCCGTTCGGCGTCCCGTGGCCACTGGAGCTGTTCGTCGGCGCCCGGACCCGTCCCTTCGTAGCGCCAGACCTCCTCCATCGTCTCGGCGTCGTACTCGACGATGCGGTTGTTCTCGCTGTCCGAAACAATGACGTGGTCGTGGGCTTCGAGGTAGTCGGGGTCGTGTTGTTCGTGCATGATGTCCTCGTTGCCCGGTTCCCCGATGACGCGGACGATGTCGTCGGTTTCGGGGTCGACCTCGATGAGCACGTCGAAGTTCCGGATGGACATCAGGAAGTTGCCGTTGTCGAGTTGGTCGACGTCGTTCATGTGGGTCCAGTCCTGACTGCCGCCGGTGTAGTGGTGGTCCTCGCGTGAAGTCCCCTCGACGTGGTTCTCCCAGAACTCCGTTCCCTCGTCGAGGTGTTCGATGGCGGACCACTCCCACGTGATGTTGCCGCTCTGGTCGACCGTGAACGTCCGGTGTTGGCCCATGTCGATGATGACCGTCTCGCCGCTGTCCAGTCGGTCGGCGTCGTGGACCTCGTGGTAGGTAACGAAGTGGTCGTACCACGTGTAGGCCCAGACGCGCTCGTTCGTGTCGGGGTCGACTTCCTCGACGACGTTCTTGACGCAGTGGTCGCGCTGGCCCTCCGGCCCGGCGTTTCGGAACTCCTCGGGGCACTCGCTGTTCGGCACGTGCTGTCCGTAGGAGACCATCACGTTGCCGTTGTCGAGCATCTCGCCGTCGAACACCGCTGCGTCGTCGGGTTGGTACTCCCAGACTCGCTCGCCGCTCTCGTTGAGAACGAACACGTCGCCGTTGTAGTTGCCGAACCAGCCGTAGGTCTGTACCGTCACCAGCGTGTTCCCCGGATACCGTTCGTCGGTGTCACCGTCGGTTTCGACGGGGTCACCGGCGGTGACTGCGAGAACGCCGAGAACGCCGAGACCCGCGAGGAGGATTGCTGTCAGGACGGCGACGCGTCGCTTTCTCATACCCACGGTGTTCGCGTCGCCGTGCAAATCTTTGACGGTCTTTCGTCGTCGGCGATATCCGCTCGGCTTTTCCCCACCGACTCGAACGAAGGGATATGCGGAGCGTCGCCATCAACGTCGGAGCCAACACGAACGAACCGGGGTTCCGCGGCCCGATTTACGACGACGGCCGCTTCGAGTACGTCCCCATTCCCGAATCCGAACCCATGGACACAGAGGCCACCGTGCCGACCTACGGCGACCTCGATTTGCACGTCGACGTGAGTTCGGTCGCCGACGTGCCGGTCCATCTCGACCCCACCTTCGCCGGCGTCCACGGCTCGGAGCTGTACACCTACGGCGACCCCCACGGCGTGAAGGCCCGCCCGCTGCTGGAACTGGAGGCTGGCGATTTCGTGTTCTTCTATGCGACGCTCTCGACGGCCGGCTCGGACCCTGCCGACTGGATTGCTCCCGAGTGGGGTACCTACGTCATCGGCCACTTCCGCCTCGGACGGGACCCGTTGTCGGCCGCCGACTACCACGACCTCCCACCGTACGGCAAGGAGGTGTTCTCCGAGAACGCCCACTGCAAGCGCGAGCGCTTCGACGCCGACGTGTTGCTGTACGGCGACGGAATGGGCTCGGAGTTGTACGACATCGCGGTGCCTCTTTCGTCGCGTGCGGCCGGCGTCGACGCCAACCGGCTCGTCACCGACTGTTCGAGTGACTCCGGGAAGGGGCCGTGGTGGCGCCGCCCGATGAAATTCGACGCCGAAGGGACCGAAGAACTGCTCGAGATACACGACGCTCGCGCCCACGAGCGGGCGTTCCGCTGACGGCCACGAAGTTTATAGCCGACCGCCGGATATCGCCACGATTGCCCATGAGTGATACAACCGGACCGCTTCGGTTCGTCTCGTCGTTCGAACAGCGGACCGTCAGACGCATCGTCGGCGGCTGTCTCGCAGTTGCTGGCTCGGTACTGCTGGTCGGGCTGTTGGCTGTCACACCTGCAGTCGACCGCCTGGTCGCGGGGCTGTCGGTGTCGCTGTGGGACGCCGTCGTGGCCGTCCTGTCGCTTCTCGTCGTCGTCGCGCTGGTGTGGCTCGCTCCGTCGGTCGAACGCGCTGTCGGACAGGCCCTCGATGGCCCCGAGGCCGCAGTGGAGAACGCGGCGGTGGCCGCAAAGCTCCTCGTCGGTTTCCTCGCGGTTACCGTCGGATACCACGGCTTCGAGGCCGTCGTGACGCCGTCGTTCGAAGCGTTCGGCATCGGCGGCTTCTATCATCTCGGCTTCTTGACAGTCGGACTGCTCGTCGTCGGGGCCTTCGCCCGGCGACTGTATCGCTGTTGGACGCCCGTGACGGAGCTGCTCACCGACTACGTGATGGACGTGACCGACGGGAACGAACGCGGCGAACACCACTGGGCCGAAGAGTAATCGACAGCCCTCGAGCCGCCGCTGACGACCCGCCTCTGTCGGTGATACTTTATCGTCTCCGGACACAGCAGCAGTCACATGGACAGTTGGCGGCGTCGCACGTCCTACTACCTCCTCGGTCTGGCGGCGGTGATACTGGCATACGCCGTCGCCTACGACTACGGGATGTCTGCCTTCGAGGACGACCCGCGGACGTTCCTCGAATCCCTCCAAATCGTCGTCGAGACGTTCACGACGACGGGGTTCGGCTCCGATGCGGCGGGGTGGTCATCGACGGAGATACTCGTCTTAATCGTCGTCATGGACCTGACGGGCGTCGTCCTCATCTTCCTCGCGCTGCCGGCGCTGGTGTTCCCGCTGTTCGAGGAGGCTATTTCGACGACCGCGCCGACGAGCGTCGATGGCTTCGAGGACCACGTCGTCATCTGTAACCTCACGTCCCGCGGCGAAACGCTCATCGACGAACTCGAATCGGACGGCGTCGGCTACGTCATCGTCGAGCAGGACCGCGAAGTCGCGGAGGAACTCCACGAGGCGGAGTATTCGGTCATCCACGCCGACCCGAAAACGCTCGACGGGCTTCGCGCGGCGGAGCTCCCGTCGGCCCGGGCGCTCGTCGCCGACGACACCGACCAAATCAACACGAGCATCATCCTGACGGCGAAGGAACTCGCGGGGGACGTCGAGGTCATCAGTTTCGCCGAAGACCCCTCCCGCGAGCGGTATCACCACCTCGCGGGTGCCGACACGGTGTTTTCCCCGCGGGCGCTTCTGGGTCGGAGTCTCGCGTCGAAAATCACGACCAGTATCTCCACGTCGCTGTCCGACACCATCGCAGCGGGCGACCAGTTCGAAATCGTCGAACTGCCAATCCACCACGGTAGCGAACTCATCGGGAAGACCATCGGCGAAATCGGCATCCGACAGCGGACCGGCGCGAACGTCATCGGCGCGTGGTTCCGGGGACAGTTCGAGACGCCGCCGTCGCCGGACGCGGTCATCGACTCCGGGACGGTCCTGCTCGTCACCGGTCAGGAACCGCAACTCGAACGGCTGAAGAACCTCACGCTATCGGACATCCGGCACTTCCGAAGCAGTCAGACGCTTCTCATCGGCCGCGGCGAGGTTGGTGACTCCGTCGCCAGCAGACTCGACGAGGAGGGCATCCCCTACACGACGCTCGACCTCGTCGAGAAACCCGGCGTCGACCGCGTCGGGGATGCGACCGACCCCGAGGAGCTCGAAGCGGCCGGCATCCAAGAGGCAAACACCGCCGTCCTCGCGCTTTCGGACGACACGACGACGGAGTTCGCCACGCTCGTCGCTCGCGACCTCTCGGCCGATATCGAAATCCTCGCCCGCGCCGAGGAGAACGAGAACGTCAGGAAAATCTATCGTGCGGGGGCGGACTACGTCCTCTCGCTTGCGACCGTCAGCGGCCGGATGTTGGCCTCGACGATTCTCGACGAGGAGGTCATCTCCTTCGACAAGCAGGTCGACATCGTCCAGACCGAGGCGCCGGGGCTCGTCGGCACGACCATCGGCGAAGCAGAGGTCCGCTCGGAGACGAACTGTACGGTCATCGCTGTCGAGCGGAACGGCGATGTCCGGACCGAAATCGGCCCGGAGTTCCGAATCGAGGACGGCGACGAACTGATTATCGCCGGCACCGACGAGGGGACCAGCGCGTTCACCGAACGGTTCGGCTAGGTTAGGCGGACACCGGCGACCGAAGTTCGGAGACGTACGCCGTGAGGTCGGTCGTCGTGAGTATCCCGATGACGCCCTCCGTCTCGTCGACGACCGGCAGGTGGTGGATGCCCTCCCCGAGCATCGTGTCGGCGGCCTCCCGAATCGGGTCCTGTGCCGACGCCGTGGTGAGCCCCGTCGACATGTACTCCGAGACGGGCGTCCGGTCTTTCGGCTTCCGTTCGGCGACGATGTCGACGAAGTCGGTCGACGTGAGAATTCCCTCCAGATGGCCCGACTCGTCGACGACGAGTACGGAGCCAATGTCGTGTTCGCGCATCACGGTCGCAGCGTCTTCGACGAGCGTGTCCGGGGTGACAGTGTGTAAATCCGTGGACATCAACCGTGCGACAAAGATGTCGTCCATACCTTCCCTTCCCCGTGCCGTGTGTTAAGCATTGTCGTCGCGGAACGACAGGAGGCGCCGCGGTGTTCGGCCGTCTCGTCGAGAAATGCGTTCAGGCTCCCGAGGCCTCACTCCGTTCGGCCTCGCTATGCGCCGTCCGGGAATTGAACCCGGGCTATTAGCTTGGGAAGCTAATGTCCTACCACTGGACCAACGGCGCGCTCACTCGGTTCGCGCCCCGCGGCTCGCGAACCGTTCCGGTTCGCTCACCAACGGCGCTCAAAGCAACGTACCCAACGCCCGCACTTGAACGTAGCGCCTCGGTGTCGCCATCGGAACCGGACGGCCGTCCAAGAAACCCCCGATGACGGGAGGTTATTAGTCACGAGCGAGCGAACGGACCGTCGATGACGAGTGCTTCACCACTGGTCGAGGGGACGAACGTGGACTTGCTGTTCTCCGAGGCGGAACTCGAAGCCCACCGCGAACACATCGTCGAGTTCATCGAGACCGTCGTCGAGGACGCGGGTGCCGAGGGAGCTGTTCTCGGACTCTCGGGCGGCATCGACTCGACGCTGACGGCTCACCTCGCCGTCGAGGCGCTGGGCACCGACGGACTACACGGCCTGCTCATGCCGAGCGAATCCAATCCCGAGGCCGACAAGACCGACGCCGAACGGGTCGCCGAGAACCTCGGTATCGAATACGACGTAATCGACATCAACCCAATCGTCGACTCCTTCGTCGAGGCGGCGCCCGACTACGCCGCCGACGACCGGATGGCGCTCGGGAACGTCCGGGTACGGACTCGCGGCGTGTTGAACTACTTCATCGCCAACGCCGAGAGTCGGGTCGTTCTCGGAACCGGCAACCGCTCGGAAGCCGCGACGGGGTACTTCACGAAGTACGGCGACCAAGCTGTCGACTGCAACCCCATCGGCAACCTCTACAAGTGTCAGGTCCGGCAACTCGCCCGTGAGGTCGGTGTCGCCGAGGACCTCGTCACCCGGACGCCGACTGCGGGGATGTGGGAGGGCCAAACCGACGAAGAGGAGATGGGACTCGGATACGACGAACTCGACGCGATTCTCGCACTCCACGTCGACGGGCCGTTCTCGAGGGACGCCACCGTGCGGACGCTGGGACTGCCCGAGGAGGCCGTCGAGCGCGTCGTTGGCCTCTACGAGAAGAGTAAACACAAGCGGTCGATGCCGCCCGCGCCGGAACCGCTGTGAGAATCAGGCTTCGCTGACGACGATGCGGATGTGGTCGCCTTCCTGAAGGACGTAATCGGGCTGTACGTCCTCGCCGCTGACTTGCACGACGACCTCGTAGCCCTCGCCGTCGACGTACTCCGTGCCATCGTAGGTCACCGAGTTGTCCGTGACCTCGAACCCGAGGGTGTTCATCCCGTACTCCAAGGTCACACCGGTCGCGTGTGCGTGCCACCGGTCGTCGGAACGCCCCTCGAAGTGGAAGCGGGGGTACTCCTGTGGCTGCTTCCATCGGGCCTGTGAGAAGTCGAACGTCTCGCCGGTGATGGTGACGTTGATTGTCCCGTGGTGGTGGGCGCTTCCGGCCGGGCCGATGTCGCCGGCAGCACCCCCGCTGCCGGCAATGAAGACGACGTAGCCGACGATGCCGAGGGAGGCGAGCAAAACGACGCCGAGGGCGATGGGGCCGGTCGGGAGGCCGTCGCCGCCGTCGACATCCCCGACCCGGCGCTTGTCGATGGGACCGAGTTCGTCGGCGTGGGCGGACTTCAGATGTTCGAGGTGTGCCTCCTCGGTATCGTGGGAGGCACCACAGTAGTCGCACTCTGGCATTTCTACCGTCCTTTACCGGTGGAGGGTTTCAACTGTTACGGTAATTGAAACGAACGGGCCTGCCCGACTCACTCGCTCAACTCCCGGAGGTCGTCGGCGTGTGCCTCGACGAGCGCCTCGAAGGCGGCCACCTCGGCGTCCTCCTGTTCGGATTTCGAACTCCGGTCTCGAATCCGCTCTTTGACGTGTTCGAGCGCGAGTGGGTCGTTTCCGGCCACGTTCTCGGCTACGGCGCGCGGCGAGTCGACGACACGGGAGACCAACCCGATGCGGAGGGCCTCCTCGGCGTCGATGACGCGACCGGAGAGCGAGAAATCCAGCGCGTCGCCCATTCCGACGACCTCGGGGAGGCGGACGGTGCCGCCCCACGCCCCGAAGAGGCCGAACGTCACGCCCGGTTCCCCGAAGGTGGCCTCCGGAGTCGCCAGTCGCATATCGCAGGCGAGCGCCAACTCGACGCCGCCGCCGCGGGCCGGGCCGTCGATGCCGGCGACGACGACCGACGAGGCGCTCTCGATGGCGTCGGCGACGGCCTGCCCGCGACGGACGAACGGTTCCACCGCCTCGGGGTCGCGTTCGGCGACGGACGCAACCGTCGAGAGGTCCGCACCGGCACAGAATGCCTCACCTGCTCCGCGGAGGTACACCACTGGCGCAGCACAGTCCGTGACCGCGGCCTCCAGTTCCTTGAGTGCTGCGGGCGTCAGAGCGTTGCGGCGCTCCGGCCGGTCGAGCGTGATGACACACACGTCGTCGCCGTCTTCGACGCGTATCATACGGTGAGATTGCCACCGTTTCCAAAGGTCTTTGCCCTTCGCTCCCCAACATGTCGGCAATGGAGGAAGCCGCCGCGGTCCGGCGGGCAGCGTCCGAGTCGGTCGCGGATGTCGCCCCCGAGGAACTCCGTCGGACCATCGACGAGTACGTCGCCGACGGGTCCGTCGTCCCCGGCGTGTTGACGCTTCTGAGCGCCCGCGCCGTCACAGACGAACATCCCGAGGACCTCGTCGAACAGGCCGCCGGCGTCCAACTCATCTACGATGGCCTGCGACTCACGCGGGACCTCGCACAGGACGACCCCTGGAACGGCGGCGACCGCGACGCCGCCAACATGGCGATTCTCGCCGCCGACGTGTTGGTCGCCCGGGGGTTCTACCTGCTCGCCCGCACCGACGCCGCCGAGGACGCCGTCGGCGTCGTCCGCGCCTTCGGCCGCGACCAGACCGTCCGCGAATCGGCCGCCCCCCGACCAAGCAGCCGCTCTCGACGGGAACCTCGAAACGGACGTACTCGAACTCGCCATCCGCACCGGCGTCTCGGCCTCCGGCGGCCGAACCGACGATGCCGCCGGTCTCGCCGACGATTTCGCGCCCGATAACTCGCCGTTCGACCCTGCGGAGGCGTTTTTCGACGACGGACGACGCGACCGCCTGGCAGGCCTGTCAACCGATAGCGGGCGGCCGCTGAATCGAAACGATTAACGGGGCAACCCGGCTACGGAGAAGTGCCTGCCTGGGTAGCTTAGCGGTAAAGCGCGTCCTTGGTAAGGACGAGAGCCCGGGTTCAAATCCCGGCCTAGGCTCTTTCTGACATTTAATGTGATATAAAGTACGTGTTTACGTCCCCGTTCGAGAATTCAAGCGTCAACACGTAGAAGTGGTCCCCCTTCGCTTTCTTATCGAATGTGATTGTCACGTCGGTTGGTCCCGATTCGGACAGTTCGACGTGCGAATCGAACGTATCGAACTGCCCTTCGATATCGAGTTTGTTACTCGAGTCGTCAAACTCCATCGTTGTTGGTTTATTTCCGGATTTTCCTGGGTCGGAGATGTAGTAGTAATTTACTCGCCCACCGACCGCTTCGACGCCGGCGTCGGTTCTGTCTTCGAAGGTGAGCGTCGTGGTTTTACTCCCACCCTCGCTGAGGTCGCTGGTGTCAACTAAGACGATTTCGTCTTCGTCATTCGGGTTGATTTGATTCGCTTCGTCGCCTTCCTCCTCGTCGTTGGGAACAGCCCCTTGCTCCGGCGCACTCCCGAGACCAACGGGCGTACACCGAATGGTGTAGGTCGTGTCCTCGTCCGGCGAGAGCGTCACGGTGACCGTATCACCGGAGTCATCCGCCGTATCGAAGCCATCCGCGTCACTGAGAATTCGGTTCCACCCGTCTTCATCGAGTCGAGATGGGAACGTGATGTCAAGTTCCTCGCCGCTGTCGACATCGACTATCCGAACGCCCGTTTCGCCGGGGACGAACCGAAGTTGCTCGCTGCTCGAACTTCCCGTCGAGAACTGCTCTGCAACGAGGGGGTACAGCCGAATCGTCGACCCGTCGACGAGCTGTTGGTCGGTTCGCTGGAGAATTCCGCCGTCGGTTTCGCGGTACGTGACGCCGTTCTCGTAGACCATCGCGCCGGTGTTGTCCAGTTCGTTGTAGTTCGCGTTGTATCTAATCGAGGTCGTGTTCGGTCTATCGTCCGTCAGTGCGCAAGCGTCGATTCTACTGTCGTGCTCGACCCTGAGGTCACCGGACGCGCCGGTCGACAACTGCCCCGAAACGGTCGGCGGATTGAGCGCGGCGGCCCGAACCGGATACCGAGTCCCCAACGTCACCGAAGTCGTCCGCGTCCTGCCGCTTGCGGCGGCGTTGCTGATTGCGGGCTGTATCTCGGCGAACTCGTTGCTCACCTGCGCGTCGTGGTTCGATTCGATTTCGGCGTTCTGCTGTGGCACGACGAACGCTTGATAGCTTCCCAATGCGAGGACGACGATGCCGAACAGCAGTATCGCTCCCAGTACTTCCGATACCGCACGATTGTTACCCCACCCCATACCAGTCTAATTCTACAGTGGTGATACATAAATGTTTCAACTGTCGGGGTGGTAGGACGCCATTAAACGCGATTGACCGTTTTCTGAACGTGAAACCAACAGCAAAAGTTTAGGTGTGGTAACGTACATCATGTACGTATGTGGGGTGACGACAGCGAGGGGGACTCGGAGAGTCGTACAGGTGAGGACGGGTTCGAAACAGCCTCCGACGGGGGCGTAACTGACAGTGAATCCACCGGAGAGCTGTCCGTAACGCAAGCTCCGAAGTCGGACCGTAGCGGACTCAGGGAAGCGTCTCGCATCTTCAGGGACTACATCGACCTCGTCGTCGGTGGTGACGATTCCCTCTCGGAAGTTCCCGGGACGGGCGTCGACCGACTTCCGATGGACGACCCGATTCGGGACCACCCGACGCGAATCGAGGTCATCGCCGACGTGGTGGAGTTCTCGGGTGTCACGAACGAACTCCCTATCGAGACGCCCGACCCCGACGCCCTTCGCGAGGAGTGGTTCGATTTCAGTTATCTCCGCGCTCACGAGGAAGTGGAACGCTACTGGGTCAACGAGCCGTACGCGTACGTGTCGATTCTTCGGAGCGACGTCGACGGCGAACTCCACTACCGGGTGACGGAACCGGCATTGGGCGCCTTCGAGGAGTACATCCTCGAGGAGTTGACGCGCATCCTCCGGAACAACCTGATGTACGAGGACCTCGGCAGCGAGGCCGAACGCGCCTCGACGTTCGACCGGCGGGTCATCGAACTCATCGACGACCATACGGCGTCGCTGTCGGCGCTGTCGATTCACAAACTCGCCTACTACCTCCGTCGGGACTTCGTCGGCTACGAGCGAATCGACCCGTTGCTGTCGGACGATGCGGTCGAGGACATCTCCTGTGACGGGCGGGACCTGCCCGTGTTCGTCTACCACCGGGATTACCGCGATTTGGATACGAACATCACGTTCGGCGAGTCCGACCTACGCTCGTTCGTCACGCGACTGGCCCAGCGGGCCGGCAAACACCTCTCGGTGTCGAACCCACTCGTCGACGCGTCGCTGCCGGACGGCTCCCGAGTACAGTTGACCTTCGGCGGCGAAATCGCCACCCGGGGACCGAACTTCACGATTCGGCAGTTCTCGTCGGTGCCGGATACGCCCATCGACCTCATCAACTGGGGGACGTTCTCCGTCGAGCAGATGGCGTATCTGTGGCTCGCCATCGAGAACAACCGCTCGTTGATGTTCGCCGGAGGGACCGGCGCCGGCAAGACCACGTCGCTGAACGCGGTGTCGTTCTTCATCCCCAAGAAGAGCAAAATCGTCTCCATCGAGGACACTCAGGAGGTGTCGCTGCCGCACGAAAACTGGGTGCAGTCGCTGACCCGGGAGTCGGCGACCGCCGACGGCTCCGGGGAGGTGACGATGTACCAACAGCTCCAGACCGCCCTCCGGCAACGGCCCGAGTACCTGCTGGTCGGTGAGATTCGGACCGAATCCCGGGTGGCACTCACGTTCTTCCAGGCGATGGCGACCGGACACACGGCGTACACGACGGTCCACTCCGAGTCCGTGATGGGCGTCATCAACCGACTGGAGAACGAACCGCTCAGCGTTCCGACCCAGATGATAAAGGAACTCGACATCATCTCGATTCAAAAGCAGGTGTTGTTGGGCGACGAGCGCGTCCGGCGCAACCAGAACATCACCGAGTTAATCAGCGGCGGCGAGGGCGACGACATCCTCGCAAACGAGGTGTTCGAGTGGAACCCCAGAGACGACAGCTACAACGAGAAGTTCGATTCGAACGTTCTCGACGAAATCGCGGCCGACCGTGGGTGGTCGGCCAAGCAATTGCAGTCGGCTATCGACGGCCGAAAGCGGGTTCTGGAGTACCTCCTGGAGAACGATATCACGTGGTGGGAGGACGTCGCCCGCGTCATCCACTCGTTCATCGAGAACGAGGAGCGCGTCTTGGAGGAAATCGAGAACGGGGAACTCCAGTCGGCGGGGATGCTTGAAGAGGGGGTCTCCGACGAGGGAATATTCGAGGACGGACGATGAGCCACGACGACCCCGAGAGAGATGGCCCGGACCGAACGAACGGTTCGGATGAGGCGGCCGACGGAACCACACTCAGCGACGGCGGAACCGAAGAGCGACTGCCGGTGCCGGAGTACGAGCGAAAGCAGTACCTCCCCACGAGCGGCCTTCCGACCGCACGACGCAAGGTGTTGGTCGAGAAGTTCGGCCCAGTCCGAACGTACTTCAAAGCCCGCCCGGACGAACACTTCGGTCTCCAGCGTCGGCTCAATCAGGCCCGTCTCGGACTGTCCTACGACGTGTACCTGACGCGAACCGTGCTGTACTCGGTCATCGTCGGGTTGTTGTGTGCGCTGTTAGGCCTCGGCTTGACGGTCGCGCTGTCGCGATTGGGTGTCCTCGCGGGCATCGAATCTCCCATCTCGGTATCCAGTGGGACGGTACTGTCCGATGTCGTGTTGTTCGTCGCAGCCAACCGGGTGTTCTTTTTCGGGGCGACGGCGACGCTCCTGTCGATGTTCCTCGGTGCGACGGTGACGTGGATTGCGCAGTATTACTACCCCTACATTCTGGTCGACAGTCGGCGGCGGAACATCGACGTGATGCTGCCGCACGCCATCGTCTACATGTACGCGCTCTCCTACGGTGGGATGGACTTCATCACGGTGCTGAAGCGGATGGCCGAGGCCGACGAAACGTACGGTGAAGTCGCCCACGAGTTCGACATGGTCGTCCGCGACGTGGAGGTGTTCGGCAACGACCTGTTCACGGCGATACGCAACGCCCGGAACCTCACGGCCAGCGAGAACATGGAGACGTTCCTCGACGACATGCTCAGCGTCCTCGACAGCGGCGGGAACGTCACCGAGTTCCTCCGCGACGAGAGCGACAAGTACATGCAGCGGAGCCAGGAGGAACAGAAGCGGTTCCTCGAGACGCTGGCGATGCTCAGCGAAGTGTTCATCGTCGCCTTCGTCGCCGCGCCGCTGTTTCTCATCATCACGCTCATCATGATGACGTTCCTCGGCTCTGCGGGGTTCAGCATGCTGTTCGCCATCGTGTACCTCGTGATTCCGCTCGGGATGCTGGGGTTCATCGTCCTCGTGTCGATGCTCTCGGAGCCGTACCGCTCGCCGAACCACAGCGTGACCACGGATTCGGACCTCTCTTCGCCGACCGAGTGGTTCGACGACGACACACAGCACACCATTGTACGACGAATTCGGCTCCGTCGCCGGCTCGACGAGTTCCTGTCGAGCCCGTTGAAGCCGCTGCGACGGCGCCCGGAGTTGACGCTGCTGTTCTCGGCCCCCCTCGCGGTCGCGTATCTGGCCGTCGCCGCCGTCGTGTTCGGGGCTCCATCGGTCGACGGGGTCCTCTCGACGCCGTTCCGGACGACGAACCTGTTTTTCGTCGCGCCGTTTCTCATCGTGGCGACGCCGATGGCGTTCGTTCACGAGCAGAGTCGCCGACAGCGGCGCCACGTCGCGTCGCGGTTACCCGACGCGCTCGATATCCTCGCGAGTTCGAACCAGATGGGCGTCTCGCTCGTCGAGGGGTTCGGACTGGTCGCCCGGAACGTGACCGGCCGCTTCGCCGAGGAACTCCGCCACGTCCGAAACGACATTCGCTGGAACCACGACATGCGCGATGCGCTGTTGTCGATGGCCGACCGCATGGCCGTCCCGCAGTTGACCCGGACCTGCAAAATCCTCGCCGAGGGGAGTCGCTCGACCGGAAACCTCCATCAGGTGTTGAAAATCGCTGCTCAGGACACGCGACACCGTCTCCAGATGGAACGGGCCCGCGAGCAGGAACTCCAGACGTACGTCGCGGTCGTCGCAATCGGCTTTCTCGTCTATCTCGGCACCGTCGTCGTCATCGACCAGAGTTTCCTCGCGCCGGTCATCGAACGCATCGGTGAGACCGAAAGCGGCGAACTCGACCAACTCATCAGCGTCGGCGCCGGCGACGTGTCGACGTACAACGCCCTGTTCCTTCACTCGGCGCTGGTGCAGGCCGTCGGAACCGGACTCATCATCGGCGAACTCGCCGACAGCGACGTTCGAAGCGGTCTCAAATACAGCATCGCACTGGTGCTCGTCGCGCTGGCAGTGTTCGCGTTCGTGTAATCACCCATCACCTTCGGACGCTTCCGCCTCGCCCCCCGTCCCGCTTTCCTCGAACAAGAGGTACACGAACAGCACGAACAGGCCGGCCTGAACGACTTTGTCGACGAGACCCAGAGTCAGCATCGGCGCGCCGTCGAGAACCCAGACGATGGTCATCACGCTGATGTAAATCGCTCCGACGAGATACAGCACGGCGCTCCAGAAATTCGTAAAGTAGACGATGAAGCCCGCGAGGAGTCCCAGCCCCAGCACCGCGAAGACGTGGTTGCTCGTCGTCGTCGCCAACGCGAGGTGGATAGCGGCGCTGACGAACGACAGGACGACGAGGGCTGCCCTCGGGAGCGTCCACTCGACGTCTCGCAACTCGAAGCGCTCGGCGGCCATTACCCCGGCTTCTCCGAGGAGTCACTAAAACGGCGGCGATTCGTCACGACGATGACAGGCCGCCGAGCCGACGGGGGTGTCGTGGGTCTCGGGCTCGCGGCGCTCACACACCGTGGTGAACGACGTTTCCAGTTGCTCCAGTGCGGCCTCCTCGTCGCCGGCGAGGAGAGAATCAAGCGCTGCCGAAAGCGCCCGCTCGGCGTCGCCGTCGGAGAGGGAGTCGGGAACGCCGTATCGCTCCCGGAGCGCCGTCCGGAGGCGTTCGTCGGAGGCATCGTTCAGTCGGCCTCGGAGTCTCTCGACATCGATATCGTCGGCCGCGACCGCGAGTCGCAAATTCAGTACTGTCCGGAACGTTTCGGCGTCGATGTCGAACGCCTCGGGCGGGATAACCACGGGACAGCGGGTGTGGAACCGACAGCCCGATGGTGGGTCGGCGGGGTCAGGCACGTCACCGTCGAGCGGTTTCGCCTCCCCGCGCTCGCCGGGGTCGAGCGTCGGCACGGCGTCGACCAGCGCCTGCGTGTAGGGGTGCTGTGGGTCCTCGAAGACGGCCTCGACCGGCCCTCGTTCGACGATTTCGCCGAGATACATGACGGCGACGCGGTCACAGAACCGACGGACCGTGCGGATGTCGTGGCTGATAAAGAGGATGGCGAGGTCGTGGCGGTCCTGTAGCGTCTCGAGCAGCGAGAGGATTCGTGTCTGGACGCGCTCGTCGAGGGCGCTCGTCGGTTCGTCGGCCACGAGGAGGTCGGGGTCGAAGACGAGCGCCCGCGCGAGCGCGAGGCGCTGTTTCTGCCCGCCGGAGAACTCGTGTGGGTAGCGGTCGGCCGTCTCGGGGTCGATGCCGACTCGTTCGAGGCGGTCGGCGACGAGTTCCTCGCGGCGCTCGGGGTCGCTCACGCCGTGGATGTCCATCGGCTCTGCGACGGATTCGCCGACCGGAATCCGAGGGTTGAACGCCTCGTCGGGGTTCTGCAACAGCAACTGCGCGCGTCGGCGAAACTGGTTCAATTCGCCGTCGTCGAACGACCCCACGGACGCCCCGTCGAACCGAACCTCTCCGCCGGTGGGCGATTCGAGGTGCAACAGCGACCGCGCGGCGGTCGATTTGCCACACCCCGACTCGCCGACGAGCGCGAGCGTCTCGCCGCGCCGCAACTTGAGGTCGATACCGTCGACGGCCCTGACGTGGCCGACCGTCCGGCGAAGGAATCCGCGTTTGACCGGATAGTGTTTTTTCAGGTCCCGAACCGACAACAGCGGGTCGTCGTCGCTCACGACCCCTCACCTCCGAGCGTCCCGATGTCGTAGTCGGGACCGTAGAAGACGCAGGCGACCTCGTGGGCCGGCTCGTCGTCGGCGGCGTGGAACGACGGACGGCCCTCCGCACAGTCCGGAACCGCGTAAGGGCACTCCGAGCGGAACGGACAGCCGTCGTCGGCGGGCGTCGGGCGGTCGTCGCTACCATCGGCGGTTCCCCGAAGCGACTCGAAGAGAAGCCGCGTGTAGGGGTGGGCCGGTCGTTCGAACAGCGTTTCGACGCCGCCGCGTTCCATCACGCGACCGCCGTAGAGGACGACGACCCGGTCGGCTAACTCCGCGACGACGCCGAGGTCGTGGGTGACGAGCAACACCGCGAGGTCGCGCTCGGCGCTCAACTCCCGGAGGAGTTCCAGCAGGCCGGCCTGTAGCGTCACGTCCAATGCCGTCGTCGGTTCGTCGGCCACGAGGAGGTCGGGGTCGGCGGCCAGCGCCACGGCGATGGCGACCCGCTGTCGCATCCCGCCGGAGAGTTGGTGCGGATAGGCATCGATGCGCTCGGCGGGGGCGGCGATGCCCACGTCCTCGAGCAGCGAGACGGCGCGGGCTCTCGCCTCGTTTCGGGAGGCGTCGTCGTGGAGGCGTATCGCCTCGATTATCTGGTCGCCGACGGAGTAGACGGGGTCGAGACTCGTCCCCGGTTGCTGGAAGACGTGGGCGATTCGGTCCCCGCGGACCGACCGGAGCGTGCGGTCGTCGCAGTCGGTCAACTCCCGGCCGTCGAAGCGGACCGACCCGTCGACCGCCGCGCCGTCTGCGATTCGGGTCAGCGCCTCACACGCCGCCGTCTTCCCCGACCCCGTCTCGCCGACGAGACAGACGACTTCGCCGCGGTCGACGGTGAAGTCGACGCCGTCGACGGCTTCGACGGGTCCCTCGTCGGTCGGAAACTCGACGCGGAGCCCCTCGACGGACAGCAGCGTCATCGTTCACCTCGCGGGTCGAGGGCATCTCTGAGGCCGTCACCGACCAATTTACAGGAGACGGCCATCGCCACGAGTGCGATGACGGCCGGCAGGGGGACCCACCAGTGTTGGGCGGAGACGACGGTCCGCCCCCACGACAGCAGGTCGGGGTTCGTCAGGTCAAGAAAGGCGATGGCCGCCTCCGTCAACACGAGTATCGGCACGAGGTGCGCCGTCACCGTGACGACGGCGTTGGAGACGTTCGGCAGGAGATGCCGGCGGAGGAGGTGACCCGTATCGCCTCCGAGATTTCTGGCGGCCAGTACGTACCCCAGTTCGCGCCGTTGGCGCGTCTCGCTGCGTATCAGTCGCGCGGCGCTGCCCCAACTGAACAGCCCAAAGAGGACGACGAACAGCGCGAGACTGCGGTTCGAAAGGCTGACGATGAGGACATAGACGATGATGGCGGGGACCGTCTGTTGGGCGTCGATACCCGTCACGGCGATTTTGTCGACCCAACCGCCGCGGTAGCCGGCGAGAAGTCCGACGACAGTTGCCAGCGGGACGACGAGGAGGCCCGCGATGAAGGTGATGAGCGTCGCGATACGAGCGCCCGCCACTGTCAGGGCGAGAACGTCCCGACCGAATCGGTCGGTCCCGAGTGGAAACCTGAGCGAGCCGTGACACTGTCCCTCGACGACCCGGCCGGAACACGAGGGGACTGCGACCATCGACCGCTCGAAGAACAGCGGTGGTTGGGTGGCGTACAGGAGGTTGTGAGTGACGGGGCGAACGTACGGCCCGAACAAGCCGATGACGACGATACTCGTGAAGACGAACAGGGCGACGACGGCGCCGGTGTCGGTCCGAAACCGTCGCCAGACGCGGGCGGCGTCTCGGCGTCGACGGGCCGTCGCAACGACGAGTGCCGCGAAGACGCTCAACGAGAGCAGGAACAGCCACTCCAGCGGCGAGACCTTCCACTGGCCGACGAGGTAGACGTGAGCGACGTAGTAGTCGTACAGATAGAGCGAGGAGACGGCCGCGACGCCGACGAGAAACGTCGTGACTGCCGGGGATGGCCAGTCGAATCCGGAGCGTTCGTCAGACCAATCGAGCATGGGCAACTCTTCTGACGGCATGGAGGGCAGGGACAGGCTAACTGTCCGATGGCAATTGAAAAAACTTTATGTTCCGAGGGAAGTTGCCACGGCACATGCCCTCCCGGCAACGAACCGTTCGCCGCCGTTCAGTGGGACACACATGAGCGTCCACCGACTCCTCGCCCGACGGCTTGTCCTGTCGGCCGTCACCGTATGGGTCGTTCTCTCGGCGATGTTCCTCCTCATTACCGTCGCCCCCGACTCCCGACTCGGTGGCATCCTTGGTGCCGCGGCCTACGGCGGAGCCAACGTGACGGAACTGCAGGCTCTCGAACAGCAGTACCTCGAAACCTACGGCTTCGACAAACCGATAGAAGTCCGGTACGTCGACTGGATGACCACTATCCCGACGTTCCAGTGGGGTGAATCGTTCGTCTCCGGGGAGCCGGTCCGTGGGATAGTCGCCGGTCGCCTCTTGCGGACGCTCCAGTACGTCCTCCCTGGGACGGTGCTGGCGACCGTCGCCGGCGTCTCCGTCGGCGTCTACGGGTCGTTGCGGCCACGCTCCGCCGGCGACCGGGTCGGTCGACTGGCCGCCTACCTCGCCCTCGCCGTGCCGAACTTCTATCTCGCCTACCTGCTGGCTGTCCACGTCGGTGACGTGACGCTCCTGACGGGGAGTCGGTGGGTTCCAAGCGACCTCTGGACCGGCTACGTCTTCCCGACCGTACTGCTGTCGACGACACTCGCGGGCGCGCTCGTGAGTTACACCCGCGCGAGCGCCAACGAGTACGTCGACACGGCGTTCGTGAAACTGGTCCGGGCGAAGGGTGGCTCCGAGTGGCGCGTGGCTGTCCACGTCCTGAAGAACGCCGCACCGCCGCTGTTCGCGCTGCTGTTCGCCGAGTTGCTGGCGGCGCTTCTCGTCGCCGTCTTCGTCATCGAGACGGTGTTCGGAATCGACGGCTTCGGGTCGCTCGTGCTCACCTCAGTCTACGACCGCGACGTGCCCGTCCTGTTGGCGATAACGTACGTCGTCGTGCTGGTCGGCGTCGTCGGGAATCTCCTGCAGGATTTCGTCTCGGCGACGCTGGACCCCCGAACCGAGTCGTGACTACTGGACGAGCGTCGACAGCACCTTCCCCTCGACCTTCCGGAGGTGTTCACCGACGGTGCCCGCCGAGACACCCACCTCGCCGGCGATGTCCTCGTGGGTCGCGTTGCGCGGCACCTCGTAGTACCCCATCTCGACGGCGGCCTCCAGAATCTCCTGTTGGCGCTCGGTGAGCACCGAAAACAGTTGCTCGGAGTCGGGGTGGTAATCGCCGATACCCTCCAGCGACAGGGTCAGCGAGTCCGGAATCGAGTCGACGACCCGCTGGATGGTGCCGTCGTCGCCGACGAGCGTCACCCGGACGCCGCCCGACTCCAGACAGTCGATGGGCGTCTTCAGGACGATTTCGTTGTCCTGTGTAATCGACAGCAGACGCCGCACCGTCTCCGTGGGCTGGAAGTGGATGTACGCCAACCCCTCGTGGTCGCCGGAGACGTCGTGGGCGATGACGTCGCCCTGCTCGTCCAAGATTTCGGCGACGGCCTCGAGGTTCCCACGGACGCTGTACAGCGACACACAACTGCCGTCGGAGAGGAGGTTTATCTGGTGAATCGCGTCCCGGGTGACCGTCGGGTCGCCGGCGAGTGCTTGGTCTGCCGGCTGGAGGCCCCCTCCCTCCGGCGAGATGACGACGGTCGCATAGCGCATATCGCGAGGTGCGCACCGAGGTGCCTTAGTGTTGTGCTCACACACTGTTTTTAAACACCCCTCGGATGGCGGGCGACACGACGATTGCTCGTTCCGCCCTCCGTGGTGGTATGACGCAGATAGAAGACACGACCCGAGAAATGCGAATCGACCCCGACACCGTCGGCGGCGGTTACTTCAAACACGCCGTCTACAATCACTGGGACCCTTACGAGGACATTGAACAGGAACTGCTGGAGCAAGACCGGAAACGGCTCGTCGAAAGCGAAGAACTCGACGAGTCGGCGTTCGGTGACTTGATGCAGACCGTCGCGCTGTTCGGGGCGGGCGAGGAGGCGGTCACGGAGGACCTCGCGCCGCTGATGTTGGCGCTGGACGACATCAACGACCAGATGTTCGTTTCCAGCCAAATCTACGAGGAGGCCAAACACACCCAGTTCTTCGACCGCTTCTGGCGAGAGGTCATCCTGCCGGTCGCCGAGGAGCGTGGCTGGGAGCAGGTCGCCCCGACCGACCAGCGGTTCTTCCTCGACGGCTACATCGAGCTCTTCGACCGCACTGAAGAGGCGATGGAGACGCTTTTGACCGACGACACCCCCGAAAACCGCGTCCGGGCGTACTGCCATTACCACCTCGTGGTCGAGTCCGTGCTGGCTCAGACCGGCTACTACGGCATCACTTCCTCGATGTCCGACCGGGGGAGCGACGACGTGGCTAAAGAGGACCTCCCACATCTCGACGGACTGGTGAAGGGTATCTCGTTCATCCGCTCCGATGAGGGCCGGCACGTCGGCTTCGGGATGCAGAAGGTTCAGGCTCACCTCGCCGAGGACGGCGTCGACGAGCAGATAGTCCGCGATACGCTTCAGGAACTGATGCCGCTGGTCGCCGAGACGGTCAGCGCGACCGACGAGGTCATCAACCCGATGCCGCTGGTCGACTACGCCAGCGAGAAGCTCACCCGCCGCATCGAAATCATCACCGACCAGCAGGCGACGATTCCCGACGTCGAAGAACTCGTCGCCCTCGACGACGAGCCTGCTGCAGCCGACTGATTCAGCCGGTTTCCTTCGTCTCAGCGACAGAAACGGCGATTTCGTTTCGCCTCGCCAAGGGGTGTTAGAGAATCCCAATCCCTTAAAGACTCCAAACAGTCTAGCCAGTATTAACATTATAATTCATAAGGGTTTTGTACCAGTCCCCGCTCTTCACGAGTGCACAAGATGAGTGACTCCCAGCCCCGCTTCCCGGAGACCCGTTCGGAGGAGACGGGGCTGGAGGAACTCAGGAACCAAATCCGGCGACTCGAAGGCGCTGCCGTTCGGTCCCGGTAATCTACATCCAACCATGGCACACGACAACGACGGAGAGGACAAGGTCGCAAGCCGAGTCCAGAACACCGAATCGATCGTTCGAGACGTTGACAACCCGGCCGCTCGCGAACTCCGCGAGAAGTTCGAGAAGCAGGACTTCACGTTCGCGCCCGGTCTCTACCACGCCCTCGACGCCCGCCTCGCCGAGATGGCCGGCCTCGACGCCGCCTACATGTCGGGCTACTCGACGGTTCTGGGCCAGTTCGGCTTCCCGGACCTCGAGATGGTCACGATGACCGAGATGGTCGAGAACGCAAAGCGCATCGTCGAAGCGACGAACCTGCCGGTCGTCGCCGACGCTGACACCGGCTACGGTGGCATCCACAACGTCCGCCGCGCCGTCCGCGAGTACGAGAAGGCCGGCGTCGCTGCGGTCCACATCGAGGACCAGACGACGCCCAAGCGCTGCGGCCACATCGCCGGCAAGCAAATCGTCTCCCGAGAGGACGCCAAGGCCCGATTCAGCGCGGCCGTCGACGCCAAGCAGTCCGAGGACACCGTCATCATCGCCCGAACGGACGCCTACGGCTCCGCCAACGGCGACTGGGAAGAGCACCTCGAGCGCGGCCGCATCTACGCCGACGCCGGCGTCGACCTCGTCTGGCCCGAGATGCCCGACCCGTCCCGCGAGGACGCCGTCAACTACGCCGAGACTATCCACGAGACCCACCCCGACCTGGACCTCGCGTTCAACTACTCCAGCTCCTTCGCGTGGAGCGAGGAGGAGGACCCGCTCACGTTCCAGGAACTGGGCGACCTCGGCTACCAGTACATCTTCATCACGCTGTACGCCCTGCACTCCGGCGCACACGCGGTCTACGAGGACATGGCGAACATCGCCGAGAACGACGAGGAAGCGCAGTGGGACCTCGAAGGTCGCTACCTCGGTCACGAGACCGAGAGCCACCACGAGCTTTCGTTCGTCTCCCGCTTCCAGGACATCGAGGCGCAGTTCGACCCCGCCGCAAAGGAGCGCATGGAGAAGTCCGCGGGCTTCACCGAGGACGAGAACGAGCCGCTCACGTCCGAGCAGGACGACGACTAACGGCTCCCTCGACCGACGAGTTTCCTTTCTTTCGACGCACGCCGAGTCACTACTGTACCCGCCGATAGGACCGTCAATGAAGCCGATTCGGCCACCTTTAATAACCGCGGGTGAATCTCTCCGAGTGACTCAGATGACTGCAATCGACAAACGACGACACGAGCGGAAGTTCGTCCGAACGTTCTTCACGACCCCCACTGCTGTCGAGGGCGAAGACGACTCTGCCAAGATGCTCGCGAACGCCTCCGAGCTCCGCGGCATGCAGGCCCCCGACGTGTGGGTCCCGGACAACGAGGACGCCACCGCGCCGAACATGCGCGACGAGGGCGCCCAGAACATTATCGACGTGGTCTCGGAGAACGGCGCCGACTTCCCCGGCGAGATTCACCCCCGCGTCGTCTGGCACCGCGACAGCCCCGAGACGCGCTATCAGGGCTTCCAGCACATGCTCGAAATCGCCGACCCCGCAAACGGTGCCGTCGACGACATCGACGGCTTCGTCATTCCGGAAGTCGGCGACATCGACGACTGGAAGAAGGCCGACGAGTTCTTCACCATCGTCGAGAACGAACACGGCCTCGAAGAGGGTAGCCTCAAGATGTCGGTCATCATCGAGAGCGGTTCGGCCGAACTCGCGATGGGCAAGCTCCGCGACGAGATGGGCAAGCCGACCAACAACCTCGAACGCATGTTCCTGCTCGTCGACGGCGAAGTCGACTACACGAAGGACATGCGCGCCATCACGCCGACGGGCGAACTGCCGGAGTGGAAGGAACTCCGCCACAACACCTCCCGCGGCGCCAGCGCCAACGGCCTCATCGCCGTCGACGGTCCCTTCGACGACATCCGCAACGTCGAGGGCTACCACGACCGCATCGAGGCGAACAACGCCATGGGGATGCTCGGCATCTGGTCGCTGACACCGGGTCAGGTCGTCGAGGCCAACCAGTCGCCGCTGCCGCCCGCCGAGGGTAGCTGGCTCATCGACGCCGACGGCCGCGAGGTCGAACTCGAAAGCGCCGACGGCGTCGAAGTCTACGAGGGCGACCGCATCAGTCTCGAAGAGACCGGCGACGGCTACACGCTGACGGTCGGCTCCGACACCTACGAACTCGACGACGAGGAGGCGCTCCACGAGGAGCTGCTCGGCCTGCTCGATTACGTCCCCAGCATGGACGACATCGTCGACTCCATGGAGGAGTTCGAGGCCGCCAAGGAAGCCGGCAAGGGCGCCATCGCGATGACCCAGTCGGCGACCGTCCGCATCGACGGCGTCGAGGTCGACGTCGCCAAGGACCGCATGTGGGACGAGGCGACCTACCAGGCCCTCATGACGCCTATCGCGCTGTTCCAGGACGTCTACGAGAACCGTCCCGACCAGCACGACGACCTCGCGGAACTGTACAGCGAGGACGTCGTCGAGCGCGCGGTCGAAGTCGGTAACTGAGGATACACGTTTCATTTCTTTCGACGCCGGGCCGACACTGCCAAGAGTCGGCGGGTCTCCACCATCGGTATGCGCGCCTTTCGGGTGGCCTACGACGGGACCGGCTATCGAGGCTATCAGCGCCAGCCTCACGGGGACACCGTCGAGGATACGCTGTTCGAGGCGCTTTCGGAACTCGGCGTCGGCTTCGAAGAGGGGTCACCGGTCGGCTACGCCGCCGCGGGCCGGACCGACGCCGGCGTCTCCGCCCGCGGCCAGACGGTCGCCTTCGAGGCTCCCGAGTGGCTCCGACCGCGGGCGCTCAACGGCGAACTACCGGCCGACGTGCGGGCGTGGGCAGACGCCGACGTTCCGGCATCGTTTCACGCCACACACGACGCCATCGAGCGGACGTATCGGTACTTCCTGTACGCGCCGGACCTCGATGTCGAGCGGGTTGCCGAGGTCTCTACACGACTCTCCGGGGAACACGACTTCCACAATCTCACGCCCGACGAGACGGGCACCGAGCGAAACCTCTCGGTGAGCGTCGAACGCGAGGGCTCGTTCCTCGTCGTCGACTGTCGGGCCGGCGGCTTCGCTCGGGAACTCGTCCGACGGGTGGTGTCGCTGCTCGAAGCCGTCGCGACAGGCGAGCGCGAGGCGGGGTTCCTCGAGCGGGTCCTCTCGGCGGAGCGACTCTCCGGTCCCGACGGGGTCGCCCCTGCTGTTCCCGAACCACTGGTGTTGCTCGACGTTCGTTACCCCGGCATCGAATTCACCGTCGACGAGGCGGCAGCCGAAAGCGTCTGCGAGGTGTTCGACCGGCGGCGCCGAGAACGGTTGGCGGGCGTACGCGTCGCGGAGACGCTCGCGGGTGACCGCCAGCGGGAATGACGACGGGTTTAGAAAGATACGCTTCGTAGCCGTGGCCATGAGTTCGGTTCCGGAACGGAGCGACATCGACGAGGCGTACACGTGGGACCTCACGGACCTCTTCGCCGACGACGAGGCGTGGGAGGACGCCTACGAGGCGGTCGAAGAGCGACTCGAGGACCTCAGGGCCTACGAGGGCCGCGTCGCCGAGGACGCCGAAACCCTCCAGGAGATACTGGAACTCCGGGAGTCGGTGATGCGTGAAGTGTCGAACGTCGCCGCCTACGCGCGGATGCGGAAAGACGAGGACACCACCGACCAGCAGTATCAGGCCCTTTCGGCGCGGGCGCAGTCGCTGGCGGCCGACGCCTCCAGTGCGGCGAGTTTCATCGAACCCGAACTCCAACGGCTCGACCGGGAGACGATACAGGAGTTCGTCGACGAGAACCCCGACCTCGCGGAGTACGACCACTACTTCGACGACGTGTTGCGGATGAAACCTCACACCCGGTCGGCGGAAATCGAGGAACTGCTGGCGGATTTGAGCGAGGTGACGGGTGCGGCCGGCGACGTGTACAACATGCTGACGAACGCCGACATGGAGTTCCCCTCGGTCGATGTCGACGGCGAACCGCGGCGCATCACGTTGTCGAACTTCACGAAACTCCAGAAACACCCGGACCGAGACGTTCGCCGGCGGGTGTACGAGGCGTTCTACGACGAGTGGAGCGAGTACCGCAACTCGGTCGGAACGGCCTACAAAAACAGCGTGAAGGCCGACTCGAAACTCGCGGCGGCGCGGAACTACGACTCCGCACGGGAGGCCGCACTGGACGGCCCGAACGTCCCTGCCGACGTGTACGACACGCTGGTCGAGACGGTGGAGTCGAACCTCGACGTACTCCATCGACACGCCGACCTGAAACGCGACGCCCTCGGCGTCGAGGAACTGAAGATGTGGGACCTCTACGCGCCGCTTGCGGATTCCGAAAGCCCCGACCTCCCATACGAGGAGGCCAAAGACCACGTCATCGACGCCGTCGAACCGCTCGGCGACGCCTATCAGGAACGGATGGCGGAGGGGTTGGAGTCGCGGTGGGTCGACGTCTACGAGACGGCGAACAAGCAGTCCGGGGCCTACAGCGGCGGCACCTACGACAGCCAGCCCTACATCCTGATGAACTATCAGGACGACATCGCCTCGATGTACACGCTGGCCCACGAACTCGGCCACTCGATGCACTCGGAGTTGACGAGCGAACAGCAGCCCTACGTGTATTCGGGCTACGAGATTTTCGTCGCGGAGGTCGCTTCGACGGTCAACGAGGCGCTGCTCACCCACCACCTGCTGGAGACCATAGACGACGAGACGTTCCGTCGGCACGTCATCGACGAGTACCTCGAACGGTTCCGCTCGACGCTGTTCCGGCAGACGATGTTCGCCTCCTTCGAACACCGCGCCCACGAACTGAGCGAGGCCGGCGAGGCGCTGACTCCGGACCGACTCGACGGCATCTACCGCGACCTCAAGGAGGACTACTACGACCCCGCCGACGTCGACGACCGCATCGCCCGCGAGTGGATGCGCATTCCGCACTTCTATCGCGCCTACTACGTCTACCAGTACGCGACGGGCATCTCGGCTGCCAACGCCATCGTCGACCGCATCCGTGAAGACGGCGAGGGGGCGGCGGCCGACTACCGCGAGTTCCTGCGGTCGGGCTCTCGCGAATATCCGCTGGAACTGCTCGAAACCGCCGGCATCGACATGTCCTCGTCGGCCCCGGTCGAGTCGGCCATCGAGACCTACGACGAGATGGTCGCCGAGTTCGAGCGACTCGAGTAGCCACGAGCATTTCGACCGTTTGAATCGGACGAATCCCCGTGTGGAACGTGTGTCACCCCCTACCGCAAGCGTCTCCCACACCCAAAGCCACTTTTAATCTCGAACGCGTACCTGCCGCCAATGTCGCATAGTCCTTCGCTCCCCGACCGGCCGACGCTGGACCTCGACCCCGAAATGTCGGAGTCCGAACGGCTCTCGGCGCTTCGGGACCACTACATCGACGTCGCACGCGTCCACGACGAACTGTCGGCACAACTGGAATCCGCACGGTCGCGGCAGTCGGAACTCCGCGAGGAGGTTTCGGCGCTCCAGGAGGAAAACGAGGCGCTGAAAACCTCCTCGCTGTACATCGCGACGGTCGAGGAACTCACGGACGACCAGGCGCTACTCAAACAGCACGGCAACAACCAGGAAGTCCTCACGGACGTTTCGCCGCGGCTGTACGACCGCATCGAGGCCGGCGACCGCGTCGCCATCAACGACTCCTTCGCCATCCAGACGCTTCTGGACACCGAGACGGACGCCCGCGCACAGGCGATGGAGATTTCGGAGAAACCGGGTGTCGACTACGACGACATCGGTGGTCTCGAAAGCCAGATTCAGGAGGTCCGGGAAGCCGTCGAGGACCCACTCACCAACCCCGAGAAGTTCGAGTCCGTCGGCATCGAACCGCCGACCGGCGTCCTGCTGCACGGGCCGCCGGGGACGGGGAAGACGATGCTGGCGAAGGCCGTCGCCAATCAGACCGACGCCACCTTCATCAAGATGGCCGGCTCCGAGCTGGTCCAGAAGTTCATCGGTGAGGGCGCACGCCTCGTCCGTGACCTCTTCGAGTTGGCTGCCGAACGGGAACCCGCCATCATCTTCATCGACGAAATCGACGCCATCGCCTCCAAACGGACGGAGTCGAAGACCTCCGGCGACGCCGAGGTCCAGCGGACGATGATGCAACTGCTCTCCGAGATGGACGGCTTCGACCAGCGCGGTGACATCTCCATCATCGCGGCGACGAACCGCTTCGACATGCTC
>NZ_WPCC01000061.1 GCF_009741925.1 Natronomonas sp. CBA1123
CGTGACGGTGCGCGTGACTCTCATTACCGGCCGATTAGGAACACCGGACTAAATAGTTGCTCGTACTTCCCGTACGGGACCCGGAAGCGCGGGGCCTAAGTACGACCACTCCAAGGTTCCCGTATGACTCGCCGCCCTTCCATCACCGCCCTGCTCGCGGCGGCCGTCGTCGGAGTGTACGTCTCGTCGTGGTCGGCGCGACGGCCGCACTCTCCGACGCCGCCGCGGCGTGTTCGGGGTGGCCGCTCTGCGGTGGCGACCTCTCGAATCCGGCGGTTCTCGTCGCGTTACTGCACCGTGCGGCCGCGGCCGTCGTCGGACTGCTCGTTCTCACCTCGGCCGTCCTCGGCTGGAACCGCGTCGGCCGCCGCGTGAAGGCCGCTCTCGGGGCGGCGCTGCTCCTCTATCCGGCGCAGGTCGCCGTCGGTGCGTTCGTCGCGACCGGTGACACCTTCGCCGGTCTCCATCTCGTCGTCGCGATGAGTATCTTCGCCGCGCTCGTCCTCGCGTTGGCGTGGCAACTGGAAGCCGAGACCGGAACCGACGACGCTCCGGATGCGGTGCCCGAACCGTCTCTCGCCGACGAGCCAATCGACGACGGCTCGGTCGCGCCGACGCTGACCGGCGTCGACCGGCTGAAGGCGACCGCGTGGGCGTACTTCGAGTTGATGAAACCGCGGCTGATGTGGTTGCTGTGTCTCGTCGCCGGCGCCGGGATGGCGCTTGCGGGCACGCCGGCCGTTCGGACGGTTCTCGCCACCCTCGGCGGCGGCGTCCTCGCCATCGGCGCCTCCGGGACGTTCAACCACGTCCTCGAACGCGACATCGACAAGCGGATGGAGCGGACCGCCGACCGACCGGTCGCGACCCACGAGGTCCCGGTCCGAAACGCCCTGGCCTTCGGCGGCCTGTTGGCCGTCGGCTCGCTGGCGGCGTTCCTCTCGGTGAATCTGCTCGTCGCGGCGCTCGGGCTCGTCGCCATCATGTTTTATTCGGTCGTCTACACGCTGCTGTTGAAGCCGAACACCGTCCAGAACACGGTATTGGGCGGGGCCGCCGGCGCGCTCCCGGCGCTCATCGGCTACGCCGCCGTCGCCGAAACGGTCGGCCCCGTCGGCCTCACGCTTGCGGGCGTCATCTTCCTGTGGACGCCGGCGCACTTCTACAACCTCGCGTTGGCCTACAAGGACGACTACGAGCGCGGCGGCTTCCCGATGATGCCCGTCGTCCGTGGTGAGACTGAGACCCGCAAACACATCGTCCTGTATCTCGGGGCGACCCTTCTGAGCGCGGGCGCTCTCGCGGAGTTGGCGGACCTCGGGTGGCTCTACGGCGTGACGACGGTCGCCCTCGGGGCGCTGTTCCTGTACACGGTCGTCCGACTGCACCGCGAACAAACCGAATCGGCGGCGTTCCGGGCGTTCCACGCCTCCAACGCCTATCTCGGACTCGTCCTCGTCGCCGTCGTCGTCGACGCCCTCGCCATCTGAGATGTTCGACGCTGCAACGCGGCGCTTCCGCGCGCTCGACGACGCCGGCCAGCGCACCCTCGTTTACACGGTCGCGACGGCGAACTCCCTCGTTCTCCTCTCGCTACTGTACGCGTATTTCACCGACAGCGCGCCGACCACCTACTGGGCGTTTCCAATAATATGGCTCACTGCGGCCGCGTGGGCGGTGCTTCGAACCGACCCGGCCCCGGCCGAGCGCCGAACGAAACTCCTCGCCGGCGCCATCGCGGGTGGCTACTTCCTCGTCTTGGGGTTCGTCGGCGGGCTGTTCGGTCCCGCGACCGGTCCGGTGACTGGGCTGACGGTGCAGTTCACACAGCTCCCGCCCGGATGGAATCCGGCGATTCTCTACGGGGGTGGGACCGTCCAGTTCGCTATCGTTCCCTTCACGGCTATCGGATACGCCGTCCTGTCGTATCTCGTCTACGCGACGGCCATCGAAGCCGAAAGCGCCGTCGCTGGCGGCGTCCTCGGACTGTTCTCCTGTGTGTCGTGTACGCTCCCGGTGGTCGCGTCGGTGTTGAGCGGCATCGTCGGTGGTGGGGCGGCGCTAGCCGCTGCGGCCTCCGCACAGACGTACGCGCTCGGAACCGTCGTGTACGTGATTACCGTCGGCCTGCTCGTCTACCGGCCGGGTCTCGTGTGGCTCCGCAGACGGCTCTAACGGGGAAAATATCCGACCTGTCGCCGAGAAACGGTTATCTCGGTCGGTGACTTCACGTTAGGGGTGAATCCCATCGTCGGTGCGCTCGTCGGACTGTTCGCGGAGTTGCCCGCGTGGCAGGCGACGGTGCTGTTGGTCGGTCTCTCGATTGGAACGGCACTGGCGCTGGAACTCCTCGTTCTCCGGACGCTGCTGCGGTACACGAGTCGGACGAAGACTGAATACGACTACATCTTCGTCGGCGAACTCCGAACTCCGGTGGTCGTGACCGTCGCGCTCGCGGGCGTGTACCTGCTCACGCAGGTGCCGTCGATACTGGAGAGCGTCCTCCTGACGCCCGCACAACTGGACACGTTCTTCGGCAAGCCGTCGCTTTCGGTCATCGTCATCGCGTGGGCCTTCGCCGCCAACCGGGTCGTCAACCGGGTCGTCGACGAGGTGAAGGACAAGGGCTCGCGATTCGACTTTGCGCCGGTGTTCTCGAACGTCTGGACGCTCGTCGTGACCATCGGCGCCGTGGGCGTCCTGTTATCTATCTGGGAGTACAGCATCTCGCCGTTGCTCGGTGCGGCCGGCGTCGCCGGTATCGCCGTGGGTTTCGCCGCCAGGGATACGGTCGCCAACTTCTTCGGCGGCATCGCGCTGTACTTCGACGATACGTACAAAATCGGCGACTACATCGAACTCGACTCCGGCGAAGCCGGAACCGTCGTGAAGGTCGGCGTCCGTTCGACGACGCTGATGATGCGCGACGAGGTGCTCGTCACCGTCCCCAACGCCGTGTTGAACGCCGCGAAAGTCATCAATCAGTCGGCGCCTCAACACCGCAAACGCCTCAAAGTCCCCGTCGGCGTCGCCTACGGGACCGACATCGACCACTTCGAAGAACTCGTCACCGACATCGCCATCGCCGAACCGCTGGTGTTGGATTCGCCGAAACCCCGGATGCGGTTCCGCCGGTTCGGCGACTCCGCACTCGAGTACGAACTCCTCTGTTGGGTGAATTCGCCCGTTCGGGCCAGCAAAGCCACCCACGAACTCAATCGGAGCATCTACAAGACGCTGAACGAACACGACATCGGAATCCCGTTCCCACAGCGGGAGGTTCGGGTGGTCGGCGGGGATGGGACCGAGAGAATCGCCTCCTCCGGGTCCCCGCTGGTCGACGACACCGTCGACGTTACCGCTGACGACCCCGTATAGGACGGACCACGGTTTTGTGTCTCCGGGGTCTACGCCTACCCATGTCTGCTGTCGAAATCGAGTACTGCGTCCCGTGTGGCTTCCTGAACCGTGCCTCCGACCTCTCCGAACACCTGCTGTCGACGTTCGGTGAAGACCTCGACAGCGTCGCGTTGGTCACCGGCGCTCACGGCGTCTTCGAGGTACGGGTCGACGGCGATGTCGTCTTCGAGAAGGACGAAGACGAGTACGACATCGACGAGATTACTCGTCGGGTTCGGGACGCGATGTGAGTGCGGCGACGGCGAAGGGTAGCCTTTAGGCCCGCGCCCACTGCCATTCCGGTATGGTCATTCGCGCCGAGAACGTCCGCCGCCGCTACGGCGATACGGTGGCGCTGGACGGCGTCTCGTTTTCCGTCGAGAGCGGTGAGGTGTTCGCCCTCATCGGTCCGAACGGCGCCGGCAAGACGACGCTCATCCGTGCGCTGACGGGGACGACCCAAGCCGAGGGAACCGTCGAACTGCTGGGCGGCGCCCCGGAAGACGCCGCCCGCCACCGCATCGGCCTCCTGCCCCAGGAGTTCTCGCCGGCCGAACGCCTCACCGCCCGCGAGTTACTCGCCTACTACGCCGGTCTCTACGACCAGTCGCGAGACCCCGACTCGGTTCTCGACGACGTGGGTCTGACCGACAGCGCGGACACGTACTACGAGAACCTCTCGGGCGGGCAGAAACGACGCGTCTGCGTCGGCACCGCGCTCGTCAACGCCCCCGACGTGTTGATTCTCGACGAACCGACGACGGGCATCGACCCGAACGGTCGTCGCGAACTGTGGGCGCTCATCGAGGGGCTCGCCGACACCGGAACGACCGTCCTGTTGACGACTCACTACATGGAGGAAGCCGAGACGCTGGCCGACCGCGTCGGCCTGTTGGCCGACGGGAAACTCGTCGAACTCGGGTCGCCCGAGGAACTCATCGAGCGCCACGGCGGCGACAGCCGACTCGTCGTCGAAGCCGACGACGCTGCCGACGCCACACGGGCCTTAGAACGGGCGGGCTATCACCTCCTTCCGGACGAAACCCACGTCGCCGTCGCGGCCGGCCCGCGGGACATCCCCGACATCGCCGATGCCCTCGACGACGCCGGCGTCGATTACGAGGGGCTACTCTGGCGACAGCCGGGTCTCGACGACGTGTACGTCGCCCTGACGGGAACTGACGTGACAGCGACCGGCGACCCGATAACGGAGGGTCAGCCGTGAGCCGTCTCGGCCGCATCGCCGCCGAGACGACCGCGGCGTGGTACGCTTTCACGCGCCGCCGGACGGCGGTGTTCTTCACGTTCTTCTTCCCGGTCATCATCATCCTCATCTTCGGCGCGCTGGTCGGGACGGAACCGACCGGTGGCGGGTTGTTCGCCGAACCCGCGGGCTACTACATCGCGGGGTATCTCGCCGTCGTCGTCCTCTTTACGCCGCTGTCGCGCGTCGGCAGCGAGGTGGCCAGACACCGGGACGGCAACCGCTTCGAGAAACTCGCGACGACGCCGCTGACGCGCGCGGAGTGGCTCCTCGCCCAGACGCTCGTGAACGTCGCCGTCATCGGACTCGCCTCGGTTCTCATCCTCGCGCTCGTCCTCGTCGTCACCGACGCGACGTTCGCCTTCTCGGCGCTTGTAGTTCCGTATCTCGCCTTCGCCGTCGCCTTGTTCTGTGGGTTCGGCGCGATTCTCGGCCGCGTCGCCGACTCACAGGACGGTGTCGTCGCCGCGTCCAACGGCGTCGCGCTGCCGCTGCTGTTCCTCTCGGAGACGTTCGTCACCGTCGAGATGCTCCCGTCGTGGTTCGTTCCGCTGATGGACCTCTCGCCGCTGACGTACTTCGCCCGGGGTATCCGGGCGGCGACGTACCGGCCGGCCGGCGAGCTTCCCCCAGTCGGCGGAACCGGACTCGTCGGGGCGGACCCGTATCTCAACCTCCTCGTCTTGGCGCTGCTGTCGGTCGGATTCTTCGCCGTCGGTGCGTACGCGCTCCCCCGGACCGACTGACGCGCTATCTCTCCTCTCGGAGTCGGTCCAACACCGGAATCTCTTCGAGGCGCTTGGAATCGAGGTCGTCCCAGAAGATTCCCGTCGGACGGCGGCGCGTCGTCTCGGTTCGAACGGTTCGGGTCGGCGTACACACCACGTCCATCGGCACGTCGTAGCGTTCGGTGTCCACGTCTTCCTCCAGAAACTGCACGTCGTGGACCGTCGTCACGACCGGCGTGTCGTCGTCGACCAGTCCGAGCCCCCGCAACACCGCGTATTCGAGGTCGCTGTACCCCTCGCCCTTCCCGACGCGGGCGCCGTCTTCCGTGACCGCGACGCTGCCGACGACGATACCATCCAGTTCCGGAACGTCCTCGGGGCCGACCTTCCGGCCGTAGTTGCTCATCTGGGAGATGGTCGCCGCGGCGTCGAGGTCGCTGATTTCCTCGGGGTCCAACTCGACGAACGGGCGGTCGGCGGCCAATCGCGGCACCGCCATGTACACCGTCGTTCCGTTGTGCAACAGTTTGCGCCGAAGCGGGAGTTGTGGGGCGTCGGGGTTGGCCTTCACCGCGTCGGCGTCGGCCAACTCCGGCAGCGACATCGCCCGCTCGGCGGCGGCGTCGGCCCCGTCGAAGTTCGTTATTCGTCCGTGCGGCGGGAACGGAAACCGCGCGATGTCGTCGGCCTCCAGTCGGTCCCAGACGCGTCCCCGAATCGAGTCTTTGCCGGACATTAGGCCATCCCGCGGACGAACTCGATTTGCGCCGGGTCGTAGTAGAACGTCAACATGAGATAGGCGACGACGCCCAACACGAGGCTGACGAGCCACGTCGAGACGGCGATGCGGCCGACCTTCGCGTGGGCGGTCTCCCGTAGCTCGGCTGGCGTGTGAGTGAGGCCGAGGGTGATGGCATAGAGGACGAACGGCACCGCAAGCACCGATAAGACGATGTGGATGCCCAACATGCCGAGGTAGAGACTCCGAAGCGGCGCTCCAGCGATTATCTCTTTGCGACCGCCACCCCCTGTCTTCAGGAGGTACATCACGAGGAACAACAGAATGAGCGAGAACGCAGTCACCATCGCTGCGCGGTGTTTCTCGACTTCGCCGTTTCGAATCCAGTAGATGCCCGCCAACAGACAGGCGACCGTCAGCGTGTTCACGACGGAGATGGCGTGAGAGAGGAGGTCGACGGTCGACTCGGTTATCGTCGGATACAGTCCCACGTCGGCGTATAGCGTCCCGACGACGACGACGTAGCCGACGACGGTGAGGACGGCGGTGAGGGCACGGGGATGCTCGCGTGCGAACTGCGGTCCGCGGACTGTCGACATGGAGTTCCGTTCGCGTTCCGTCCCAATGGTCGCTTCGCTTTCCGGTCCCGTCTGCCGGTGTTCAGGGGCGTTTATGTCAGACCGGGGGATACCCCGTCGTACGTGCGCGTTCTGAATCACCTCGAACTCGAATCCCACCTCGACCGGAGCGGTATCGGCACGTCCGTCCGCCACCAGCGGAAGGCACTGGCCGACACCTCCATTGAGGTGATTACGTCGCCGTGGAACGGCGGTCGGCCGTCCACGGCGGCGCTGAAACGCGCGGTCGGTGACGCGCTGTTCGAGACCTACGATATCGCACACTGCAACCTGATGGGCCCCGAGAGCCTCGCGATTGCGGCCCACGCCCGGCGAAACGGGATTCCGCTCGTCGTCCACGCTCACACCACCGCCGAGAACTTCGCGGAGAGCTTTCGCGGGTCAAGTGCGGTCGCCCCCGCGTTCGGTCGCTACCTCCGGTGGTTCTACTCGCAGGCGGACGTCGTGGTCGCACCGAGCGAACACACTCGCCGAGCGCTCGCTGAGGCGGGTGTCGACGTCCCGATTCGCGTCGTCACGAACGGCGTCGACATCGACTCGCTGTCGGGGTTCGAGGCGCTCCGTGAGCCCTACCGGCGTCGATTCGACCTCGACGGCCTGGTCGTCTTCTCGGTCGGCAACGTCTTCGAGCGCAAGGGGCTGACGACGTTCTGCCGACTCGCCGAGTCGACCGACTACGAGTTCGTCTGGTTCGGCCCCTACGACACCGGGCCGTTGGCCTCCTCGACCGTCCGACGACGGGTGGCGACCCCGCCGGCGAACGCCACGTTCACCGGCTGGATAGACGACGTTCGCGGCGCCTACGCGGCCGGCGACGTGTACCTGTTTCCGACGAAAAACGAAACGCAGGGCATCGCGGCGCTGGAAGCGATGGCGTGCGGCAAGCCCGTCGTCGTCCGCGATATCCCGACGTTCGAACCGCTGTACACCGACGGCGTCGACTGCCTGAAGTGTGAGACGCTTTCGGAGTTCCGGAGGGCGCTGCAGCGACTGGCCGAGAATCCGGCCCTCCGTGAGCGACTCGGCGAGAACGCCCGGGAGACGGCGGCCGAACACGGACTCGACCGGGTCGCCGACGGGTTAGGAGACGCCTACGACACCGCGAGGGACATCCGCGACCGTCCGGAATCCACAACCGATTAACGCCACCTCGTCGAACCCGAACTATGCAGACCGTCGCGGTGTTTACCGACACGTATCTCCCGACGGTCAACGGCGTCACCTACACCATCGAGACGTGGCGTGACTGCTGGCGGGCCCGCGGCGGCCGGATGCCGGTCGTCTACCCGGAAAGCAACAGGTACCGTCCCGGGCCGGAGGAACACTCGGTATCGAGCCTTCCGTTCCCGTTCTATCCGGGGTTCCGTTTCGGCCGCCCACGAATCCCGTCGGCGGTTTCGGAGGCCGACCCCGATATCGTCCACACGCACACGCCGTTCGCACTCGGCCTCGCGGGTCGTCGCCTCGCGACGCGTGCGGACCTCCCGCTCGTCGCCTCCTATCACACGCCGGCCAGCGAGTACGCCGAATACATCAGCGACCACCTCTCCGGGCCGCTCCGTCACATCGCCGAGCGCTACGAGCAGTGGTTCTTCCGACAGGCCGACGCCGTCGTCGTTCCCTCGCGGGCGGCCGCAGCGCAAGTCTCCGCTGGCGGAACGCCCGTTCACGTCGTCTCCAACGGCGTCGATCTCGGTTTGTTCGAACCGGCGACCGAGGCGGCGGTCGCGGCGTTTCGCGACCGCCACGACCTCCCCGGGGGACCGCTCGTCGGCTACACCGGTCGACACGGCCACGAGAAACGACTCGACGACCTCCTCGCGGCGACTCGTGAGGTCGAGGTAACGCTCGTCGTCGGCGGCGACGGCCCCGCGCGCTCGGAACTGGAGCGAGCGGCGGCCTCCCGAGACGACGTGGTGTTTCTCGGCTTTCTCCACCGCTCGGAATTACCGACGTTCTATACGGCGCTAGACGCCTTCGGATTCCCGAGCCCGGTCGAAACACAGGGGTTGGTCGCACTGGAGGCCATCGCCTGTGGCACGCCGGTCGTCGCCGCCGACGGCGGTGCGCTCTCCGAAACTGTCGTCGATGGCGAGACTGGCTATCACTTCGAACCGGGCGACATCGATGCGTTCGCCGCGGCCATCCGGCGGGCGCTCGCGGACCGCCAGCAACTCTCGGAGCGGTGTCTCACGGAACGCGACGCACTCAGCGTCGAACGTTCCATCGACGCCCTCGAAGACGTGTACGATACCGTCGCTAACAGCGCCGCTCGCAGACTCGTTCGATGATGCTGCCGGTCGACAGCACCTCGTGGTCGTCGGCCTCTCTGGGTGTCCCGCGGGCGACCTCACAGTCGATGCCCTCGTCTTCCAGCATCGCCGCGAGCGTCGCCTCGTCGTGATGTTGGTCGTGGCCGAGGACGATGACGTCGGGGTCGATGTCGCGGATGGGGACGAAGAAATCCTCGGTGTGGCCGAGATGCGCCTCGTCGACGGGGTCGAGTGCAGCGACCATGTCGCGGCGCTGGCGGTCGGGAACGACGGGTTTCGCTTTGTGGGTGACGTTCTCCGAACGGGCGATGATGACGTGCAGTTCCTCGCCCATCGCCTTGGCTTCCTCGAGGTAGTGGAGGTGGCCGGGATGCAACAAATCGAACGTCCCCTGTGCGACGACGCGTCTCATCGTAACTCCCGGTCGATGTCTTCCTGTGTGAAGTCGAAGAACTGGTCGTCCGGCAACTCGACGTCGAGTACGTCCAGCGTCGTCGGCTCGCCGTCGCGGTCGAAGGCTCGCCAGTCGGTCCGGCCGTAGGGAGCGCCGACGATGATGTGTATCTTCCCGCGGGAGAACGTGGCGAGGTCGGCGTCGCTCGGCCGCAACACGCCGTTGGGGTGGGAGTGTATCGAACCGACGCTGTTCGGGTCGTTGGGGAGATAGGAAGGGTTGAACTCCGCGCTGACGGGGTTGGTCTTCGTTCCGGGGGCGAGCAGTACGTCGGTGATGACGGTCCCCTCGCGGCCCAATCCGAGTTTGTTCGCGTCGGTGCCGCGGAGTTGTCCCATGTACTCGTTGGGGTGGGAGTCCTCGGACGCCTGCAGGGCGAACTGGAGTGCGTCCTCCGCGATGCCGAGTATCTCACTCGACCGGAACAGTTTCGGTTTCAACATCGACCCGAACAGGCCCATGTCGAAGCATCCGACCGCGTGACAACTAAGGCTTCCGGACCGGCCGACTCGTCCCATCGAGAGGCGGAGCGACCCGAGTCGAATCCGACAACAACACTCTTAAACCCGCCCGGGGCCGAAAAACGCCAATGACTCGTTCCGCTGCCGGCGATTCCGGCACCGACCCTGCCGAGGGGGTCGTCTACGATTTAGCTGCCGACTGTACTCACGAGGACATCGAAGAGGGGGCACGGTATCTCGCAACTGTCAACGGCGTCGTCAAGTACGGCGTGTTCGTCGACATCTCCGACCACGTCTCCGGGCTCGTCCACGAGTCGAGCCTCATTGGCGACTACGATGTCGGCGACGACCTCGTCGTCGACCTCGTCGAAATCCGAGAAAACGGCGACCTCGGCTTCGAAGAAGTCGATGTCGACATCGACGCCGTCGACGTTGAGGCGGTCGTCCACGGCGACGACGCCCGCGTCGAGGACCTCGACGAACACGTCGGCGACACCGTCCACCTCGAAGGCGACGTGGTGCAAATCAAACAGACTGCCGGTCCGACGATATTCGCGGTTCGGGACGGAACCGGGGTCGTTCCCTGTGCTGCCTTCGAGGAGGCCGGCGTCCGCGCCTACCCCGACATCGAACTCGACGACACGGTTCGTATCACCGGCGACGTCGAGACTCGCGAGGGGTCGGTTCAAATCGAGACCGACAACCTCGTTCGCCTCCGCGGTGCGGCCGCCGAGGAAGTGCGTGAACGCGTCGATGCCGCCCTCGAAGAACGGGCCGAACCCGCCGACGTCGAACCGCTCATCGAGTGGCCCGCCTTCGAGAAACTCCGTGACGACCTCGCGGCCGTCGCCCGCCAACTCCGGGTGGCCGTCCTCGATTCCCGACCCATCCGACTCCGCCACCACGCCGACGGCGACGGGATGTGTGCCTCGGTCCCCGTTCAACTCGCCTTGGATAACTTCATCGCCGAAGTCCACGAGGACGGCGACGCGCCGCAGCACCTGTTCAAACGGCTCCCCTCGAAGGCACCGTACTACGAGATGGAGGACGTGACACGTGACCTCAACTTCGCACTCGAAGACGAGGAGCGACACGGCCAGCGGCTCCCGCTGCTGTTCATGGTCGACAACGGCTCCACCGAGGAGGACACGCCCGCCTACCGCGCAATGGCGCAGTACGACATCCCGATTCTCGTCGTCGACCACCACCACCCCGACCCCGACGCGGTCGGCCCGCTCCTCGAAGAGCACGTCAATCCCTACCTCCACGACGAGGACTACCGCATCACGACGGGAATGATGTGTGTCGAGTTGGCCCGGATGATCGACCCCACGATTACCGACCAACTCGAACACGTTCCGGCGGTCGCGGGGCTGTCGGACCGCTCGAAAGCCGACGCCATGGACGACTACCTCGCGTTGGCCGACGACGCCGGCTACTCCGAGGCTGACCTCCGGGACATCGGCGAGGCGATGGATTACGCGGCCCACTGGCTCCGGTACAACTCCGGGGATAACCTCATCAACGACGTGCTCAACCTCGACTGTGACGACCCCGAACGCCACGAGGAACTCGTCGAGTTCCTCTCGACGCGTGCCCAGCGGGACGTCGACGAGCAACTCGACGACGCCGAACCCCACGTCGAACACGAACCACTCGACAACGGCGCCCATCTCTACCGACTCGACGTGGAAAACCACGCTCGCCGATTCACCTACCCCGCACCCGGGAAGACGACCGGCGAACTCCACGACCGAAAAGTCACCGAGACCGGCGACCCCGTCATCACCATCGGCTACGGGCCGGACTTCGCCGTCCTTCGCTCGGACGGCGTCCGACTCGATATCCCGAACATGGTGACCGAACTGCAGGACGAAATCCCGGGCGCGGGCGTCTCCGGCGGCGGACACCTCGTCGTCGGGTCCATCAAGTTCGTCTCCGGCATGCGCGAACCCGTCATCGACGCGCTCGTCGAGAAGATGGAGAACGCCGAACTCGACGAGGAGCTCCGGAGTACGCTCCTTCGGGACGGCGGCGAGTAATCACCACTGCCAGTCGGTGACGACACCGTCCCGACCGCGGAACTGGATTCGTCGAGCGAACAGTAATGCGCCGGCGATAGCGACCGCCGCCACGGCGAACAGTCCGGCCGGTGTCTTTCGCCGATTCGACCCCGACCAGTCGTCGTCGAAGACGCCAGCGTAGTAGTCGGCGACCCCCTCTCCTTCCAGTGCGACGGCGACCTCGCGATTTTCCGTCAGTGCGGTTCGGCCCCAGTTGAGGCTGCCGAGTATCGCGGTATCGTCGACGATTACCCCTTTGGTGTGTATTTTTCCGTACCCGTCGGGGTCGTCGACTCGGGCGTCCAAGTCCCATCCTTCGGCGTCGGCGCGACGGTTCAGCCACTCGACGAGTGCCGCGTTGTCTTCCTTGACGTACCAGCTACTCGACAGTTGGATGCGGACGCGAACGCCGCGTTCGGCGGCGCGAAGGGCGGCACGCAGCAGTCGGTTCTCCCGGCTATCTATCTCGACCTGCTGGACGAGCAGTCTCGTTTCGGCGCGGTCGATTCGTCGCTTGACCGCGCTCGCGGCGTTGTCCGGGGCGACGAGGAGCGTCGCAGCGTCGGCCGTGACTTGTTTCGGGTGGTGTCTCGTCTCGAAGTCCCCAACTGCGGGGTCGGCGGCGACGAAGTCACGACCCCGACGGTAGGTCGACCACGGTGTCGCCGCACGCCACGTTCGATCCGCCGCGTGGAGGTCCGCCAACGCCGCCGCGAGTTCGGCATCCGAGAGTACGACGCCCCAGCCTCGACTCGACATGCCGCCGGTTCCGGCGGGCTTGAAGTTCTCGGTCAACACGAGTGCTCGGTCGTCGACGACCGCGTATTTCGGATGGTGGTGGGCGTATCGCACGTGAGGGCCGTCGAGCAGCCGAACGTCCACGCCCGCCTCGGATAGCCGAGTCAACTGCTCGGCCTGTCGTTCGCTCATCCCACCGACTGGCGACCCATCGAGCAGCACGCGGACCGTCACGCCTCGCTCGTGAGCGTCCACCAGCACGTCGGTCACTCGTTCGGAGGTGAGCGTGTAGCCGCCGAGCAGCAGTCTGTCGTCGGCGCCACGGAGAGTCTCGACGACCTGCTTCGGTGAATCGGGGAGTGTAAAGGCGGTCACTTCGCTTTCGCGTGCCGAAATCGGGTCGATATCGGTCGCTCCGACGGGTCGCCACGTGCCCGTCCGAAACAACCGGATTCGGGACTCCGGAGCACCGCGGTACCGAGCCGTATCGACCGTCGCCTCGTCCGCTCGAAGCGCGAGTTGCTCACCGCCATTGGCGAGTCGAAGCCGGCTGTCGAGTTCGACGACACGCGTCTCGGTGTGATTTCGTGCCGCCCGGGGCGTCGAACTGAAGACAACCGGCCCTCGGAACGTCCGATTCGGCAACCGGACGCTCGTCGTTCCGTCTCCGAGGGTCCATCCGGTAGTGTTCGCCGGGTAATCAAAACGGACGGTGACGAACTCCCCGCGGTCGCCGTCAGCGACCGGGTTCGGGTACGCCTCGACGAGCGTCGCGTTCCCCTCGGCCGCCGTGTCCGTCGTCGGCTCTGCTGCTGTCGCGGTCACGGCACCGCCGCTACACAGCGACAACACGAGTACGGCAGCGAGTGCGAGCGGTCGATACCTCACGCGCCGGGTTGGTCCCGGCTTCGTACAAAAAGGGTCGGACGGCTCAGGCTGCGGTCGCGTCGCGGGCCTTCTCGGCTTCGGCCTGCACGGTGTAGGCTCGGTCGTCGTCGTATTGGGCGGCGGCTTCGAGCGCGCGCTCGGTGCCGATCTGGACGAGCGCCCACGCCGCGGAGGCACGGACGGAATCGTCCTCGCTCTCGTCACCGAGGACGTCGCTGAGGGGGTCGATGGTGCGCGTGTCGCCGATGAGGCCCAGTGCGCGGGCGGCCTGCGAGCGGACGACGCTCTCCTCGTCGTCGAGAGCGTTCGCGACGGCTTGGGTCGCCTCCTCGCTGCCGATTTCGCCGAGCGCACGGAGGGTGACCTTCTGCAGCGGCGGGTTGCCGCCGTCGACGAACTCCACGAGGGTATCGACGGCACGCTCGTCACCGATTTTGCCCAGCACTTCTATCTCCGGCCGCTTGCGCTTCTGGGCACGCTCGTGCATGATATCGAAGGCCTCCTCCGAACCCATCCGGCGGAGCGCGTCGATACAGTTCTCCTGCATGAAGTCCGATTCGAGGTTCTCCATGGCGAGCAGGATGCGTTCGGGGTCGTTCTCGGCTTCCGCGAGCCGAATCGCGGTGAGTTCCGGCGGGAAGTCCTTGCGGTTCTCGGCGTTCATCCGGTCGTAGAACCCCTGGGCGGTCAGTTGCTCGACGACCGTCAGGTCGCTCCACTCTTCGGCATCCTCGAGGTCGTCCTCGAGCGTGTCGGCGATTTCGACCAGCGCCGCGATGGTCTCGGCGTCGTCGTCGGCGTCGAGACCCGCGTTCACGATGGCGGTGCCGGCACGTTCGAGCGCTTCCGCCTGCGACTCGAGGTCGTCGCCAGCGTTGAAGTCCGCCCCGACCTCCTCGCTCGCATCAGCGAGGAACGTCTCGACGGCGGCGTGAACGTCGGGTTCCCCGTCCTCGGTCCACCGCGTCTCTCGGACCGTCTCGGCGGCGGCGGCGACGGTCTCCTCGACGTCCTCGGCGTAGGGACCGCGGGCCTCCTCGATGTCGCCTCGGAGGTCGTCGATGCGGGACTGCAGCGCCTCGGTTGGGTCCTCCTCGTCTTCGTCCTCCGGTTCCTCGAAGTCGGCGGCTTCGAGGTCCGATTCGGCGCCGTCGAGTTTCGCCTCGGCGTCGTCGAGGTCGGCTTCCGTCTCGGCTTCTTCGACGGCGGCGGCCACCTCGTCGAGTGTCTCTTCGAGGGACTCGACAGTGACCTCGGTCGCCGGCACGCCCTCGGTCTCTTCGGGGGCATCGTCGGCGGGTTCCTCGGTAGTCTCTTCGGACGGCTCCGATGCGTCCGTCGGTTCTTCGGCGTCCGCGGGCGCCTCCTCGTCGGCGGCGTCCTCGGGGGCGTCAGCGTTCTCGTCGTCCCCGTTGCTCATGTATAGGTGTCCGAAAGAATAAGGCAAGAGCGTTTCCCTTCACACCGAACTTTTTCCACGGCGCGCGGAGCGCGCCGGGAAAAACTTCGATGAAAAA
>NZ_WPCC01000033.1 GCF_009741925.1 Natronomonas sp. CBA1123
GGGGGTCGCTGCGCGCGCGTTCGGCGAGTGCGTCGTCGTGAAACGCCGCCGCGTCGCTAAATCGACCTGCGGCGACCAACAGTCCCGCGGCACCGTCCTCGTAGGTTCGTTCGAAGCCGGCCGACCGCGTTCGCACCGACTCGACGTCCCGGTCGCGGAGGGCCTCGATTGCCGTTGCTCGACAGGCTGGGACCGCGTCGAGGCGCCCGTCGCCGGAACAGGCCGACCCGTCGAGGAGAAGTCGGTCACCCTCGAAGGTCGCTTCACACCGACAGTCGGCGTCGGTCGACAGGAGTTCCTCGAACACGAGGGGTCTGGGCCCGGCTTCGCTTTTGAACCCTCGCCCGTCGAACCCGGACGACCGCCGTCCCACCGGTCGAAACCAACGACAGTCTGAGCGGGGTCCGGCCCGTGAGGACGAGCGGCGTCTCGACGCGAATCGGCACCGCGTTTTCGACCGTCCGGTTTCGACCGGTCCGTGGCACCCACACGAGACGGTCGTTTGCGACGACGAGTCGGCCACCGTCGGTGAGCGTCGGGTCGGGCGGGTCGACGACGACGGTGGTGCCGGCAGGTTCGCGGCCGGCTTCGAGGGCGGCGTTGCCGTCGGCGAGGGAATCCGCCTCGCGGGCCAGCGACGACAGTTCGTCGGTCGCGAGTTCGCCGTTGCGGTCGCGTTCGACCCGCTCGGCGACGGGGAGGCTCACGCCGAAGAGTGCGGTCGCCACCACCACCGCCAACACGACGCGAATCACGGCCACTTCCGAAGCCGGTCGAACGGACCATCCGAGGCGTCGTCAGCGTCGGTGTGCTCGGTATCTCCGGGGCAATTCGGTGGATTCTCGCCGACGGTGTCGCCACCGACGTGACACTCGAGGGCCGTGGCTTTCCGCAACGCGAGGTCTGCACGCTGTTCGATGTCGTCGTTGACCGCCCGGACGGAACCGACGTAGCCGCGCAACGCCTGGACGGCCGCTTCCAGTTCGACGACTCTGCCTTCGAGGTCGTCGAGTCGGTCGGCGTACTCGAGGGGTTCGTCCGTCGCGAGCGCGCGCTCGACCGCCGCGAGTCGCCGCTCGACGGATTCGCGGTCGTGCTCGGTGTCGTTCGGAGCCATGCGGACGGCTTGCCTCGTGCTGGAATTTGAACGTTCGGACGAAACGAACTGAAAAGCGAGCGACGACAGCTGTGTTGTTTGTCGTATTCAATACCACCGAACCCCCTTTGAACACCAGTCTGCGGTTCGAGTGGAACTCGAGCACTCGTTCGAGCGCACTCGCGAGACGGGATGCGGCGTTCAAAGCGGCCGTTATGCTCCGAATGCGCATGCAAGCGATTCGGCGCGAAAACGTACTCATAAGTTATGGATGGTTGCGGGGGAGTTACCCGAATATAGTATTGTACTATCATCCCAAAACCGTTATTACACTCAAGGGATTACGCTCAAGTGAGCAGAAATGTACCAGGTGCGAACTACCGCGAAAGGGTTACAAGAACGATGGCAGGACTAGAAGTTCCGACGTGGGACCCCGAGGCAGCGATACTCATCGGTGCCGTGCTGCTGGAGGCGGTCCTCCTGTACGTCGGTTACGGTGGACTCGAGAAACTGATTGGCCCGCGTCTGATGAAGGCCCTCATCGGGGGTGAGAACAATGCTTGATATGGTGTTCAACACCCTCTCCGGGACGCTCAGTGCCTCGCCCGAACTGCTGGCGCTGTTCGTCGGCTTCGGGTTAGTCGTCGGTATCCTGTTCGGCTTCTTCGGCATGGGCGGGTCGTTCCTCGTCACGCCGGCGCTGTTGATGATGGGCTATCCGGCCCGCGTCGCCGTCGGGAGCGGGATGGCGTTCGTCTTCGGGACGGCCGTCATCGCGACGCTGAAACACCACGACCTCGGTCAGGTCGACTACAAACTCGGCGGTATCATGATTGCCGGGACGACCCTCGGCATCGAGGTCGGCCGCGCGAGCGTGTTCTATCTGGAGGAGATGGGACTCGCTGGCGGTATCATCAGCGTCGTCTACGTCCTGCTGTTGGGCGCGGTCGGCCTGATGGTCACTCGCGACGCCCTGAAGAGTGACGGCGGCGGCAGTGGTGGCGGTCACCACGACGAAGCCGACAAGGACCTCAGCGAGTACGAGATTCCCGACATCGCGAAGACGATTCAGGAGACCGTTCGGATTCCCCCGATGGTGAACCTGCGCGGTGACGTCACTGTCTCCCTGTGGGTCATCATGGCCGTCGCCTTCGTGACCGGCCTGCTGTCGGGCTTCCTCGGCGTCGGCGGTGGCTTCATCCGGATGCCCGCGATGATTTACGCCATCGGCGCGCCGGTGCCCGTCGCCGTCGGGACCGACCTCTTCGAAATCGTCTTCTCGGGCGGTATCGGGAGCTACCTGTACGGACAGGGCGGCGGCGTCGACCTCGGTATCGTCGTCCCGCTGCTGTTCGGTAGCGCCCTCGGCGCCCGAATCGGGTCGGCGGCCACCAGCGTCGTCGATTCGGACGGTATCAAGATTTACTTCGGTGGGATGCTGCTCGCCGGTGCCGTCGCAGTCGGCGTCGGTGAGGTCGGCTCCTACCTCGGAATCGAAATCCTCGAAACCATCGGTCTGGTGTTGGTCCTCGGCGCGGCCGTCGTCGTCGCCGCCGCGGTCGTCTACACCAGCCTCCGGTCGCTTCGGTCGACCCGCAGCCAGCAGACGCCAGCGGCCGACTGAGGCTGTTCGGACGTTTCAACACCCGTCGCTGTTTTCGGTTTTTCCGCTATTTTACCGGCCGTGAGTCGCTGACGTAGCTACGGAGCCGTCGCCGCGAGGCCGACGAACGAGCCCTCGCCGCGGCCCGACTCGACGCGGTCCGGTTCCGTCATCTCCTCGGGCATCCGGAACACCGTCTGAACGGATTCGAACGACCCGAAGCCGGCCGACTCCATCGCTTCGAGGAGTTCGTCCGTCGAGACGAACGTCGCGTCTCGATAGAAGGGATTGTTCGCTTTCTTGGCCTCGTACCGTTCGCCGAGCGGACTCTCGCGGTCGACGTACCCGACGACGAGTCGGCCGCCGGGAGCGAGCACGCGGCGTGCCTCCCGTAGCGTCTCGGCGATGTCGTCGACGAAGCAAATCGTCGTCACGACGAGTGCGGTGTCGAACAGTCCCGAACGGAACGGGAGCGCCTCCGCGACACCCCCGACGACCTCGATGCCGCGCTCGGCGGCGCGTTCGAGCATCCCGGTCGAGGGGTCGACCCCCACCTCGATTCCGAGCGGCGCCGCAAAACGGCCGGTTCCGACACCGATTTCGACTCCACGACCCGGGTCGCCGACGAGTCGCTCTAGAGCCGCCAGTTCGGAACGATAGGCGTGTTCGTACTCCTGAAACCACTCGTCGTACCGGTCGGTGTGCTCCTCGAACGGGTCGGTCACGGGCATGGTCGGAGTTCGGCCCGTCTCCTCTTACCAGTACGGGAGAATCCCACGAGAGAAGAACCGTCCGGATAGCGAACGAGGAAGCGACCAGTCGAAAAGCGTGTTCAGAAGTCCAACGTCTCGACCAGCCGGTCGATCTCGTCGGCAGTGTTGAACGCGTGGACGGAGACGCGAATCGCCTCCTCGCCCGGCAGCGCCCGGACGACGATAGACCGGTCGGCGAGCCGTTCGACCGTCGCCTCGGCGTCGTCGACGGCGATGGGGACGAGTCCCGACTCGTAGGACCGCGGCCCGAGCAGACGGTCCTCCGGAACGTCCGCTTTCAGGTGGTCGGTGAGCCGTTCGATGCGCGAGGACACCGTCGAGAGGCCGATATCCTCGAAGACGCCGATAGCCTCCTGTAAAGCGACGTGAGCCGCGGGATTCGTCGTCCCGATTTCGAACCGGCGTGCACCCGCTTCGTACTCGAAGGGTGTGGCACCCGAGTCTGTCACGCTCCGGTAGCCGATTGCGGTCGGCTCCAGACGCTCCGCGAGGTCCGAGCGGACGTAGAGGAAGCCGGCGCCCCAGAGGCCGAGCAGCCACTTGTGGCCGGCCGCCGCCACGGCGTCGGCGCCCCACTCGCGGACATCCACGGGCATCTGTCCGGGTGCCTGTACGGCGTCGACCAACACGAGCGCGTCGTGTCGGTGGGCGATGTCGGTCAACTCCGCGACCGGCAGTTTCGTGCCCCGTGTCCAGGAGACGGCGCTGAGACACACCAGTTTCGCGTCCTCGACGGCCGCCTCGAACGCCGCTCGGTCGAGCGTCCGCCCTCGCTCTCGACGACGCGGACCTCCACGCCGTCGCGTTCGAGTCGCTCCCACGGCAGAACGCCGGCGGGGTGTTCCAAGTCCGTCCGGACGACCACGTCGCCGGGGGTCCAATCGAGGGCGCCGGCGAAGCGGTTGATGCCGTCGGTCGTGCTCTCGGTGAGCGCGATTTCGTCGGGGTGGGCGCCGAGAAACGAGGCGACCGTCTCGCGGACTTCGTCGTAGGTGTCGAACGCCAGCGGGTAGGGGTCGCCGGACGCGTGGGCGTCGTACTCGTGGCGCTCGGTGTAGGATTCCGCGGCCTCGACGACGTAACGCGGACTCGGCCCGCTGGCGCCGGTGTTGAAGTAGGCGGTCGATTCGAGCGCGGGGATGTCCGCACGGAGTTCCAGCGGGGTCAAACGCTCGTCCAGACGGGAACTCACGCGAGGCCGCCTCCTCGGTGGACCCGGCACTCGCGGTCGGTTCGCTCGGTCGCTGAATCGGTCATAGTTTCGAATAGGCCGCCTCGCGGGTAAAGTCTTGTGTGTGTTGTGAAATACAAGCAATTTCGCTTTTGCGTCCACGTCCACGCACCCGGGACGACGACGGCAGGCCTCAGCGACGACCTACGGCCGTCAGGAGTCCCGTTGGAGATTCTCGCGTCGCGTTTCGTACTCTTCCTCGGTGAGGTCGCCGCGTGCGTACGCGAGTCGGAGTTCCTCGAGCGCCGCGTCACCGTCGCCGTCCGACCCCGTCATCGCCCGGTAGAGGAAGTAACCCCCGGCGACGATGGCCGCGAGGAACAGGAGTCGGAAGAGGAGTCCCGCGAGAACGACCCAACCGGAGACCGTTCCGTCGCCCCACATTCCGTGGCCCCACGTCCCGCCCATCATCGAGCCGTATCCCATCATTCCGAACCCCATGAACAGGGCGGGGAGTACGACGAGTGCGCCGACCACGACGAGCAGTATCGCGAGGAGTCGACTGTCGTCGGTGTTGGTTGTCATAACGTTTTGGTATACGTCCCCTGCATTCAACACAGTTCCTGCTCAGAAACCATCGAATATCGTGGTGTTAGTCTCGAATAAGAAAGCGAGATGGAGAAACACACCGTGTATCAAAACCGGTTCATCTCGATGCGGTCGCTGTCCGGGGAATCCGCGACCGCCGCTCGGGGAGTACGGTCCGTCCACACGTTTACTGTAACCCCCGTCGTAGTGGTGGGCATCGATGTATGGGGGTCACTTCCCGGAGTTGGGGACCGAGGCGGGGACCCAGCCGCCGCCGCTGTCGTTTCGGGACGCGAAGGGCCGCGACATCGAGGTCCGGGCCTACGGTGACGGCCCGGTCGACTCGGAGTACGACGCCCTCCTTGCGATGTATCACGACTTCGATTCGGCACACCGCTCGCTCGGGATTCCGCCGGTTCGCGAGACGCGACTGCAGGAGTGGCTGGACGTGATGGTGTCCGATTACTGCGTGCTGGCGTGGCACGACGACCGCGCCGTCGGACAGGCCGTCCTCATCGAGGAAGAGCCCGGACGCTGTGAGTTGGCCATCTTCCTCCATCAGGACTACCACAGCGCGGGCATCGGCACTCGGCTACTGGAAGCCACGCTGAGTTACGGGCGGGAACACGGCGTCGAGTACGTCTGGCTCCTCGTCGAACGGGAGAACCGCCGTGCGGTCAACCTCTACAACGACGTGGGGTTTTCGGTCGTCGAGACGACCAACTACGACATCACGATGGCGCTGACGCTGGCCGATTTCGGGCGGTGACCCCCGGACCCGCGGCGGTGTGTTGAAACGTCCGGGCCGTCTACCGGCGAGCAATGCCGACTGCGACGCTCCGTTCGACCCGAATCCTGCTCGTCGGGGAGGCCGACTGGGTCGAGACGGTCGCCGACGCGTTGACCGCCCACACCGACGCGGTCGTCGAGCGGGCCGCCACGGCCGCGGCGGCGCTCGAAACCGTTCGAAACGAATCGGTCGAGTGTCTCCTCAGCGAGTACGTACTGCCGGAGTCGACCGGCGTGGAGTTGCTCCGCTCGGTTCGGGCCGAAACCGAGACGCTCCCGGTGATACTCGCGACGGCTTCGGGAAGCGAAGCCGTCGCCGCGGACGCAATCGCCGCCGGCGTCACCGACTACATCGCCCTCGATGGACGGCACGTCGACACCGACGCCCTACTCGACCGCATCGAACGCAGCGTCGACGCCGCCCGAGAAACGAGGACCCGACGGGACCGCGCGAGGCAGTTCGACGCCATTTTCGAGGACAGCCGGACGGCCACGTGGGTACTCGACCCGGACGGCACTCTCAGTCGGATGAACGAAACCGCTCGCGAGATGGTCGAAACAGGCGTCGAAGACGCCATCGGCGAGCCGTTCTGGGCGCTCCCGTGGGGGCCGGCGTCGGCGGAGACACGGGCCGACGTGCGCCGAATCGTCGAGACGGCGATGGACGGCACCTTCGGCAACGCGGTCGTCACCGGCGCCGCGGACGAAACCGAGCGCGTCGTCGACCTCTCGGCCCGCCCCGTTCGCGACGACCGCGGCGGTATCGTCTCCATCGTCGTCGAAGCCGTCGACATCACCGAACGGGTCGACCTCGAACGCGACCTCCGGCAGTCCGAGGAACTCCACCGGGTAACGCTCAACAACATGACGGACACGGTGTTGATAACCGACGAGTCCGGCGAGTACACCTACGTCTGTCCGAACGTGCACTTCATCTTCGGCTACACGGTCGAGGAAATCCGTGAGTTGGGGACGATAGCGGAACTGCTCGGTCCGGACCTCTTCGACCGCGAGGAACTCGCCGAGGAGGGCGTGTTGAAGAACATCGAGTGTACCGCCACCGACAAGGCCGGACGGGAACACACCCTGCTGGTCAACGTCAGGGAAGTGTCGATTCAGGACGGAACGCTCCTCTACAGCTGTCGGGACATCACGAAACGGAAGCAACGCGAGGAGGCGCTGGCGACGCTCCAGGGGACGGCCCGGGAGTTCCTGTACGCCGAAACCCACCGGGAAATCGCCCAGCACGTCGTCGACGACACCGCGAGCGTCCTCGACGTCGACGCGAGCGCCGTCTACCTGTTCGACGCCGACGACAACGACCTCGACCCGGTGGTCCACTCCGCCGAGATGGAGCGGCTGAACGGGCCGCTGCGAGCGGTCCACGCCAACGACGGCGGGTTGACGAGTTACAGTTTCGTCGAGAACGAACCGCTGTTTTTCGACGACGTCCACGAGTCCGACCGACTCGAAAACCGTGCGACGGACCTCCGGAGCGCGGCGTTCATCCCGCTCGGCAACCACGGCGTGTTCCTCGCGGGCTCGGAGGAAGTCGGTGCCTTCGACGACGTGACGCGCGAACTCGCCGATTTGCTCGCGGCGACGGCCGAGGCCGCACTCGACCGGGTGACCCGTGAGAGTCGCCTCCGCGAGCAGGACCGCGAACTCCAACACCGGAACGACCAACTGACGGCGCTGAACCGAATCAACGAGACGATTCGCGAAATCGACCAGGCGCTCGTCGAGGCCGAGACACGCGAAGAAATCGACCACACGGTGTGTGAACTGCTCACCGACGACGACCGCTTTGCCTTCGCGTGGGTCGGCGCCGTCGACCCCCGAACCGACACGATAGAGCCGCAGGCGTGGGCCGGCGACGAACAGGGGTATCTCGACAGTCGCACGTTCCACGTCGACGAGGCGACCGGCGAACCCGTCGGACGGGCGGCGGCCACGCGGGAAGTGACGTTGGTGTCGAACGTCGCCGCGCGACTCCGGGAGGAGGCGTGGCGAAAGGACGCGCTGTCGCGGGATTACCTCTCGGTGTTGAGCATCCCGCTTTCGTACAACGAACTCACCTACGGCGTCCTGACGGTGTACGCGCGGACGCAGAACGCCTTCGAGGGCACCTTGCGGACGGTCATCGCGGAACTCGGCGAGACGATTGCGGCGGCGATAAGCGCAATCGAGCGGAAGAACGCGCTGCTCACCACCTCGATGACGCGAGTCGAGTTGTCCATCGACGACCAGCGGTTCGTCCTCTCCCGACTGGCCGCGGAGGCCGACTGTACGCTCTCCTATCAGGGCGGTATCCAACAGACCGCCGAGGGGAGTTACGTCTTCGTCACCGTCGAGGACACCCCCATCGACGTCGTCGAGACGGCCGCACGGGGGCTTCACTCCATCGAGACGGTCCACCGAATCAGCGCCGACAGCGCCGGTGGCGTCCTCCGACTCGGCCTGTCGAGTCCGTTCCTCGCAATCGAGTTGGCCGACCACGGCGCGGTGTTGCGGAGCGTCTCGGCCGACCCGACGACGACGACGCTCGTCGTCGACATCCCAGAGAGCATCGACGTGCGACACATCACGGACCTCGTCCGTGAGTCGTTCGACGACGTTCGACTACAGTCGAAACAGACGTTCGACCGCTCGACGGACCGGAACCTGTACTCGCGAGTCTTCGACCGCCTGACCGACCGACAACTCGAAGTGGTGCAGACGGCCTACTACAGCGGCTTCTTCGACACCCCCCGCGAGAGCACCGGCGAGGACGTCGCGGCGACGCTCGGCATCTCCTCGACGGCGTTCTACAACCACATCCGGGCCGTCCAACGGACGCTGTTCGAATCGCTGTTCGACGACATCGGCGTTCCAGCGGCCCAATCGGCAGTAGAGGGTTGACTATCCAACCCCCGATACCCCAGAAGGTTCGATAGCCAACCGCGGAATATTCCCTTATACACCTATTACCCACATCCAGAGCGCAATCGGTTCGCGCGACAGTGTTCCTGACACCATGCGAGACAAAATCCCAACCCCGAACGCCGAACGCCGGTACGAATGCTTCGAATGTGGAACCGTCGTGGTCTCCGCGGAGAGCCCCGGCTCCTGTCCCGAGTGTGGCGGTGACCTCCGGAACCGCGGTACACCCATGGAGTGAGAATGGCTTCTAGTACGACCCCGAGTGACGACTCCGAAGAGACGACAGCGGAGTCGTCCGAACCCGAAAGCGCACTGGAGACCGCTCGCCGGCAACTCGAATACGCCGCCGAGTACGTCGACATCGACCCGAGCATCGTCGAACGGCTCAGACATCCCAAGAAGGTCCACGAGGTTACGGTCCCCATCGAACGGGACGACGGCTCCGTGGAGGTGTTCACGGGGTATCGAGCCCAACACGACAGCGTCAGAGGCCCGTACAAGGGCGGGCTTCGGTATCACCCCGACGTGACCAGAGACGAGTCCGCGGGTCTCGCGATGTGGATGACCTGGAAGTGCGCCGTCATGGACCTCCCGTTCGGCGGTGCGAAGGGGGGCATCGCCGTCGACCCCAAAGGGTTGAGCGACGAGGAGAAAGAACGGCTCACCCGCCGGTTCGCCCAGGAGATGCGACCGGCCATCGGCCCGACGCTCGACATTCCCGCCCCCGACATGGGGACGGACCCCCAGACGATGGCGTGGCTGATGGACGCCTACTCGATGCAGGAAGGCGAGACGATTCCCGGTGTGGTGACCGGCAAGCCGCCGATAGTCGGCGGCAGCGAGGGGCGAGACGAGGCGCCCGGCCGGAGCGTCGCCATCATCGCCCGAGAGGTAATCGACTACTACGATAAGGACATCAAGGAGACCTCCGTCGCCGTCCAGGGGTACGGAAGCGTCGGCGCCAACGCCGCGCGACTCCTCGACGACTGGGGGGCGAACGTCGTCGCCGTCAGCGACGTGAACGGCGGCGTCTACGACACGAACGGGCTGGACACGCGGTCGATTCCCTCCCACCACGAGGAACACGAGGGCGTGCTACGGCACGACGCCCCCGAGACGGTCACGAACGACGAACTGCTGGAGTTGGACGTCGACGTGTTGATTCCGGCAGCTATCGGCAACGTCCTCACCGAGTCCAACGCCGACGACATTCAGGCGGACATCATCGTCGAGGGCGCAAACGGGCCGACCACCATCGCCGCCGACGCGATTTTCGCCGAACGCGGCATTCCCGTCATCCCGGACATCGTCGCCAACGCCGGTGGTGTCACCGTGAGCTACTTCGAGTGGCTTCAGGACATCAACCGCCGGTCGTGGTCGCTCGAACGCGTCAACGAGGAACTCGAAACGGAGATGGTCGAAGCCTGGAACACCATCCGCGAGACGTTCGAATCCCGAGACGTGACCTGGCGTGAGGCGACCTACATCGTCGCCCTCACGCGTATCGCGGCCGCCCACGAGGCGCGCGGCCTCTGGCCGTAAGGGCGGACCGCCATCCAGAGCCTTCTTTTATCGACAGAGAGATTGTCTCGACGAGATGGTACTCGGCGGCTTCCTCCCGAACACGCCTGTCGTGAGCGTCGGCCTGATACTCTTCGGGACCGCCCTGCTGTGGGTCGGCACCGGCTGGCTCGAAGGCGCCGCCGAGCAACTGTCGGCGTACTACGGCCTGCCGGCGGTCGTCCAGGGCTCTATCGTCGTCGCAATCGGGTCGAGTTTCCCCGAGTTCACCACCGTCGTCTTCTCGGCGTTCGCCGGCGTCGTCGACATCGGCGTCGGCGGCATCGTCGGGTCGGCCATCTTCAACATCCTCGTCATCCCGGCGCTGGCCGGTCTCGCTGCCGACGAGCCGCTCGAAGCGAGTCGCGCCATCGTCTACAAGGAAGCCCAGTTCTACATGATAGCCGTCTCGGCGCTCGTCATCACGTTCGCACTCGCGGTCATCTACGTCCCGGTGCCGGATGGACCGGCCCTCGCCGGAGAGATTACGCGACCGCTGGCGATGATTCCCCTCCTGTTGTACGGGCTCTACCTGTTCATCCAGTGGCAGGACGTCAGCGACCACGACGCTGAAGACCTCCGGGAGGGGATTTCGGTCGGTCGAGAGTGGGGAAAACTCGCCGCCGGACTCGTCGTCATCGTCATCGGCGTCGAGGAACTCGTCGTCGGCGTCGAATCCATCGGGGCGACGTTCGGCATCCCCGAGTTCATCGCGGGACTCACCGTCGTCGCGCGCGACGAGTCTCCCGGACCTGCTCGTGAGCGTGCGGTCGGCGCAGGCGGGGAACGGACTGACCAGCCTCGGGAACGTCCTCGGGTCGAACACGTTCGATTTGCTCGTTGCGATTCCGGTCGGCGTCCTCATCGTCGGCGGCATCACCATCGACTTCGCGGTTGCCGTCCCGATGATGGGCGTGTTGACGCTCGCGACGGTGCTGCTGTTCGGGATGCTCCGGACGGAGCTCTCGTTGACCGACATCGAGTCCTACACGCTATTGGTCGCCTACGCGCTGTTCATCGCGTGGATCGTCGCCGAAACAGTCGGTGCGACTGCGTTCCTCAAGAGCATCTGAGCGCCCCGCCGTCGGTGAAAGCCAGCGAGTCGATAACCTCAACACCCGACACCACACACGTCTTACCATGGTCGACTGGGCCGCCTACACGCTCGTCTTCGTCGCCGGACTCATCACCGCCCTGGCGACTGGAATCGGCGCGCTCCCCTTCTTTTTCGTCCCCGACATCTCCGAGAAGTTCAACGTGGGGCTCTGGGGGGTCGCCTCGGGCATCATGATGGCCGCTTCGATATTCGGGCTCATCCCCGAGGGACTGAACGCGGGGCCGTGGACGACCGTCGCGGTGGGACTCGTCGCCGGCGGCCTGCTCGTGTTGGTCGCGAACGACCTGCTGATGGACGCCGATATCGACTCCCGGACCTACGAGGAAGCCGACTTCAAGAAACTCGTCCTCATCTTGGGCGTCCTGACGGTTCACTCCTTTCCGGAAGGCATCGCCATCGGCGTCTCCTTCGCCGAACTCAATCTCGGGTCGGGCATCCCGCTTTTGGGCTTCACCGTCCCCGCCCTCGCAATCGCGATGACCATCGCCATCTCGATTCACAACATCCCGGAGGGGGTCGCCATCTCGATTCCGCTGCGGACGATGGGCGTCGCCGAGTGGAAGATGGTGTGGTGGTCGATTTTCTCCTCGCTGCCCCAACCGCTCGGCGCGGTCATCGCCTTCGGGTTCGTCCAGTTGGCAGAACCGCTGTTGCCCGCCGGGTTCGGCTTCGCCGCCGGCGCGATGATTTATCTCGTGTTGAGCGAGTTCATCCCCGACGCGCTGGAGGCGGGGGAAGAACTCGACGGGAAGGGGTACCGCGAACTGGTCGCCGGGTTCGCCGCCGGCGGGGGTGCAATGGTGCTGTTGCTCGTGGTGGTGTGACGGCGGGCTATCGCCGACGAACCCACCAGTAGCCCCCCGCGATGACGACCGCGACGCCGAGGATTCCGACGATAGCGAGCGAGGAGGTGTCGACGGCCTCATTCTCTTCGGCGACCTCGACGGGGACCCGGTAGGCGTCGGTGGCGGCGGCGTCGCCATCGGCCGGTTCGGAGGTGACGTTCATCCGCAACGCGTGAGAACTCGGAACGGTGTCCTCGTCGACCGACACCTCGAATGCGACTTCGGCTGATTCGCCCGGGTCGAGCCGGGCGACGTACGCCTCCGGCGAGACGCTGCTGAACGGCGGCGTCGCCGCCACCCGTGCCGTCACGTCCGTTCGCGTCGTCTCGCCGACGTTCGTCAGTCGGACAACGAGTCGGTTGCTGGTGTCGGCGGCGAACGTCGCGTTCACCGCTTCGGCACTGAAGAACTCGCGGTCGGCGCCGACCGACCGCTGGAGCCGAATCGGGTCGCTCGTCTTCGTGTCGCCGTCGGCGGTTTCGTAGTTGACGATCGCCGTGAACGGCCGTGGGCCGTCGCTCGCGCCGGGGCCGACGTCGACGGCGAACTCGAAGGGCGTCGACGACCCGGGGGCGAGGTCGCCGACGGCGACCGCCCGTTCGGACACTGTGACGCTCGGCGACGACGACTCGATGACGACCACGGCGTTCCGTGCCGTCCACTCGCCCTCGTTTCTGAGTTGCCCCGATAGGGTTCCCTGCTCGCCGACGTACAGCTCGGAGTCGACGGCTTCGGTGCTGAATCGGAGGCCAGACCCGACCGTCACGGCCACCGGGAGTGCGTCATCGCGTCGAGTCTCTCCGTCGGCGTTCCGGTATCTCGCCGACGCCTCGAAGACGTACGGTTGGGCCCGAATCCCCTCCCTCACGTCGACGGCGTACGTCACCGTTCGCCGCTCGCCGGGAGCCACTCCACCGATTCGACGGCTGTTGGTGGGCGCGCCGCCGAGGTCGAACCCCTCGTTGGGGGAGCTGAGCGTCACGACCGTGTCCCGGGCGGGTTCGGTTCCGCGGTTCTCGACCGTCACCGAGACGCTGCCGCCGTCGTCGGCGCGAACGTCGGCGGTCGTCCCCACGACGCGGAACCGACTCTCCGAATCCGTCTCGATTCGAACCCGGACGTAGAGCGTCCGCGAGCGCGTTCGCTGCTGTGTCACGCCCGACAACTCGGCGATTTGTCGCGTGTAGGTGTACTCCACCTCGACGGGGACCCGGTAGGTGCCGGCCGTCGCGTTGTCGTCGACGGAGACGGAGAACGGTATCGTGGCGCTCGCGCCGTCGGGAATGCCCCCGACGACTCGCCGTGGTGAGTCGACCGAGAAGGGCAGAGTTCCGTCGTCGATGCGGATTTCGACCCCCCGGGCGGTCGTGACGCGTTCGTTGAACGCGGGGTTCGACAGCGACGCAACCTCGAGGTCGGCGCTGTTGGCGACTGTCAACTCCAAGGTACCGTCTTCTCCGGCGGTGAGCGTGGTGTCCCCGACGCTCGCGTCGAGGTCCGGCTCGCCCCGGACGACTGCCGTCGCCGTTCCGGGAACGACGAGCAGCACCACCACGGCCACGACGACCACCTGCAGACGGTTCATCGAGCCACCTCGATAGGTTCGATGCGGGGAGTCGTCTGTCGATGCGAACCGAACGGCCGTGGTGGGTGTGTCGTGTTCATCAGATGTCCCTCCGCTGGAAGACCAGCAGGCTCGCGACCAGCAGCAGCGCCGACGCTTCGAGGAGGATGACCGCGCCGACGAGGTCGTAGGTGCCGTGGACGAGGATGTCGTTCGTGTCGAAGTACCGCGATGGGCTGACCACGCCCAGCCAGCCGAAATCCGTCTCCGTCACCAGCGCCTCTATCATGTACAGCGAGAAGATGACGCCCATGCTCGCACGCTGAGCCGACCCCTCTCGCTCCATCGCGGCCGACGCCAGCAGGCCGATGGCCGCACAGCACAGCAGATACGGAACCGACAGGGCGTGAACCGCGACTACGTCGAACAGCGGAATCGGGTCGTCGACGACCTGCGCGCCGACGTAGATGACCGCCCCGACGACGACGTTGACGACGACGATTGGGACGAAAAGCGAGAGGTACTTTTCGAGGACGACGCTCGACCGAGAGACGGGATTCGACAGCAGCATGTCCATCCGGTCGCGTTCGACGTCGCCCGCAATCGTTGACCCGGCGCTATAGGCCATGTACAGCCCCATCAACAGAATCCACCCGAGCGTGTAGAACTCCCCTGCGAGGATACCCGCGAGGCTGTCGAAAGATTCCAGTCCGAACGCCGAGGAGAACGCCGGCGGGAGGTCTTCGAGCATCGCCTCGTAGTCCACCTCCCCGATGATTTCGGGGGTGATGGCGATGAAAAGCGCCGCGAACGCCGCGAGACCGACCGCGATGATGACTGACCCCGAAAGTCGTCGTTCGGCCTCGTATCGTGCGATTTCGAGCATCACGAAACCCCGCGGTCCACGACGTCTTCGGAGGACTCCTCGCCGTCGGTGCCGTCGTCCGGTTCGGGTCCAGCCGACCCGTCGTAGAACCGCCTGAACACCTCGTCGAGCGGCGCGTCCTCGATGGTGAAATCGAGTACGTCGAAGTCGGTCAGGTGCTCGATGAGCGCGTTGTAGCGCCCGGTGAAGGTAAACGAGAACGCGGTCGCCTCGGCCGAGTCGGTGCCGTCACGTCGGGGTGGGTCCTCACCGGACCCGACGGTGAGATTGGCGACGCCATCGATGTCGAAAGCCGACGGGGGAACCGCCTCGGCGACCCGAAGGTGAACCGATTTCCCGCCGCGACTCCGTAGCGTCTCGATGTTTTCGAGTTCGACGAGTTGGCCGTTCCGGATGATGCCGACGCGGTCGCAGATTTTCTGGACTTCGCTGAGGATGTGCGAAGACATGAAAAAGGTGACTCCGTTTTCCCGTTCGGTGCGGACGAACTCGTCGAACCGCTCCTGTTTGATGGGGTCGAGTCCGCTCGTCGGTTCGTCCATGAACACGAGTTCGGGGTCGTGCATGAACGCGAGAACGATGGCGAGCATCTGCTTGTTGCCACGGGAGTACTCGCCGATGGGGCGTTCCAGTGGTGGACTGAACAACTCCAGTAGCTCCCCCCTTCGCTCCTCGCCGCGCAACGACCCGTAATACTCGAGCAGTCGCTCTCCGGTCACTGTTCCGTCGAGACCCGGGTCGCTCGGCAGGTAGCCGATGTTCCGTCGAGCCTCGACCATCGCCCGCTCGTCGGCGATGTCGTTGCCGAGAACCGTCGCCGACCCCGCAGTCGGGGATTGAAACCCCAGCAGGGTTCGAATCGCCGTCGTCTTGCCCGCACCGTTCGGCCCGAGAAAGCCGAACACCTCGCCCCGCTCGACGGAGAGGCTGAGGTCCTCGATACCCCGAGTGTCGCCGTAGTACTTGCTCAACCCCGCGGCGTCGATAACAGGCATTGGTTTCCCCGACCCACGTTTCGTTTAAAAATTCATAAACCTACCCTCGGTCGAACAACGCTGCAACGACACTCGGCCCGGGTGTAGTAATAAACGACGCGGCGATGCGAGGCCCGGTGGTTATTGTGCCGGCCGCACACGTAGTACGTATGAGTGAAGATGCCAAGCACGGCTCGTCGGTTCCCGCCGACCCCGACGGCCCCGCCGAGAGTGGTCCCGGCGACCCGCCCAGCGACCCCTCCCGCCGTATCCGCCGAACCTCACCCATCCGTCGCTCCATTTCCTCCATCAGATGCGGGACGTCATCGACTTCGGGGAGAAGGCGCTCGCGACACGGGACGTGGTCCGCAGTCGCTTGCCCGGCGAGGGCGACGTGTTCTCGCTGGCCCATCCCGACCACACCAAGCGCGTCCTGCTGACCGAACGCGAGAAGTTCCGCAAGAGCGACGACTTCAACATCGCCTTCGGGGAGGGGTTGTTGACCGTCGAGGGCGAGGAGTGGCGGAAACAGCGCGACGTACTCCAGCCGCTTTTCACCCGCGACAGCGTGATGGACTACGCCGACGGCATGGTCGAGCAGATTCAACGCCGGAGCGACCGCTGGTCCGACGGCGACCGCTTCGATTTGCAGGCGCAGTTCACCGACATGACGCTGGACGTGCTGTTCGCGACGGTGCTCGGTCGGGAACTCGACCTCGACGGCGACACTCGCATCCGTGAGGCTGCCGAGGCGCTCCACGACTGGTTCGTTCCCACGTCGTATCTGCTCCCGAAGTGGGTGCCGACGCCCGCACGGCGGCGGTTCCGGGAGGGGAAGGCGACGCTTCAGGAGGAGGCCCAGCGGCTGCTCGATGAGAAGTCGGGAGAGGCGCCGACGAACCCCTCGGAGGCCGACGACCTGCTGTCGCTTCTGGTCGGACTGCGGGAGGCCGGCGTCGCGGAGTCAGGGATGTTGACCGACGAGCGCCTCCGCGACCAGATGGTCACCATCATCTTCGCCGGCCACGACACGACGACCACGTCGCTGACCTTCGCCTTCTGGGCGCTGGCGAACAACCCCGAGGTCCGCGAGCGGTTCCACGCCGAAGTCGACGAACTCGACGGCCCGCCGACGATGGACGACGTCAAGGACTTGGAGGTGACCGACCGCGTGTTGACCGAGACGCTGCGACTGTTCCCACCGGTGTACTCGCTGCCGCGGGAGAGCAAAGAGGAGACCGTCTTCGACGGCTACCGAATCCCCGCGGAGAGTCGGATTATCCTGCCGATTCGGCACATCCAGCGGGACCCCCGGTTCTTCGAGGACCCCGAGACGTTCCGGCCATCGCGGTGGGACGGCGAGTTGCGTCGCGAACTCCACGACTTCGCCTACGCCCCATTCGGGGGCGGCCCCCGCATCTGTATCGGCCGGGAGTTCGCGCTACTGGAGGCGAAACTGGCGCTTGCGACCATCGGCCGAAACTACGAACTGTACTGGCTCGGGGAGAACGGACCCGACGGCGAACCGCCGGTCTCACCCGAGATGACGATGCGGATGGAACCCGGACAGGAGTTCCTCGTCTCCGAGCGCTCCTGAATCGTCGCGTCCGGTTCCACTCCCTTGGACGCCCGTCGGTCCCACTCAGTAGGAACCACGGTCTACGTTTATGTCGGTTCGAGCCAGTGTGTGAGACACAATCATGACAGAGCTTCAACTCACGAGTCCGGTGTTCGCCGACGGCGATGCGATACCACGGCAGTACGGCTACACGGAGACGAACGTGAACCCACCGCTCGAAATAACCGGCGTCCCGGACGACGCCGAGGCATTGGCGCTGGTAGTCGATGACCCCGACGCCGTCGAACCGGCCGGGAAGGTGTGGGACCACTGGGTAGTGTACGACATCGACCCCGCGACGACGACCATCCCCGAAGACTGGGACGGGGGCAACGCCCTCGACGGGACCAACGACTACGGCGAGACGGGCTACGGCGGCCCGAACCCGCCGGACCGCGAACACACCTATCGGTTCCGGCTGTACGCGCTCGATGCGCCGGTGGACCTCGATGCCGGCGCGTCGAAAGCCGAACTCGAAACCGCGATGGACGGTCACATCCTCGCCGACGCTACGCTCGAAGGCACCTACGCGCCGTAGGCTCCCGGCCGTCCGTTCTGATTCGGGGGGAGCCACGGCGAGACACTTCTCGGCGACGAATAGGCGGCCGGTAGCGGAAGCGGTTCGAGCAGCCAGTATATAAATAACCGTCTATAGCTCGCGTTATTCTGATTATTATATTAGATGACGGGACGCTATGCGACGTGAATCCCTCCAAGCCCTCTCGGTCGTCGTCGCAGTCGCGGTGTTCGTCGGCACCGGCATCGCACCGGTGGCGGCGGTCGGCGACGGCGTCGACCTCGGCGGCGAGAACGGTATCGATGTCGGAACAGACGGACTCAACGCGAGTATCGGCGGGGGCGACGGGGCCTCCGTCGAAGTTGGCAGCAACGACGGCGTCGACATCGGTGCCGGTGGCGAAGACGGCGTCGACGTCGGCACCGACGGGGTCGAGGTCGGAGGCTCGAACGTCACGACAGACGGCTTCGGGGAGGTCGAACCGAGCGACGACGGCGTTGGAACCTCACAGGTCGACTTCGGTTCGGGTGACACACCCGAGTTGACCGACGTGGAGTTCGACTCCAAAGAGGACATCCCCAAGAACGCACAGGTGCTTCGGCTGTTGCTCCGGAGCATTCCCGAAATCAACCGGACCGGTCCGGAGGATTTCCCAATCGGCGACGAGCGGGCGGCGCTCAACGTCTGTGACCCACTCGACGTCGAGCCCGGCGACCTTCCCCTTGAGTTGCTCCCGAGCCTCCAGGACGTCCCGGAACCGCTGCAAGTGCCGGGCGTCCCCTCGACCATCCTCTCGAACGAGGCCCTCGCCGGCATCCTGCTGGGGCTGATTCCGGCGCCGTGTGAGGTGTTCAACCCGAACGACCCACAGATAGACCCGACGGACGTACCCGACGAACCCCGCGGGCAGTTCGACATCCAGCGTGCAGGAGCCTACGAGTACAACGGGAGTCAAGGCGGCGTCATCCTCGTTGACGGGTCGGGCACGCTCAACGAGTCCGCTGACGGCCCCCGTACTGACGTGAAAGTCGGCGCGCTCGCCACGCAAGACTTCGGCGACTTCGATACGGAACTGACGTTCAACGACGGCAAGAACGACTACGGCGTCGAGCGGCTTCGAGCGCGATACAACGACGACGGCGTCAAACTCCGGTTGGTGCTCTCGTTGGTCGACAAGCAGGCGGGCGTCGACCTCTCCTGTGACAGTTCCCCCGACGAGGCCGTCTTAGAGGAGGCCTTCGCGAAGGACCTCGACCAACTGCAGGAGAACCCGCTGGCGCCGTGTGAAATCGAGTTCATCGGCCTTCCACAGACGCTGCTCGACCCCGGCCTCGTCTTCCAGATTCTCGCCGGGCTGAGCGAGACGGCGACGAACCCGGGGGGCTGAGCCAGCGCCACGAGGCCATCGAAATCGGGATACAGCGTCTGGAATCGGACGTACGTATAAAAACCACCGGATAAAAACCACTCAAAGCCCCACATGAAGTCCCCTCCGCTACCCTCCGTGAGACTCGGCGGTGACGAACGCGGTGCCTCGGAAGTCGTCGGCGCGATACTGGTGTTCGGCCTGTTGGTCATGTTGCTCTCTATCATCCAACTGCAGGCGGTGCCGAACGCCAACGCCGGCGTGGAATACGAACACAGCCAGGCGGCCCAAGGTGACCTCGACCGACTCGACGAGTCGATAGACCGAACCGTCGAAACCGGCAACAGCGAGGGCGTCGGGGTACAACTCGGCACGCAGTATCCGACCCGGCTGGTGACGTTCAATCCACCACCGCCGGAGGGTTCCTTGCGGACCGAGAACCGACGAGCCCTCCGAATCGACAACGCCAGCGCCTCCGGACCCGCCGGCGTCCTTCTCGACGGCCGAGAACTGCAGTATCACTCCCACTCGCTCGTCTACGAGGCCGACTACAACGAGTACGACAACGCCGCCCGACGTGTCAGAGAGGTCGGCATCGGATACAACGAGTTCCGCGACGGCACCGTCGTCCGGACCCAGCCGTTCATCGACGGAGCGACGGTCGAGTTGGTGACGTTCAACCGCTCCTTCGAGGCGCAATCGAGCGGGTCGAAGCTCATCGAACCGACCGACGTGAGCGGGCCGGCGACGACGGTTCCCGTCGAGAACGCCGCAGCCAACGAATCGATTCGCATCGAAGTGCCGACAGCCTTGGACAACGAGACGTGGAGCGAGGCCCTCGACGACGAACTCATCGAGAACGGCGGCCACGTCGAATCCTTCGGCGTCAACGACACGACCGACCGCCTCGTCGTCCACCTCGAACCCGGTGTCACCTACGACCTCCGAATGGCCGACGTTGGCTTCGGCGACGCCGACTCCGAGGAACCGCTGTACATGGTTCCATCGCCGGGGTCGGAGGGGCCGGCCAGCGTCGATGTCGGCCGGGAGGGGTCGGTCAGCGTCGAGGTGCGCGACAAGTACAACAACCCCGTCGAGGGCGTCGACCTCACCGCGGAGTTGGCGCCCGGAAACGGAACGATAGCCAACGGAACCACCAGCGGGACGGTAGTGAACGTCTCGACGAACGCCTCCGGCATCGCGACGGTGCGCTACGACGCGCCCAACGGCTTCGACGCCGAAGTCGTTCGGTTCTCGCCGGTCGACGACGACTCGACGCTCCAGCCACGGGACGCCCTCGTGTTGACCGGATTTGCCGGCGACCAATCCGTCGTGATGCGGGGTGCCGGCGGGGGAGCCGACACCAACCAGTTGACGCTCCGCGTCCAGAACCTCGGCGAGAAGCGGGAGGTGTTGGGTGTCGAACTCGACTCCGCGAAGGAGGTCACAGCGACGGAGGTCGCCGCCCGGTCGGGACTGTCCGGAACGCTCGCCGGCATCGGCGACGACCTCTTCGACCTCGGGGAACTCGTCATCGGGTCGGACCTCCCGGAGGTGAACCAGGTCGGAGCGAGCAACATCTCGTATGCTCCGGGCGAAATAACCGGACTCGCGGTCAACAACGGTTCCAGTACCGATTCGACGACGCTCACTGCACCACAGGGTGCCGGCCCGGACTTCGTCACCGGCGACCGACTCCCCACTCTCGGCGTCGGCGAGGTCGCGGACCTCCGGTTCACGTTCAACGAGAACTACGAGGTCGGCGGTTCGAAACTGTTCGTCGCCGAAATCACCGTCTACTACACCGGCGGGCAGTCGGAGACCTACCAGGTGCAGTTCGCCGACGACGGCTCTTGACCGACGACATCGCGGTTGGCCGCCAGATATAACACTGGGTCGACAGAAACAGGCGCCCGATGGACGAAGCACTCGAAGTCGTCGAGGTACTGGCGGATTCGGGTCTCGAAGAAGCCCTCGCGTGGATACTGCGCATCCTGGGTGTGCTGGCGATACTGGCCGGCCTCGGGTTGTGGCTGCTCACCGACGCTGGGTTGCTCGTGTTGCCGGCGGCGCTGATACTGCTCGGTGTCTTATTGCTCGTGATTCCGCAGGTGCTGCTCGCGCTCACCGAACTCGCCTGACGGCGACCGCTCCAGGGGGAGCGGTCGCTCCCTCCCGGCGTTACAGTTACGTCCCCCGCGTGTCAACGACCCACATGGCCACCACCTACTCCTGTGACTGCGGTGCGACGCTCGGTGCCGTCGATGATTTGATTCGGGAGTCGACGCCGACTGGCCGGTCGTGGTACTGTCGGTACTGTCGGAGTCCAGTCCCGGGGTCGGTCGGCGAGCGACTGGGCCACGTCCGAGACGGGTCACCGACCGACCGGCGCTGAGTTGGTCACCGTCGGAGCCAGCCGAGTGCGCCGACGCCGACGAGCGACAACGTACCGCCGAGCAACGACGGAACGAGCGAGGAGACGTGGCCGTTACAGCCATCCGACCACACCACCTGCAGGTCGCTCCAGTCGATGTCGACGGTGTAGCCGGGCGGGTAGATGCCGACCGCGTCGTACACCGCGCCGTAGAAGCCGCCGAATTCACAGGCTGCAAGCGTACTCGTGCCGGTCAAGAACGGAAGCGGAACCAACACGAGACCGACGAGTGCACAGAGCCACGCGAGATACCGAACTCGGCGGGAGTGAAGCGTCGTGCTCATGACAGCGGCTGTCCAGCGCCAGTCCAAAAAAATGTCGGCTGTCTCACACGGCGGTGACGACGAGCAACTGAACCCAACCGGCGACGAACCCCAGCGCCGCGCCGACGCCGATGAGGAGCCACTCGTCTTCCTTGAACGCCGCCCGGAGCATGCGGGCGAACTCCTCCGGCGGGAGATTCTTCATCCGACCGGCCATCAACTGCTGGATGGCCTCGCTGCGTTCGGCGTTGAACTCGGGGTCGGACATCGGTTCGATGGCGTACTCGACGCCGCGGTCGGCGATGTCCTCGCGGATGGCGTCGTACTGTCGGGGGCCGGTCGTAAACCGCAACAGTGGCGCGGCCAGTCCCATCGACGAGTCGACGGCCTCGCGGAGTTCCTCCGCTATCATCTTGTGTGTCCGGTCGGCGTTGGGGCCGTTGAGGAGGTTCCGGGCGACGTTTTCGAGGTTGATAACCTCCTCGGCGACGATGGAAGCGTACGTTTCGGAGGCCTCGTCCTGCCGGCGGATGAACAGTCCCTGAATCGTAAACGGGCCGACCTCGTGGGGTTTCATCGGCTGGAAAATCATCTTCAGCGCGAGCCAGTTGGTGAAGTAGCCGACGAAGATGCCGGCAACGGGCAACACCCACCAGCGGTCGATGAAGACGAACAGCGGAATCGAAAAGCAGCCCAGAATCGTCCCGAAGATGAACCCCGACTTGACGAGGAAATCGAACTCCCGTTCGCCGGTTTCGAGGAAGATACGATTGACGAGTTCGGGGTTCTCGCCGAGGTGGTTCATCACCATCAACTTGATATCGAGCAGTTCGTCGATGTTCTCGCCGATTCGCTCGGTGATGTGATGGGTGACCTCCGGGAGTTGCTGGGAGACGCGTGCGTGAACCAGCCGACGGGTCGCCTCGGGTGAGTCCCGCCACAGTTGCGGCTGTTTCTCGCGGATTATCTCCTCGACCATCCGGTGGATGTCCTCGCTTCCCTCCGCGAGCATGTGTTCGGCGATGCGTTCGGCGTCGAACTCGTTGTAGAACTCCCGCTGGCTCGCGATTTTGCTGATTCCGGTGTCGACTGAGATACTCCCCATCTTGCGTGCACGCGAGGGGAGTGATGCCCTGCCAGCCGATTCGCCCCTGCATCATGCCGGGAATCTGTCTGACACGCTGGGGAAGCGCCGTCGTCAGCAACTCCAATCCGGGCACGTCGATGCCCCGGAACTCGACCGGTTTGAACAGCATCCGGATGGCGACCCAGTTCGTGATGTAGCCAATGATGCCCGTAATCGGCGGAATGAGGAGCAGTCGGAGGTCGGCGGCCGCGAGCAGTCGGCGGCTGTCGACGCCGAACTGGAGTAGCGACTCGGCGAGAAAGAACGGGCCGAGTGCGACGCCGAGTGCCGGAGTCATCGGGTAAGTGTCACGTCGAGGGGCGGCCTCTTGACCCCAACGCATGCCGCATGTCAGTACTGCCCAGTTAGCTGGACGATTTATGCCCGATACGCACGAATGTGTCGGATAGATGGGTCCGCTGGCGTGGATTATCGCAACGACCGTCGGAATCAGCCTCACGGCGTGGGTCGGCATCTTGACGCTGTATCTCCGTGAAGAGTTACTCGACGAGCTCCTGTTGGGGATGGTGGCGCTGGCCGCCGGCAGTCTCATCGGCGGTGCGTTCCTTCATCTCCTCCCCAACGCAATCGCGGAGGCGGGGGCGGAAGACACCCTGCCGCTGTTTCTGTATCTCATCGCCGGATTCTGTCTGTTCTACGTGCTCGAACAGTTCCTCCACTGGCACCACCACCACGGGACGACACACGAACACGAGCCGGTCTCGTATCTCGTCTTGGCCTCCGATACGCTCCACAACTTCATCGACGGACTCGTTATCGCCGGGGCGTTCCTGCTCTCGACGCCGCTCGGAGTGACCACGTCGCTGGCCATCGCACTTCACGAAATCCCGCAAGAGATCGGCGACTTCGGTATCCTCGTCTACAGCGGGTTCGAACAGCGGCGGGCGCTCGTCCTCAATTACCTCACACAGACGACCGTCATCGTGGGCGGCGTCGTCGGGTTCTACCTCAACGACGTCATCACCGGATTGCCGGCCTTCCTCCTTCCGTTCGCGGCGGGAAACTTCATCTACATCGCCAGTTCCGATTTGATTCCCGAAATCAAACACGAAGACGACGTGGTTCGGTCGATGCTGTACTTCCTCGTGTTTCTCGTCGGCATCGCACTCATGCTCGGGGTCCGACTGTTTCGCGGCGTGGTGGGGTGAACGGAGCCGACGCCCTCACTCGAAAATCGTCTCTAAATCCTCGTCGTCGTAGTTGACGAGCAGTCGGTCCTCGTCTTTGAACGTCCGAAGGACGACGTTCGTGTTGGAGTTATCGACGCCCTCAGTCTGGATAATCGACTCCATGAGCGTCTGGAGGTGTTCGTGGTCCCGAACCCGTGAGATGACGTAAAACGACATCTCCCCGAGCATGAAGAACACCCGCTGGACGCCGGAGAGTTCCGAGAGACGCTCCGCGATTTCCTCGTAGCCGGGGCCGTCGTAGTTGGCGTCGATTTCGGTAATCGCCGTCAACCCGAGGCCGAGTTTCTGTGGGTCGAGTTTCGATATTTTCCCCTCGACGATTCCCTGCTCTCGATACCCCTCGAGGCGGTAGTAAATCGTCGACGCGCTCACGTCCAGTTCGTCGCTCAGTTCGTCGACGCTAACCTCGCCGTCCTCGTCGAGACGACGGAGTATCTCGAAGTCGGTCTCGTCGAGCGTGACCTCTGGCATCGTTTCGCTCATCGATGTGCGTTCGTTAATAACTTGGCTTGCGCTCGGTCGACTCGGCGTCGGTACGGTCGTCCTGGCGGTCGACCCGCATGGGGTTGCGGCGCCGTTCGGCGGCGACGATACCCGGCTCCAGCGTTGCCGTCAGTCGGCCGGGCCCGTTGCCCAACTCCGAAATCGTCGTCCCGTCGGGTTCGACGACCATGCTGCTCCCACAGAAACTGTCGCCGGCTTCCGTCCCCGCGCGATTACACCCGATGACGTAGGCGCCCTGTTCGACGGCGCGGGCCGGCAGTAGCGTCTGCCAGTCCCGCTCCATTTTGACCGTCCACGCCGAGAGGTTCACGAAGAGGTCACACTCCTCGCGGGCCAGCGCGGCGCTGGCTTCGGGGAAGGCGAGGTCGTAACATATCTGGACGCCGACGCGGCCGAACGGGGCCTCGACGACGAGGTAGCGCTCGCCCGTGTCGAAAGCGTCCCGTTCGTCACCCCAGAGGTGGCGTTTGTCGTAGCGGGCCCGAACGTCGCCGTCGGAGTCGAGCCAGACGGCGGCGTTGTACACCGCCTCGCCGTCGGCCAGCGGCATCCCGAACAGCACCTCGCTGTCGGCGGCGTCGGCGGCCGCACCGAGCGTTTCCGTCGTCTCTCCGCCGACCGGTTCCGCGAGGTCGTCGAGCCGGTCGAAGACGTGATACCCCGTCGTCGCGAGTTCGGGAAACACCACCAAATCGGCGGCGGCGGCCTCGATTGCCGACACCATTCGCGAAAGCGTCTCTTCTTTCGGCTCTTCGAGGGGCACGTCGAACTGGATGATAGTACAGCTGAAGGGGTTCATTTCCCCTCGAACTCCGGTTCGCGGTCCTCCTGGAAGGCCGCGACCGCCTCCTCGTGGTCGCGGGTTTGCGAGCAGATGCGCTGGGCACGGGTCGCGTCCGCGAGGGCGTCGTCGAGTTCGGTGTCGAAACTGTTGTTGACGAGCCGTTTGCTCTCCGCGAGCGCGACCGGCGGCCTATCGGCGAGTTCGCTCCCGAAGGCCGCGGCGGCGTCGAGCAGTTCGTCGGCGGCGACCTGCTCTTTGGCGAGGTCCCACTCGACGATTTCCTCGCCGGAGAGTTTCCGGCCGGTGAAGATGAGTTCCTTCGCGCGGGCCTCCCCGATGAGTCGGGGCAGCAGGAACGCGCCACCGTCACCGGGGACGAACCCGACGTCGATGAACGTCTCACCGATGACGCCTTCGTCGCTCGTGATACGGAAGTCACAGGCGAGGGCGGTGTCACAACCGGCGCCCAAGGCGTAGCCGTTGACAGCGGCGATGACCGGCGTCGAGATGCCGCGAAGCGTCCGAACGACGTTCTGGAACAGGCCGAGACCGGTCTCGTACTCCGCGAAGTCCATCTCCGGCGTCAGCGGCATGTCTGTCAGGTCGACGCCCGCACAGAAGGCGTCGCCGGCGCCGGTGAGGACGATGGCCCGGACGTCGTCGCGTTCGTCCAGCGTCTCGAAAGCCTCGACGGCACCGTGGAGCAGCGCCTCGTTGTAGGCGTTCATCGCGTCGGGGCGGTCGTATCGCACGCAGGCGACGTACTCGTCGAGCCACTCGGTTTCGATGGGGGCATCGATTTCAATCATCGCTCTCACCTACAGGGGCCGGGACCGTTTCAGTGTCGGTCCCTGGAGCGCGGAGCGTCACCGCGGCGTCGACGATTTCGACGCCGTCGTCGTCGGCGAACACGGGGTTCAAATCCAGTTCCTCGACCGCGGGGTTGGCCTCGACGAACGCCGACACCTCCAACAGGAGATCGACGACGGCATCGCGGTCGACCGGTGGGTTCCCGCGAGCGCCGTCCAGCAGTTCCTGGGCCTCGATGTCGTCGAGCATGTCGCGGGCATCGGCCTCCGAAAGCGGGAGCGCGCGGAAGGCCACGTCTTCGAGGACTTCCACGAAGACGCCGCCGAGCCCGACCATCATCACGCGCCCGAACTGCTCGTCGTCGACGACGCCGACGATGAGTTCGACGCTGCCCTCCCGCATCGGCGAGACGAGGACGCCTTCGATATCGGCGTCGGGAGCGTACGATTCGGCGGCCGCGAGGAGTTCCTCGTAGGTCGCCTCGACGGCATCGTCGGCGACGCCCAACGCCACGCCGCCGGCGTCGGATTTGTGGACGATATCCGGCGATACCACCTTCATCGCGACCGGGCCGTCGGCGTCGGTCGCCGCGTCGAGCGCCTCGCTGGGTGATTCGGCCAACTCGAACGGAACGACGGGCAAGCCCCGCTCGCGGAGCGCCCGCTTTGCGGTATACTCCGAGAGCTGTCGGCGCCCCGCCTCGATTGCGTGGCCGATTTCGGCGGCGTCGTTGTCTTCGCCGTCGAACCGGAAGTCGCTCTTCTCGTCGGCGGTGGTGAGGTGCTCGCCGTAGGCGGCCAGCGATTCGAGACTGCTGGCGGCGACGTCTATCGATTCGACGACCGGGATGCCCGATTCCCGGAGTATCTCGTGGGGTTCGGTGCCGAACTCCGCGTAGGCGCTCTGGACGACGATGGGGGTGTCGTGGCGCTCGGCCAGCGTCACCAACTCCTCGGCGACCTCACACTCCACGTCGGTGTACTGCTCGGCAAAGCGGATGCCGTAGCCGCCGAAGAGGCCGGCGAGCAACAGCGCGTCGACGTTCGGGTCGGCGATAATCGCCTCCGCACAGTCGTAGAAGACGCGCTGGTCGTCGTCGGTGCCGCCGGCGACGTCGACGGGGTTGACGACGCTTGCGGCGTCCGGCAACACCTCGTCGAGTCGGCGTTGGGTCTCGTCGGTGACGTTCGGAACCGAGAGGCCGCGTTCGGCGAGGGCGTCGGCGGCAAGCGTCGCGTGGCCGCCGCCATCAGCGAGGATGCCGACGTTCGGGCCGTCGGCGGCCGGCAGCGACGACAGCGAGTTCGCGACGGCGAGCAGTTCGTCGGAGCGGTCGACGCTGACGACGCCGGCCTGTTCGAGGACGGCGTGGGCCACTGCGCTGTCGCCCGCCAGCGCGCCGGTGTGAGAGGACGCCGACTGCTTGCCGACGGCCGACCGGCCGCTCTTGAGCGCGACGATGGGCGTCTCGGGCGTGACCTCGCGTGCCGCCTGCAGGAACGCTCGCCCCTCACTCATCCCCTCGACGTACAGCACGATGGCGTCGGTTTCGGGGTCGTCGTTCAGATACGGGAGGTACTCGTGGAACTTGAGGTCCGCCTCGTTGCCGACGCCGACGTAGTGGCTGTAGCCGACGCCTTCCCGCGTCGCCGCCTCGGTGAACAGCGAAATCGCCATGTTCCCGCTCTGACAGAGCAGGCCGAGACCCCCCCTCCGGAACCCCGTCGGCGCCGACGAGGTTCAACCCCGCGTGGACGTTAATCATCCCGGAGGTGTTCGGCCCGATGAGTCTGATGTCGTGTCGTTCGGCCAGCGAGACGATTTCGCGTTCCAGGGCCTCCCCGTCGGTGCCGGCTTCCCCGAAGCCGACCGCGATGACGACGGCGCCCGCGAGGTCAGTCCCGCCGCAGTCTTCGAGTACGTCCGGGACGACGTGGGCAGGCGTGACGATGAGTGCGAGGTCGACCTGGCCGGGAATCGCGGAGACCGTGGGGTGCACCTCGAGGCCGCGAATCTCCTCGGCGCCGGGGTTGACCGGATAGATGTCACCCTCGTAACCGCCCTCCTGCAGCGTCTCGATGGCCTGATAGCCGCGTTTGGTCTCGTCGGTCGATGCCCCGACGACGGCGACCGCCTCGGGGTCCATGATTCGCTCGATGTCGGTGGTGTCCGACACGGTCACTCACCCACGAACGTCGGCTCTCGGTCCTCGGCGAAGGCGTCGACGCCCTCCTGCCAATCGTCGGTTCCCATGCAGGCCAACAGCGCCTCCGCCTCGGCGGTCAGCATGTCGTCTCGGGTCGCCGAGCCGACGCGGCCGAACTGCGATTTCGCGAACTGCATCGGAATCGGCGCGTTGCCGGCGAGGTCGGCCGCCAACTCGTCGACGGCGTCGTCGAGTTCGGATTCCTCGACCGCTCTCGTGACGACGCCCTCCTCGGCGGCTTCCGTGCCGGTCAGCGTCGCCGCCGACAGAACCAGTTCCTTCGCGCGGGCGGCGCCGACGCGCTGGGCGAGGGTGTAGGTGAGCCCGCCGCCGATGTAGGTCCCGATGCTCACCTCGGGGAACCGCAACTCCGCGTCGGCACCCATGAGGATGAAGTCCGCGCTCATGGCGAGTTCGGCGCCGCCGCCGATAGCGTAGCCGTGGACCTTCGAGATGACCGGCGCCGGGTGCGTTTGGACGGCCTTACACGCGTCTTGGGCCGTCCAAGCGTAGTCGCGCCGTTCCTTCGCCGACCGCTGTTGTTCGTCGTGGTTCTGCATGTCGGCGCCGACACAGAACGCTCGACCTTCGCCTTCGAGGACGACGACCCGTGCGTCGTCCTCCTCGGCGCGTTCGAGCCCCGACTGGACCCCTTCGTAGAGCTCGCCGGTCACGGCGTTGAGCCGGTCGGGACGGTTGAGTCGGATGCGGGCGATGTCGCCATCGACCTCGTAGACGGTCGGAGAATCCGTCTTGGAATCTGTCGTCGTCATGTCTGCCACTGGCTTACTCCTCGTGACTCACCCACATAAGCTTTGGCTGATTTTCAAAATAGTTCCCTTGATTAAGAATTTCTCCAAATATAGAATCTTATCTTGGGATAGTTTATTATAGGAGTGTGTGTAACAGACTCATAGCCATGTCGAAGGGCTCGAACTACAGACGGCGTGACGTACTGACAACCGTTGGAGCAGGAACACTCGCCGGACTGGCGGGGTGTCTCGGCGGCAACGGTGGAGGAAACGGCAACGGAAATGGAAACGGCAACGGCAACGGAAACGGCAACGGTGGCGGTGGTGGCGGCGAACTCCGCTTCCTCGGCTTCGGTGGGAACACCCAGGAGGCACAGATGTCCGTCTTCGAACCGTGGGCCGAAGAGACCGGGACGGAAGTCTCCGGCACCGAAGCCGGCGGGACCACCGAGATGATTTCGCTCATCAAGCAGAACCCCGGTTCGTTCGACATCGTCGCGCTCAACGACACCGGGATGGCGCGTGCTCAACAGGAGGACGTCATCGAACCCATCGACCTCTCGATGGTGCCGAACTACGAGAAGAACATCAAGGAGTCGGCCCGCTCGCTGTCGTTCAACGTCGACGGCGACGACACCATGGGTCTGATTCGGGAGAACGGCGCGACCGGCTACGCCTACAACACCGAGAAGGTCGACGGCGAACTCACCGCCTGGGAGGACATCAAGGACCCCGCCTACGAGGGGAAGGTGTCGCTCATCGACCGAACCATCGACCGACTGTCGAACTGCGCCGCCGCGGCCGACCTCAACATCAACGAGGTGCCCGGCGACGAGGCGAAGACCGACCAGATGTTCGCCGAGGCCAAAGAACAGGACCAGAACGTCTTCAACTACTGGGGCGACGGCGCCACCTCCATCCGATACCTGCGACAGGAGAACGCCTGGATTTGTGAGGCGTGGGGCGGCCGCGTCCTCGCACTGCAGGAGGAGGGGTACGACCACATCGAGTACGTCATCCCCGAGGAGGGTGCGATGGGGTGGACCGACAACCTCGCCATCGTCAAAGGCACCGAGAGCCGCGAGTTGGCTCACGAACTGCTGAACCACACCTACCAGCGGGAGCACCTGCTGACGCTGTCGGACATGATGAACTACACGGTGCAGGTGAAGAACCCGCCCGAGAAGATGACCCAACTGCCGGACTACGCCCCGGCCGAAGACCTCGCGTTCCGCGATTGGGACGTCGTCCTGCCGAAGGAGGACGCCTGGACCGACCGATTGAACGGAATCAAGCAGGGGTAATACTGCATCATGCTCGAAGTTCGCGATTTCACGAAGTATTACGGTGACCTGTGTGCGGTGGAGAACCTCTCGTTCGACATCGACGAAGGGGAGTTCGTCACGCTACTCGGCCCCTCGGGGTGTGGGAAATCGACGACGCTCCACGCCATCGCCGGCCTCGTCGAACCGACCGACGGGCAGATTCTGCTCCGCGGGGAGGACGTGACCGACCTCCCGCCGGAGAAACGCAACATCGGGATGGCGTTTCAGTCGACCGCGCTGTTTCCGCACATGACGGTCCGGGAGAACATCGCCTTCGGGCTCAAGATGCACGGCCACGACTCGACAGCCGTCGAAGAGCGCGTCGAGGAGTCGCTCGAACTAGTCGACATGCCCGACCACGGCGACCACAAGCCGGGGGAACTCTCCGGCGGCCAACAACAGCGCGTCTCGCTGGCTCGAGCGCTGGCGTACGAACCCGACATCCTCCTGTTGGACGAACCCCTGACCGGCCTCGACAGGGTTCTCCGCGAGGAGATGCGCGGCTGGCTCAACCGCATCCAGAAGGAGGTCGGCGTGACGACGCTGTACGTCACCCACGACCAGGAGGACGCCCTGTCGATGTCGGACACCGTCATCGTGTTGAACGACGGCCACTCCGAACAGATAGACACCCCCGAGCGCATCTACGAGTCGCCGGCCAGCCCCTTCGTCGCCGAGTTCGTCGGGAAATCGACTCGGTTCAGCGGCCCCGTCACTCGGGAGGGCGACCGAGCGGTCGTCAACAACGACGACAAGGCCATCACGGTCGAGGGGACCGGCGTCGAAGACGGCGACGACGCCACGTTGTACGTCCGCCCGGAAGACATCGAGGTGAGCACGACGGCCGCGGGCGCAGAAAACGAGATAACGGGTCGCGTCGTCAACGTCGCCAACCTCGGCAACCGCGCGGAGGTGACAGTCGAGTTGACCGACGGGAACGAAGCGCTCGCCCACACGAACCGGTTCCCGGACATCGACGTCGGTGACGACGTCCACCTCCGATTCGACCCCGAGCGGGTGATTGCGCTATGAGCACCTCCCGGCCGACCGTAGACGGCGTCACCGGCTCCATCGGCGAGTTCGTCGAGGGGCGAATCACGAACAGCCACCTCGCCCTGTTCGGACTCGGGTTCGTCGGGGTGTTCTTCGTCCTCCCGATACTGCTGCTCGTTCCGGAGAGCCTCGCGTTCGGTACCGGCGAACCGCTGCAGGCGTACCGGCGGGCGACGAGGGGCATCTACGTCGACGCCTTCGTTCGCTCGTTCCTCTACGGTATCGTCACGACGGCCGTAACGCTCGCTCTCGCGTACCTGCTCAGCTACTTCATGGCCTTCGGGACGAAACGCGTCCGCCTGACGATGACGCTCGTCATCGTTCCGCTGTGGATCGCCTACATCGTCCGGTACTTTGGCATCCTGCTGTTCCTTTCGCCGGCAGGCCCCTTCGCCGACCTGACGGGCATCGAGCCGTCGCTGCTGTTCACGACGCCGGCGGTCATCATCGGGCTGTCGAACGTGTATCTCCCGTTCGCAGTCCTGCCGATTTACAACTCCTTGAACGCCATCGACGGGGAGCTCATCAGCGCCTCACGGGTGCTCGGCGCCAGCCAGTGGCGAACACTCGCCGCAGTCGTGTTCCCGTTGAGCCTCCCCGGGCTCGTCGCTGCAGGGCTCATCGTGTTCATCCTCGCGGCCGGGTCGTTCCTCGGCCCCGCCGTCCTCGGCGGCCCCAATCAGACGATGATAGCGAACGAAATCGCCGGCGCGTTCCTGAACAACTTCAACATCCGGTTCGCCTCGGCACTGGCGGTCATCTACTCGATACTGCTCGTCGGTGCGCTGCTCGTCTTCAACACGGTGTTCGACCTCCGGGAGGTGCTCGGAAACATATGAGCGGGCGTTCGCTCCCGAGTCCCCGACGGGTCGGACTCCTCGCGGCCGTCGTCGCGGTGTTCGCGTTCCTGCTCGTGCCCGTCATCATCGTCGTAATCACCTCCTTTACGCCCCAGTCGTTCCCGGGCATCCCACAGGAGGGGCTGTCGCTGCGGTGGTACGGCGAACTCTTAGCCGACGAGAGCCTCCTCAACGCGCTGAAGGTGAGCCTCATCGTCGCCACGGCCTCGTCGATTCTCTCGGCGATTATCGGGACGATTGCCGCCTTCGGCTTCGTCCGCGGTGAGTTCCCCTACAAGGAACAGATATCGACGATTATGCTGTTGCCGATGATTATCTCGCCGGTCATCACGGGTATCGCGCTCGTCCGGTACTTCGGGAGTTTGAGCCTCCCGTCGGGGTATCCGGCGCTCATCCTCGGACACACGGTGCTGTCGCTGCCGTACGTCTTCCTGCTGGTTCGCTCCGAACTGGTCACGTACGACAAGGACCTCGAACGCGCCTCACGCGTCCTCGGGGCGGGCCCGGCGGCGACGTTCCGCCACGTGACGGGGCCCATCATCTCACCGGCGATTATCGCTGGCTCGTTCATCGCCTTCGTCGTTTCCTTCGGCGAGTTCACCGCGACCCAGTTCCTGATTTCGCCGGGGACGAGCACCGTGCCGGTCGTCATCTACACGATGTTGCGAACCGGCCTGACGCCGACGATTAACGCGCTGTCGGTCGTCCTCATCGTCGTCATGCTCGTGGTGGCCCTGAGCAGTCGACGGCTCAGTTCCGCCTGAGCACTCGTTTTTTCGGGCGGTTCTCTCCTCTCGACGCCCAGTCGACGACCCCCGCGTTTATCCCGTCGCCGCCGGAACCCCCGCCACATGTCGGGACACGACATCAGCCCGGACCAGCAAATCGACAGCAACCTGTTCATCACCGTGTCGGGGCCGCCGGGAAGCGGCGTGACGACCCTGTGTGAGGGACTCGCCGAGGCGATGGACTGTGGGTTCATCTCCGGCGGCGAAGTGTTCCGCGAACTCGCCGACGAGCGCGACATGAGCCTCTCGCAGTTCATCGCGAAAGCCAGCGAGAACGAGGACATCGACCGCGCCGTCGACCGCCGCCTCCGAACCATCGCCGAGAAGTGGGGCGCGGCGAACAAGGCGTTCGTCCTCGAATCGCGGCTGGCGGGCTGGCTCGCCGGCAACCGCGCCGACCTCCGGTTTTGGCTCGACGCCCCCCGAAGAAATCCGCGTCGACCGCACGTCCGACCGCGAGGAGATAGGCGCCGAGATGCGCGTCCGCGACGTCATCGACGTGAAGCGCTACGAATCCTACTACGGCATCGACCTCTCGGACCGCTCCATCTACGACCTCTGTATCAACACCGCGCGGTGGACCCCCGAAAACACCCTCGACCTCGCGCTCACGGCCATCGACTCCTACGACTCCGAAACCGACGAGGGCGCCTTCCCGACCGCCGACCTCGACATCTAGAAACTCAGGTGTGAGGTCGAGCTCGGTGCGCCGTCGTCGTCGATGCCGCCCTCGTGGCTGAACGACACCTCGTCGTCGGTGAGATACACCTGCCCGTGGCGGACGGACACGTCGACTTCGACGAGCGTCGACCCCGCGGCCTTCCCGGTGTCGCAGTACCCCGTCTCCGCGTCGAACATCGACCCGTGTTTCGGACAGATTATCTGCCCCTCCCGCATCGCCGCGCCGCGTCCACGGTCGAGCCGTTGGTCGGTTTCGTGTTGACAGAAGTTCTTCCACGCCGAGACGCCGTCCGCGAGTCGGACGAGAATCACCTCTTCGCGACCGCCGTCGGCCTCTTCGACGGTGAAGAGATACGAGCCGTTCTCGGGAACGTCGTCGACGGCGGTGAGCAGCGTCGCCATGCCTCGCCGTACCGGTAGCAGTCTCAAAACTCCACCGCCGACGGTCGCACGCCGTTACAACAGACCGTCGTCGCCGACGAGCGTGTCGGTGGTGTTGTCGATGACATCCGTGGTGCTGTCGGTGGTGTCGTCGACGGCGCCGGTGATGGAGTCGTCCGGCGTCGCCGTCGGTGTCGCGGTGGGTTCCGGTGTCGCAGTCGCCGTTGGCTCTGGTGTCGCAGTCGCCGTTGGCTCTGGTGTCGC
>NZ_WPCC01000048.1 GCF_009741925.1 Natronomonas sp. CBA1123
CGCGTTCGCGCTCGTAGGTCTCGCGGGCGTCGTCGAAGCGCCCCTCGACGACGCGCATGTCGCCGCCGTGGACGTTTATCATCGCCTTGTTGATGAAGTTCGCACGGCTGGGGACGAACACCCGCGAGAGCAAGCCGGCGCGGGCCGCGTAGGCCGCAGCGGACTGTCCACCGTTGCCCGTCGTCGGCAGGGCGAGCGTGTCGGCGTCGGCCCGGCGGGCGGCCTCGGCGACGACGGCGAGGCCGCGGTCGGTCACCGTCCCCGTCGGGTTGTGCGCCTCGTTTTTGATGTAGACGGAGCCGACGCCCAACTCCTCGGCCAGCCGTGGTGCCTCGACCAGCGGCGTCGCTCCCTCGCCCATCCCCTTCGGAACGAACGGGAACAGTTCGCGGGCCGCCCACGCGCCGGAGCGGTCGGCGAGCGTCTCCCGACTCAGTTCGGCGGCGTCGTAGTCGTAGGTCGCATCGAGCGTCCCGCCGCACTCGGGGCATCGGGTGGGGGCCTCGTCGTCGACCGTCTCACCGCAGTCGGTACAGCGAAAGCCCTCGAAACTCGTCATACGTGAAGTTGGGACGGCGGTGGCAAAGCCCTGTCCTTCCCGGTCAGACGGCGGCGGCCGCACTTGCGGTGTCGGGACGGAAAGGCGTTTGAGGTGGCCGGCCGAATCCGAGGGTATGCACGTCGTCGTCGCCGGTGGCGGACTCGCCGGACTGGTCGCCGCCCGACACCTCGCGGAGGCGGGCGCTGAAGTCGAACTGTTCGAGGAACGCGAGGAGGTCGGCGGCCGCGTCCGCTCACGGACCGTCGACGGGTTCACGCTGGATCGCGGCTTTCAGGTGCTGTTCACCGCTTACCCCGCCGCTCGACGCGAACTCGACCTCGACGCGCTGAATCTCCGGCGCTTCGCCCCTGGCGCGACCATCGCCCGGCCGAACCACCGCTCGACGCTGTCGGACCCGCTCGGACAACCGAGCGCGGCGGTGCCGACGCTTCTGAACCGAGACGTTCGGACGGGCGACAAACTCCGCCTGTTTCGCCTCCAGCGGGAGTTGAAGCGTCGGGAGTGGGGGACGCTGTTCGACGGCGACGACACCTCGATTCGGGAGTACCTCGCAGCAGAGGGCTTCTCGAAGGCGTTCGTCGAGAACTTCGCCGCGCCGTTCTACGGCGGCATCACGCTGGACCGCTCGCTGTCGACGTCGAGTCACGTCTTCGAGTACACGTTCAAGGCCCTCTCGGAGGGCGAGACGGTCGTTCCGGCAGCGGGGATGGGCGCGATTCCGGCGCAACTGCGACGGCGGGCCGAAACCGCAGGCGCGACCATCCAGACGGGAACCGGCGTGACGGGAGTCGACGCCGACGGTGACGAAGTAACCGTCGAGGCCGGCGGCGAAACCCGGCGGCCGGACGCCGTCGTCGTCGCCACGGACCCGAAATCGGCCGGTGACCTGGCGGATATCGAGACGCCCACGGAGGCGAAAGCCTGCGTCACCGTCCACTGTTCGGTGCCGGACCACCAGACGCTCGACACCGGGTCACGTATCCTGCTCAACGCCGACGACGACCGGCCGAACACCGTCGCACCGATGTCCGCTGCCGCCTCGGAGTACGCACCCGAGGGCCGTGACCTCCTCAGCGCGACGTTCCTCGGCGAGCAGGACGACGACGACGAGGAACTCGTCGAGACCGTCCGAGAGGCGCTCGATTCGTGGTATCCCGAGAACCACTTCGGCGAACTCGAAGCCGTCGCCGTCGACCGAATCGAGTTCGCACAGTTCGCCCAACCGCCGGGGTTCCGTTCGTCGCTCCCCGGCGTCGATGCCCCCGAGGGACCGGTGTATCTCGCCGGCGACTACACGCAGTGGTCGTCGATTCAGGGCGCACTCGAGAGCGGAAAGCGGGCCGCAGACGCCGTCCTCGCGGACGACGACTGACTACAGCAGTCGGCGGAACTCCCCGAGCGGCGGGAACTCGTGGGTCTCGTCGGCGTCCTCGTCGCGGACGATGGGACGGAGTCCGTCGGCGTCGGTGACGAGCGGCGACTGGAACTCGCTCGCGGTCATCCCGTTGACGGCGACACCGGCCGGCAGCCGACTGAACGACGGCAGCATCAACACGTCCGCATCCTCGTACTGCTCGGGGCCGTAGAGGTAGCAGGCACGTCGCTTCCCCTCGATTTCGATGGTCGGGTGGTCGTGGCCGACGACGTAGCAGTCGGCGTCCGTTTCCGGTCGTTCGTGACCGTGGGTGACGACGACACCGCCGAGGCGGTACTCCTCGGCTATCGGGCCGTCCCACAGTTCTTCGAGCATCGTGTCGTGGTTCCCCGGCGTGGCGAGGAGTCGGGTCTCGGCCGCCTCTGCCACGCGCTGGAGTTCCCGAACCGTCTCGACGACGCCTCGCGGGAGGCTATCGAAGGCGTGGAGCACGTCGCCGGCTAACACGGCTTCCGACGGAGCGAACCGCTCGAGGAGCGCCTCGAACCGCTCGAGGAGAGTCGCGTGTGCGTGTTCTCCGAAGCCCCACTCGACGTTCGAGGTGGCGGCGCGGCCGACGTGGAGGTCCGCACAGACGAGCGCGTCGGCGGCCGGCAGATACACCGCTCTGTCACACGGCTCGAACTCCATGTCGGCCGTACGGTCGGCGGCGGCAAAGCGCTGGCGGGGGTGTCGCCGGGGTTTATAAATAATCGTCCCGAGGAACCGGTATGGTCGATGTCCTCGACAACAAGCGCTCGGCGACGAAGTTCCGCGTCCTCGTCGAGATAGCGGATCGCCAGCCGGCGGTCAACCAGGGGGAAATCGCAGACGCCGTCGGCGTGACGAGTCAGGCCGTCTCCGAGTACATCCGCGAACTCGTCGACGAGGGGTTCGTCGAGAAGGAGGCCCGCTCGCGGTACCGCGTCACCAAACAGGGCGTCGACTGGCTGTTCCAGCAGGCCTCCGACGTGCGCCGCTTCGCCGACCACGTCACCGAGGACGTCCTCGGGAGCATGCAGGAGGACGCCGCCCTCGCCACCGCCGACATCGAATCCGGCGACGCGGTGTCGCTTTTCATCCGGAATGGACTCCTCCACGCCGACCCTGGCGAGGAGGGACCCGCAACCGGCGTCGCCACGACCGACGCGAGTGAGGGCGAAGTCGTCGGCGTCACCGGCTTCGCCGGCATCATCGACCTCGAACCCGGCGACGTGACGGTGTTTCAGGTCGCACCCATTCGCTCGTCGGCGCCGACAGGGTCGGAGTCGCTTCGAGCGGCCGCCGACGCCGCCGACGTGGTCGCCGCCGCCGGCGTCGAGGCCGTCGCCGCCCTCCGCGATTCCGGCGTCGACGCGGACGTGACGTTCGCGGCCGGCGAAGTCGCCGCCGACGCCGCGAGTCGCGGTCTCGACGTGGTCGTCGTCGCTACGACCGACCTCGCCGGACGGGTTACCGACGCTTTACGGGACGCCGGGTTGGCCTACGAAGTCGACGACGTGTAAAACACTACTGCGTGTCGCTCTGTGCTTTTTCGACGGCCTCGTAGTACGTCGCGGCGTCGGCTTCGTAGATGAACGTCGCCAGTTCCTCGTGGCCGAGGTCCTGTGCCGCGAACTGCGCGGCCATCCAGTTGTGTGGGGCGTCCAGTCGCCCCGAATCCAGTACTTCGCGGAGTTGTTCGACGACGGTCTCCGTGATGGGAACTCGAGTCACGAGGAGGCGTGTTGCTTGGCGGTGTCGTACGCCTCACGGACTCGTTTGAACTCATCCTCGTCACCGCCCTGGTCGGGGTGGACTTCCTTGACGCGGCGGCGGTAGGCTTGCTGGACCGCGTCCTCGCTGGCTCCACTCGGGAGTCCGAGGACGGCGTAGGCAGTCTCCGCCGGGTCGACGCTCCGGTTCGAGCGGCGCGAGCGGCGTCCGGAACCGCGGCCGGTGTCGCCGAAATCCACGTCTGGCGTCTCGAAGGGGAGTCGGTTGCCGAGTGCGATACCGGGCATCTCGTGTTCCATGAGGATGGCGTACGTCGGGGTGTGTTCTAAGGCGTAGAACGTCCGTGCGTCGAACGTGACGGCCACGTCTCGGTGGGGAAGATAGAAGGCGACCGGTTCACCGTGGGCACGCGTATCTTCGGCGAAGCGCTCGCCGATAGCGTCGAGATAGCGTCGAATTTCGGCGCGGCGGCGGCCCTCGCTGGAGGGCCACGCCGACCGGCTCTCGTTGCCGTCCGGGAACACCCGCGAGGCGACGACGAACGTCGCTGCAACGACGACACTCACGAGCGCACCGACGGACACGCCGAGGAGGAGCCATCGCGGCAATCCGAGTAGCGATTCGACGACCACACCCCCTCTAGGGGGGAATCGCATAAGAGCGTGTTGGGATTCGGCAAGATGGGGCGGCTACCGACGGCACCTAGCCGATGTACCGGAGGTCCTCGTCGCTCGGGGCAGCGCCCTGTTCCATCTGCCGGATGCGTTTGACGACCTCTTCCATCTCCTCGGCACGCTCTTCGAGGGAATCGTAGCCGATGTCGAAGCCGACGGCGTCCTGTAGAACCTCCAACACGGCACGGGCACTCTTGGGGTCGACAAGATAGCCGCTCGTCTCGCCCATCAGGCAGGCGGCGTCGTAGCCGCGGCGCTCGCCCAACCCGAGAAGCAGTCCGGAGATGCCGACGATGCCGCCGGCGGGCTCGTCCTCGCGGAACTCGACGCCGACATCTTCGAGTTCCTCGATGAACTCGTCGGTCGTCGCCGCCCCGACCACGTCCGGTTCGTCGACCAACTCGCCGGTCGGGACGCCGCCCAACGCGAAGATGCGGTCGGTCTCGAAGGCGCCCGCCACGTCGAGGAAGGCGTCGGCGAGGCGGTAGTGGCCGGGACCGTCGCCGGCCTGGTGGTCGCCGGTCAACACCAGCATGTCGTGGCCGGCGTCGCGAATAGCGTGGACCTCCGCACACGCCAGCGTCGTCTTGCCGTCCTCGACGGTCACCTGCGGCGGGAAGTGCTCGGAGTACACCCGGCGCACCAACTCGGCGTCGAACTCCTCGAGTAGGTGCTCGGCGGCGAGTTTGCCGACGTGACCGACGCCCGGCAAGCCCTCTATCAACACCGGGTCGTCCAGGTCGGGGTCGGCAGGTCGCTCGATGTCGAACTCGTCCATGCGACTCACTGGCGGGCTACCGACTTAAGAACGCGGCGATAGTCGGGCGGGCTACGAGCGGCGGCGCCGCGCCCGCCGCCGGTACTCCCCGTAGGGGTCCTCCGGCGAAAACGGCGCTGGCGCGCTGTTTTCGGCGTCGGCGCCACACTCCGGACACTGCTCTCCGAGCGTGTACACCGGCCGGTCGTGTTCGGTCTCCCAGGCCGAACACACCCGGATGTCGGCTTTCATCTACTCCTCGTCGGTGCGGCGCTCGCGGTGGAACTCCCCGGTGCCGCCGACGGCCTCGATGGCCTCGCTGGCACGCGCGGCGCTTTCCTCCAGTTGCGTCTCGGCGGTCTTGTAGTTCGGCGCTTTCACTTTGATGCGGTACTCCGGCGCACCGACGTAGGTCACGTCGAGTTCGACCTCGTCGGGGACTTCACCGTTGCCCTCGGCGGCTTTCAGCGCTTCACGAACGTCCTCGACGCCGTCGGTACCCGGGGCTTCGAGGTCGACGTAGCCGGTGACGGTGACGTAGGGGACGGAGACGTTCTCCCGGGCCGTCTCGACGATGGCCTCGACGTTCTCCTCGGAGAGGTCGGTGCCTTCGAGGGCCTCGGGACCGTGGATGGCGGCCTGTTCGAAGCCGGCGTACAGCGAGCCGTGAACGTCGATGAGTTCGTTCGCGATGTCGCGGAAGGTCTCGTCTTCGACGTCTTCGCCGAAGGCCAGTTCCATCCACTTGTCGGCCTTCTGTTCGCTCTTCCACTCCTGGACCTTCTCGGAGCGCTGGTGGTCGTTGACGTCCTTGATGGAGAGGTCGACCTGTTGGGCATCCTCGTCGACCTCCAGTACCTTACAGACGACGAGTTGGTCCTCGTTGACGTGGTCGCGGACGTTCTTGATCCACCCGGAGGCGACCTCGCTGACGTGGACCAGCCCTCGTTTGTCTTCGTACTCTTCGAGGTCGACGAACACGCCGAAATCCTCGATCTCGTCGACGCGTCCGACGACGAGTTCTCCCGGCGTAGGCCAGCCACTGTATTTCATACCCTCCGCTACCCGTCTGACGAGAATAAAAGCACCGTTCGCCCGCCGGTTGCCGTCTATCGCGCTTCGACGGTCTCGACGACCTCACCGAGGATGTCGGCCTCGCCGCCGGTCGGCGTCGCGAGCGTCGAGCCACACACCGCACACGTGACGGTGCTTGCGGCCTTGCCGAACACTATCTGCTCGTTCTCACAGTCCCCACATTGGACGCGGAAGAAGTTTCCTGCCATCGTTTACTCCTGGAAGGTGAGTCGACCGGCACGCCATCCCTCGCGGAGGTGGGCCTTGCCACAGTCGCTGCAGCGGTACTTGAGGTCCGTCTTCTTGGTGGGCTTGTCGCCACCGGGGACCTTGGAGAACCGCCCGGCGTTACCGATGACGGCCTTCCCGCGCCGAGTGCGGCGGGCGTCCCACTTCGTCCCCGAGGAGCGGCCCGTTCGGACCTTCTCCACCTCGTGTTCGTGGTGGGTGTTGCAGTGCGGACAGTACGTGTTGAACCGGCGTGGCATTTCCATAGTTATCGACGGCTAACGCGTCGTGGGTTAAAACGGGTTTGGTTTTGCGGCCGCTCGACCGCCCACGGACGGCCGGCGGTGCGTGGGGCCTTCGAAGCGCTTAACCCGAACTCTCACGAAGGCCCGCCCATGAAGCGGCTCATCATCCGCGGGGATCCCGGCATCCGGAAGGGCGCCGTCATCGACTACGACGGCGAGGAGTACGTCTGCTTCGGCATCTCCCGACAGGGCGAGTGGCACGGCCCCGACCGCGTCCAGCTGTGGTGTACCGTCGGCAAGGAGGAGGAACGCGAGGACTTCGCCAAGCGGAACTTCGTCCCGATGCACCTCGACGTGGACAACGTCGACGCCGACGCCGTCGAGGTCATCAAGGCGAAGGGCGACCCCGCGACCGCCTGAGTCGACCCACTCTTTATATACGAACCCGCGGCCACGCGGCGTATGTTCCGTGCAGTCGCCGGCGGCCGTTTGGACACCGTGCGGCCGGCCGTCGGATACGACGCCGCCTGTTCGATACTCTCAGGTCAGCGCCGAACCTCGTAGACGACCACGTCACCGCGCTGGAAGGCGACTTCTAGTGCCGGATGCTCCTCGATGGTCACGTCGTAGCGGGCGCGCTCGGCAGGACCCACGTAGACGTACTCGACCTCGTAGCGGTCGAGTAACTCGGTCTGTTCGTCGGTCGACCCTTCGTAAATCGTCGTCACGTCTCCGAGTCGCTTCTCGTAGGCCGCTTCGCCGCGGTACTGTTCTTCGTGGAACCACCCCAGTACCGTCGGATTGCCGGTGAGACTCGCCGGCGCGGAGGCACCGTCACCCTCCTCCGGTCGCCACCAGTACCCGCCAGGCGCCGCGGTGACGATGGTCGGTTGCCCCTCCCGGGCGTCGAGCCACGCGATTGCCTCGGCCTCCTCTGGGAAGACGGCGTGCGTGTAGGCGGTGCCGTCCAGCGTCGGGCTCTCGGCGCCGACCGGTTCGCCCTCGAAGTGCGCGGGAACGGCGAACCCCGCATACAGCCCCGTCGTCAGGAGAACGACGCAGGCGACGGCGACGCCCGCGGTTCGCCACGCCGAACTGTCGACCGAGGGGAGTGCCTCGGTCGGGTCCAAAAGTCGTGCCAAGGCGACGCCGGCCGCAGGACCCCACAGCACCCACACTTGCATGTACGTCTTGAACACCGTGTTGAGGCGTTCGAGGTTCGACCCCTGATACTGCGGTTCGACGACGTGGGCGAACTCGACGATGAGGACGAGTCCGAAGCCGGCGAGCATCAACAGCGTCTCGAAGCCCACGTCGGCCCGGCGTCGGAGCAATAGCCACGCCACCGCCAGTAGCGGCCCGAACAGTGCGAGGGCAGCGAACCCGGCGAGCCACGCCCCGAGAGCGAGAAGTGCGGCGCCGACGACGACCGCGACGGTCCTGTCGGTCGGAAGCACCTCGAAGGGCTTCGAGAGTCGCCCGGCGAGATACGGCGCGAAGACGAGCAGGAACCCGCCGTGGACGAGCAACAGCGGTCCGAGTCCGCTCCGTGGCGGGAACAGTCCGACACCGCGGGAGGATGCGCTTCCGAGCCAGAACGGCAACACCAGGAGGCCAGCGAGCAGGAGCGCTACGACGGCGACGGCGAGGGCGAGGCCGTCCCGTCGGAACTCTTCGGCGAGCCCCGACCGAGTCGGAAGCCGAGCAGCCACCGGAGACGGCAGCAGCGTCGCTGGGTCGGCTGGCGCGAACGCGACGGTCAACAGAACCAGCCCGCCTGCGGTGGGGAACGACCACGTGTTGACAATCGCGAGCAGCCCGGCAACTGGGACGACGGCGGCCAATCGGAGCCGACGGCGCGTCCGTTCAGTTTCGGGCGTTCGCCAGTAGCTGTAACACAGCGCCACGACGAGAAGCAGAAACGGCGTGCTCATCATGTGTGCGTGTAAGTCGCCGTTGAGCCACGCGAACAGCGGGAACTCGTTTATCGTCCCGTCGATGACGCGACTTGAATTCCAGTAGGAGAAGTCACCCGGCGTCCACGACAGGAGGTCCGAATCGGCAGCGATGTCGGTCGCCGCGACGACGGCCGAATCCGGGAGGAGCCACACCAACATCCGGCCCGTCGTTTCGAGGTTGCCGGCGACGCCGACGAAGAACGCTCCCAATCCCGCCGCGAGTCGGCGTGGAGCGTCGTGGTTCGCCGCGATAGCCCCGGCCAGCCCGTAGGCGCCGGTGACGAGCGACGCGTAAAACCCCGCCAACGCGAGGTTGTAGGCGAACCGGGGGGCGGTTCCGGTGAACAGCGTCAACAGCGCGGCGAGCATGTGGCCGCCGTAGTAGTACCGTACCGACTCGCCGGCGAACCACATGTCCTCCGGCGGGAGCGCTCCCGCCTGAAGCAGCGTCCGGAGCAGCCCGAAATCCAGGAACTTCTCGCCGGTCGACAGCGGAAGCGGAGCGATTGCCGGTGACACCGACCGAATCGCGACGACGAAACAGAACGCGACCGCGAAGACGGCGGCGGCCTCGGCGAACGCACGCTCGTCTACTTCGGCGTAGTCTCGGAGGAAGGCGCTTGCGAGGACGAGAACTGCGAGGGCCACCAGAAGCGCCGGCCATCCGAACGCGACCTGTCCGACGAGGTAGCCGACGACGGCGACGGTCGCGAGACCGACCGGAATCGCGAACGCGGCACCGCCGTCGTGAAACCGTGAAAACAACGCCCCGGACAGCGGCAGGGCGGCGAGACCGACGGCGAGATACATCACGAGCCAGAGCGCGACGAGCCCGTATTCCATCACCCATACGGCGGACGTGGGCCCCTATACCTCTTGTGGAGTCCGGATTCGGACGAGCCGAACGGTTTTTCATCGCCCGGGCGAGAGAGAGGGGTATGTCAACGCTCGGGGTCGTCGTCCCCGCCTTCCGCCCCGACCGCCGCCGCCTCGAAGCGTACCTCCGTGCGGTTACCGAGGAGCTCCAGCCCGACGTGCTACGGGTCGAAATCGACGACCCGCGACCGGACGTGTTGGATGACATCGCCGGGTTCGACATCCCCATCCTCGAAACCAACGCGGTGCCGTACCGACGTGGCAAGGGCGCCGCCATCACTGCCGGGTTCGAGGCGCTCGAAACCGACCGCCTCGCGTTTGCGGACGCAGACGGAAGCACCGCCGCCGCCGAACTGGGCCGCGTCGTCGGCGCACTCGATGACGCCGACGTGGCCGCGGGGTCGCGTCGCCATCCCGATGCGACGGTTACCAGCCATCAGACGCTCGCCCGGCGCTACCTCGGCGACGGCTTCGCGTGGCTGGCCCGCCGATTGCTCGACGCCGACCTCTACGACTACCAGTGTGGCGCGAAGGCCATCACCGCAGAGGCGTGGGAGACGGTTCGCAGCCACCTCTACGAACCCGGCTTCGCCTGGGACGTGGAACTGCTCGCGATGGCCGCCGCGCTCGGACTGGACGTCGAAGAGGTTCCAATCGAGTGGGAGGACAAACCGGGGTCGACCGTCGACCCGCTTTCGACCGCCGTCGACCTCGGCGCCGCACTGTTGACCGCACGCCACCGCTCGAAACGGATTCAGGACAGCACGCTCCATGACGCGATTGCCGCGACACGGGACGAGACGGCGCTCGTCGACCGTCCGAACGAGGGTCGAGGAGGACACGGCCAGTAATGACGACAGCGGAGTCCGACACCCCAGACGACGAGCCGAGCGCGGCGGACGAAGAGTATGGACTGCTTCAACGCATCCAGGACCGACTTCGCGCCCTCGTCGCGGCCGAGCGAATCGGCCAGTTCGTCTCCGTCGGCGTCGCCGGGGCGGGACTCGAAACCGTCATCGTCGCGCTGCTGACCTCCGGCGTCATCGCAGGAGTGACGGCCCCGCCGCTGGCCGGGAAGGCGGTCGGCGCCGAGGCATCCATCACCCTGATGTTCCTCCTCAACGACCGCTGGACGTTCGCCGACGAGGGCGACAGCGGTGTTCGCTCGTTGATACGGCGTTACGCGAAGTCCCACGCCGTCCGCCTCGGCGGCCTCTCGGTGGCCTTCGGTGTCCTCTATCTCCTCACCTCGTGGACCGACGTTCGACTCGTCGTCGGAGGGGCAAACCTCTGGCCGACCGTCGCGAACGTCATCGGCATCGGCGTGGGGATGACGCTGAACTACGTCGCCGAGAGTCTCATCACCTGGCGGGTCCACGACTCGCGGTAGGATTCCACAGACGGCACGCACATCACAACCCTTAATGGTCGGACCCAAGTACGAAGATGTAGCGGGATGGGATAGCCAGGAGATTCCGCCGGGCTCATAACCCGGAGATCGGTAGTTCAAATCTACCTCCCGCTATCTTCTCCGAACTTTTTGCACGCTCGGCGCTTCGCGCCTCGCGGCAAAAACTTCGATGAAAAAGACACTTCGACTCTCCCTACGGTCGAGTCTCGGTCCCGCGCCTCACTTCGTTCGGCGCGGTGGAACCGTGAGCGCTCCGCGCTCACGGATGCTCGTGGTTTTTCCTAACCGGTCAGTACAGGTGCGTACTGACCGCAGGGAATTACTGTACTTCATGTGGGCCACATGCGGTCTGTCTGACACGAATTGTGATCCCTCCCCACTCGCTGGGAATATATTTTCGCGCCCGAGGCACACAGGTCACATCCACCACGATGATGAGTTCCCCATCCGCTGTCTTTTGTCCCATCGAACATCGCCACGGATGACCGTCTACAGCGTGCCAAAGCGCATCTTGGATATTATCAGCCCGGTCCCAGTGTTCGTCTTCAGTAGCCGCCTCAGTCTCGTAATCGGGGAGGGCATCACGGATTTCGGAAGCCGAGTTCGCGTCTTCCGGCACTGATGAGACACATCCTGATACTGTATTCGATGCAATTTCAACGCAGCCGGAAAGATAGACCAGGCCCCCTCCAATCGCCCCAATACAGTCCGCCGACGGAGAGCCATAGCTATCTCCACGTCAACGGATATGTTAAGTTCTGTGACAGAATCAATCACAAATGAAGGCATACTCTCCTGATTTCGGACGACTACTCTCGAAAGGCCATTTTAGCCTGCACTCACCAATCTGTACTTCGCCTCTATTGACCGCTCTACGGTGTGCTATCAACCACAAGAGTAGCATCCGCGCGAGCGAAGCGAGCGCGGTTTGCTCAAGAGAGCGCGTAGCGCTCTCTTGGCATCACGAAAGACGCGCAAGGCACGTCTTTCGAACGACACCGACGCCGACCGAAGGGCGGCGTCGGGTCGTTTTTGCCCAAGTTTTTGCGACCGAGGGGTGCCCACAGCGCGCCGAAGGCGCGCGAGGACACCCGAGGGAGTAAAAAGTGGTTAGTAATCGCCGTCTTCGTCGACGATGACGACTTCGCCGTCGATGACGTCGACGTTGATGAGCGTCTTGGCGGTGTAGGGAGAGTCTTCGAGTTTGTTCTCGCCGCCGACCTTCTTGATGACAGCGACCACGTCGACGATGTCGGCGCCGATATCTTCGAGGGCACCGCAGATGGCCGTCAGGGTGCCACCCGTCGAGAGCACGTCGTCGAGGACGAGAACGTTATCCCCGGCTTCGACATCGTTGATGAACATCTGGTTCTCGGAGTAGCCGGTCTCTTGGAACAACGGCGTCTCGCCGTCGAGTCCGTACTCCCGCTTTCGGATGACGACCAGCGGGATGTCGGTCATCAGCGAGACGGCCGTCGAGATGTGGATACCCATCGCCGCAGGCGTGACGATTTTGTCGACGTCTTCGAGTTGGGCCTTGCGGATGATTTTGATGACGATTTCGCGCAGGAGGCTCGGTTCGAGCATTGGGACGCCGTCGCTTATCGGGTGGACGAAGTAGTGGTAGCCGTCCTTTTCGATAATCGGCGCCTCCAGCAGCGACTGCTGAAGCTGATCCATGCCCGCCGTACAGGAAGCGAGCGGTAAAAGTTGACGATAGCGACTTACCCGAAGGGAAGTGCCCGCCCGCCGACGAAGGCGAAGTGCCACAGTCCCGCCAGAACGAGGAAAACGGTGCCCGAGGCAGCCGCCAGGCCGAGTGCGACGGCGCCGAAACGGTTCTCATGGCGGCCGACGGCGTCGAAGAGCGCCCACGCCGCCAGCAGGCCGGCAGTACCGAGGCCGACGAGAGCGTGAGTTTGGACCGCCTCTCCTCGCGTTGCATCGACGACCCACAGATAGACGACGAGCAGTTGGCCGCCGACGAGAACGCCCGAAGCGTAGGTAAATCCGAGCAGGTCAAGCCGTTCAGAGAGAACACGCCTGACGGACCCCATCCGTACGAGGGCGTACACCGCGATGGGGAACAGCGCGAGGAGATACCGGACGGTGATGGTCGCATGGAGCGGGAGCCGCGGGAGGTAAACGAGCGTCAACGCCGTAGCATAAACAGCGACGAAGGTATCGACGGTACCGAGCGCCGAGAGTCGACGGCGTTCTAGGACCGACCGGAAGCGAACGCCGAAGTCCGTCCGAACCGCGACGATGGGGACAGCGAGCAACGCCGCCGCCAGCGGCATCGCTTCGAGAAAGGCGAGCCGGATCGCTTCGCCGGCATCACGTGCCGCCACGTCGGCGATGTAGCCGCCTCGAACGAACGTGTGATACAGCCGACCGGATTCGCCGACGAGTGTCCGGACGCCCCTTCGATACAATCCGAGGACCACATCGAGGCCGCCGGCGAAGGCGTCGACGGTTTCGGCTGCGTCCCCTCCCGAACTCGTTCCCGTGCCGGAATCGGACCCGGAGGCAGCCGCCGAGTCACCCCTGCGAGCGAGACTCCCATCTCCACCGGCGCTGAGTACCCGTGGCGGCTGTGCAGCGTTGCCGCTGATGAGGTAGTTCGTCACGAACATCGGGACGACGGAGGCGACACACGTCGCCCCGGCAGTCGCGAGCGACCGGAGGCTCCGGCCGGCCGTCGGCACGTCGACCACGAGCAACGCGAGGAGGAGAATCACTCCTTCAGCAGCGCTGACCCACGCCGCGACCCCAACCGGGACGTAAGCGGCGGCGCGAAATCGAACGTCGACGACCTCGCCCTCGCGACTCCGGTACAGGAGATACATCGAAGCGACGACACACAGAGTGACGAGGACGTGTCGCTTCGGGAACTGTGCCCAGAAGCCGATGGGCGTCGACAGACTCGCGGCGAACCCACCAGCGAAGCCGATTCGACGGTCGTAAGCTCTGGCGAAGAGGCGATAGCAGACGACGCCGACGAGTGCGGCAGCGACCATCGTCTGCATCTGGAGTGCGATGAGGTAGTGGCGGTCGGCGTCGATGGTCGTCGCCCCGGCGATGGCGGCGGTAAACCCTGTCAGGGCGAGGGCGCTTCCGGCGTAGGCAGCGTACTTCGGGCGGTCGAGTTCCCACCCGACTGAGCGAGCGAGGCCGATGACGAGGAGCGCCCAGATGGCCGCCAGTGCGACTCGGAGGTCGGCGACGGCAGCTATCGCTTCGATGAACAACAGAAACGGTACGGCGAGAACCACTTGCCCGTAGTTGCGGCCGTACAGTCGACCGTCGACCGTCCCAGTCCCGGGCGTTTCGAGACCAGCCCCATAGACGGCTTCGTCGAGATACAGGTGACCGTCGGCGAGCGCAACGAGGGCGTTTGCGACGGTGTAGCTGTCCGTGATGACGATGCCGATTCGCCAGTAGACGGCGTACACCGAAAGCGTCGCAAGGATGAGGATAGCACCGTATCGGTCGCCAAGGACGGCACGGCCGAACCGTCGGAGCCGTCGTTTCACCGTTTCACCTCGATAGTGACGTTACGCTCGACGAGCCGTCGGTCGCTCCGCTCGTCGTAGACGTAGACGCGAACCGTTCCGTTGTATCGCTCGCGGTCGACTCGGTCCGGCGCGATCGTTGAGGGCGCGAAGGTGAGGTCGTATCGTCCCTCGTAGCTCTCGTCGATGAACGTGACGCTCGTTCGCGTGTGGTTCAGCCCGTCGACGGCGAGTTCGTAGGCGACTGTCGGTTGCCCCGAGACCGTCGAGACGAAAATCCGGGCAGGGTCGAGACGGAGGGTGTAGGGGCCGGAGCCGTAGTTGGCTCGCGTGAGCGTCGCGGTGTCGGGAACCGTCTCGACGGTGACGTTCGCGGTTCCGGACCCCGGAGCGAACGACTGCTCGTCGGTCAGCGAGACGCCGACGAGGGGCCCCGACGCCACGGTCACGCCGATGACGATGGCGACAGTGGCTACGACGACGGCCCGGTCCGAGCGCATCGATACCTCCAAGCGGTCCTGCCGGTATAAAAACTCCGAGCGACTACGAACTCGACCCGCCCCACCGACCGATGACGTAGGTGCGTTCGCCGGCGCCCGCTACCCAGACGATGCGAACGCTCGCACCGCGTTCGACCCCCTCGACGGTTATGGAGTCGCCCGAACTGACCGTTCCGGAGCCACCCCACACCCGAGTACCGGTGACGCTCCCGTTGGCGTCACGGACGAGGACGAACACCTCGTCGGCGGCGAAGGCGTCACCGGCGTTGTGGGTGATTGTGAGCGCCTCGGTCGCCTCGTCGTGGGTGTATTCGAAGGCGACCTTCGGAACGTCGTCGCCGGGCGCCGTGAAGTTCTGGAAGACAACGAACCCGAAGAACAACGACAGAATGACCGCTAAGCCGACGATGACGACCATTCCGGTCACTTCGTTTTGCGCGCGGTCGTCGAACACGCTTGCGCGTTCACCACCGACCACCAAAAGTCCCCGTTCGAGCACCGCTCACTCGGTCAACTCGGCCGCGAGCGCATCGGCGATGTGCCCGCCGATTTCGGTCTTGCTGCCTCGGTGGCTGGCGACGGAATCCGGCCGGACCAGCAGGATTCGGCTGGTGTCCTCTCCCATCACGCTCGCGTCGTTGCCGACGACGAAGTCGAGGTCGGCCCGTTCGAGCGTCTCGCGGGCCTTCTCGACGAGGGCGTCGTCGTCGCCCGACGTTTCGACTTTGAACCCGACGATGGGTAGCCCCGGGTAGTCGGCGCGAATCGTATCGATGAGTTTCGGCGTCGGTTCGAGGTCGAGCGACAGCTGTTGACCGGAGCGTATCTTCTCGGGCGCCGCTTCGACGGTGTAGTCGCTGATTGCGGCCGCCGAGACGAGCGCGTCGGCATCGTCGGCGACCGAGCGGACGCCGTCGAGCATTTCGGCAGCGCTTTCGACCTCGATGACGTCGGCGTACGGTAAATCCGGGCCGTCGTGAACGACGGTTACCTCGGCACCGCGGACGTAGCAGGCCTTCGCGACTGCCCGGCCGGTCCGACCCGACGACCGATTCGACAACACCCGTACCGGGTCGATGGACTCGCTCGTCGCACCGCTGGTGACGACGACGTGTTGCCCGGCGAGGGAGTTCTCGCCGGTCGCGCGGGCCACCTCGAGGAGTATCGACTCCTCGGTCGCAATCTTGGCTTTCCCCTCTTCGAGTCGCGGGTCGACGAACACGACGCCCCACGACTCCAGCGTCTCGATGGCGTCGAGGACGCCGGGATGGTCGTACATCGGCGCGTGCATCGCCGGAGCGACGACGACGGGGAGGTCCGCACCCAGGGCCGTCGTCGCGGTCGTGGTTACGGGCGTGTCGTCGACGGCGCTCGCGACCTTTCCGATGGTGTTGGCCGTCGACGGCGCCAACAGCAACACATCGGCCCACCCGTCGTAACCGCCCAACTCGACGTGTTCGACGGACCCCGTTATTTCGGTGACGACCGGGTTTTCGGTGGCGAACTCCAGGGCCCATGGGTGGATGATACCGGTCGCCGCGTCGGTCATCACCGCGCGCACGTCGGCGCCCTGCCGTCGGAGTTCGTGGGCCAGTTCGACCGTCTTCACCGCCGCGATGGAACCCGACACCCCGAGCGCGACGTTGACACCATCGAGCATCGGCGGACGTTCGACGCCCCCGAATAAAAACCATCGTGCCGTCCTCGGGCGTCACGACCCGAATCGTGACACGTCCACCCACGGGGCTTAAACCCACGCCGCATGCACGGGAGAACAGCCAATCCGTTGTGGAGTTCCACGACATGTATGGCGATTCAGTTCCCAAGCGACGGAGACGCCTGGATTTCAGAGTACGGCGAGTTGCTCAACGACAACGACGACTACGACGACGCCAGCGAGGGCTGGGGCGACGGCTTCAACGGCGATTTCCTCTTCGTCGTCGAACCCGACGACGCCTACGACGGCGAGGAGGTGTACTTCTTCCTCGGATTGGTGAACGGCGAGTGTACGGACGCCTACGAGGTCGAAGACCCCGAAGAGGAGGACTACGGCTTCGTCTTCCGTGGCCCCTACTCCAACTGGGTCCGACTGTTCGAGGGCGAACTCGGTCCCGTCGACGGGATGATGTCCGGGGAGTTCGAAATCGAAGGCGACATGCAGAAAGTACTGCAGTACAGCGAGGCCGCCGTCGAGATGACCGAAACGGGCCGGGACATCGACACCGACTTCGAGTACTGAACCCGGATTACTCTCCTTCTTCGCGGCGCTTCTCGACGACGCTCGGATGCATCGTCGGTTCGTCTGGGTGGTGGTCTTCGAACGCCTCGACCATCACCTCCATCGACTCCCGCTCGCGGCGGCGGCGCTCTTCTTCGTCGATTTCCTCACACCCCGGCGGCACCTCACGCCCGCGCTCGGTGAAATACCCCTCCGGGGCGACCCAGTCGTGGTAGTACGGCACCTCGGAGTCGTCGACGAGCGTCAGCGCCACGTCGGCGCCGTGGCCCGCACAGACGACGGTTTGGTGGGCCTTCTCGGCGATACGGCCGGCCGCATACAGCCCGTCGACGCCCGTCCGGCCGTCGTCGTCGATGTCGACGTACGTCTTCGAGCCGCGTTTGGTGAGTCCGACGCCGTCGATGGCCTCGAGGTAGTCGGTGTCGGCCCACGACGCCACGAGGACGTAGTCGGCCCGGAGGTCGAACTCCTCGTCGCCCTCGACTCTAAGCTGGAATCGCTCTCCGCCCGGTTCCAGGTTCGTCACGAGTCCCTGTTCGAACAGACAGCCGTTGCGGCCCGCCTGTTCTTCGAGCAACTCGAGGAACAGCCGGGAGTTGACGCCGGCAGGGAACCCGGGGACGTTTTCGAGGTGGGCGTTCCGACGGAGCAGGGATTCGCCGTGGTCGACGACGACGGTGTCGAAGCCCGCTCGGGCGAGGAACGTTCCTGCAGTCAGTCCGGTGACGCCGCCGCCGACGACGGCGACGCGGGGGGTTTCGGATTCGCTCATGCCCGGCCGTTTTCTCCCACCCCTACAAACGCCCCGGTTCGGACCGGGGGACGGTTTAAGCCGACGGCGCCGTACAAGCGCACGTGACGCAGTACGTACTCTACGGCGGGAAAGGCGGCGTCGGCAAGACCACCTGTGCGGCGGCGACCGCGTTGAAGTACGCCCGCGAGGGACACTCGACGCTCGTCGTCTCGACGGACCCCGCACACTCGCTTTCGGACGTCTTCGACGCCCCGGTCGACGACGAACCGACGCGAATCCGCGACGACGTAGACCTCTGGGGCGTCGAAATCGACCCCGAGGACCGCATCGGTCAGTACCGCGGACAGGTCGGCGCCGCACTCGAAGAACTGGAGGACCTCGGCATCTCGCTGGACCAAAGCGACGTCGACGACGTCCTCGAAGCCGGCGTCGCCCCGGGCACCGACGAGGCCGCCGCCTTGGACCTCTTTCTGGATTACATGGACGACCCCCGCTACGACTACATCGTCTTCGACACCGCGCCGACGGGCCACACCCTTCGGCTGCTGAAACTCCCCGACGTGATGAGTTCGGCGATGGGCAAACTCATTTCCGTCCGCTCGCAGGTGTCGAGTCTCGCCGACTCCGTTCGGAGCTTCATGGGGTCGGGAGGGGACGACGATGACGGCGACGACGCCGAGGCCGACATCGACCTCGAAGAGCTACAGGACCGCATGGAACGCGTCGCGGCGGTGTTGCGCGACCCCGAGCGGACGGAGTTCCGCGTCGTGCTCATCCCCGAGACGATGGCGGTGTTGGAGACCGAGCGCCTGCTCGCGGAGTTAGAGAGCTACGACATCCCGGCGAGTCGGGCCATCGTCAACAAGGTCATCGAGGACCCGACCCCTGGCTGTGACCTCTGTCAGGATACTCACGCGAGCCAACAGAAGCGCATCGAGGAGGCCCGCGAGCGCTTCGAGTTACCGCTGACGCTCGTGCCGCGACTCGGCGGCGAGGTCCACGGCATCGAGGCGGTCGAAACTGTCGCCGACCGCCTGTAGTCGGGCCAACGCTTACCACATCGCCGCCCCAACGAGGGGTGTGGACACCGTCGAGGTCACGACCGTCGTTTATCTCCCGCCGGAAGAGGTCTACGAGTTCCTGCTCGGCTTCCAAAGCTACGCGGAGTACTCCGAACATCTCACCGGCGTCAGGCAGTTCGGGGACGGGGAACCGGGAACCGAGTACGAACTCGACTTCTCGTGGTGGAAACTAACCTACACCGCCCGCTCCCGCGTCACCGACGTCGACCCGCCGAACCGCATCGACTGGCGCATCATCAAGGACATCGACGCCGTCGGTCAGTGGCTCGTCGAACCCCACGCAAGCGGGGAGGGAACGGAGGTGACGATGCGCATCAAATACGCGCCGGATTCCGCCAACGGAAACGCGTTGAACCTCCCGCGGTTCGTCTCGCTGGACTGGGTCGTCGACAAGATAACGCCGAAAGTGAAGTCGGAGGCCGAACGCGTCGTCAGGCGCATCGTCGCCGACCTCGAAGGGAAGCGACGGGACGTGGAACTAGAAATCGAAACGTCCTGAAAACGCCTCAGTTCACAGTGAGCGTCCGTTATTCCTCGTAGTCGCCGCCGTACTTCATGAAGAAGTATCCGAGACCGAGTGTCGTCCCCAGCCCGATGAACGTCGCGACGGTCAGTGCCAGCGCGCTGTCGGGGATGATGATAGCCGGCCCTTGGCTGCCGCCGACTTCGATGGTCGGAACGTCGTCACCGACCGCGATGCCACCTCGCATGCCTTGCGGTTCGTGGGGAATACAGCGGTACTCCGTGATGCCGGCGTCCTCTTCGGTGAACTCGTACTCGTAGGTCGTCCCTCCCTCTGCGACCGGGGACCCGCTGTCGAGTTCCGCTTCGCCCTCGTTGGTGTTGACGTTGTGGGCGCCGCCCTCGCCGGTCCACTCCCACGTTATCGTCGTTCCCGGCGAAATCCACACCGTCGCGGGGTCGAACGCCAGTCCGTTGTCGCCCGCGCCGACGCTAATCGTCAGTTCCTCCTGTCCACGGGCGTCCTGAACGCCGTCCTCCGAGTAGAGGTTCGCTTCGCTGAGATACCCGCTGAACTCGGGAACCTGCGTCTGTGCGGCGGCCGTCCCCGCGGCGGCAGCAGCGGTGGCCGTCCCCGCCGCTGCCGTCATGAACCCACGACGGCTCATGTCGTTCGTGCTCATACCGACCTTTTGCCACCACCCCGTACTGAATCTGTTCATTCGCACCGACCTTTTTGCACGCTCGGCGCTGCGCGCCTCGCGGCAAAAACGCCCTCAGAAATCTCCGATTTCTGATGGGCTCGGAAGACGCCGATGGCGTCTTCCGAACGTCGATGAAAAAGCAGCGGCGGGTTCCCGATGGTCACCCGCCCTGCCGCCGCGCTCACTCCGTTCGCGCGGCGTGAACCGCTTCGCGCGCCCACGGCGCGCTCGCGGACGTTTTCATGCGGAGAGAGAACAGTTAGGACAACGCACAGCTACATCATTCCGCCACATCAGCCGAATCGACCGATGCTGGTCGAGAACAACTCACCCCCATCCGGCGCGCGAACGACGACCGTAACCTCGGTGTCCAATGTCCGGGTGCTGCCGTCAGCTGGTCGGTCGGCCGTCGCTCGCAACGAGCCGTCAGTCCCAACCCAGAGGTACCGCTCACCGTCCGCGAACGGTTCACCGAGGGTCGTAAGGTACGTCGTTCCGTTCGAAACGACGGTTACCGTCGAACCCTCGGGCACAGCATCCCCGTGGGTGTGGACGAGTTGGATGGATTGGTCATCGAACTCGAAGACATCGAGACCGATGTCGAGTGCGGCACTCGGTGGGACGGTATCAAGCCACGCCGGCGGGTCGGGGGCCTCGACTCCGAGTTGCTCGATGGTGTAGTTCGTCCGATAGTTCGTTCCCTTCTCGTAGGTGACATCGACGACTGCGTTCCGGATGACGCCAGTCTCGTCGACCGTCAGTGTCGAGACGGTGTCGTTGACACCGTCGCCGCCGACGCGGTCGATACTGGCCGTCAGCGTTACCACCCGAACGCCGTCACGGGTTTCGACGCTGTCGACCACATAGCGGTCGCCGCCGAGTTGAATCTGCGTCTGGAGGCCGCCGAACCAGATGAGTGCCTCCGGCGGGTACGACCGCGGACGGACCTGATAGGTGGTCTGTCCGGCCTCAATGTGGCGGGTGACCATCGTGGTGGTGTTCAGCCACAGTTCGTTTCGAGTGACCGTCTCGTTGCCGTCGGCATCGATGGCAGAGGAAGTCCCGTTCTGGTGGCCGACTTCGCCGCCGGGGCCCGCGACCGACTCGACGACGAGGCGGTTCGATTCCGACCCGTTGTAGGTGGTCACGACGGTCTGGTTGAGGACGTACCCCTCCTCGAGCAACCGCATCTGGTGGGCCCGAATCAATGCAACTGGGTTGACGAGGCCGTTCTCCGTCACCCCCGGTGCGAGTTCCGTCGACTCGGTCGGTGTCGGAGTTACCGTTTCCGCCGGCGTCGGTGTTGAGGTTGCCGTCTGCTCCGGCGTCTCAGTCGGTCCAACAGGAAACGACGAACAGCCGGCTAGCACCATCACGAAGACGAGCGTCAATCCGAGAAGTCGATTCATACCTACATGACGGCGAAAGGGAGCAAAAACTTACGAGCGGTTTCCCGAAGCCTGAGAAGACGGCTGTCGAGATGTTCGACACCCGGTCCGTTACAGCGTGTAATCGTGGTCGCCGTCCTCACTGTCGAGGAACGCGACGAGGAGGTCGACGACCGCGGCCACGTCGTCGACGTGGACGCTCTCGGTCGGCGTGTGGAGGTACCGCGTCGGCACGGAGATGGCGCCCGCCGGCGTCGCCCCGGAGGTCCGCTGGAGGCCACCGGTGTCGGTGCCGCCGGCCGGCAACACCTCGAACTGGTGGTCGATGTCGCCGTCTTCCGCCACCGCACGGAGTCGACGGTGGACCTTGTGATTCGTGATTACGCTGCCGTCTTTGAGTTTGATGCCGGCGCCCTCCCCGAGTCGCGTCACCTGCTCGCCCGGTTCGAAGCCGGGCACGTCGTTTGCGACGGTCGTATCGAGGGCGACGACGAGGTCGGGGTCGAGGTCCACACCGAGCGCCTCCGCACCCCGGAGGCCGACCTCCTCCTGTGTCGTCGCCGCGAAGTGGACGGTCACGTCCGGGTTCTCGAGCCGTTTGGCCGCCTCCAGCATGGCGAAGACGGACACGCGGTTGTCGAGCGCCTTGCCGGTGACGAACTCGCCGACGCGTTCGGTGGTCTGGTCGATGGTCACGAGGTCGCCGACGGCAACGCGTTCGGAGACGGCCTCGCTGTCGAGCCCCAAGTCGACGTGGATGTCGTCGACGTCGGGCTGTTTCTCGCGCTCCTCCTCGGACAGCGTGTGTGGCGGTGCCGACCCGATGAGGCCCGGAACGTCGCCGTCGTCGGTGTGGACGGTGACCCGTTGGGCGCGGAGGATTCTGGGGTCCCACCCGCCGAGGGCGTCGAGTTCGAGGAAGCCGTCGTCGTCGACGTGACGCACCATGAAGCCGATTTCGTCCATGTGGGCCGCCACGACCACGTCGTAGCCTCCCGACCCGACGCTGCCGACGAGGTTGCCCATCGCATCGGAGCGAATCCGGTCGACGTGCGGTTCGAGTTCCTCGCGAACGAGCGCGCGCACGCGGTCTTCGTAGCCCGGGACGCCGCGCGCTTCGGTGAGTGCGACGAGTAGGTCGTCGTCGAAGTCGTCCGTCATGGTCCCGACTCGGGGTGCGAGCGATTTAAGCGGTCAGATTCCGCCGCTCAGAAGAACCGCGCGGATTCGGGAACGACCACCGTCTCGAAGGTATCGGTCGTCGACAGCGTGACGGGTTCGCCTGCGGCGACAGTGCGCTCAGTTCGGCCGTCGGCCAGCAGTTCGACCGGCGTCTCGTCGCGCTCGACTGAGAGAGTCACCTCCTCCAGCGGCAACACCCACTGGTCGGCGTCGGTCGCGAAGGGCGCAAGCGGAACGACGGACACCACGTCGGTTCCGGTCGCGACCACTGGACCACCCGCGGCGCTGTTGTAACCGACGCTCCCGGCGGGCGTCGAGGCGACGACGCCGTCGGCCCGAAACCTGGCGACGCTCTCGCCGCCGCATCGAACCGAGAACTCCGAGATGCGAGCCGGTTCGGCGGCTACGAGCATCACGTCGAACAGCGCGCGGACGCCGTCGAAGGCCCGCTGGGCGGAGACGACCGGGTGGCGTTCGGTCCGGTAGGCGCCGTCGAGAACGCGTTCGAGCGCCGATTCGAGGTCCGAGGAGGGAATCGAGCGAACGCCGCTTCCCGCCTCGACCGGGAGGACGGGCACCCC
>NZ_WPCC01000037.1 GCF_009741925.1 Natronomonas sp. CBA1123
TCTTCGACATCGAGTTAGACGAGGACGACCCGGCGGCGTTCGCCGAGGCGGTCGCCATGATGGAACCGACGTTCGGCGGCATCAACATCGAAGATATCTCCGCGCCGGCGTGTTTCGAAATCGAGTCGTTCCTCCGGGAGGAGATGTCGATTCCCGTCTTCCACGACGACCAACACGGGACGGCCATCATCTCCGGGGCGGCCCTTTTGAACGCCTGTGACATCGCCGGCAAGGCGCTCGACGACCTCGAAGTCGTCTTCGCGGGCGCGGGCGCGGCCGCAACCGCGACCGCCCGATTCTACGAGTCGCTGGGCGTTGCCGCCGACAACATCACGATGTGCGACATCGACGGCATCATCACGGAGGAACGCGTCGCGGCCGACGACCCCCACTCCTACGTCGCACAGTTCGCGAGCGAGACGGGGGGCAGTCTCGCCGACGCGATGGCGGGCGCCGACGCCTTCGTCGGCCTCTCGGTCGGCGGCATCGTCAGCGAAGAGATGGTCCGGTCGATGGCGGACGACCCCATCATTTTCGCGATGGCGAACCCCGACCCGGAAATCGGCTACGAGGCGGCGAAGAACGCCCGCGAGGACACGGTCATCATGGCGACGGGGCGCTCCGATTACCCCAATCAGGTCAACAACGTCCTCGGGTTCCCGTTCATCTTCCGTGGGGCTTTGGACGCCCGCGCGACCGAAATCAACGAGGCGATGAAAGTCGCCGCCGCCGAGGCACTCGCCGAATTGGCCCGACAGGACGTCCCCGACGCCGTCGTGAAAGCCTACGGCGACCAACCACTGCAGTTCGGCCCCGACTACATCATCCCCAAACCGCTCGACCCTCGCGTCCTCTTCGAGGTTTCGGGGGCGGTCGCCGAGGCCGCGATGGACTCCGGTGTCGCCCGCGAAACCCTCGACCTCGGGGAGTATCGGGAGACGCTCGAAGCGCGACTCGGGAAGTCCCGCGAGATGATGCGCGTGGTGCTGAACAAGGCCAAAAGCGACCCGAAGCGACTCGTCCTCGCGGAAGGCGACGACCCGAAGATGATTCGGGCGGCCTACCAACTCATCGAACAGGACATCGCCGACCCCGTCCTCGTCGGCGACAAGCGCACTATCTGGGAGCTGTCGGCGGAACTCGGACTCGATTTCGACCCCGAAATCGTCGACCCGACGACGGACGAACTCGACCCCTACGCCGACCGCCTGTACGACCTCCGGAAGCGCAACGGCGTCACCCGCAGGGAGGCCGACGCCTTGGTCCACGACGGCGACTATCTCGCCAGCGTGATGGTAGAGATGGGCGACGCCGACGCGATGCTGACTGGGTTGACGAACCACTATCCGACGGCGCTTCGGCCGCCGCTGCAGGTTGTCGGGACGGCCGACGACGCCGACTACGCGGCGGGGGTGTACATGCTGACGTTCAAAAATCGCGTCGTCTTCGTGGCCGACGCCACCGTCAATCAGGCGCCCGACGCTGACGTCCTCGCCGAAGTCGCTCGCCACACCGCCGACCTCGCACGACAGTTCAACGTCGACCCCCGGGTGGCGCTGCTGTCGTACTCCGATTTCGGAACGGTCGACAACGAAGGCACCCGCAAGCCCCGGGAGGCCGCAGACGCGCTCCGAGCGGCTCCCGACGTGGACTTCCCGGTCGACGGTGAGATGCAGGCGGACACGGCGGTCGTCGAGGAGATGCTGACCGGAGATTACTCCTTCTCGGAGTTGGACGAGCCGGCGAACGTACTCGTCTTTCCGAACCTCGAAGCCGGCAACATCGCCTACAAACTGCTCCAACGGTTGGGCGGCGCGGAAGCCATCGGTCCGATGCTCGTCGGCATGGACAAGCCCGTCCACGTGCTGCAGCGCGGCGACGAAGTCAAGGATATTGTGAACTTGGCGAGTGTCGCTGTGGTGGACGCACAGTAGTTCCAGTACCGACCGCGACCGTCGGGAGCGGTCGGCCTTTTTCGCCCACGTTTTTGCGCCGAGTGCGTCGCGCGGAGTCGAGACGGGAGAGGCTCTTCCTCCTCGCGCCCCCATACCGACGGCCATCGGAGTTATTACAGGAGTTTCCGAGGCGCCGATTCGAGGGTCCGTGTCGATATCGGCCGTTCCGTTTAAACTGTTTAACGCGCCGGAAAACGAGCCGCTCAGGCGTAAACGGTTCGAACTGCTTCGAACTGACTCACCCCCTACTTATCCCTCCACCGGAAAGGCTGAGATGCAATGCGCACCAAACACATCGTACTCGCAGTCCTCGCGGCGAGCTTCCTGCTCGTCGGGGCTGCGGGTGCTGCCGCTGCACAGCCCGCCGAGAACGCGACGGCCACACCCGCCGAGAACGGGAGCGAAGAGCGGCCGGGTGATGCGGGCCCGCCCGAAGACATGCCCGAACAGGTGCCGTCGTTCGTGAGTGATATCCACAGCACCATCAACGAGTTCCTGTCGGGTGACATCGACAACCTCGGTGCGGCCGTCTCGGATATCGCCTCCGAAGAGGCGCCTGACGATGCTGGCGGCGCTGATGAGTCCGCCGAGGAGTCGGAGGACGCTGAAGACAACGCTGATGACGAGGCTGCCGACGACGCAGACGACGCCGAGAACAATGCGGACGAAGATGCAGATGACGCAGACGACGCCGAAAACAACGCGGACGAAGACGCTGACGATGCGGACGACGACGCGAACGCGTAATCGGACTCGTTTTTGGCTCCGCTGACGGCTCTTTCGGTGGTCGCTTTCAGCTGATTTCTCCGCACAGAAGCGGTGCCGTAGAACGCTGAACTGCCACCGGGGATTATGTAATCGCAGTCACATCGACTGAACATGCCTCCGACCGTCGCGGCGTGTCAGATGGCCGTCGACGACCTCGATGTCGAGTCGAACCTCGAAACCGTCGAATCACGACTCGGGGCGCTCCCGGAGCGGGTCGACATCGCCTGCTTTCCTGAGCAGGCGCTGACCGGCTTCGTCGCTGACGACCGCATCGCCGGGGCTGCGATTCCGCGCGACGGCGAGGCAATCGAGCGCCTCGTTGAGACCGCCGCCGACGCTGCCTGTGACGTACTCGTCGGCTTTGTCGAGGACGCCGAGGACGGCGCGTACAACGCGGCGGCGTATCTCGACGGCGACGGGGTCGTCGCTGTCTACCGGAAACAGCACCTCTGGGGCGGCGAACGCGAACTGTTGACCCCTGGCGACTCACGAGTCACCGTCAAGACGCCGCTGGGGAAGACCGGGCTGTTGACCTGTTACGACCTGAATTTCGTCGAGGAGAGCGCTGCGATGAGTGACAAGCGCGTCGACGCCCTCCTCGTTCCGGGTGCGTGGCCCGCGACGCACAGCGACAACTGGCGATTACTCCTCCGTGCGCGGGCGCTCGATGGCGTCCGGTGGGTTCTCGGCACGGGCCGGACCGGTCGTCGGGACATCGAGGATGCCCCTGTCACCGACTACGCGGGACGGTCGCTCTGTGTCCGCCCCGATGGCGGGATTCGGGCGGAAATCGACCGCGCCGAGCGGAATCTGGTCGTCGACATCGAGGCGTCGGTTCTCGACCGTCAGCGCGAGACGGTCGGCATCTTCGAGTAGCGGCGTTCAATCGTCGTCGTCGTTTCGCCGTCGCCGGCGTCGTGTGTCGTCGCGGTCCGCGGGGACGTACGTTCGGCCGACGCTCCCGCCGCCGAGCCACTCCGAAACCGATAGCTGGCGTTCGACGCCGTCCTCGCGGGCGCTCTCCAGTCGGCGTTCGGTCGTCTGGAAGTAGTTGACGACGGTGACGAGCAACACGCCGCCGATGGTGTTGCCGAGCAACACCGGCAGGACGAAGCCCAACAGTCCGGACAGAAGCGCCGCCTCGCCGAGGTAGACGAGGTACATCAACTCGGTGAAGGAGACGACGACGTGGAAGAGGTCCGCAAGCGGAATGACGAGGAAGGCGATGTAGACGAGGACGAGTCTCGAGATGGTGTCCCGGGAGGCGTAATCGAGCCAGACGACGCCGGCGACGACGAGGCCGGCGAAGCCGGCTTTGAAGAACAGGTCCCACCACGGCGTCTCGATGCCTTTCTGGGAGATATCAATGGCGATGGCCGTGGTCTCGGGGGAGAACACGCCGGTGTAGGCGAGGACGAGCGCGCCGAAGGCACCACCGGCGAAGTTCCCGAGGAGGACGACCCCCCACGTCCGCAGCAGCGTCGGGATGCTGGCCAACCGCTCGAGGACGAGCGCGACGGGCGGGAGGGTGTTCTCGGTGTACAGTTGGTAGCCACCCAAGATGATGTAGACGAAGCCGAGCGGGTACAGGACGGCGCTCAAAAGCGGGTCGCCGTCGGTTTTGGCGGTCATCGACGCCAACGCGAGGAACGTGATGGTGATGGCAAAGCCGGCCGCCAGCCCGCTGAAGAACAGCTCTCGGGTGCCGGTGTCGATTTCCTCGTCGGCAGCGACGATGATTCGCTGGAACACCTCGTGGGTCTCGAAGCGGTCGCGGACGACTTCGCCGACCGCCGGCGCGCCGCTTCGGGAGCGTTCGACAGCCTCTCGAACAGACTCATCAGCTGGCTCGGATTCCTCGTCGTCCATTCGTTCAGTCGTCGGTTCAGAGGGAAAACGCAAAACTCCCCCGGTCGTCGCTCCGGAATCCGGCCGAGTTTTATCGGGGCCGGTCTAAGGGGTCGGTATGTCATTGGACGTACTCACCTTAGCTGTCGGTCCGGACGACGACGCCCGAATCGAGGAGATGGCGAGCCTCGTCTGTGACATCGCGGGCGCAACGGGAGCGACGGTGTTCCTGTTGCACGTGTTCTCTCAGTCGGCGTACGACGAAGGGGTCTCCGAGGCTGGGTACGACCCCGACGACCCACCGCCGGCGCACACGCTGGCCTCGCGACTCGAGAGCATCGACCGGATATCGCTGGCGCTCGATGAGGCCGGCGTCGAACACCGTATTCGCGGCGAAATCGGCGACGTGACTGACAGCATCATCTCGGTCGCCAAGGAGACTGAGACGGACATGCTGTTCGTCGGAGGACGCAAGCGCTCGCCGACGGGAAAGGCGGTGTTCGGAAGCACCTCCCATCGCGTGTTGATGAACGCGCCGTGTCCGGTGACGTTCGTCCGGCAGGACGTCACCGACGACGAGTAGGTCTATCCGAATCGGTCCCGCAACGTGATACGGTCGAGTTTTCCGGTCGCGGTTCGCGGGAACGCCTCGACGAACTCGATGCGGTCGGGTACCTCGTGGCTCTCCAGTTCGTCCTCGCAGGCCTCTCGGATGTCGGCTTCGGACACCGACTCGCCGCTCCGGGGTTTCACGATGGCCGTCACCGTCGCCCCTCGGACCTCGTCGCGGGTGTCGATAATGGCGACTTTTTCGACGGGGTCGACCTCGTAGATTACCTCCTCGATTTCGCGGGGGTAGATGTCGCCACACCCCGTCGTGAACATGTCTTCCAGTCGGTCGACGACGAAGAGGAAGCCGTCGTCGTCCATCCAGCCGATATCGCCGGATTTCAGCCACCGCTCGCTCCCTTCGGTGGTTCCACCGCTTTCGTCCCGCTGTTCCTGTGGAACAGCGCGCTCGACGAACTTCTCGTCGGTAATCTTGGGGGTTGTTGTACCGAGGGGTGACCGTATCGCCACGCCACAGCAACTCCCCGCGCTCGCCACGCTTGACGGCCTCGCCGGTCGTGGGGTCCTCGATGCGGATGTCGACGACCTCCGTCGCCGGCCGGCCGATGCTGCCGGGTTTGCTCCCGCCGGGAACGGGCCGGTTGAACGTCGCGAGCGGCGTCGTTTCGGTCATGCCGTATCCCTCCAGTAGCCGACAGCCGAACGACTCCTCGACCTCTCGAATCCGCCGTTTCGGCATCGGTGACCCACCGACGCCTATCATCTCCAGACTGGACACGTCGTAGTCCTCGACAGCATCGTACTCGAGAAGGTCCATCAGCATCGTCGGAATCAGGAAGGTGTAGGTGACTTCGTGGCGCTCGATTTCGGTGAGGGCGGTCTCGGCGTCCCACTCCGCGAGCAGGTGGTTCTCGGCACCCAGCGCGAGAAACGGCGTCGTCGTGACGTTGAGGCCGGTGACGTGGAAGCACTGACAGGCCGTCAGGGCGACGGCGTCGCGGGTCCACTCCTTGTATCGGATGAACCCGCGGGCGTTGGCCGCGAGGTTGCCGTGGGTGTGGTAGACGCCCTTCGGCGCGCCGGTGGTTCCGCTCGTGTACAGCAGTTCGGCCAACTCATCGGAGCGGCGGGGTTCGACGTCACAGGTCGGGTCACCATCTTCGAGGAGGTCGAGATACGCGGCCGTCCGGGCGCCGGCCGCGTCGATGTCGCTTGACCCCTCGGTCACGACGGCACTCGCGCCGCTGTCCCGGAGGACGTAGCGGATTTGCTCGTCGGTAAAGCGGGTGTTGACCGGTAGCGGGATAGCGCCGCGTTTCATCACGCCGAGGTAGGTGGCGACGAACGGGACGCCGTTCGGCATGTGGATGGCGACGTGGTCGTCGACGCCGACGTCGAGTGCATCGAGGCCGCCGGCGATGCGGTCGGCGTCTTCGGCCAACCCCTCGAAGGTCCGCGAACGGGTGCGGTCGGCGACGGCCGTCGCCTCCGGGGTGTTCCGCGCGGCGATGTCGACGTGGTTGGCGAAGTTCACTGGCCCGTCGTTCGGTAGCTACTTGCAAGTCGTTTCTGCCGCGCGTGCGAGGTTCGTATTTGTGTGGTGACCTGTATGAATTCTATCTAGTTTTCGCGTGGCGACCGGTCGCGTCACTGCCGGGCCGACGAGACATTTCGTCCGGCATTACCGGACGAACGTCACTCCGGCGTGAAGATGAGGTTTGCCTCGATGGTCCGGGCCGACTGACGGACGGTTTCGGCCAGTCCCGACGACCCGGGAGTCGCCTCGAAGGCGCCGCTCGGGCCGTACACCGCGATGGCACCGCGGACTCGCTCGTCTGCGACGATGGGTGCGGCGACGCCGGTCATCCCCGCGATGAGTTCGCCCTCGTCGACGGCGTACCCGTCGTCTCGAATCGTCTCCAACTCCGCCAGCAGCCGCTCTTCGTCGGTTATCGTGTTCGCCGTCCGTGGAGGTAACCCCGTCTCGGAGACCAGCCGCTCGACCGTCTCCGCGTCCTTGTGTGCCAGTATCGCCTTTCCGGGGGCGTTCGTGTGGAGATGCAGGTCCGACGGGTACGCTCCCGGCGTCCCGGTGGTGTGGCCGCCCTGTCGCCACCCGGCCGCCAACAGCACGCCACAGCGGCCGTTCTCCTCGGTGACCAACTGGACGTACTTCTCGTCGGTGTCGTCGAACAACGTGTGGGCTTCCTCCCGACCGTTGACGAACAGTTCGTGGCTGCTCCGGGCGGTTTCACCCAAGTGGAGGAACTTCGTGCCCAATCGGTAGGTCCCCGATTCGTTGACGACGTAGCCGACCGCTTCGAGGGTCCGGAGGTGGTCGTGGGCGGTGCTCTTCGGAACGTCCAACGCGTCGGCGACCGCGGTCACGCCGGTCGGGCCACGCTCGGCGACGGTCTCGATGATGTCGTGGGAGAGTTTGACCGCCGCGACTGGATACGTCGTCATCGGTTCGGCTTCAGCCTCCTCCGACTTATTTCTGTCCGGTATTACCGGACAAGCTCTCGAGACAGGAAATAACAATTCAATATAAAGTAAAGTATTATGACTTGTTTGAAATAGTATTAGAGAGGTCAAAATTGGGTCAAAATTGGGTCTGAAACAGGAATTATATTCTCTATTAAAGTCGGGTAATATTGCTTTTGAGGTGCTAAATAGTCGAATCTGGAAAGTACATCTACAACGGGCAGAACTCGGGCGCAATTAGCATATTGAATATGATAGTTTGACATAAAACACCCCATATTTCCCGCAGTAGGGTTAACCTGTATGACCGGTTGTCTCCGGTAGCGGTTGGCAGATACTATCATGACAGACGATTCCAACGCATCGATGACGCGGCGAGGCGTCATGAAGGGTGTCGGCGGCCTCGCGGCCGTGTCGATGTCCGGCGTCAGCGTCGCGGAAGCACAGGACGTTCTGAACGACAGGGTCCCCGCCGACCCCCACACGCGAGACACGTATCGGGCGATTGTGGACGCAATCGTTCCCCGGACGCCCGAACTCGAAGACGAACTCGGCCCCGAGCACGTGCCGGGCGGCCTCGACGTAGAGCTGGAGAAGTTCCTCATCTGGGACTTCAACCACTTCCAGGAGGTCCGCGCAGAGACGCTCCAGACGCCGGTCGAGACCACCCAGTCGGGCGGCGGGCCGCTCGGCAACCTCGGTGGCAGCAACCCGCTCGGTGACGCCCTCGACGGGCTGTCGTCGGGGACCGGCGACCTCGGTGGCAACGCCCCGCTCGATTCCGTCACCGAACTCGTCGACGGGCTGATGGCCCCCGAACTGTTCCAACTCGACCTCGACACCATCTCGTCGGGGTCGGAACTCGGCGCGTTGACCGACCTCGTCGGATTGGACGCAGTCGAAGAACTCACCGGGGTCCTGGCGGTCGACGACGTCGACCAGTTCGGCGAACTGCTGGATTTCGGTGCGGCCGACCGACTCGTCATCGACTTCGCGGACGCACCCATCCCGGAGGATGCGGAGGGCATCGCGGAGTTCGACCTTCTCGTCGAGGGGGCCAACGAGGGCACCCACCAAGTCGTCCAGAACTACCCGTATGCAAACCTCTTCCCGTTCGTCTTCGACATCGTCGCTGCGGAGTTCCTCCTCCGTGGCGAAAACGAGGACACGCCGTCGCCGAACCCCGAGTTCGCGGGCGGCGGCACGTTCGTCCGACTCTCCCGTGAGGACCGTCTCCGATGTCTGTGGACCATCGTCGACGGCGGCGCCATCGACCGCCTCGACAGCGTTCTCTCGCCGATGCTGCCTGCGGTCGGAATCCTGAAATACGTCGTCATGGCCGTCAACGGCCTGCACGGCTTCGGCTACTACACGGAGTGGTCGGGACTGGGCGAGACGAAGACGGCGATGCCGAGCGACCGCGAGATGCAGAAAGACCCCAGCGAGGTACAGAGCCGAACTCAATCCGGCTACCCCGGTCCGGCCGACGGCTACGCGGCCGACTGGCGCCACGCCGTCCCCGGCGGGTTCGAAGACGAGTGGGAAACCAACGAGACGCCCGGTCCGGTCGACCCCGACTTGCCCGACGAGGCCGCGGATGAAGCCGAGGAGGCCACCGGAGGTGACCTGCTGTGAACGACCCCGACGTCGTCGTCGTCGGTGCGGGCGCCGACGGCCCGGTCGCCGCGTGGAAACTCGCACGCGACCACAACGTCGACGTGCTGTTGCTCGAAGCCGGCCCCTTCTACGGCAACGAGGAGTGGCCCGAACCGCACGTCGATGCGGGCGGGACGGTCAGCACCGACCCCGACGACCTCGACGGCAAACTGCTCGACGAGCAGTTCACCCACCGCGAGGCCGGCGCCAACGACCCCACGTACGGCTACCTCCGGGTCGGCCCCTCCAACAGCGCGCGTGCGCCGTGGTTCCGGAACCTCCACCAGAACGCCTTCATCTGGCAGGTGTCGGCGGTCGGCGGTACGTCGACGCACTACTTCTTCGAATCACCCGCGCGGCTACCCGCTGGCCTTCGACGAACAGGACCACTGGCCCGACGAGGTCAGCTACGCCGATATGGTGCCGTACTACCGGCTCAACGAGGAAATCACGAGCACTCAGCAGGCTCCGATGACCGCCCGCGAAGAGGTGTTCATCGAGGGTGCGAGCCAGGAGAAAAGCGGCGAGTACCCGCTACTCGACGGTCTCAACGTCACGGAAACCGGCTGGCGGCCCCAGCCCAACGCCGTCGAGGAACCCGGCAAGGAGACTTCCAACGGCCAGCAGCTAGATAGAAACTACGAGGGGTCGTTCAGCTACGACGACGGCTTCCGTGGCGACACGCTGGTCGGCGACCACTTCCAGGGCTCCTCGACGCCCGTCGACGCGCCCGTCCGGGAGAAGGCCCGCAAATCCAGCAACATCGGCTACGTGCCGCGCGCGCTGGACACCAACGACAACCCCGAGGTGGGCAACGTCGCCATCCGACCGAACACCTACGTCACCGACGTCCACACCGCCGAAGGTGCCGGCAACCTCGAGGCGACCGGCGTCGAAATCCGTGACACCTGGTCCGGCGCGACCCAGACCGTCGAGGCCGACACGGTCGTCCTCGCGGGTGGCTGTATCGAGACGCCGCGACTGTGGCTCAACAGCGGCCTGCCGGACGATGGATGGGTCGGCAAGGGGCTGACCACCCACTGGTTCGACTGGGTCGTCGGCGTCTACGACGACGACACCGTCGCCGACATCAACCCCGAGCGAGAGCACATGGACCCCTACGTCGGACAGAACTCCGCGGTCCGCTTCGACAAGCCCGGCGTGGGTGGCCTCGAAGACATCGGGATGTCGCCTGGGCTGGTCTCTTTCGCCGACTACCTCTTCACCGAGGCGGGGTACTCCTTTGACACGCCGGTCGACCCCGACGAGCCGTGGGACACCCGCGGCTACATCGTCGGCAAGGAACTCAAACGCCGGATGGCCAACTACCGACAGACGAAGGCCATCCTCGTGTTGACCGACGACATGCCGCGACAGGAGAACGGCGTCTCCTTGGACGACACGTTCTCCGACGAGCACGGCCCAGTGCCGAAGGTCCGCTACGAACCGGGAGAGGAAGACGACGAGCGACGCGACGAACTCGCCCGCATCGCGGCGAACATCCACCGCAACGCCGGTGCCTCCCACGTCCACCGCGCGGAGTGGCCGCCGCTGCTGTTGCACATGCAGTCCTCGATGCGAATCGGCAAGGTGCTCGACTTCGCCGGCGAGGCGAAGAACGTCGACCGCCTGTTCGTCGCCGACCACTCGGCGCTGGCCAACGGTGTCGGTGGCCCGAACCCGACGAACTCCGGGCAGGCCAACGCGCTCCGTATCGCAGACCACATCGGCGACCGCTACTTCTGAGGCGGCCGCCCGTTGCATACCGTTTTTTCGCTCGGTTCCGTCGAGAGGCGTCCGAAGTTACGCTGACTGCTCAGTTCCACGGCGCCTCCTCGAAGTCGACGTATCGCTTCTCGCGGTCGATGTCGTCGATTCGGGATACGTCTTCGTCGTCCAGCGTCACTTCGAGCGCCCCGAAGTTCTCCCGGATGTGTTCGGGCGTGGCGGATTTCGGGATGGCCGAGACGCTCTCCTTCGACAGCAGCCACGACAGCGCCACCTGTGCCGGCGTGGCGTCGTGTTTCTCGGCGATATCGACCAACTCGGGAACGTCGGTCACGTCGCCTTTCGCAAGCGGCGTGTAGGCGACCAGGTGGTGGCCGTGTTCGCGAGCCATCGCGCGCAGTTCGTCCTGTTGGAACAGCGGGTGACACTCGACCTGGTGAGCGAAAAGCGGCGCGTCGAGCGTCTCGATGGCGTCTTCGAGCAGTTCGGGCGTGAAGTTCGAGAGGCCGACGTTGCGGATGAGGCCGTCGTCGTACAACTCGTCGAAGGCGGCGAGCGTCCCCTCGCGGTCGTAGGCGCGAATCGGCCAGTGGACGTACAGCAAATCGAGCGTCTCGACGCCCAACCGGTCGATACTCGCTCGGGCGTGGTCGAGTACGTCGTCGTATGCGAGATTGTCGGGGCTCACCTTCGTCGCGAGGAACACGTCCTCGCGGTCGACGCCGGAGGTCACGATACCGTCGCCGACGGCGGCCTCGTTGTCGTAGCCTTCGGCGGTGTCGACGTGCCGATAGCCTGCGTTCAGCGCCGTCTCGACGCTGTTCGCACACACTTCGTAGTCGGTGTTCTCGTAGGTGCCGATGCCGAGTGCGGGGAGGTCTTCGACTGCCATGTGTCGCATTCGAGCGCTGGCGTCAAGTGTGTTCCCGGAACCTATCACGACCGCTACAGCAATCGGCTTCAGCGAGCGCTTTTGTGGCACTCGCCCTCACCTCCGAACATGGACCCCGACCGCTATCTCGCCCGCCTCGGCGTCGACCCCGCCGAGGCGTGGCCGCCGACGTTCGAGACGGTCGAACGGCTCCAGTCGGCCCACGTCCGGACGGTGCCCTTCGAGACGCTGTCGATAACCGGAGACCCCTATGGCGACCGTTCCGGCGAAGGCGTCACGCTCGAACTCGAAGCGCTCTACGAGAAACTCGTCGAGCGCGAACGCGGCGGCTTCTGCTTCGAGTTGAACGGCCTCTTCGGGTGGCTGCTCGCGGAACTCGGCTTCGACGCCGACCGCATCGCCGCCGGTGTCCTCGACGACGACGGCGACCCCCCGTCCCCCCGGCGAACCACCACGCGCTTCTCGTCGACTTCGACCGCCCGCACGTCGTCGACGTGGGGTTGGGGCTGCCGAAACTCCGAGAGCCGCTTCCGGTCGGCGGCCGCGTCGGCCCCGACGGCGCCGGCATCGAGTGGCGAACCGTCGAGAGCGACCGCCCCGACGCCGACTACGTCGTTCAAACGCGCTCGGGGGAGGAGTGGGACGACCGCTACATCTTCACGACCGACCCCCGACAGCTGTCGTACTTCGCGGCGACGTGTGACCACCTCGCGACCGCCCCGGAGTCGACGTTCACCGGCGACCCGACGGTCAACGTCGGCACCGAACGTGGCTACAAACGCCTGACGCCGGAGACGTTCACCGAGGTCACCGACGGCGAAAAACGCGAGCGAGCGGTCGCTCCCGATGAATATCACGAGACGCTCGAAGCCGAGTTCGGTCTGCAGTATCGCTGACCGAACGTGACCCGACGGCTGGAATCGGGTGCATCCCCACCGTTCGTCTCGACGGTTCGAGGGGTATTCACGCTACTCCCTGCACGATGTGCACGGCGTGCACAGTTCAGGCATCGAGGGGGTCGGCCTCCTCGCGGTACTGTTCGAAGGTCGCCTCGGCCCACTCGTACACCGCCTCTGACTCGCTTTCGATGAGCGCGAGCGGCGTGCCCCGCTCGTCGACGACGCCGAAGAGGACTCGGTCGTCGAGCAGCGCGAGCATGTACGGGAGGTCATCGTGGACGTAGTAGTTCGCGCCGTCGGCGTTCGCCACCGTGTCGAGGTAGTCCTCGTACGACGGGTCATCGCGCATCGCGGCAACGACTTCGGCATCGACGACGAACTCGACGGTGTCGCTGCCGGTCGCGTTCTCGATGCGTTCGTGTGCCATGTCGGCGCTGTCCTGCATCACGACCGTCGCGAACTCACGGATGCTATCGGAGTCCCGCCGGGCGGCCATCGTGCGCTCGACCGGCGCCAACGGCTGTTCGGTCGTCGCCTCGACGATGTCGGCGTCTGCCAGCGCCGCCGGGTCGAGGTCGAACTCGTCGGTGGTCACCCGTCCCAACAGTGGTGTGAGGTCCTCACCGAGTTCGAAGGCGTCCAGGAGGTCGGAGAACTCACGTTCGACGTAGGCGCCGAGTGCGGTGAGGCGGTACGGCCCACCGTTGTTCTCTTCTGTGACCCACTGCCGCTCGATGAGTCCGTCGAGGGTCCGCGAGACGGTGGTCCGTGAGGCGTCGAGTTTCGTGCGAAGTTCGCGGCCATCGGCCGGCCCCTCCGCCAACACCGACAACAGTTCGATACGAGTCTCCGACCGCGCCAGATACGCCACCGCCCCGTTCATCACCGGGGCTTGATGGCACCGCCGTATGAAGGTACTCCCTCGAATCGGTCCCCTCGATGTACCGCCCTCCGCCCACCGGACCTCGTCGGGTACGAGGACGAGGGGGCGCGGTAGTCGCCGAATCAGTCGCCGGGTTCGGGAGCCTTCTCGTCGCCCTCACGGTGCCGATACCACCGATACAACAGGTACAAACCGACGACGAGGAGGACGATGGAGAGGCCATCGAAGGCGAGATTCAGCGGTCCGGCGGACGGCAACGGCCCGCCGTCGGTCAACTGGAGTACGCCGTAGGCCAGCCACGTACAGCAGAGGCCGACGAGCATCGTCAGTCGCTGTCGCGGAATCGCGCCGCGATAGTACTGGACAGCAACCGCGGCGAGGAGGACGAGGTAGGCGCCGAACAGTGCGATGTCGGCCGCTTCGGAGACCATACCGACCGGTCGACTCGCCACCGACAAAGTTCCCGGCGGTCGCTTACAGCGCGCCGGTGTCGATGCCGACGACGGTCGCTTCCCCGGTCGTCCCCGGGACGGTCAGCCACTCCTCGGCGCTCGGGTCGTAGGCCTGAAACGGGCCGAAGGTGTAGCGGTCGCTGGAATCGATGCCCCCCGGGACCTCCGCGAAGTAGGTGACCGACCCGGATTCGGTCGCGTCCATGTCGAAGTACACCCACTTCGTGTCGCCGGGGCCGGGTTCGGTCCGCTCGGTGTCGCCGGCGACGGCGTCCCAGGCGGCCGGGATGCGGTCGCGGATGCGAACCGCCTCGGTCGCCTCGAAGGTGAGGTCGATTTGGTTCGGTTGGCCGGCGGTGAACACCGACCCGTCGTCGGTTCGGGTGCCCTCCACGACGAGTGCCTCGGTCACCGGGCCATCGTAGCGGTCGATTTGCTCGGGTTTCGGGACGCCCGAGTCGGTGGCTTCGTCGGCCTTCCGAATCTCGAAGGCGTCGGCGACCAATTGCTCGCCGTCGTCGTCGGTCTCGCTGGTGACGTACTCGACGCGGATGCGTTCGTCGTCGATGTCGAGTTCGGTGACGCCGAAGTAGCGGTTGCTCCGGCGGGCGAGGTAGTCGCTCGGGGCGGTGTTACCGAAGCCGTAGTGGGAGGTTCCGCCGGTGCCGTTGGTGACGAACGTCGTCCCGTAGGGCGACTCCCAGTTCCACGCCGAATCGGGGCCGTAGTCGTCGCGGTCCGGGCGGGCCTCGATTGGCTTCGTCCGCTCGTAGACGTGGTTGTCGCCGCACAACACGAGGTCGACGCCGTACTCGTCGAACAGTGTCCCCCAGCGGTCCCGGAGGAGACTGCGCGGTGCGTGGTCCGGCGAGTCCGTCCACAGCGGGCCGTGGAAGTAGACGACGGTCCACGTCAGGTCGTCGTCCTCGGCGGCGTCTTCCAGCGTCGCTTCGAGGAATCGCTCCTGTACGTCGCCGTAGGTGAGGCCGCCGAACTCACAGCGGGGGTCGTAGATGGGGACGAACTCCTCGCCGCGGCCCACGTCGCCACAGCCGTCCGTCGTCGTCGAGAGACCGATGAAGCGGGTGTTGTCGTAGTCGAAGTGATACCACCGCTGTTCGTGTTGGAGGTCTTCGAGCGCGAGGGTGTCGTCGACGGGCATCAGGTCGTTGAGGCGGCGGTCGTACTGGAGCAGTCCCGTCCCGGGTTCGGCCTCGTGGTTGCCGGGGACGGTCATGAACGGCGTCTCCGCGTAGAAGGACTCGAAGGTCTCGAAGTACAACTCCCACGTCGAGGGTTTGCCGTTGGCGTAGGCCACATCGCCGGGGAGCAACTGCACGTCGGGGTCGCGTTCGGCGGCGGTCGCCATCACGCGTTGGGGGTCGTCGGTGTTGGCCCGCTGGAAGGGGTTGTTCGGGTCGGCGACGCCGTGGTCGCCGACGGCGGTGACAGAGAATCCGGATTTGGGGTCGGCCGTCGAGACTGTAAAGGGCTCCGAGCGGCGGTCGTCGAGGGCGGCCGCGTATTCGTAGGTCGTCGCCGGGTCCAGCCCCGTCACGGTCGCGCTGTAGGCGACCGCTTCCTTCCCCGGTACAGGCTGTTGAGTGGCGCTGACCGTCGTCGCCGGGGCGTCCGGTTCGCCGATTTCGAGGCGGGCGTCGGCCGCCGGCGCGCCTGTCCACCCCACGCGGAGCGTCGTCGCGGGGTCGCGGCCGTAGGCGACGTGGACGCCTGCCGGCCCGTCGGGAACCTCGACTTGCCCGGCGGCCGAGGAAACGAGAAACGGCGTCGTGGAGGCGGCGGCGACGCCCTTCAGGACCCCGCGCCGTGAGAGGTCGTCGCTCATCGGTCGACACCTCCGGACAGGTCGCCGGCGCCGGGCAGCGTCTCCGGAAGCGTCGGAACCGGTCCGCCGCGGAGTTCCTCCAGTTGCACTTCACCTTCGGGGACACGATAGCTTCGCAGGAGGCGCTTCGGTGCGTCGGCCGAATCGACGGTCCGGTCGACGCCGTAGGCGGTGTAGACGGCCTCGTCGTCGGTGAATTCGACGGTGGTGTAGCCGTACCGCGACCAGTTGAACCACTCGATGTGAGGGTTCTGGGATTCGACGAGCAGTTCGGCGGCGTCTTCTTCGAGGTCCGCCGGCGTCGGGGTCTGTGCGCCGAGGTTGTCGCTGGTGACGCCGGGCGACATGAATTCGACGCCGACGCGGTCGGCCTCGGCGCCCGGAAGCGGCTGTTGATGCTCGGGGTCGCGGTAGTCGGTCTTCGCGTAGGCGGCGACGTAGGCGTGCATGTCGCCGGTCAGCGTGATGAGGTTGAGCGCGCCGTCGCGGCCGCGGGCGGCCCGCCGGAATTCGCCCATGATGAGTTGTCGCTCGTGTTCGTAGCCGTCCCAGGCGTCGTAGTTCACGAAGAAACTCCCCTGCTCGCCGGCGTTGGTGGCCTTCAGGGCGGCGTTCAACACGGAGTTGCCCCAGACTTTCCACGTCGCCTCCGACTCCGTGACGCCCTCGATGAACCACTCCCGTTGGTCGCCGCCGAGCATCGTCCGGTCGGGGTCGTCGACGTTCCGGGCGGGCGGGGCGGCGATGTCGCGTTGGCCGAACTCGTCTTCTGGCGGCGGCGACCGATACAGGCGCTCATCGGTCATGAACAGCTCCGCGAGTCGGCCGAACTCCAGCGAGCGGTACAGCCGGAACCGCTCGTGGAGGTCCTCTGCCGTGCGGTCGTACTCGACGCGGAAGGGGACGTACTCGGCCAGCGCCTCGATGCCCTCGACGTACAACTGCCGCATCCGCTCGGGGTCGTCGCCGTAGGGGTGGGAGGCGGTGTTCGGCGCGTCCGTCTCGTAGTTCCACCAGCGGTTGTTGACGATTTCGTGGTCGTCCCAGGTCAAAACGAGGGTGTGGCGGGCCAACGCGGCCTGCATGTGCTCGTCGGCGCGGTAGGTGCGGTGGATGGTCCGGAAGTCGTCGAGGGTGTGGGCAACGTCGTTGCCGGAGGGCAACTGGATGTCACGGCCGGGTTGGTTGCCCGCGCCGCCGTACTCGTAGACGAAGTCGCCGAGGTGGAGCAGGTAGTCGGCGTCCTCGCGGGCGATGTGTGCGAACCCGCCGAAGTAGCCGTGGAGGTAGTTGTTACAGGACGCACACGCGAGTTTCAGTCGGTCGGGGTCGGCCTCGGGGCCCGGTAGGGTCCGCAGGCGGCCGACCGGCGAGGCGTCGCCGTCGTAGACGAATCGATAGAAGTAGAAGGTGTCTGCGTCGAGTTCGCCGTCCAAATCGACGTTCAGCGTGTAATCGGAGTCGGGGCCGAACGCCGACGACGGTACTCGGAAGTGTCGCGTCTCGGCCGTCGAGAAGTCGGCGTCGGCGTTTTCGGCTTCGCGGTCCGGCGCGGGTGTCACCTGCAGGCCGACCGGTTGGTCGCCCTCGTAGGCGGCCGGGTCGATTCGCGTCCAGACGATGGCGCCGCTCGGCGTCGGTCCGCCGCTTGCGACCGACTGTGGGTACACCGCTTCGCTCGTTCGGTCGACATCGAAGATGTCGTCGGCCGCCGCCGCTCCGTGTGGGTCGGCGTCGTCGGCCGCCGCGCTGCTCGAAAACAGCATCGCCAGCGCGCCCATCGCCGACCCGGCGCCGGCGGCCTCCAGGACCGCCCGCCGTGTCGATGTCGTCGGTTCGGTTCGCTTCTGCCGTCCGCTCTGTCCCGCAGTCATCACCGCTCACTGACAGGAGGATGGGTAAAAATCCACTAGCAGAAGCGTCCAAATAATTGCGTTAAACGCTCTCTTCGTGCCGCTATCAGGGGATACGGGGTGTTCCGCTGTCCTCTCTGTGTGTCCGTATCGCAAGGGAGACGTCGCGGGTGGGAATTGGGCCTCAGGCCGACGACTCGATGTCGTCGAACAAGGCGGCGACCGTCCGTTCGATTTCGTCTCGAATCTCACGGACGTCCTCGAGTTCCTTCCCGTCGGGGTCGGTCAGCGCCCAGTCGCGAACGTCGACTCCGTCGTCGACGTCGCCGACGTCCAATGTCGAACACCCCATCGTCGCGACGTAGTCACACGAGTTCAGTTCCTCGACGGTGATTTCCCGTGGCTTGCGCTCCGAGAGGTCCAAGCCCACCTCGTCCATCACCCGGACGACTTCGTCGTGGACGGCGTCGGCAGGGTCGGTGCCGCCGGTGAGGATTTCGATGCGCTGTTCGAGGCCGCGCCGCCGTCGTTCGCGTTCGGCGAAGGCGGTCGACATCTGCGAGCGGCCGGCGTTTTGAACGCACATGAAGGCGATGCGAATCGGGTCGGTGGTGTCGGTGTCCGTGGACATGTTAATCGTCGTTCGTCGTGGGGTCGGTCGTCGAATCGTCGAGTCGGCCGGTGTCGAAGCCGCTCCAGTCGAACCGCCGCTGGAAGTACAGCGCGACGTTGACCAAGGCGAGCAAGACGGGCACCTCGATGAGCGGGCCGACGACGGTGGCGAAGGCCACGCCGGAACCGACGCCGAAGACGGCGACGGCGACGGCGATGGCCAACTCGAAGTTGTTCGATGCGGCGGTGAAGCCGATGGCGGTCGTCGTCGAGTAGTCGGCGCCGATGCCCCGGCCCATCCCGAAGCTCACGAGGAACATCACGACGAAGTAGATGGTCAGCGGGACGGCGAGCAACAGCACGTCGGTCGGCTGGTCGACGATGGCGCCGCCCTGCGTGGCGAACATCACGACGACGGTAAACAGCAGCGCGACCAGCGTGAGCGGGTCGATTTTCGGAACGAACGACTCGTCGTACCACTGCTCGCTCTTGACTCGGGTGCCGACCGTGCGGGTGAGAAAGCCCCCAGCGAAGGGGATGCCGAGGAAGATGGCGATGGCCCAAAACACTTGCTCGATGGTGATGTCGAAGGTGGTGATGCCGGCGACGAGCGTCTCCATGCCGAGCAGCGGCGGCAACACGAGCGCGAAGAACCAGACGTAGACGCCGTAGGTGAGTATCTGAAAGAGGCTGTTGAACGCGACGAGTCCGGTGACGTACTCGGTGGAGCCTTCGGCGAGTTCGTTCCAGACGAGCACCATCGCGATACAGCGGGCCATTCCGATGAACACCAACCCGAGGAAGTACTCGGGGCGGGCCGGCAGGCCGGGTACGAGGCCGCTGAAGAAGAAGACGGCCAACCCGAACATCAGCGTCGGGCCGATGAGCCAGTTCTGGACGAGACTGAGGCTCAACACCCGCCAGTTGGAGAACACCGTCGGGAGTTTCGAGTAGTCGGCCTTCGCGAGCGGGGGATACATCATCAGGACGAGGCCGATTTCGACGAGGTGGAACTCCTGGATGGGTTGGGTGACTCCGGGGGCGAGAAAGCCCAATCCGACGCCGAGGGCCATCGCGCCGAAAATCCAGACGGTGAGATATTTGTCGAGGAAGTCCATCGACCGGGGGTCACCACAGCTCTCACAGTCGCAGTTCGGGCCGTGTTCGTGGGCGTTACTCATCCACGCTGCCCTCGAGGACGGTGACGAGCGCGACGGCGCGGTTGGTCGCTCGGTACTTTTTCCAGCGGCCCTCCTTGCGCCCCTCGACGAGGCCCGAATCGACGAGCTCCGACAGCGCGTGGCTGAGACCGCTCTCGCTCACGTCGACGAGCGGCGCGAGTTCACAGACGCACAGTTCTTCGCCTGCAGCGACGAGGACGCGAACGAGCGTGTAGCGCGTCTCGTTTGCCAGCGCCGAGAGCACGTCGAGTTCCGTCTCGACACGAGCCTCGCCGAGTGCGCGTTCGAGGGTGTCGAGTTCCTCGAGGCGCCGTTCGACGTCCTCGCTGCGACACTCCCCGAGTTCGTCTTCGAGGTACCGCTGGAGTCGTTCGGTGGCTTGTGCCATCGACAAACAGTTGAACAGACTCTCAAGTAATTGTTTCGATTGGGTGCTCAAAACCCTGTCAGTAGGACTTCTATGCAAAACAGGCTTGAACAGTAGCTAAAATAGCTCTACACACCGAAGCTCGCTTCCCCCACCCCGTGCAATCGACGCCACGCTATGTGCGGTATATAGCACTCGATAGCACTCGGAGTCGTACGTTGTCCTCTGTGCGGGACGTGAGCCGTACCCCACGAACAGTATCCGGTGATAGGGCTATTATAAACCGGTTTAGTACCAGTTCCGTTCTCATCAGGTGATGACGCAGGACTCAGAGCGTCCGAGCGTGGCTGTATCGCGGCGGAAAATGATTCTCGCGACCGGCGCCGCAGGCGTGGCGTCGCTTGCTGGCTGTCTGGGCGGCGACGAGGGCAACGGCAACGGTTCGGCCGAGGCAGACGACTCTGGAACCGCCCCGCTGACCGCCGACGGCTCTTCGACGGTGTACCCGATAACGAGCCGCGGTGGGTCGCTGTGGAACGGCAACGCGCCGGCTTCCGACGAGGAGTACTGGGGTCCCAGCCAGTACGGCATCGAGACGGACAAGAACATGGCCGACTACTGGGCCGGCCTCTACGGCTTCGAACCCAGCGGCGAGGAGGGCACCCCGCCGTTCTTCGTCAGCGTCGGCCTGAACCACACGGGTGTCGGTCTCGAAAAGCTCGAAAAGGGACAGGTCGACATCGGTGACGCCAGCGCCCCGGTCAGCGCGGAGTTCCCCGACCGACCGGAGTCCGAACTCGAACCGTTCACGGACCACGTCGTCGCCATCGACGCTCAACCCATCATCGTCAGTTCCGAACTGTACGAGGCGGGCATCACGCAGTTGACCCTCTCGGACATCCAGGACATCTACCGCGGCGACGTCACGAACTGGTCGGAGTTCGGCGGCCCCGACAAGGAAATTCAGGCCGTCGGTCGTGCGGTCGGCTCCGGGACCGACACCTCGTTCCGCGCGAACGTCCTCGGTGACCCCGACGCCGAGATGCCCGGCGTCGACACCCGAAAGGGCCAAAACCAGCAGGTCAAGACGCTCGTCGACAACTCCGACAACGCGATTGCGTACATCGCCCTCGCATTCGTCGACGACGCGACGCCGGCCATCGACCTCGAAATCGAGGGCCAACTGTACGAGTACCCCGACGATTTCGGTACCCTCGATTACCCGCTGTCGCGGGCGCTGCACTGCTATACGTGGGACGGCACCTCCGACAAGGAGGCTGCCTTCCTCCGGATGCTTCTCAGCGAGTACGGCAATAAGATGTTCGTCGAGACCGCCGACTACCTCCCGCTGAACGACGACCGTCGGCAGGAAGAGATAGACAAACTGCCGGAGCCATCGAACTGAGCCGTTCGGAACGAACCTACCCTTTCACTCCATGCTCGGCTCGACCCTGTTCGGACGGCTTCCGCGACTCGAACGGGCGAGCGGACTCTCGACGAAGGCGGCGGCGATGCTCGTCGTGCTGTCGCTCAGTCTGTTCGCGACGTTCGCGTTGTTCCTGTTGAATAGCCCGCTCGCCGCGGTTCCGTTGGTGGCGTTCGTGGTGGCGGTCGCCTACGGCTGGGTCGCCCACCAGGACGTAACCGCACGAGTCGTCACGCTCATCGCCACCACCTCGACGATTGCGATTCTCGGCCTCATCACGGTGTTCATCTTCTATCGGGCGATTCCCGCCTTCCGGGTGATGGGCACCGGCCTGTTCGGCTTCACTGACCCCGTGACCGTCTTCGGCGTCTCGCTGCCGGCCGTCGAGACGTTCTGGAGCACCGGCTCGAACACCTACTCGCTGGTGCCGATGATTTGGGGGACGCTCGTGACCACCGCCATCGCGATGGTCATCGCGGGACCGCTGGGCATCGCGGGGGCGCTGTTCCTCGCGGAAATCGCGCCGCCGATGGTCCGCGACGCCGTGAAACCGGGCGTGGAGATTCTGGCCGGTATCCCCTCCATCGTCTACGGCTATCTCGGCTTCGTGACGCTGAACACGTTCCTCTTCGAGAACCTGCGGATGTCGAACCTCGGGAGCCTCTTTCTGGTCGGTCTCGTCATCGGGCTGATGGCGCTGCCGACGGTCGTCTCCGTCGCCGACGACGCGCTCACGAGCGTGCCCGCGAGCATGCGCGACGGCTCCGTCGCGATGGGCGCCACGGAGTGGCAGACCACCAAGAGCATCACGCTCCCGGCGGCGCTGTCGGGCGTTTCGGCGGCCGTCCTGCTCGGCATCGGTCGGGCCATCGGCGAGACGATGGCCGCGACGGTCATCATCGGTCACAGCCAACAGCTCCCGCAACCGCTGGCCGACGTCTTCGCCAGCACCGAGACGTTGACGAGTCTCATCGCCAGTCAGTACGGCAACGCCGACGGTACGCATCTGAGCGCGCTGTTCGCGGCGGGGGTCGTCCTCTTCGTCACCGTGTTGGTGTTGTCCGTCGGGGCGCGCCGCGTCGAACTTCGGATGGAGAAGAAACTCGGGGGTGACCCATGAGCGGCGAGTACGCCTCGACGCTCGTCACCGACGAGACGACGCTCGGCGAACGCGTCGCTTCGACGGTCATCGGAATCGGTCTCCTCGTGTTCATGCTGTCGGTGCTAGCGGTCGCCCGTGTGGTGACCGAGGAGGCGTCGGTCCTCGGCGTCGGTCTGTACGACTTCCTCGCGGGTGGGCTCTTGGCGATGGGCCTCGGCGTCTTCGTCGTCGGCGTCGGGTCGGCACTCGGGGCGTTCGATACGACGCCCGACGAGACGCCCGGCACGGTCACGGCGGGCGCCTTCGGCATCATCGCCGCCGCTGCCGTCTGGCTTGCGACCCTCCAACTGGGCGTCCTCGGTCCGCTCGGTGGCTTCCCCGTCGGCCTGCTCGCGGGCGCGGTCACGTTCGTCGGCCTCGGCCTGTTGTCCGAGGATATCGGGTCGACGCTGCCGGCGGTCGTCGTCGCCGTCGCCGTCTCGGGGACCGTCCTGACGAACCTGCTGACGCCGGCGTGGCTGTGGGACCCCGAGTGGCTCTCGGCGGCGTTCAGTGGGTCGATGACGATACCGACGCTGACGGCCGCCGCCGCGCTCCTGACGGCGTGGGCCGGCGCGAAATCCTACGGCGGCTACGGGAGCGAGGGCCGACAGGCCGGCGCCTATCTCCTGGTCGCGTTGAACGCCCTCGGGATGTTGGCCGTCCTGTTGGCGGTCATCCTCTTCATCGTCACGAAGGGCATCGGCCCCGCATTCGAGGGCTTCTCGCTGTACCCCTTCGATTGGCCGTTCGTACTGAACGGCTACTCGTTCCGGCCGGACGTGGTCAACGGGGTGTTCCCGGCCATCGTCGGGACGCTGTATCTCGTCGTCGGCGCGACGGTAACGGGCGTGCCCGTCGCCGTCGCCGCCGCCGTCTTCCTCACCGAGTACGCCGAACAGGGGCCGTTCGTCGGCGCGGTCGAAATCGCCACGAACGGGCTGTGGTCGACGCCCTCGGTCGTCTACGGCCTGTTCGGTTACGCGTTCCTCGTGCCGCGACTCGGCGGCACCACCTCGCTGCTGTCGGGCATCCTCGTGTTGGGCTTCATGCTGATGCCGCTGTGTCTCATCACCTCTCGGGAGGCCATCAAGTCCGTTCCCGACGAGTACCGCGACGCCAGCGCCGCCCTCGGCGTCTCCCAGTGGGAAACCATCAAGAGCGTCGTCGTCCCCGCGGCGATGCCTGGCATCGTCACCGGCGTCATCTTGGGTGTGGGTCGCATCGCCGGCGAGACGGCACCCATCCTCCTGGTGATGTCCGGTGGCTTGCGGGACGACGCGCCGAACGTTCTCGGGTCCTTCGAGTTCACGTCGGCACCGCCGTTCGTCGCCAACGACGCGCTACTGCAGAGCGCGCCGGCGCTGCCGTATCAACTGTACGCGACCATCACCTCGGGCGTCTCCGCGGAGAACGCCGTCGAGTATGGCTGGGGAACTGCCTTCGTGCTGTTGGTGGTCGTGTTGTCGTTCTACGCGGTCGGTATCGCCACGCGGATGTACTTCAGACGGAGACTCAACCATGAGTAACACGACACTAAACGAGACGGAACGGCCCGACGACCCCGACGAACGGACGACGACCGTCGGTGAGTCCGAGGAAACGATTCAGCCCTCGTGGCGCCAGTACCACTTCGATGGTGACTCGAAGATATCGGTCAGTGGCCTCGATGTCCACTACGGCGACGACCACGCGCTGAAGGACATCGGCATGGAGATTCCCGAGGAGAGCGTCACCGCGCTCATCGGACCGTCTGGATGCGGAAAGTCGACGTTCCTTCGGTGTCTCAACCGAATGAACGACCGGATTCGAGCCGCCGAAATCGACGGCGAGGTGTCCTACGACGGCGAGAACATCTATGGGGACGGCGTCAATCTCGTCGAACTCCGCAAGCGCGTGGGCATGGTGTTTCAGGCGCCGAACCCGTTCCCGAAGTCGATTCGCGAGAACGTCTCCTACGGCCCGCGCAAACACGGTGACATCCGAACCGGCTTCTTCGACCGCCTCACTGGCCGCGACGACCGCGAACAGCGGGACCGAATCGTCGAGGAGTCCCTCCGGAAGGCGGCGCTGTGGGACGAAGTCAAAGACCGCCTCGACGAGAACGCGCTCAGTCTCTCCGGCGGCCAACAGCAACGGCTCTGTATCGCACGCTGTCTGGCGGTCGACCCCGACGTTATCCTGATGGACGAACCGGCCTCGGCGCTGGACCCGATTGCGACGGCCAAAATCGAGGACCTCATCGAGCAGTTGGCCGAGGAGTACACCGTCGTCGTCGTCACGCACAACATGCAACAGGCGGCCCGCATCTCCGACCAGACGGCCGTCTTCCTCACTGGCGGGGAACTGGTGGAGTACGGCGACACCGACCAGATATTCGAGAACCCCAACAGCGACCGTGTCGAGGACTACATCACCGGCAAGTTCGGATAACCATGGCACGGACGGATTATCAGCGCCAACTGCGGGCGCTCCGGGCCGATGTGGTCGAGATGGGCGAGGTCGTCCTCGGTCGATACGACGGCGCACTGACGGCGTTAGAGACGAAAGACGAGGAACTCGCCCGGGAGGTCATCGAGGGCGACGACGAAATCAACGAGACGTATCTCGACCTCGAATCCGACTGCATCGGCCTCTTCGCGCTCCAACAGCCGGTCGCGAGCGACCTCCGGTTCGTCGCCGCCTCGTTCAAGATACTCACCGACCTCGAACGCATCGGTGACCTGGCGACCAATCTCGCAGGCTATGCGCTCGACGCCGAACGCCAACGGTACCCGGAGGTCGATATCCGACACATCGGCGAGCGGGTGCGGACGATGGTAGCCGACGCCATCGACGCCTACGACCGAAGCGACGCCGGGATTGCACGTGAGGTCGCGCTGCGCGACGACGACATCGACCAGCTCTGTGAGACGGCCAGCGAGACTGTCGTCGCGGACCTGTTGCGGACGAACTACGGCGACGAGTCGGCGGCGATACTCGAAGACGCTTCGCGGTTGCTGTTGACGATTCGGGACCTCGAACGCGTCGCCGACCACGCGGTCAACGTCTGTGCACGCATCGTCTACATGGTCGAACACGACGACGAGTTGATTTATTGATATGAAACGAACTGCCACCGACGGCGGGCCGGCCGAACGGAAGGTCCAACTCGCCGGCGGGTCGACGTTCACTGTCTCGATTCCGAAAGGCTGGGCCCAGGAACGCGATATCACGCCGGGAACCGGGCTGTTCATCTACCCCTTCGAGGACCGACTCGTGGTCGCGCCGACCGAACACGCCGGGGGTGACCGGCGGGCGGTCGTCGACGCCGACGCAGTCGACACCCGGACGCTCGTCCGGCGGATTCAGGCGGCCTACGCCGCCGGCGCCGACACCATCGAAATCGAAGCAGCAACGGGGTTCTCGTCCGAACAACGGCGGCCCGCGACCAGAACCGTCACCGAGTTGGTCGGCATGGAGGTCGCAGAGGAGACGACCCGGTCGCTCGTCGTTCGGAGCCTGCTCGACCCGGCGGAGATATCGCTACAGCAGACGATTAGCCAACTCCGACAGTTGCGCTGCCGATGCATCGCGACGCCGTCGAGGCCGTCACGGCGGGCGACGCCGAGTTCGCCCGCCGGGTCGCGATGCGCGACGACGACGTCGACCGCCTGTTCGCGCTCGTCAGCCGACAGTTCTACCGCGTCCTCGTCGACGTTCGCGAAATCGACCAACTGGAGACCGACCGACTGACCGCGTTCACGCAGTTCCGAATCGCCAGACAGCTAGAGCGGGTCGCCGACCACGCCGAGGGTATCGCGGACATCGCCGACCGTCAGCCGGCTCCACCGGACGGGAAAACCGCCGACGGAATCGAATCCCTCGCGGCCGATGCTCGCGCCGTCGTCACGACCGCTCTCGACGGCCAGCCAGTTGCGGCCCTCGACCGTCGCACCGCGGTCGTCGACGCACTCGACGAGTTCGACCGAACCCTCTACGACGACGGTGACGACGGGGCGTATCTTCACGGTCGCCTCGTCGAGCGCATCCGCCGGACCGCCCACAACGGCGGCAACATCGCGGAGGCCGTTTCGCTGGTCGACACTGTCGACGGCGGGTCGTGACCCTCTGCGAGACGAAATTACGAAATTGGGGTAATCGAGCCCCTCAAACGGCTTTTTCTCTGATTTCGGGAATCAGCGACGTGTTATATACTGCTTTCTAGCGTCTGCTTAAACGAGGAGAATACTAATGGCGACTAACACCACTCAAACCGGACCGAACGTCTTCCAGAGCACCATCGGTAGCTTCACCGTTACCGGGAAAGCCCACAGCCTCAGCGCGTGGTTCGTCCTCGCGCTTCGGCTCATGATGGGTTACGCGTTCCTCTACTCGGGGATTACCAAGGTTCTCGCCGCCGAACCGTTCAGCGCGGGCGGCTACCTGACCCACAGCGCGGCGGCCAACGGTAACCCACTCGCCGGCGTCTTCGCGTGGATGGGTTCGACGCCGTGGTTCGTCGAGTTCGCGAACGTGGCCGTCCCGTGGGGTGAGGTCCTCATCGGCCTCGGCCTCATCGTCGGTGCCGCCGTCCGCCTCGCGGCGTTCTTCGGCGCGCTCATGATGCTCATGTTCTACTTCGGGAACTGGAGCATCGAACACGGCGTCATCAACGGCGACTTCGCGTACATGCTCGTGTTCCTGGCCGTCGCGGCCTTCGGCGCAGGGCGCATCCTCGGACTGGACGCCTACATCGAGCAGTACAAAATCGACGGGCAGGCGCTCATCGAGAAGTACCCGAAGCTCGACTACGTCCTCGGATGAACTGCGTGGCCCCGGTTCAGCGGCCACCTAACTAACCGTCTTCAGAACGGATTTTTCGCACTGTCGACCTCCGACTTCAAGTCGACACCACACCCATGAACCTCAAAACACTCGCAGTCACACTCGCGGCAGCTGTCGCCGCCTTCGTCATCGTCGGCGTCGCAGTCACCGAACTCGCCGGACCGAGCATCGAGTTCTCGCTGTTCGTCGGCATCCCCGCCGGCCTCGTCGCCGGTGCAGTCGCCGGCGCCGTCGTCGCCCTCGGTCTCGGCTCCGAGGAGGCGGGCAACCGCCGCATTGCCGCCGGCTTCGGCGCCTTCGGTGTCGCGTTCCTCGTGGCGTTCCTCGTCGGGGCGTTCCTGCTCAGCGTCGGCGTTGTCCTCTCGATACTCGTCGGCGTCATCGTCGGGGCGGTCGCCGCTCCCATCGGTTACCTTCGTGGCCCGAAGCGCCGCCGACCGCGACCGCCTGATTACTCGTACAACGAGTAGGTGATGACGCCGAAGCCGATGGCGACGAGCGCGCTCTCGATGAGCAACACCGCGTTGACCGGCAGCCCGAACGCCTGGTGGGCGGCGCCGGCCAGAAGCGACCCGAGCGTGACGAAGCCGAAGCCGACTGCGAGAAAGCCGATGGGCCGAGAGCCGGTCCGGCGGTAGGCGTTCGTCGCGAAGTAGGTAATGAGACCGCCCAACACGAGCGTCACCGCCTTCAGCGCGACGACGAAGGTGACGTAGTCGGTCACGTTTCGCTTCGCACCTCCGACCACATTTCGAGAAGCCGCCCCTCGGGTTCGGGCGGCCGGACGATGTCGATTCCGAGCGGCGGTCCGTCGACCAATTCGAGAACGACGCGGTCGAAATCGAGGGCGTACTTGGTTCGGTGGTGGCCGCCGGCCCGAATCTCCGTCCGCTCTTCGACCAGCGAGGCGCCTTCGAGTTTGCTGACCTTCCGATACGTCGTCGACAGCGGCACGTCCGCCGCCTCCGAGAGGGACTTCACGCTCCGCGGTTCGTTCAAGGCGTACAGCAAATCGAGACACTGGTCGTCGTCCAGCGCCCCGATTACGTCCTCGGGGTCCGGTTTCGAGGCGGCGCGTTCGAACACCATGCGGCCCCATTTGCCGCTATCCTAGTTACGTCTTGTGCCGAACGCCTCCGGGTGAGCGCTCAGTCGTCGTTCTCGGCGGCCATCCGATTGAACGCCGCCTTCTCGTTGTCGGACAGCTCCGAGTTCCGCGAGCGGTCGCTGAGGTGTCCGTACTCGCCGTCGTTTCCGTTGCCCCGTCCGTTCCCTCGGCCGCGACCGTTGTTCGGTCCGTCTTCGGGTTCGTAGACGTACAGGCAGTCGTTGCTGTAGGAGCGACCGAACTGGTCGGCGTCCTCACAGCAGAGCACGCGGCCGTCGTCCATCACGTAGACGTTGTCGACGTTGATGAGCGCGTCGTCGGCCACGTCTGCGGGGTCGGAGCCGTCCGGTCCCGTGATGACCGGCTCCAGCGTCGAGACGTTGTAGTCAGACTCCAACTCCGCTCGGTGGACGACGCCGCCGTCGACCCGTTCCATGCCGATGTCGCCGGTGTCGTTCGAGAGGTCGTCGTTGAACTCCGAGATGCCGAAGTAGACGTAGTCGCCAGGTGTGGCCTTCTCGATGCTGTCGACGCCCTCGGCTTTGTTGAACTCGATGGAGGCCCCGATTTCCTTTGCAGCGGCCCGCGTTTCGAGGAACGGGACGCGACGGAGTTCGTCGTCGACGCCGTCGGGACCGTTGGCCTCGTACTGGTCGGCCCATTCCAGAATCTCCGCGTCGGTGATGTAGTCCTGATTGCCGTTTGCGACGACTTCGCGGTCGGCTTCCTCCACGACGGCGGCGGTCACGTCGTCGCCCTCGCTCCAGTCGGCGTGGGTTTCGAGGTAGTCGACCTGCGTCACGTCGTCGTAGTCGGCTATCCACGACTCGACCTCGCTGTTGGTCGCCGACCCGAGTTCCAGCCACTCGATTTCGAGATTCGTCTCCGCGGGGGAGTTCTTGGCGGCGGCCTCGCCGTTGGTCACCTTCGGCGCGTACAGTGTCCCCGCGATGTCCATCGGGTCGTCGTAACTGTGGATGGGTCGGTCGGCGACGAACTTGTAGATGCCCTTGCTGTCGCCGTCTGAACAGCCGTAGACGGTCTTTTTGTCGTGTTGGATGTCGGGCGCCTCCCACGCGGCCCGGCCCATCACGTAGTACTTCACCGGCTGTGGCGTCTCCGCGGTCGGTTCCCGGACGTCGACGTGGTAGCCGTAGCGGTAGGGGTTGGGGTAGACGTCACCGATGGGGTCGACGGTGTTCTCGCCGTCGCCTTGGTCGACGGGGTCGGCGCCGAGGTAGTACGCGAGGAACTCCACGCCGGTCATCGCCCAGTAGCCTTGAACGTACCACGAGTCGTCGCCGTAGTAGGAGTCGATTGCCTCCTGAATTCCGTTGGGGTTCGGCCGGTTCCAGAACTCGTGGGCGCCGCGGATGCCCTTGCCGGTGCCGGCGTCGACGACGTCGCTCACCGTTGCGGTCAGCGAGACGCGCGGGTGGGCGTAGTTCTCCTCGGAGGAGACCATCGTTCCCCACGGGCTCAAATCGCCGTAGCAGTTGATTCGCGTTCCGCCGATGTCGCGGAAGGCGTCCGTGTTGGCGACGTTCATCGCGTTGTCGAGGTCGGCACTCCACTCGCCGTCCGCCTTGCTGAGCGGGATGCGCGAGACGTTGCCGGGGCTGTTCTCCCAGTTGGTGAAGAGATACCCCTCGCCGTCGCCGGTGGGGACGAACTGGTTGCAGTCGGGATTGAACGCGGCATCGCCGTACTGGGTGCCTTCGAAGTCCTCTTGGGTGATATCCTTCCCATCGGGCGTCTGGGCGACGCCGAGTCGTTCCGTCCCGCCGTTGATGGGGTCGGCCTCGCGGGCGAGCATCTCGAAGTCGCCGTCGGCCCCTCGGACGCGTCCCTGTTCGTCGTTGGTTTGCGGCGTCGAGAGCTCCTCGAAGTCGTCGTTGGAGCCGTCGAACTCGAAGGAGAATCCCTTGAAGTAGCCGATGCCGCTCTTGTCGAACGGCGCGGGGTTGTCGCGGCTGGGGTGTTGGAGGCTGTACAGGAGCGACCCGTCGTCGAAGACGTAGGGGCCGGTCACTTCCGCGCCGAGTGCCGTCGTCGAGAAGCGCTTGAGGTCGCCCTTGACGCTCGGTGCGCCGGGGGTGTCGGAGTCGTCGGTCTGTGCCACGGCGACGCCGGAGACGCTCGCCCCGAGGGCGGCGGCCACCGATGTCGACATCAACTTCCGTCGAGTAAACTCGACCATACGTGAGGAGGGCGGCGGGATTCGTACAAAACGGCTTATAATAGGGGTACGTCGCCGTTGGGTCGCCACCGAGGCGTCTGGACGATTACGTACGACTCTGTTCGGCTTCGGACAGGTGGCTCTCCTCGTCGGATAGGTCGGCGACCCCGTCGCGTATCTCCTCGGCGCGGGTCCGGACCGCGGCGACGTAGCGTTCGACCTTGGCGGGTTTCTTGCCGTAGAAGGAAGCAACCCAGTTCACGTCCGCGTAGGGTTGTGTGAGGAAGTACGCCGCGAGCGTATCGCGGCCGGCCTGAATCACCTCCGGGGGGGATGCCTCGCTCGCCCGTGCCGGCCTCCTGAAAGCCGTTGGTGTCGAAGTACACGTCGGCGTACAGTTCGGCGAGGTCGGGGTCGGCGAAGGTGACGCCTCGATGTTCGGGCGCCTCGAAGCGATAGCGTGTCCCCTCGTCGCTCGGTGTCTCACATTCGACGATTCGGACATCGAGGACGTACTCCCGGTAGGTCGATTCGCCGCTGTCACCGTCGGTGGTGTCGGTCGTCGCCATGCCCGAGGGTTCGCCGAGCGGCGATAGTAGATTTATAATTCCGGTACGTAGCGGTATCGAGACGACCGGAGCGCTCGAAAACGCTCTATTCGACGTGAACCGTCTCCTCGACGACGGTCTGAAAGCCTGCCTCGGTGTCGGCGAAGTTCGCGAGGTCGGCGCCCGTTCGCTCGACGGCCTCGGAGGCGAGGGCCGTCTCCAGCGCCGCCTCGTCTGCGAAGTACAGTTGGGCGAAGCCGTCGTAACGGCTCTCCTCGGGGGCTCGCGGTAACGAGGTAGTGTATCGCTCCAGTCTCGGTATCGCCTCGGCCAGCGGGACGTGTTCGGTCAGCCAATGTTCCCGGAAGGCCTCGTGGTCGAGTCCCTGCTTCCGTACGAGTCCGACGACGACTTTGAGCATCCCCCTCACCGAGACGACGGGAGCAAATAAACCGCCGCTCTCACTCGGTGAGCGATACCGTCGTCGTCTCCTCCCACGAGCGCTCGTCGACGACGGTCAGCGACGACTCGCCGAAGACGTAGAGGTAATCGCCGACGTAGGCCGCCCGCCGTGCGCTGCCGTCGGTGTCGACGGTCGTCTCGACATCCAAGCCGTCGGTGTAGTTGAACACGTAGCCGGTGTCCCCAGCGGGCAGGAAGAACACGCCGTGGCGACGGTCCAGGAGGAAGGCGTGGTGGCTCTCGCCGACCGCCGACCACCGCTCCTCGAGGATGCGGTCGGTCTCGACGGTGGGGTTCGAGGGCTCGGACACGTCGAAGACGACGAGTTTCACCTTGCCGTCTTCCTCACCGACACCGAGGATGCGGTCCTCCGAAAGCGGATGGAGATACGACGAGAAGCCGGGGAGTTTCAACTCGCCTTCGACGGTCGGGTTCTCGGCGTCGGAGAGGTCGACGACGTGGAAGGGGTCGATTCGCCGGAACGTGACGACGTAGGCCTCGTCGTCGGTGTAGCGGACCGAGTAGATGCGCTCGGTGATGCCCATCCCCTTGACGGACCCCTCGACGTCGAGGTTCTCGTCGAGGACGTAGAGGTCGTTCTCGCTGTCGGTTCCGAAGGCGCCGTCGACTGTCGTCGCGATGCGGAACTCGCCGTCGCGTTCGTCGAGCGAGAACTGATTCAGCGGCCGGCCGGGAACCGACCCGGTCGCCCCTGCTTCGACGCTCGGGGCGTCGGTGTCGGCGCCCTCGACGTCGAAGGCGACGATACCGGTCCGCTGGAATCGGCGTTTGTTGTCGGCGGCCCACGCTTGGAGGTCCTCTTGGAGGGCCCGATCGGCTTCGCGACGCTCGGAGTCGTTCAACCCGGCCAGCCACGAGTCGATGGCCCGCTGTATCTCGAATCGCTTCGACCGCTGGCTCAACTCGTAGTCCCGAATCTCCTCGATTCGCTCGACGGTGTCGTCGTCGAGGCGGTCGGACTGATTGGTCACGAGGAACTCCGCGACCATATCCGCCCGATTGAGCGGCTTCGGGTAGGTGACGTACACCGAGTTCGCGGAGACGTAGACGACGCTGTCGCCGCCCGACCCGACGAAGGAGGCGCTGTCGTCGGCCTCGCCGTCGGTCGGGTCCAACGTCGTCACCGTGTAGGTGGCGTCGGCCGGCGCCGGTTCGCTGGGGTGGTGAATCGAGGCACACGGCACCACCACGTCGTCCATCGGCCGAATCGGACAGGGACTCCGGCGGTCGACACCGTCGACGGTGACGAGATAGACGGTGCCGGCGTGGAGTCGCGCGGTGACGACGCGGTCCGAGAGGGATTTCGACCACGTCCGCTCGGGGTTCTCGCGGTCAGCCACGTCGTAGCCGAGGAGTCGGTCGTCCTCGAAGACGACGAGGCTATCGTTGGCCAAGAGCAGTCGCCCGGAGATATTCAGACGACTCGCCACTTCCGGGGCGGCGGGGTCGGAGGCGTTGACGAGGTGGACGCCGCTTCGGTCCTCCGTCGGCGGTTCGACTGGCTCGCTTTCGGCGGTCCGGTCTTCGGGAGTGGGTTCCGGCATCGGCGCGGGGCGGACGTGGCGCTGTCGCGTCGCGTAGTACAGTGTGTCGCTCGTCGTCTTCAGCCGGTCGGGTTCGTCGATGCCCTCGATTTGGACGTTCGTATCGGAGGCACGGCGCTGTGCGCCGCCGGTACCGCCCCCTGCTCCGCCGTCACCGCCGGCTTCC